>JAYOKZ010000003.1:113470-165010 GCA_038120095.1 Gemmatimonadales bacterium
GGGATGTGGCGGACAAGCTGTCTACGGGACTACCGGCTGGTGCTGCTGCGGCCGCTGCGCCGGTGGCCCAGCCCGCTCCGACGCAGCCGGCGGCAGCGACATCCGGAGCGTCGGCGGTCGACGTGACGGCACTCGCGCTCGAGGTCGTGGCGGAGAAGACGGGTTATCCGGTCGAGATGCTGGATCTGGACATGGAGATGGAAGCGGGTCTGGGGATCGACTCGATCAAGCAGGTGGAGATTCTGTCGGAGCTGCAGGAGCGTCTTCCGGGGCTTCCGGAGATTGCGCCGGCGGAGCTGGCGTCTCTGCGCACGTTGCGGGATGTGGCGGACAAGCTGTCTACGGGACTACCGGCTGGTGCTGCTGCGGCCGCTGCGCCGGTGGCCCAGCCCGCTCCGACGCAGCCGGCGGCAGCGACATCCGGAGCGTCGGCGGTCGACGTGACGGCACTCGCGCTCGAGGTCGTGGCGGAGAAGACGGGTTATCCGGTCGAGATGCTGGATCTGGACATGGAGATGGAAGCGGGTCTGGGGATCGACTCGATCAAGCAGGTGGAGATTCTGTCGGAGCTGCAGGAGCGTCTTCCGGGGCTTCCGGAGATTGCGCCGGCGGAGCTGGCGTCTCTGCGCACGTTGCGGGATGTGGCGGACAAGCTGTCGGGGAATGCTGCTCCCCCTGACGTCGTGCGGGCGTCTGCGCCAGTCAGCGTCTCTCCTGCCGAGACGGTAGCAACGGAGGCCACGGCTTCGGCGGACGTCGTTCTCGACACGAATACAGTTCTGGATCCGACGAAAATCACGGCATTCGTTCCGGTGGTCGCTACTGAGCAACGCCCCGGGTTCGCTCTTTCGGCGCTCGCCAAAGGGCGTCAGGTCCTCATCACGAACGAGAGTCCTGCCCTCGCTGAAGCGCTCGCGGCGGGTCTTGTCGCTCGTGGTCTGTCTGCAACGGTGGTGGATGAGCTTCCAGTCTCCGCATCGGCTGTCATCTGTCTGGCAGGGATGGCAGGCGTTTCCGCCGGTCCGGACGGAGCGCTTTTGGTCCACCAATCGGCCATTCAGGCTGCTCGCATCGTCGCACAACACCCGAAGCCTGAAGAGCGGATGTTCGTGACCGTGCAGGCGACGGGTGGACATTTCGGCCTTGGAGGAGATCCGGGAGACGGGGTTTGGACTGCAGGCCTCGCCGGGGTGGTCAAGACCGCTGCGCGCGAGTGGCCGGGTGCATCGCTGAAAGCCATCGACGTTGCTGATCCCGATTCCGCAGCGGATTCCATTCTCGACGAACTCTTCCTTGGTGGTCCGGCTCTGGAGGTGGGACTTGGAGCCGACGGCACTCGTTCGGTGGTACAGATCGAGCCCCTTCGGACGGACAGTGATCGCCAGCCGGCGCTCGAGCCCGGCTCTGTCGTGGTCGTGTCGGGCGGCGCCCGAGGGGTCACCGCGAGTTCGGTCGCCAGGCTGGCAGAGGCGTGGAAGGTGAAGCTCGCTCTCCTTGGACGTTCGAAGCTCGCGGAATGGCCGGAGGGTGTGCCACTCTCGACCGATGTCGTCGCGATCACGGGAGCACTCGCATCAGCCGCCAAAGCCCGGGGCGAGTCCGTGGACTTTGTCGGAATGCAGCAACAGGCTCAGTCACTTGCCGCGAGCGCCGAAGTCCGGATGTCGCTTGCCGATCTGGATTCCCGTGGGATCGATGCGATGTACATCAGCGCGGATGTGACGAATCTCGATGAGGTTTCCTCTGCACTCGACCATGTTCGTGAAACGTGGGGCTCGGTCGACGGCATTGTGCATGGTGCGGGGGTGCTTCGCGACAAGGCGCTGGCCGACATGACGCCCGATCGGGTCGCGGACGTCTTCGGGCCCAAGGTCGGAGGTCTCTCCGTACTGCTCGAGGCAACCAAGGAAGATCCGCTGCAGGTGATCGCGCTCTTTTCGTCGATTGCCGCGCGTGCCGGCAACGCCGGTCAGGCCGCCTATTCGGCGGCCAACGAGGTTCTCAACAAGGTCGCGTCGAGCGAGTCCGCTCGCCGTGGCGATTGGTGCCGAGTTCGTTCTTACAATTGGGGTCCCTGGGCCGGGGGCATGGTAGATGCCGGACTCGCGGCCCACTTCGAGAAGCAGGGTATCGCGCTGCTCGGGGTGGAAGCCGGGGCAGATTTCTTCGTGACCGAACTCGAACTTCTGGGCGAGGGTGTCGAGCGTGTCGTGCTGGCGGCCCCGTCGTTCCCGGCGACAACGCAGAGCTTCCTGCTCGGTGGAGGCGAGCCGGACGACGAAGCGATCGGCTCTTCGCATGTGGCGAGCTTCGCGCTGCGGATGGGTGAGGCGCTCAAGCCGGTTCGAACGATGCGCACGTACCTCGAGGACTTCGTCATCTCGATGCCCGGGCAGGAACTCGTCGGGGGCGCTCACTCAGTTGATGTAGAGCCGATCGAGGGCGCGATCCCGAGCTATCGCCTCGTCTTCCGCGACGGGGCAGGCGCCGTTCATCACGAGACCACGGTTCGGTATTCGGAGAATGGTGCAGGGGCACCACCTGCCGTGCCGTCGGCGGGGCTCGAGCCGTGGCCGTTCGAGGCTGCCGCGGCCTACGACACCGTGCTTGGAACGGCGAGAGAGCGGCGAGCCATTCTCGACCTCGAGGGTGTGTCTGAAGAGGGGGGCATGGCGCTACTTCGGAGTGCGGCGAGTCTGGGCTGGCCCATGAAGGGCTTCGCAAGAGGCTTTGACCCGGCGGCTTTCGAGGGTCTGCTGCAGCTGGCGGAGCTTTGGACCCACCAGAAGGCGGGTGCCATGCAGCGTCTCGCGAGCATGGGTCAGATGGTCGTGCACAGTCTCGAAGCATTCCCGGAGCGGATGCGCTCCGCGTTCCGAGCTCGCAGGACGGAGCGGGGGACGCTCTTCGACTTCATTCTTGCAACCGAGGAGGGCGACCTCGTGGCGGAGTTGCGCGAGGTTCAGTTTGACGCCCACGGTGCCTGATCGAAGCGATTGGAGTCCGAGATGAGCGGTAGCTTCGAGCCGATCGCGATCGTCGGTCGCGCATGCGTGCTCCCCGGGGCGCTGAATCCGGCCGCGCTGTTCGACGCGGTCCGGAATGCGCGGATCCTCATCGACGAGGCGCCGAGCGGCGCATGGGGTCTGGACTCCCGTCGCCTCATTCATGAGCGTGCGCCGGGCCCGTCGCAGGAGTATGTGGTAAGCAATCGAGGCGGATACGTCTCGGGCTTTGAGGATGTCTTTGACGCAGCGTACTTCGCAGACCGGATCCCCGAAGTCGAGCGACTGGACCCACTGACGCAGTGGCTCCTTCACTGTACCCGTCTCGCGCTCGAAGAGGCTGGGGTCGAGCAGGCGCCGGCCCGGACGGGCTTCGTCGTCGGCAATCTCTCGTACCCGACGGTCGAGCACACACGGTTCGTCCAGGACCATTGGCTCGAGACCGGGGAGCATGCGCCTCGTCGGGATCAGGCAGGTCGATCGTCGGACCCGCGAAATCGCTTCTCCTCGGGCGGACCCGCCCACCTGGTCGCGCATGCGTTCGGTCTGGATGGGGATGTTTTTGCCCTCGATGCGGCGTGCGCGTCGTCTCTGTATGCGCTGGAAATTGCATGCCGCCGTCTTCAGGATCGCGAGTCTGATCTCATGCTCGCGGGAGGCGTAGCCCGCGCGGATCCTCTGTTCATCCATCTCGGCTTCACTGCGCTGCAGGCGCTCAGCCCGACCGGTCGCTCGAGGCCTCTGCACAAGGGTGCGGACGGTCTGCTCCCGGCGGAGGGTGCTGGGCTTGTCGCGCTTCGGCGTCTGGAGGACGCCCGCGCTGATGGAGACCGTATTTTCGGCGTGATCCGGGGGGTTGGACTCTCGAACGATGGTCGTCAGAGCGGGTTCCTCGCTCCCTCCACGGACGGTCAAGTCCGCGCCATGAACGCCGCATATCAGAAGGCAGGTCTGACCCCGGCGGACATCCACTTCATCGAGTGTCACGCGACGGGTACACCGCGCGGAGACACGGTCGAGCTCGAGTCGCTTGCTCAGGTCTGGGGAGATTCTCCAAAGCCTGCGATCGGGTCCCTGAAAGCCAACATCGGACACCCGATCACGGCCTCCGGCGTGGCGAGTCTGTTGAAGGTGCTGAGTGCATTCGACGCACGGATTCTGCCGCCGACTCCATGCGACGAGCCTCTGGACGCAATCGATCGCCATGGCTTTCGGCTTCTTACCGAGGCAGAACCGTGGACGTGTGATGGCCCGCGGCGTGCCGCGATCTCGAACTTTGGATTCGGGGGCAACAACGCGCATCTGATCGTCGAGGAGTGGGTCGACGAGGACACCTCGGCGACCGGGTCCGCGAAGACCTCTGGAGCGACGAGGCATGAGCGGTCGGCGGACCAGCGCGAGCCGATCGCGATCGCCGGGATGGGCGTGATCGCGGGTCAGACGGTGGGTCTCCCGGATTTCGTTCGTCGCCTGGTCGGGCCCAGGGACGGGACCGGGACGAAATCATCGGAGATCGTGCTTTCGATGCAGAAGCTCGGATTTCCGCCACACGACCTTCAGGAAAGCCTGGCGCAGCAGACGTCCATTCTGGCGGTGGTCGAGGAGGCGCTCCAGCAGGTTGGAGGTCTGAATCCGGACCGTACGGGCGTGTACATCGGGATGTGCGTCGACCCCCAGGCCTCTCGCCACGGACTCCGTGTTCGACTCCGGGAGCTTCTGGATGACGGCGCTGATATGGTCGGATGGAGAGAGGCGAATCCGCGCTCTGCGCGTCACCTCACCGCTGCTGGCGTGATTGGGTGTATGCCGAACATTCCGGCCAACCGGGTGCACGCCCAACAGGACTGGCGCGCGCCGGGCTTCACTGTGGCGTCCGAAGAGCTCTCTGGCGTAGACGCGCTCAAGCTCGCGACACGCGCTCTTCAGGCGGGCGAGATCGATTACGCGCTGGTGGGCGCGTCGGACTTCTCGCACGAGTCCGCTCACCGGAATGCAGCTGATCGAGTACTCCCGAAGGACCGTCAGCGCGTGGGCGATGCGGCGGTCGGCCTGATCGTCATGCGGGAGAGAGACGCGATCGAGAAGGGGTATCCGGTTTTTGCCTCGATCGTGGAAGGGGTGGACGAGTCCGCGGCGGGATCGGTACGGCTTGCCCTGGTCCCGGAGGAGGGTGAGTCCGAGGTCACCGCACGTTTCGGCCATGCTCACGGTGCGTCCGGCCTTCTCCATGTGGCAGCGGGAGCCATCATGGCTCAGTTGGGCGTCACGATCGACCGTGAGGGTGCCTGGCCGGCGCCCCGAGCTCGAGAAAGTGTCCACACCCGGGTTTCAGTGTGCTCCTTCCTCGGCCTCGAAGCCGATGTAACGCTCCGGGCTCCCAGCCTGACCTCGGACGCTGTGAGTCCGATCGATGTCCCCGTGGCGCGGTTTCACGCGGCCGATTCGCTCACGGCCCTGGCGTCCCTTGTCACGTCGGGACAGGAAACGCACGCGGGATCCGTTCGGGTCGCTCTGATCGCGCGAACGGACGAGGAGCTTCGGCGTCTCGCCTCGCATGCGGCAGCGGAGTTGGCTTCGGGACGGGAGCCTCACGCGCCCGGGATCTTCTTCGGTTCGGGAAGCCACGAGGGTGAGGTGGCGTTCTGTTATACAGGGGCTGCTGCGGCGTACCCAGGAGCCGGGCGTGACCTGCTCATGGCCTTTCCGGAGATCGGTCATAACCTGACCGAGCGTTTCGCCGGCACGCCGAAGTTGGCCGCCGATCTGTATGGGGCGGAGATCAGCGGGTTCTCGCCGGCCACGCAACTGACGGGTTCGTCCTTCGTGTGTCAGGCGCATACCGAGTTCACGCGGAACGTCCTCGGCATGAAGCCGCAGGCGGCCATCGGACTGTCCTCGGGTGAAACCAACTCGCTGATGGCGTTCGGCGTCTGGAACGACCTCGACGACATGCTGGCGCAGATCGATGATTCGGAGATGTACGTCAACCAGCTGACCGCCGAGTGCCGGTCGGCGGCCGAGTACTGGTCGTTACCGCAAGGTGAACTGCCTGATTGGCGAAACTACCGCGTCGCTGCTCCGATTCAGGCAATCGAAGACGCGATGCAGGGGGAGGACCGTGTGTACATCACGGTCATCCATCACTACGAGGACGTCGTCATCGGCGGTGATGCCGCCGGATGTGAGCGGGTTGTCGAAAAGGTTGGCCGGGGCCGGGCGATCGATCTCGGTCTCGACATGGTCGTGCACTGTGCGCCGCTGGCCCCCTTCGAGAAGCGCTGGCATGACATCCATCTTCGGGACACCTCGGACGTTCCCGATATTCGGTTCTACACGAACGCGTGGAACCGTTCGTACGTTCCGACCCGCGAGGCGGCCGCGGAGGCGATCACGCGGCAGGCGATCGACCCGGTGGACTTCCCGAAGACGCTCGAGGCGGCCTACGAGGATGGCGTACGTGTCTTCGTCGAACATGGCCCCCGAGCCATTCTCACCAATGCGATCGGTCGGATTCTCGGGGATCGCCCTCACCTGGTGGTTGCCCTCGATCCGCATGAAGGGGCTGGACTTGAAGCTCTGGCACGTTCAGTCGCCCGATTGTGGGCGGCCGGCGTCCCGATGGACCTCTCGCAATTTCTCTCCCGGATCAGCGGCCTGCGCGCAGGTGGTGAGCCCCTGGCCGAGCCGGATGGAGCACTCCTCCGACTCCCGTCGCATTCCCCCGATGTCGTGTGGCCAGACTCGTTCGCGCCGTCTGTCCCCCGTACCAGAACGATTGAGGCTATGGACGATTCGACCCCAGTTCACGCATTCCCATCGGGCCGCGACGGGCAGGTCATGGCCCCGCCTCCAGGCGAAGGCTTTGCCTACGACGCGGGTCGTCACTTCGACCGGGCGAGCGCTCGCCGGAGTACGCCGGTGCCTGCAGCGCCTGTGACTGATGTCGTCCCGCGATTGGACACCGGTGCCCCAGGTTCAGTCCCCGTGGTCGCACCCCCCGCGAACGGCTCGGATCCGGCGCTCGACTTGTTCCGATCAGTGGCTCAGGCTCACGCGGATTTCCTTCGAGAGCAGAAGGAAACGCACGAGGCTTTTCTGGCCATGGGCCTGGGCCTCACGACCCGGCAGGGGTCCACGGCGCCGGCTCCGGCGCCGTCTCCGCTACCGGAGCGCACGCCAGATGTCCGAGTGGTCGTAGCACCGTCTGCGAACGGTGGACCGTCGCAGCGTGCCGCTGTGCCGCCTGCGGATCCTGCTCCAGCCTCTGCGAAGCCGGTCTCGCCCGCGGGCCGTTCGGTTCCCGCGATCCCCGTGGCACCGACGCCTCGGCGGCCAACGCCGGCGCCAACGACACGCGTCGAGTCGCCGGAACCCTCGACTGCGTCAGCGCCGGAGCGACCATCCGGGAAGAAGCCGTCCGGGCCCCCGTCCCCGGTCATTCCGACGCATCCACCGATCAACCGCGACGAGATGCCCGAAACGGTGTTTCTGACGCGCGAGCAGCTCGAGGTCCATGCCGGTGGAGCGATTTCCGAAATCTTCGGCGAACTCTTCGAGAAGCAGGACGGGTACGAGCGTCAGGTCCGCATGCCAGAGCCGCCGCTCCTGTTCGCCGACCGAGCGCTGATGATCGAGGGCGAGCCGGGCACGATGAAGAAGGGCCGGGTCGTCACCGAGACGGACGTTCAGCACGACGCCTGGTATCTCCACACGGGTCGCATGGCTCCGGGCGTCGTAATCGAGTCCGGGCAGGCCGACCTGCTACTGATCTCGTGGCTCGGCGCGGACTTCCTCAATCAGTCTGACCGCGTGTACCGACTTCTCGGCTGTGACCTCACGTTCCATGGAGATCTGCCGGCGCCGGGTGACACGCTGACGTATGACATCTACGTGGACGGACATGCGAAGACGGGAGATGTCCGACTCTTTTTCTTCCATTACGACTGCTATATCGGAGACCGGCTCCTGATTTCGGTTCGCAACGGACAGGCCGGATTCTTCACCGACGAGGAACTGGCGGGATCCGGGGGCGTGCTCTGGAATGCCCAGGACGACGAGCCCGATCCCGACGCCGTGCTGGATCCCATGCCGCAGGTGAGCAGAAAGTCGAGCTTCTCGGCGGAAGAGGTGCAGGCGTGGGTCGCGGGCGATGCGTTCGCGTGCTTCGGCGAAGGCTTCGAGATGGCGAGCCCTCATACGCGTACACCCAACACCCCGGGTGGTCGCCTGAGCCTGATCGACCATGTTCCGGAGTGGAGTCCTGACGGGGGACCCTGGGGGCGCGGGTATCTCCGTGCGGAGGCGCAGGTCCCGGTCGATGCGTGGTTCTATGAGGGACACTTCAAGAACGATCCGTGCATGCCGGGCACGCTCATGGCCGATGCGGCCACCCAGGCGCTTTCGTTCGCGATGGCGGCGATGGGCTTCACGATCCCGCGCGACGGTTGGCGGTTCGAGCCCGTACCCGGGGAGTTGGCTCGCTTTCTGTGCCGCGGCCAGGTCATTCCGGATCGGCCCCACACGCTCGAATACGAGATCTTCATCGAGGACGTCGTCGACGGTCCGATCCCGGAGGTGTATGCGGCCCTCCTGTGCAAGAGTGACGACTTCAAGGTCTTCCAGTGCCGACGCTTCGGCCTGAGGCTGGTCCCGGACTTCCCGCTGACAACGAAGCAGGAGTTCCTCAAGGACGACCCGATCCGTTTCGTTGGACCGGCGGGTTCGGACGTTCGTGGTGACTACGAAGCGATGCTGTCATGTGCGTGGGGACGACCGAGCGACGCCTTCGGGAAGATGTTCACGAAGTACGATGGTCCGACAAAGTGTCCGCGTCTCCCCGGACCGCCGTACCATTTCGTCTCGAGTGTGGTCTCGGTCGACGTGGCGCCGGGTTCCGCGCCCAACGAGGGAACTCTGGTGTCGACGTTCGAGGTCGAGCCTGACGCGTGGTATTTCGACGAGGGGCAGGGACACATGCCGTTCGCTGTCATCGTCGAGGCGCTGTTGCAGCCATGCGGCTGGTTTGCGTCCTACTGCAACTTCTTCGCCGACACCGAGGGGGACGTTGCCTTCCGGAATCTCGATGGTGAGAACTGCATTCTTCACCGGCCGATCACGCCGGACATGGGAACGCTCAGACTCACCACCCAACTCACCCGATTCGCGAAGGCTGGTGGGACCTCCATCGTCTTCTTCGAAGTCACGTGTGAGAACGACGATGGACTGGTCATGACGCTCGAGACGGACTTCGGCTTCTTCAGCCCGCAGATTCTCGAGGACCAGCGGGGGCTCCCGATGACGGAGGAGATGCGCGCGCGTCGTGACGCAGTCTCACCGGTGCCGGAGGTATCCCTCCTCGAGGCGGGTGGGGAACTCGCACACCTGCCGGGAATGGAGAGCGGCGCGATGCGCATGCTCGACAAGGTCACCGGCTTCTGGGACGATGGCGGTGAAGCGGGACTGGGACGTATAAGGACGTGGCAGCAGATCCACTATGACGCGTGGTACTTCAAGGCCCATTTCTACGAAGACCCGGTCCAGCCCGGCTCTCTCGGACTCGAAGCGCTGATCCAGTCGGCACGGGCATTGGTCCACATGAAGGGATGGCTCGAAGGCATCGAGAATCCGGTGTGGGAGCACCCGATCGTTGGCTTCCCTCTCGCGTGGAAGTACCGGGGCCAGGTCGTGCCCAAACGCGACGAGGTCGTAACCGAGGTCGAGGCGCTGAAGGTCGAAATCGTGGAGGGGGAATCGGTGACGGTCGAAGTGTTCGGCACCCAGTGGGTCGACGGGCTCAGGATCTATGAAGTGCCGTCTTTCGCCGTTCGCGTGCGGGCGGGGAGCTGACGAATCCGGGAACGGTCAGGCAACGCAGGGGCACCGGTGTGACGACGACGCTCGGGAGCATCGTGTCGTACGACATATCACCTGCCATCCCCCACGTCTGGCTGGTCGACACGAGAGCAGCCTCCTTTCTGGAGCTTGGCCGTCGGCCGGATCCGGTAGCGGAAGGGCTCATGTCGCTGGAGGATGAACGGCGTGCGTCCGCCTTTCTCGATCCGGAGGCGGGTCAGAGGCTGCGGGCGCGACGCATCATTCTGCGGCTCGTCCTCGCGCGTTATCTCGCGTGCTCTCCGGCCGACGTCGGCGTCGTCACGGCTCCCGGGGGTAAACCGGTTCTCCTCCCGGGCACGCCGGGAGCGAGAACGCATGCCTTCTCCGCCGGGCACTCGGGTCATCTGTACGCGATCGCCGTGGGACGGTGTTCCAGTCTCGGCCTTGATATCGAGCGGCTCCGCTCTGTCGGCAGGGCGATGGCAATCGCGGAACGATGGTTCGGAACGGAGGAAGCCTCTTCGCTCAAGACTCTCGATGGTGACGCGCTGGAGGTGGCCTTCATGGAGCTCTGGACGGATAAGGAAGCGCTCGCGAAGAGACATGGAGCAGGTCTTCGACTGATGCACGGCCAGGCTGATGCGCCGGAGGTGCACCGGGAGCTGGACGTGGATCGTGAGCGAGCTGCAGCTCGTCTGCTTCGCATCCATCCGGAACGGGGTTACGTCGGTGCGATCGCCAGCTCGGAACCGCTGACGGACATAGACATCATACAGGACGGAGATCCTCGATGGATCATCTAGTGTTCGGCTCGCCCGGCCTCGAAATGGGCGTGAGTCATGTCGAGAATCTGCTTGGCGTCGTGATGTCTGCTGGTGGTCATCATGCCGGTTTCGGGACTCGAAATCGCCTCCTCGGACTTGGTCCCGGCTGCTACATGGAGGTCGTCAGCATCGATCCGTCGCAACCGGAGCCTGAGCGGCCGCGGTGGTTCGGGCTGGATGGACTCAAGACCCCCCGGCTGATCACGTGGTGCGAAGCAGTCGACGATCTCGATCGGCTCCTCGATCAGGCCAGAACGGCCGGGGTCGATCTTGGCGAGCCGATGGAGGGAAGCCGACGACGCGACGACGGCACGATCCTTACCTGGCGAATGACGGACCCGTGGGCGGACCGCGACGGGGGTGTGATCCCCTTCTTCATCGACTGGGGTGATTCGCGACACCCCGGAACGGTGCTGGCCGCCTCGTGCTCGTTTCTCTCGCTGCGTGCGGAGCACCCTGACGCGGATCGGGTTCGTGGCGTGTGTGATGCGCTCGGTCTCGACATCGATGTCGTTCGGGGTGACGATGTCCGTCTCGTCGCAACGCTCGACACGCCCAACGGAGTGGTAGATCTCTCATGACCCGACGTCTTTCTCTGCAGATTGCCTTCGTCCTGGCCCTGGCCCTCGGCCTCTCGGGGCCGCTGAGTGGTCAGGAGCTTCCGCGCGTCGTAGTGCTCGCAACGGGCGGCACGATCGCGAGTACGTATGACGAGGCGACGGGCGCGCTCCGAGCGGCCCTGACGGGCGAGGAGATCGTTGCCGCCGTGGAGGGTCTCTCGGAGCTGGCCCGGGTGTCCGTGGAACAGGTCGCCAACGTAAATAGCCGAGACATGACCCCCGCGATCTGGCTGGAGCTGGCGTCCCGTGCGAACGCGTTGCTCGCAGAGCCGGACGTTGCCGGAATCGTCGTGACGCACGGCACCGACACGCTGGAGGAGACCGCATATTTTCTTGACCTGACGGTCGACAGCGAGAAGCCAATCGTAGTCGTGGGAGCGCAGCGTGCACCCACGATGGCCGATACCGATGGACCCAGAAACATGCTGGATGCCGTGCGTGTCGCCGTGTCGGAGGAGGCGCTCGGAATGGGCACCATGGTGGTGATGAACGGTCAGATCAATGCGGCGCGTGAGGTCACCAAGACGAATACGCTGGACGTCGAAACGTTTCGGACCCTCGACTTTGGCAGCCTCGGGGTCGCGGACATCGAGGCCGTCCGGTTTTATCGCGCGCCCACGCGGCGGCAGACGCTCGGCCTTCCTGCCGACCCTCGACTGCCAAGGATCGTCATCATCTCCGAGTACGCCGGGGCGGACGGGCGCATGCTCGAGCTCCTGCTCGAAGAAGGTGAACTGGACGGGGTAGTGGTTGCAGGGCTTGGACTTGCCCACGTCTCATCGCCGACTCTCGAAGTGCTGCGCAAGGTGAGGGCAGAAGGCGTGCACGTTGTCGTGGCGTCCCGTGTTCCGACGGGTCGGATCGTGCCACTCTATGCAAACAACATCGACCTTCTGGACATTGGAGCCATTCAGGCTGACAATCTCAGTCCCTGGAAAGCGAGGGTCCTCCTGATGGTGGCGATGACCTGGACCCGGGACCTAGATCGACTTCGAGCTATTTTCGCATATTGAACGCAGGCACAGTGATGACCCTCCAACCGTTCGAACGACCATGGGCGTGATTCTTGTCGTCGATGATGAACAGAGCAGTCGTGAACTCCTCACCAATTTTCTTGAGGGAGCCGGATACAAGGTCGTCACCGCCGAGGATGGGCGACGGGCGCTCGCTCTCCTGCAGGAGCATCAGGTCAGTGCGATCATCACGGACCTGAGAATGCCCAACGTCAACGGTCTGCGGCTGATCAGAGAGCTTCGCGAGAACGGTGACACCATCCCGATCCTCGCGGTGTCGGGTATCAATCGTGACCAGCTCATGCTGGCCGAGGATTACGGCGCCAACGTCGGACTTTCGAAACCCATTGATCGGGACGAGTTGCTCAAGATCGTGGAACAGGTCCTGTCGGACAGCCGCGACGACTGGTCCGGCGTCTGGATTCACCCCGAATTCGGAAACGTCGGAGATCACTAGGCAGCAGGGCGGCTCGGGGTCCTCGTCCCCGATCTCGACTTCCGGCGACCCCGGCGACGACGTTGTCGAACTGATGAGGTTGCTGGAGCGCGTGCTGGACTCCGACGAGCGCGGACGGATCCTCGAGGCCGCGACGTCGTCCGGGCCACCGGCGAAGTGGATTCGCCGACTTCGCTCGCAGTTCGCTGGGCATCACCTCCTCGGAGGCAGTACGAACTTTGACGTCGGGGCGCTGGTGTCCCGTCTGGACGCTCGGAGCTGGGACGACGGCTTCAAGATCCTCAACGCCTGGAATCATCAGACCCACGAATTCACGTCGGACATCGTTCCCGTCCTGATGATCGACTTTCTCGAGCGCGTTCAGGCGCCGACGCTTCAGGGAAGTGGAGAAGACGCGAAGACCACGTCAGCGATCCTGCTGGATTACTACCTCCTCCACCTGCTGGCGCTGTGTGCCATGAGGTCATGGGATACGCCCGACCCGACTGTCACTCTGACCCGGCTGACATCGCTGCTCGAGCGTCTTCAGGGACCGAAGGGGAGTGGACATCACTTCGTTGCAGATGCAGAAACCCTCCTCATCTATGCAGTGTCGCAGTTTCATCCCGAGGAGCGGGCATATGATCGCCTGATTTCTCGGGTTCGCGAGCTCCACTGGGAGCGTCAGGTCGCGTTCGCCCAGGTCAGCGCATCCGTGCTCAGCGCGCATCTTCGGTGGGGATTCTGGCTCATGTACGAACGGGATCCGGTGAAGATGCGAAACGACAACCGGGGCGATTACCCGTGGTTGCTGAATTCGGTCTCGACGCTGGCGAGGGCCTTCCGGTCATCTCTCGAGGCGGGGGAGCATGGCGACGAGCGGGCTTCCATCACGCAGGCTCTGCTTCAGGGACTCGCGGCCGACCCCTACGCCTTCACGGGTTCGCTCCCGGCATCGCTGGCGGATTCCCGGGAGGAGTACGACGAGGTCGTCGCAATGCTGACGGCTCATTTGGGCGTTCTGCTCGAGGAGTTCGAGGCGCAGAAGCCGCAGAAGATTCGCTATTCACCCCTCGCTCTTCACTTCAACTTCCCGCACAACACGCTGGTGGCGATCGTCACCCTTGCCCTTCTGGAGGCGCGGCCTCAGCCGCTGACGCTCAACGATCTGTTCGTGCCCGAATTCGAAACGGGGAGTCACGAGACTCAGGAGCACCTGGCGCGAACCCTGATGGCGTTTTCGCGGAGCAGCCCGGATCGATTGGGCTATCGTGGTGCCATGCTGGTGGCGTATGACCCGCTGTCGGGTCTGCGCTCCTTCACGATGGCTCGGGACACCCTGAGGAAGGGACTCGGCCGATAGGAGCGATCATTCCGATGCGTGGGCGATCCTGACACCGGCGCGACGGAGAACCGCCCGGACCCGGGCTTCGAGCCGGTCGACCTCGATGGGCTTGAGAAGGAAATCGTCAGCACCCGTCTCCAGCACTTCCAGCTCGTCACGGGGGTTCGAAGATCCTGTCAGTACAATAACCGGCAGGGACTGGGTCGACAGGGATTGTCGGACGGTACGAAGGAGTTCGAGCCCGTCCATCTCGGGCATGAAGAGGTCCATGACCACCAACGAGAAGTTTTCGTTGCCGTCCTCGATCATCGATTGGGCTGCTCGTCCGTCCGGTGCCTCGATGACCTGAAATCCCATGTCCTTCAGGATGCTTGTGACGAGAAGGCGATCCTGCGCACTGTCGTCCACGACGAGGACCGGGCCGACCTCGTCCGGGGTCACGGTGCGGGTGGGTACAATGGCGAGCACCCGCTCGATTTCTTCAACGGTCGTGTCGCCGTTCTTGACCCGTGCCAGTCCGATCTCGGCGAACGTGCGCATGCCGTCGGCTTGTGCCGCACGCAGGAGCTCCATGTCGTTGGGCGACTTGTCGAGAACGGCGCGCATCTCCGGAGAAATGACGAGCACCTCGGGAAGCGGTATCTGATTGAGGTACCCGGTGCCCGCGCACGTCTTGCAACCTACGGCTCGCCGCACCGGGCGTACTCCCAGGGCTGCAGCAAGCTTGGCCTCACGGGACTTCGCGTCCTGCTCCGGGTTGAAGGGCCGGGCGCACTCCTCGCAGAGGGCGCGTACGAGTCGCAGCGAAATGACGGCGTGGAGGGATTCCGCCAGCCGGCCGGCAGCGAGGCCGAGGTCGACCAGGCGCCGGACACCGGACACGGCGTCGGCGGTGTGGACGGTGGCGAGGACTTTCCGGCCGGTGACCGCCGTCCTCAGGGCGATTCTCGCGGTGGGCAGATCGCGAAGCTCCCCGGCATGGATCACGTCCGGGTTCTGGTCGAGCAATTGCTGCAGCGTCTCAGCGAAGCTTAGTCCGGTGAGCGGATCGAAACGGATTTGCGTTACGCCCGGCACGACCATCTCCGGACGCGCCTCCAGTGACAGGACACTCTTGTGGCTGAGGGACTCGAGAGCGGCGTACGTGAAGCTCGTCGTCCCGGAACGCGCGGGGCCGGTGACCAGGATCAGCCCGTCCTCTTTGTTCAGGGCCGCCTCGATCTTGTCCCTCTCGATCAGCCCGAAGTTCAGGTCGCCGAGGGTGGGGATGTACAACGGGTTGACGAGGTGGATCCAGACGAGCTCGCCGTCGGGCGTGGGATTCGTCAGAAGATGGGCTCGTCGCTCGAGCCCGGGCCCCGCCGAGACGGGGAATCCGTCCTCCGGGTCAAAGTCCGTCTGTTCAAAGGCGAGGTGACGGAGTCGGGCTACGAGTCGCGCATGCGCTTTCGGTGGCAGATCCACCACATGCTGCAACACTCCGTCGATTCGGTATCGGACACGTCCCTGAGTTGCTCCCGGTTCGATGTGGATCTCGGTGGCCCGGTAGCGCACGCCCTGATGCAGAATCACGTCAGCCAGCTTGACGACTGCCGGGTCCTCCAGATCCAGGCTCGTGAATCGTCCGACGCCCTCGCTGGTAAACACCGTGAAGTCACTCTCGGCGACGCGGGCGACCAGTGTCTGCAGCGCGTTTTTCGGAGCGCGAGCCGGAGCGTACGCCCGTTCGAGTGCCTGTGCGAGCACGGTGGGGCTGGCCATCAGGAAAACAGGCTGCCGACTGGAATGAGCGACGATGTCCTTGTGAGCCGATCGATGCGTCGGATCGGACGTCGCCACCACGATCGTGCTCCCGGTCGCGGAGAGGGGAAGGATCCCGTAACGCCGTGCGACGGGCTCGGGAATCAGCTTGACGGCCTGCGGGTCATACGTTGAGACGTCGGCTACACCGATGCGAAAGTGGCTGGCGACCCGCTGTGTGAAGCGATCGTCGTCGAGGTTGCAGGCCTGGGCGACGTCCGGCCATGCCTGCCGAATCGCTGCGATGTCCGGCCGGCGCGGCAAGTCGATCGTCATGCCCGCGTGCACGGCGACGTCATGCAGCCAGTGGTTCGGAGTTCCCGTCATGCCGTGATCACGTCACCGAGAGGGACTGGAGGGATCGGACCGCAAGTTAGCGCGAGAGCCGGGGTAGACCATGCCTCAGCCGGGCCACGAGTGGCCTCCCTACTCCCCCGCCGGGGGCCCATCTGGATGCAGGTCGCAGGCGGGAGGCTGCAGTCGCGTCCATGAAAGGGCGACGATTCGCCAGCCCTCGGGGCCCGCGAGCAGATTCGCGGCATCCACCCCGCAGTGGCTGAACGTCTCCCCGGCGTAGAAGTCGTACGGAGTCCAGATCGTAGCGAGCGGACCATTGACCAGGACCACGGGGTCCCACATCCGCTCGATCAGGGGGACGTCGCTCGATGTGATCCTCTCGGCCAGCCCGTCCAGGGATGCAGAACCGAACGTAGTCGTCCCGTCACGCGTCTCGGAAAAGTGCATGACGACGGAGGGATCGGTCACGGAACGAAGGAGTTCCTCGTCTCCTGTCTCCAGAGCGTCGAAAAGAGCCTGCAGTGTCGCGATGGCTTCGGCCTCCTGTTCCGCGTTGGGTCGGTAGGCTGCCAGGTCGTCCTGGGCCTCGGGAAGGGTTTCGACGTCCTGCGTCTGGCTCGAGCACGCCATGGCTGCGAGAAGCAGGGACATCGAGATGGCCGACAGTCGCATGGTCGTCCTCCGCGCGAAAAGAAGAATCATGCCAGGCAGCCTGGTTCTGCGTCGCGCTCAAGGCAAGAGGCGGCGTGCAATGGCCCGGTCTGGCGCGATGCACGAGGGGCCGGCATTATCCACCAATTCGTCGAATTGACCTCCGGAAAGAGGTTGTCATGACGCCGGGTCGCACCCGGTGTTTCCAGTGACCGAGAGGCTTGAACATGAGGATCGGAACGACCCGCTGTCTCACTCTTGCTACCGCCGCGCTGCTCGCCGGATGTGGAGGAGACTCCTCGGGGGATCGTGCCGACGGCGTAGCCGTCGAAGGCGACTGGCCAGTCATCACCGGAAACCTGATGGGGCAGCGTTACTCAGGTCTGGACCAGATCAACCCCGGCAATTTCGCCGATCTCGAAATGGCGTGGGAATACGATGCCTCCCACCTCGGCTCGGTCAACGCTCGCTCGATCCCGATCTACGTGGACGGCCTCCTCGTCAACGTGCACTCCGAATATCGAACTGTCGTCGCGACGGATGCGGGGACCGGAGAAGAGGTCTGGACGTACACTGAGCCGGAGACCTTCCGCTGGGAGTATTCGATGCGGAAGAACCACGGGAAGGGTGTCGCATACGCGAATGTCGACGGTCGCGATGTGATCTACCTCATCTCGCCGGCTTTCTTCCTCCACGCGCTGGACGCTCACACGGGTGAGCATATCGAAGGCTTCGGCCAGCCGGTGGACATTCCCGGCTTCCCGTCGACCGGCGTGGTCGATCTTCTGGGTGAGCATGGTCTCGGCTACGAGTACGAGAATGCCGCCGACGGCATTTCACTCGAGCAGGGCTACATCACGAGTTCGTCGCCCGCTCTGGTTGTAAACGGAGTCGTGGTGGTCGGTAACTCGGCTGAGCAGGGGTACAATCAGACGCGCCGCGAGAACATCCCGGGTGACATTCTGGGATATGACGCACGCACCGGTGAACATCTCTGGAAGTTCGATGTCCTGCCTGCTCCGGGCGAGTTCGGTCATGAGACGTGGGAGAACGATGCCTGGGAGTGGACGGGTGACATTTCGTCCTGGGCACCCCTTTCGGCCGATGCCGATCTCGGACTCGTCTACGTGCCGACGAACGGTGCCACGCAGGACTACTATGGTGGGTTCCGGCCCGGCGACAATCTCTTCTCGACCAGCCTGATCGCGCTCGATGTCGAGACGGGGGAGCGCGCGTGGCACTTCCAGTTCGTCAAGCACGACATCTGGAACTACGACACGCCGCAGGTCCCCGTGCTGGCGGATGTCACGATCGACGGAGTCGAGACCCCGGTCCTGGCGCAGGCGACCAAGCAGGCCTTCCTGTACGTCCTCAATCGGGAGACCGGCGAGCCGGTGTGGCCGATCGAGGAACGTGAGGTGCCGAGGTCGCTCATCCCCGGGGAGCACCTTTCGGAGACCCAGCCGTTCCCTACGCGCCCGGCGCCCTACGACATGCAGGGCATGACCGAAGACGACCTGATCGACTTCTCGCCGGAACTCCGGCAGCAGGCCATCGAAGCGCTCGAGGATTTCCAGATCGGCCCTCTCTTCCTGCCGCCGCTTCAGCGGGACAACCCACTGGGCAAGCGGGCCGCGTTCTGGTGCCCGGCGGATGTCGGGGGTACGAACATCGACGGTACGCCGGCCTACGACCCCGACTCGGGTATCATCTACGTGCCGTCTCAGAAGGGTTGTAGCGCGCGCATCATCATCCCGGGTCCCGAAAAGGACCAGGGGGGTGTCGCGGATTACCTGACGGAACAGCCGACCGGTACGACGATCACCGACTGGGTACCTGGGCCGGCGGCGTCGCCCGGACGGGTCGACGGTCTGCCCCTCTGGAAGGCGCCGTACAGCAAGATCACCGCGATCGATCTGAATACGGGCGACCACCTGTGGTGGAGTCCTATCGGAGACACACCGCGCAACGTCCTGGATCACCCTGCCCTTGCGGGCCAGCCCGATCCCCGGACGGGGTCTGGCCGGCAGGCTGCGATGTTCGCAACCCCGGACATGCTGGTCTATGCCGGGCATGACTCCGATCGGAACCCGCACATTTTCGCCGTGGACAAGGCGTCGGGTGAGGAGCTGGCGCGCGTCGAGATCCCGGCCGACAACCGTTATCAGATGATGACCTACATGCATGAAGGGAAGCAGTACATCGTCATCTCGACGAACGGCGGAAACTTCGCGATGGCGTTGCCCGGCTGATCGCTTCGTATGATCCGCGACGGTGAGCCGTCGCAGCTCGGGGCTCTCGGCTTGGCCGGGAGCCCCGTTGTCGTTCTTCAATGACTGGATCGAGCCGGCTCGCGGGTCGATGAGTACAGCTTCACCAGGAGGTTGGTCGTGACGCATGATTCGACCGTTTCGTCGGTCGTGATTTCGGGAATCGTCATGGTCGCGAGTCTGCTCGATCCCGTGGGGGTTACGGCTCAGGCGTTGGATCTCCTGTCCCCTGAGGTTCGTGCTTTCGTATCCGTCCCTTCCGACCACGTCGTCATACGAGGTGCGCAGCTGATTGACGGGACCGGGGCGCCCGCGCGCCAGGGAATGGCGATCGAGCTCCGAGATGGGCTGATCGCCGCGGTGGGCACGGTCTCCGAGGTCGGGACTCCTCCGGGAGCCGCGGTGATCGAAGCGGAAGGTCACACGGTGATTCCGGGTCTCGTCATGCTGCACGAGCACCTTTTCTATCCATCGGGACAGGCTCGCTACAACACGAACGAGATCTCGTTTCCCCCGCTCTACCTTGCGGGCGGGGTGACGACGATGCGAACCGGGGGATCGATGGATCCGTACACGGACCTCCGAGTCGCTCAGCACGTCGAGGAGGGGCGCATTGCGGGCCCCCACATGGACGTAACGGGCCCGTACCTCGAGGGACCCGACGGCTTTGTCCGCGCCATGCCGCAGCTGTCGACGCCGGAGCAGGCACGTGCCCATGTGAACTTCTGGATGGATCAGGGGGTGACGTCGTTCAAGGCCTATAATCGTATCGACCGGGCGACGCTTCGCGCGGCCATCGAGGCAGCTCATTCGCGCGGAGCGAAAGTGACCGGTCACCTGTGCTCCATCACCTACCGAGAGGCGGCGGACCTGGGGATCGACAACCTCGAGCATGGTTTTTTTGCCGCTACGGACTGGGTGACCGGGAAGCAGCCTGACGAATGCCCGCGGGGGGCAAGTCAGACCTATCTGGACCTCGATCTGGACAGCCCGAGCTTCACCGATCTCGTCGATCACCTGATCGCACATGACGTCGCGATCACGAGCACGCTGACGGTGGTCGAGCGCCGTGCCGGAAACAGGCCAGCTCCTCCGCAGGGGGCTCAGGAAGCCATGCTGCCTCAGCTGCACGAGCAGGTCATGGCCCGTCTGGGTCGCTCAGGGGCGAATGGTCAGCGGCTGCTCGACAGGTACATGGCGATGGAAAAGGCGTTCTACGACGCTGGCGGTATGCTTGTTGTCGGGACGGATCCGACGGGCGGTGGAGACGTGGTGCCGGGATATGCGAACCAGCGGGCTCTTCAGATCCTGATGGAGATGGGGCTTACCGTGGAACAGGCGGTTCAGGTCGCGACGAGGACTGGAGCCGAATACTTGGGGCAGCAGGATCACATCGGGACGGTGGAGGTCGGTAAACGGGCGGACCTCGTACTGATGCGTGGCGACCCCGGGACCGATGCCGATGCCTTTCGGGCGATGACGGTCGTCTTCAAGGACGGCGTGGGGTACGATTCAACCCGACTCTTCGACTCGGTAAAGGGCTGGGTCGGTGTCCGCTGATCGCAAGATATTCCGTTCGTTGACGGGTCCGGGAAATCGACTAATGTCGGCCGTGCCTACCCGTTGATTTTTTCTGAATGAGGAGAGCCTATGGCAACGTACACCTGTGACGCGTGCGGTATGGGTGTCAACATGACCTGTGCGGCGTGTAACGCGCCGCTCGTGAACGATACGATCACGACGGACTCGGGCGCCGAGGTTCAGGTGTCGACGGGCCCGGATGGCCACGGCAGGGTCAAGTCACCGATGTGCGGCGGCGCGGACATGAGCTGCAAGGTCTGAGTCGGGCACGACTGTGACGCAGAGGCCCTCCGACGCGAAACCGCGTCGGAGGGCCTCGTCGTTGAGGTTGAGGGATGCCGATCAGCGCAGCGTCCCCTCGGAGCACCACCGTGTCGAACAGGGCTACCGCGGACTTCCTCCGCGAGGGCTTCCTCCACGTGGACTGCCACCAATCGGGTCGCCGGCGGGGAGCTGAATCGCTGGTCCCGGAATGGTATTCTCGATGCGCGCCTGCCAACGTCGGATATCGGCCGCAGCCAGTCTCTCGTGTGGCGACGGGTTTCCGTCGGCCTCGAGCTGGGTAGCCATGGATTCGAGCCGGTCCGCGAGGATGGCTCGAACGTCAGGTGCGTTCCCGTCCAGCGTCGCCTGCTGCATCATCTGA
Organism: Gemmatimonadales bacterium; assembly: GCA_038120095.1. Lineage (GTDB taxonomy): Bacteria > Gemmatimonadota > Gemmatimonadetes > Longimicrobiales > Gaopeijiaceae > UBA2589. The sequence goes on from JAYOKZ010000003.1 coordinate 134,793, forward strand.
TCGATGACCGTACGCTGCACCACGTGAAGGATGCGCTGGTGGTACTCGTCGCCTCCGACGTCAGCGCCCCATGTCACATCGATCAGACGGTCGACTACCTCCTCCAGATCCGGGTAATCGCCCATGCTGCCGTAGAGAACGAGGCGTGCCATCCGCTGGGGATGGAGAACCTCGCCCACAGTGAACGCCGCCGAGGCCTCGGCCGCTGCGATCGGGTCGAAGATCTGTTCGGTGTACCCCTCGAAGACTTCGCCCCCGGCATGGCGAAATGCGGGGGGAGGGATCATCGCGACGATCTCCTCCGGGAGGGCCAGGAAGTCGACGTCGAGTGTAGACAGGACGGTCTCGAGGGCATCACGCTGTTCGGCTCCATCGATGATCGCGAAGGGGATCTGGCCGTCTCCCTTGAGGGCGTAGCGGTAGTCCGCACCCCCGAGACTCTGGACAGCCGAACGAAGCTGAAAACGGTGGTGCATATACAGCGGGAGCAGCACGTATTCGAGATCGGACAGCGGCTCACCCGGTCGGATCACGTCGGTGCTGAAGCGTTCGAGTCCGATGTTTCGAATCCGCAACTCGAGCTTCAGGTGATCGACGAGGTTGGACCCGTTGTCCCATACGCCGGCATACTGGTGGGCTGCTCCGATGAAGTTGTTGTTCGTGTGGCCCATGTAGAGCAGCCCGTCCCGGACACCCTGATCCGCGATCGCGCGCAGAGCGGCCACCTCGTCGACTCCATCCGGGAAATCGCGGTAGAGCCAGTTCACCGACAGCTCGTCGTACGTTCCGATACGCTGGATGTACGCGTTCGACAGGTCGATATCGCCGTTGCTGTCGATCTCCGCGTAGGGCGCGGGATAGTCCATCACGCTTTCACGCCCGTAGGCGCTGGAGATGTAGTTGTGCGGGAAGCCGATGGTATGGCCAACCTCATGGGCAGACAGCTGCCGCACTCGATCCAGCGCCATCTCGACTGCATCGGAGTTCGGTGCGACCTGGGCGAGGTACTCGTAGGTCGGCGCGTCGGAAAACTCGCCGAGTTCGGCGTCCTGTTGTTGCGAAATCCCGGTCGGAAAGGGCGGGACCATCCCCTGACCGTGCAGGTAGTCCTGGCGGAGTCGCAGACTCCCGAGATTCACCACACCACGGATGATTTCTCCCGTCCGTGGGTCGATCACGGTATTGCCGTAGGAGTATCCACGCGTCCGACGATGCGTCCAGTGGATCATGTTGTAGCGCATGTCCTGCGGATCGATACCCTCGGGGAGCACTTCCACCTGGAAGGCATCGACGTAACCGGCCGCCTCGAATGCCTGGTTCCACCAGGCGGCTCCCTCGATCAATGCGGACCGGACAGGCTCCGGTGTTCCCGGATCCACGTAATAGATGATCGGCTCGACAGCGGGCGAACGTTCCGCGCTCGGGTCCGTGCGTTCCAGTCGGTGCCGAGCGGCCAGTCGGAGGGTTCGGTCTTCGTCGATCGGTGTCGCGTAGTCGTAGACGTTCGGGCCATTCACCCCGACGCGTGGATCGGCGATGCGGGTTTCGAAGCCAGGTCCGGGCAGTCGGATGAACGAGTGGTGTTGCCGCAGCGTGATTGCATTGCCGCTGGCGGCGACCCCGTTCACGAGGTTGCCGGGATTGCGGCTTGTGAACGTCAGCATCGCCTCCACTTCGGTGTTCTCCGGGAACGAGGCGACGGCGGGCATGTGGATGACGCTGCGAGAAGGGTCGAGTGAAAAATTTCCCTGACCACGCGAGGCGATCTGGTCGATGACACCTCGCGCGTCGCGAAGGAAGAAGCCGGTGGCGTCGACGAGCACTCGGCCATCCATCTCCGCGGCGATGTCAAACCCCCAGTGAACCGAGGGCGCGAAGGCGTCCCGGACCGCCTGCACTTCCGTCTGGTTCTCACTACGAGCTACATACTGATAATTGGGCTCGACCAGAAGGATCCGCGGGCCGACACGTTCCGCGCTCAGGACGTGCGTCCCCCGAAGTTGACCGCGGTCGATGCCGATCGGGTTGCTACCGAGACCGGACCCCATGGAGATCTGGTAGAGGAACTCCGTCCCGAGTTCGTCGATCTCCCAGAAGAGCGATCCGGTGGATCCGTCCCAGTACAGGTTGAAATAGCCTTCGATCCGTTCCATCCCGGCGGTTCGGTCGGAGATCGACGGAACGTTGGCGGTCTGGGCGTCGAGGGGAGCGGCCTGCGCGGACAGGACGCCCGCGATGAGAAGTGCGAAGAGGGACCTCATCGATCGTACCTCGGTGGTAGATGGTCGCGAGGGGAAAGTGACCTGCACGAAATCGGCTGCGGAGGGTCGCCAACGTAAAGGTCTGGTGAGGGTGTACCAAGCCCCCGAGGGACAGAGTCTCCTCAGGAGGCGTGCGTCATCCTGCAACAGCCCGCTTCACGAGGTTCTCCACGAGCACGACCTTGTACTCGTTCTTGCCGAGCGGCTCGGCGCCGCGAGTCGCGAGTTCGCCGGCTCGCTCCGCGAGCGCAGCCGTACGCCCCTCACCCCGAAGCATGCGCTCCACCGGCTCGAATCGACGGGGAACACACTGGACTGCGCCGGCAACGATTCGGGCTTCCTGAATCGTGGGGCCATCCATCCGGAACGCAGCCGCGATACTGACCAGAGCGAAGTCCCACGACTGTCGGTCGGCAACCTTCTCGAAATAGAAGTCGGCCCCCGCCCATGTATCCGGGATACGAATGGTCGTGAGCAGATCGCCGGGCTCCAACACGGTCATGCGCCGGATGTCTATGGCCGGCGGCATGAAGAACTCAGCCGCGTCGATGGTTCTCTCACCGCGGGCGTTCCGGACGACCATCTGTGCATCGAGAGCGACGAGTGCCGGGGCCGTATCGGAGGGGGACACGGCTACACACCGGCTCGCGCCGAATACCGCGTGCTCACGGTTCATCGCGTCCGGTGCGGCAGCATAGCAAGTATTCCCACCGGCACGGTAGCAATCCACGCCATACCGGTAGTACCAGCACCGCGTGTCCTGGCAGAGGTTCCCGCCCAGAGTCGCCGCGTTTCGGATTTGAGGGCTGGCCACCTTGGAAGCGGCAGAGGCGAGGAGTCCGTATCGGCCGAGTATCTCGTCATTCCGCGCGAGTTCGGTGAGGGTGGTCATCGCACCGATCTCGAGTCCGCCGTCAGCGATCCGTACGCCCTGCAACTCCGCAACCCGCTCGAGGCCGATGACGACGCGCGGCTGTTTCACACGATCCTTGAACCAGTCGAGGCTGTCGTATCCTCCGGCGAGAATCCACGCCTCGCGGCCGTGTCGATCCAGCAGATCGATGGCGTCGTCGATGGTCGTGGGCTGAAGGAGGTCGAACCCCGTCATCGCATCACTGAGCATGACTCCTCCTACTGACTGTTTACGGCGAGCGGAGCGTACGACGGTGAGCGTCTCGCAGCTGCATTGACGATCATGTCGGTCGTAACGGGATTGCGATGGAACAAGTGCCCGTCGAGCGCATCAGAGACGGCGCACAGCAGTGCTGCAGCTGCGCAACCCATGAGTGGCTCTCCGATCCCCTTTGCCCCGACGGGGTTTTCCGGATCCGGGATTTCGACTGCGGCCCACTCCGTCGTATCGGGGATGTCGAGGCTGGTCGGCGGCTTGGCCTGGTACAGGCCGACCGCTGCGGGCAGGCCCCACTGCGGGTCGTAGACGTGTCGTTCTGTCAGGGCCATGCCGAAGCCCATGACGGCACCACCGCGCACCTGAGTAGCCAATGACTGTGGATGCAGGACCACCCCGCAGTCCGCGACCCCCAGGTAGTCGAGGATGTCTACTCGACCCGTCTCGAGATCGAGCTCGATCTCGATGAAGCCGGCGGCGAGCGCTGGCACGGTACCGGAGTGTCGAGGATCCCGGGCAACGCCGATCAGGCCGGTGCCGGCGAGTGCTTCTGCCGAGCGCCGCGTCATCGGATTGATATCATCGGGCAGGTTCATCCCGCTGTACGCACCACCCATGGCGATAGCCCACCGGGCGGCCTGGGCGAAGCTGACGCGCCAGTTGGCATTGCCGCGGTGTGTAAGTGTCTCATTCTGAACCTGCCACTCGTTGGGGTTTCCTCCGACCCGAATCGACGCGATCTGCTTCAGCTTTTGGAGTGCGTCGACGGCCGCGACGTAGTTCGTGCGGGTCATCGTAAAGGAGGTGTTGCTGCCGAACTGACCGTTGTTCCACGGAAGATGGCGGCTCGAGTCTCCCCGATGGATCACACAGTTTGCCCAGTCGTATCCCAGTACTTCTGCCGCTACGCGCGAGGTCGACGCGTAGGAGTACGTCCCCAGGTTACCGATGCCCGTGTGGATGTGAAGGACTCCGTTCTCGTCGATGCGCACGAGGCCGTCGAAACCGCTGGAGCCGGCGGCATGATAGGCCTGTCCGACCCCCACGCCCCGAACCTTCGAGCCGTTGCGCTCTCCGCTTCGGGCTCGACGCTCAGCCCACCCGAACTGCCGCGCCCCCTGGTCGAGCGCCTCACCGAGGTGCGCGCTCGTGACGGGCCCGCGGCTCCCGCCGTAGAGCGCTGAGCTGTCGGGTGCGTTGATCTCCCGGATGGCGACCTGATCCAGACCCAGCTCACGAGCTGCCTTGTCCAGAAGAGGTTCGACCGCACAGGCGATCTGATTCTGCCCCGGCCCCCGCTGTGCACCGCGGGGCGGCGTATTGGTCAGGACAGAGATCCCCCGGTAACGCATCGCCTCCGGGGTATAGACCAGCGATACGGCACCAGCGGCACTTCCCAGATCACCGAAGCCCCGGTTGGGTCCGTTTTCCTGCACGATGTAGAGGTCGCAGGCGGTCACCCGCCCGTCCGATCTGAAGCCCATGCGGATGCGGCCCTGGAACCCGCACCGTGCCGACCCCAGGAAGTACTCTTCCGCCCGACTGACTCGCATCATCACGGGCCGGCCTGTCTTCTTCGACATGAAGGCCGGGATCGCCATCAGCGGGTAGGCTGACGCTTTCGACCCGAAGCCTCCTCCGCAGAATTCCGAAATGAAGACCAGTTTCTCCGGTTCGATGCCGATGTAGTTCGCCAGGCCCGGATGAACGATCGACTGGCTCTGCGTCGATCCGTGCACATAGCACGTCCCGTTGCGCCAGTAGGAGAACGCCGTGCGCGGCTCCATGGAGTGGTGTGCCGTGCTTGCCGTCACGAAGCTCTCATCGAGGACCAGTGCAGCCTCCCGGAAGCCTTTCTCCAGATCCCCGTAGGTCCACTCGGCAGCCGGAGGGCCCATGGGCATTTCATTGTCGGACACCGCTTCGAAGTCGGACGCCGTCCACTTGTGCTCGAAAACGCCATCCTGGTTAGAGAACGTGTTGCCGGCACTTCGCGCGTTGGGACCGTCGGGGTGCAGACTGTGCAGCGGATCCGTGCAGAAGGGCTGAGGCTCGAGATCGATTTCGATCGCATCGATCGCGTCCTGTGCGGCCTGCTCGCTCTCGGCTGCGACTGCCAGAATCGGCTCCCCGACGAAATGCGGCTCATTCGTGAGGATGTTGTTGGCCGGTGCCGTCTGCTCCGGTACCTCGTCCGCAGTCAGAATCGCGACGACTCCCGGCAGCGTCAGGGCACGGCGGGCGTCGATGCGTCGAACAACGGCGTGCGGCATGGGTGACTTGAGCAGGCGACAGTGCAGCATCCCGTCCATGCGGAAGTCTTCCGCATACCGGGCGGCACCGGTCACCTTCGCCCGCACATCCGGGGGCGTGAAGTCTTTCCCGATCAGCTCCGCCATCTCATGACTCCCGGGCGGCGCGCATCACGCCATTGAGGTAGTGCTCATACGCTCCGCAACGACAGAGATTGCCTGACATGGCCTGCCGCGCTTCTTGTCTCGAGGGGCGTGGATTGGACTGCAGCAGCGCGACGGCCGACATCACCTGACCCGGTGTACAGAATCCGCACTGAGGAGCGAGTTCGTCGATGAACGCACGCTGCACGGGATGAAGCTCACCGTCCTCCGTCTCCAGGCCCTCCACCGTGAGGACAGATCGATTCCGGACGCGGTGTGTCAGGGTCGAGCAGGCGTAGATCGGTGTGCCATCGATGAGCACGGTACACGCGCCACACTCCGCTCTGTCGCAGCCCAGCTTGGTCCCCGTGAGACCCAGCTTGTAGCGCAGCGTGGTGGCCAGCGTTTCGTTCGGCAGAACGTCGACCCGTCGTGTCTGGCCGTTGACGGTCAGAGTCAGAAGCCGCTCCGTGCCGGCGGCCTGGGCCGAAGCGGCACCCGTTCCGAAGTATGAAAGCCCCGACACCGTCGAGCTCGTGGCGACGACGCTCTTGATGAAATCCCGACGAGACCACTTGGGCCGATCCGTCGGAAGAAGAACGACAGGGCAGGGACGAGGCGATTCGCTCACGGGGCAGAGCTCCTTCGAGATTCGTTGCCGATGGTATGCGGCTGCTCGGCGCTCTGCAATCGGTGGATGCGGCGCTTCGGTGGGGGTGCAGGGATCCGGGTTGCGGAAGCGCGTCCCCGACACAAGGTCGCGAGAGGTATTCGGCGGGGAGGCCTGGAGGAGAACAGCGTTGTGTGGTGGTGGCTCCGAGTCGGACGACGCACCTTGTTCGGAGAGGCCGGGCGGCGGCGGACCGCCCGGTGCTCGCGCCGCCGGCCGCTTGCTCGAGGGGGGAGATTGAACAACGAGACGTCGTGTGTGTCCTGCAAGCCTGATCCATCCGACGGGTCTCGTTCGGGGCCCCGGCGGTGTGGTGGCGGGGCTGCCCTGCAAGCGCTCATCCCCCTGCTGTTTGCTGCCGCCGGGTGTGAGGCCGACTTCGATCTCGTGCTGCACGGCGGTACGGTGATCGATGGAACGGGAGCGGCGGGAATCCAGGCGGACGTCGGAGTGCGGGATGGGCGTATCGCCGAAGTCGGGGATCTTTCCGGACGACCCGCGACGGAACGCCTCGATGTCGCGGGGCACGTGGTCGCACCGGGCTTCATCGACCCGCACACGCACTCTCGCGGCACGATCTTCGAGATTCCGACAGCTGACAACTTCGTCCTGCAGGGTGTCACGACGCTCGTCGAGGGTAACGACGGCAGCTCTCCGCTCGACCTGGCGGCCTGGTACGACTCCCTCGCCACCGCAGGTGGCACAGCTCCGAATTTCGCCATGTTCGTAGGACACGGGTCCGTTCGGACGGAGGTCCTTGGGCGTGTCGATCGAAGTCCCTCGGACGATGAGCGCACCCGTATGCGGGCCCTTGTCGAGGGAGCCATGGAGGACGGGGCGCTCGGACTCTCGACGGGCCTGTTCTACCTGCCGGGGAGCTTCGCGACCACCGAGGAAGTGATCGACCTCGCGCGCATCGCCGGGGCGCTCGGGGGGATCTACATCTCTCACATGCGCAACGAGGGGGACGGCGTCTTCGAGTCGATCGAGGAGACGATCCGGATCGGTCGGGAGGCCGCGATTCCGGTTCAGATGACCCATCACAAGATCGGGGCGTGGCGGAACTTCGGTCGAGCGAGCGAATCGATCGCCATGATGGCGCAGGCTCGAGCCGAAGGTGTCGACATCACCTTCGACCAGTACCCCTACACCGCGTCGTCGACGTCCCTGTCGTCGATCATCCCCCGTTGGGCGCAGGAAGGGGACGGACTGTCGGAACGCCTGGCCGATCCCGAGACTCGAGGTCGAATCATCACCGACATGGTCGATTGGATCGAGATGCGATTCGCCGGTGACCCATCACGAATCCAGCTGGTATCCTGCTCACTCGATGCCGAGGCCGGCGGGCGCTTCCCGTCCGAGATGGCTGGGATCACGCTGGCCGACATCCTGGCCGAGCGGGGCGGTCTGGGAGAGGTCGCCACGGCCGAGCTGATCCTCGAGATCGATCAGGCCGGTGGGTGCGGCGCGATCTTCCACGCCTTCGATGAAGGCGATGTCCGTACCTTGCTCCAGTCAGAGTTTGGCATGGTCGGTTCTGACGGGAGCCTCGTCCACCTCGGACGGGCCAGTCCGCATCCGCGCGGGTACGGCACGTTTCCTCGTGTGCTCGGTCACTACGTACGCGAACTGGGCGTGATCAGCGTCGAGGAGGCGGTGCGTCGCATGACCTCGGCGCCTGCCGAACGACTCGGATTCGTTGAGCGCGGCCGTATCGAGTCCGGCATGGTGGCGGATCTCACGGTCTTCGACCCTGCGACCGTCATCGATCGCGCCACGTTCGATGATCCTCACCAGTATCCTGTCGGAATCCCGTACGTATTCGTCGCCGGAGAGGCTGTGGTTCGTGAAGGTCGGGTGACCGGAGCCCGGCCCGGCACGATCCTGCGCGGGCCCGGATATCAGAGCCGTTAGAAGCCTCGAACATGTCACGAGAAGAAAGGAGATCAGGGATGATGGACCGACGTCGTTTCCTCGGGGCTGGAGCCGCAGCGGGTGCCGGCATGGCACTTGGCAGCGGAGCATGCGCTCCGGCTGACACCGCCTCTTCGGCCGCGGGCGCCGGCACTGCGTCGAATGTCGATGTCCCTCCGTTCGAACTCGATGAAGTCACCGTCTCCGAACTTCAGACGGCGATGGCCTCGGGTGAGCGCAGCGCACGCTCGATCACGGAGCTGTACCTGAGTCGGATCGAAGCGCTGGATGGTCGGGGTCCCGAGCTGCGCTCCATCATCGAGGTGAATCCCGATGCGCTTCGCATTGCTGATGAATTGGATGCAGAGCGCGCCGCGGGCAACGTTCGAGGCCCGCTACACGGTATTCCGGTCGCCATCAAGGACAACATCGACACGCACGATGGCATGACGACGACCGCCGGGTCGCTCGCCCTCGAAGGCTCGATACCGCTTCAGGATTCCTTTCTTGCGGCCAGGCTCCGTGAGGCGGGAGCCATCATCCTCGCCAAGGCGAATATGAGCGAGTGGGCGTATTTCCGCGGATATCGTGCCACCAGCGGATGGAGCGCGCGCGGAGGGCAGTGTCGGAATCCCTATGCGCTCAACCGCAATCCGTGTGGGTCGAGCTCCGGCTCGGGTGTCGCTGTCTCGGCGAATCTCGTACCGCTGACGATCGGGACCGAGACCGGGGGTTCGATCATGTGTCCCTCTTCGATCAACGGCGTGGTCGGAATCAAGCCCACGGTCGGTCTCTGGAGTCGCTCCGGTGTGATCCCCATCTCTCATTCGCAGGATTCGGCGGGTCCGATGGCCCGGACGGTTCGGGATGCAGCTCTGCTGCTGGGCCCTCTGACCGGGGTGGACCCGAGAGACGACGCGACACGCGCCAGTGCCGGGAACAGCCATGTCGACTACACGCAGTTTCTCGATCCTGATGGCCTCCGTGGGGCACGGATCGGTGTCGCGAGAAGCTTTCCGTTTCAGGAGCCTCGGGTATACGACCTTTTCGAAGACGCTCTTGGAGCCATGCGGGACGCGGGGGCGGTCCTGATCGACCCTGCAAATCTGGATGCATCGGCATGGAACGACCCGCTCTCACTCGTGCTGCTGGAGTATGAGTTCAAGCACGACCTGAATGCATATCTCTCGGGGCTCGGACCGGACGCGCCCGTGAAGAGCCTGGAGGAGGTCATCGCGTTCAACGAAGCGAACGCCGGTCTTGAAATGCCGTACTTCGGTCAGGAGCGCCTGCATGACTCGCAGGCGCGTGGACCTCTGACCGATCCCGAGTATCTCGAGGCGAAGCGCACCGTGCAGCGAGCGACCCGGGAAGACGGGATCGACCGGCTGATCCGGGAGAAGGGTCTGGATGCCATTGTGGCACCGACACGGGACATCGCGTGGGTGACCGACCACATCGCAGGGGACCGACTCGACGGAGGGAGCAGCGCGGGGCCGGCCGCGATCGCAGGATACCCGGACATCAGCGTGCCGATGGGCTTCATCTCCGGGTTGCCTGTCGGGCTCTCGTTCTTCGGGGGCGCCTGGACCGAGCCGATGCTTCTGCGAATCGCCTACGCCTTCGAACAGGCGACGAATCACCGGAGGCCCCCCACCTTCGCGCCGACGCTGGGCTGAGCGCCTACGGAGTTCTACGTTGGCCGACGCGCACGACTGCTGTCGTCGAATCACCTGCAACGCGGAACGAACATGAACGCCACGACGCACATCGCTTTCACCGACCTTCGACAGCTCGCACGGCCCGCCGCTCTCGGTCTGATCGCATTCGTTGCGGCGTGTGGGGGCTCGGGGGGTGTCTCGTCCACCGAGTCCGAGGAAGAACTTGTCGCGCGGGCGCGAGGAATCCACGAGCGGGTCATCACGCTCGACACGCACGATGACATCAGCCCTGCCAACTTCACGGTCGAGCGCAACTACACCATGGACCTCGGTAATCAGGTGAACCTGCCGAAGATGGAGGCGGGGGGGCTGGATGTAGCCTGGCTGATCGTCTATGTGGGTCAGGGGGATCTGACGGAAGCCGGCTTCGACGATGCGTACGAGCAGGCGATCGCCAAGTTCGATGCGATCCACCGTCTGACCGGAGAGATCGCGCCGGATCGGATCGGGCTCGCGCTCACCTCGGATGACGTTCGTCGGCTGGTGGCGGAGGGCAAGAAGGTCGCGATGATCGGGATCGAGAACGGATTCCCTGTCGGCAATGACATCACCAGGGTGCGGGAATTTGCGGAGCGAGGCGGGCGGTACATGTCGCTCGCACATAACGGGCACAGCCAGCTCGCAGATTCCAACACCGGGGAGCGGGACGATGTATGGCTCCACGGTGGACTCAGTGACCTCGGCCGTGAGGTCATTGCGGAAATGAATCGCTGGGGGATCATGATCGACGTGTCACATCCCTCGAAGGAGGCGAACCTAGAGTCGATGCGGCTCAGCAGGGCGCCTGTCATCGCATCGCATTCGGCGGCACGGAGTCTGGGGGAGCACTCGCGGAACATGGACGACGAGCAACTCCTCGCGCTCGCCGACAATGGCGGAGTGATTCAGACCGTCGCGTTCCGCAGCTATCTCCGACCGGACAAGAATGCTGCGTTCAACGACGCATCCCAGGCTGTGACGCTCGCCGTGGCCAGCGAAATGGGATTCGAAATGCCGGAAGGCGGGCAGCGAGCGATGTTCCGTCAGATGCAGGGGATGAGTGAGGCTGATCGCGATGCCTTCATGCGGGAGTATCAGGCGGTCCAGACCGCTGCCGAGACCCGCATGGCCGAGATGGAGGACATGCCTGAGCCGGTGAGCGTGGTCGACCTCGTCGACCACATCGATTACCTGGTGGACCTGATCGGTCTCGAGCACGTTGGCATCAGCTCGGATTTCGATGGTGGCGGGGGTGTGACCGGCTGGAACGACGCGTCCGAGACCTTCAACGTCACGCTGGAGCTCGTGCGCCGGGGGTACTCTGAAGAGGAGATCGGCATGCTTTGGAGCGGCAATCTGCTACGAGTGCTCGACGAGGTTCAGGCGGTTGCAGCCGAGATTCAGGCTGCCGGCTGATGAACGAGTGGGCGCGGGTCCGCGCATTCGGTGCAGTGTCCCTCATGCTTCTGCTCGTGCCGCGTCCGGCCGATTCACAGGTGACCCGCCCGGGCGACGCCATCGACCCGAGTTCTGATTACTCGGACGACTACCTCGCAACCTTTTCGATCATTGCCCTCGATCGTGCGACGGGTCAGCTCGGGATGGGTGTGCAATCGAAAGCGTTCGGCGCCGGAAATCGGGCGATGACGGCCAAGGGCGGAGTCGCGATCATTGCCCACCAGGCGTCCGCCAATCCGATGTACGGGCCGATGAGCATTGATCTGATCGAGCGGGGCTATTCGCCCGAGGAGGCTCTGGATCAGTTGGTCCGTGGTGACGAGGGTCGTGATCGTCGGCAGAACGCCATCATCGATATCGACGGTCGAACAGCGGCGTGGACGGGCGAAGGCACCAACGCGTGGGCCGGACATCGCTGTGGTGTCGATTACTGTGCTCAGGGGAATATCCTCGCCGGTGCCCAGGTCGTCGATGCGATGGTCGCGTCGTTCGAATCGTCGTCGGGGCCGCTGGCGGAACGCCTCATGGATGCACTGGATGCAGCGCAGGCTGCTGGCGGGGACGCGAGAGGAATGCAGTCGGGGGCGATTCTGGTCGTGGCACCGCGCGTTCGCGGTGCGTTCCACGATCGAGTGGTCGACATCCGAGTCGATGACCACAGGACGCCATTGATGGAGTTGCGCCGGATTCTGGATTTGCAACGTTCGGGGGAGATGCTTCGGGATCTCAATGCCATGATCGAAGCTGGTGATCTCGACGGGGCCCTCGGTCGAGCACGCGCAGCTGTGGCGAAATCGCCCGAGAACGACAACGCCCACGTGGCGCTGGCGAGCGTTCTGCTGCGCAGCGGTGATCGTGACGCCGCGATGATCTCCCTGCGCACGGCGGTCGAACTCAACCCGGGCCGACGCACGACCCTGCCGCGAGATCGAAACTTCGCGGAACTGCATAACGACGCCGATTTCCTGCGGTTGGTCGGCTAGGCAGGTCAGAAGCATATACCCTCAAACGGGCTCATCCCGTCTCGGTGGAACAGGAGTAGGACGATGAAGCGGACCAGCTGGTGTGGAATGTGGATGTCCGTTTTGCTGGCAGCTGTGCCGTCAGCGCACGGGCAGCAGCTCCCTACGCTCACCCCGGACGACTTCGATCAATGGGAGAGGCTCGGTGCTGCGACGCTGTCACCGAACGGGGCATGGATGGCGGTCACCATCGGTCGTGTGAGCGAAGAGGGGGAACTGCGTATCCACAGCACCTCGTCCGATTCGGTGATCGTCGTTCCGTTCGGGATGAGACCCTCGTTCAGCTCGGACAGCCGCTGGATCGCCTACTCCATCGGGGTTTCGGAGGAAGAGCGGGAAGCCGCCAGCGACCGTGACCGTGAGGTGTATGACAAGGTGGGCCTGGTTGATCTGACGACCGGTGAGCAGACCATCCGCGATGACTTCGCCTCATTCCTGTTCTCCGACGACGGTCGTTATCTGTCGCTGCGTCGGTACAAGCCGGAGGACAAGGAAAGCAGTGGGGTCGACGTCGTCGTTCACGACCTCTCGGCTCGCACGGACATGAGTTTCGGCAACGTGTCGGAGATGGTGTGGCAGGACGACGGTACGCTTCTGGCGATGACCACGGATGCCGATGATCAGGTCGGAAACGGAGTCACCGTGTACGACCCGGCAACCGGTCGGATCCGATCGCTCGACACCGATGCGGCGACGTATCGCCAGCTCTCCTGGCGCGAAGGCTCGTCGGATCTGGTCGTGTACAGGAGCGCTGTCGAAGAAGCGTTCGAGGACACGGCGCACGTCGCCTTGGTGTGGCGAGATCTGGAACGTGATCAGCCCCGCGGTTTTTCGCTTTCCGCCGAGGCCAACCCGTCGTTTCCGGCCTCGATGCGGATCGTGGAGTTCCGTGCACCGACGTGGTCTGACGATGGGGAAACCCTCTTCGTCGGAATTCAGGAGCGCAGACCGGCACCTCCAGGGTGCGACGATGAGGATTCCGGTGAGGCGGGCCGGGCCGGTGACCGGGTTGAAGAATGTGGAGACGCCGACGAGGACGCCCCGGGGGTGGAAATCTGGCACACCCTGGACCGTGATCCGGTGCCTCAGCAGCGTGTTCGGGAGAGGCAGCTTCGTCAGGTGAACTACCTGTCCGCATGGAATGTGGAGTCGGGCCGCTTCGTGCAGCTCGGGGATGACCTGACCGAGGTGACGACCCTCGTCGACGGTGGCGCTCATGTGATTGGGCGCGACGAAACTCCGTACGACGAGCACGCCATGTTCAGGCAGCAGTTCTCGGATCTCTACGCGATCGATGTGGAGACGGGGGCCAAGTCCCCGGTCACCGACCGGATGACCGGTGCGGCGGTATCTGACCCCGGTGGGCGTTACATCGTCTGGTTCTCGGGCGACCACTGGTATGCATACGATCTCGAGGATGCCCGGACGCGAAATATCACGGAGAATGTGGAGACATCCTTCGTGGACCTGGACGTGACCCCGACCCGGGAGCAGATGCCTTCGTTCGGGATTGCTGGCTGGCTGGAAGATGGCCGCCACATCCTGCTCAACGACGAGTGGGACGTCTGGCGGGTCGCTCTGGACGGTTCAGGTGGTGAAGCGCTGACGACCGGCGTCCACGACAACGTCCGGTACCGCGTGGTCAGCGCTGATCTGGACGGAGACGGAGACGGAGACGGGATCGGGTCCGACGAGCGGATCTACTATTCGGTCTATGGCGAATGGACGAAACGAGCCGGGTTCGCGGGTGCCGAGATCGGGGATGAGCCGGAAATGCTGGTCTGGGAGGACAAGATGTTCGGCGGCTTCGTCACACCCTTCATGAAGGCGGAAGACGCCGATGTCTTTGCCTTTCGCATGGAGAGTTTCGACGACTCGCCGGACTACTTCGTCGCGGATGCCGATCTCGAGGGTCTCCGGCAGGTCACGCGTACGAACCCGTTCCACGACGACTATGCGTGGGGCCGGGTCGAGCTGGTCGATTATGAGAATGAGTGGGGGCGCCGACTTCAGGGCGTCCTGACGTATCCCGCGAACTACGATCCGTCCCAGTCGTATCCCATGATCGTCTACCACTATGAGCTCCTGTCGCAGGGGATGCATCAGTATCAGATCCCCGATCCCACCCAGTACTACAACCAGCAGATCTGGAGCCAGAACGGGTACTTCGTGCTGCGACCCGATGTCGTGTACCGGGACCGGCGGCCCGGTCAGTCGAATGTCGAAACGCTTCGGCCGGCGGTAGCCGCCGCGGTGGCGCAGGCCCCCTCCATCGACTCGGAGCGGATGGGCCTGATCGGGCATTCGTGGGGTGGGTACCAGACCACGTATTTCGTCACTCAGGACGATCTGTTCGCGTCGGCGGTGGCTGGTGCCCCGCTCACCAACCTCATGAGCATGTACCTGTCGTTCTACTGGAACAGCGGGGGGACCGACGCCCGTATCTTCGAGATCAGCCAGGGGCGGATGCAGGTGCCGTGGTGGGAAGATTGGGACTCGTACGAGGCGAATTCACCGATCCATCACATCCAGAACATGGAGACTCCGCTTCTCATGATGTTCGGGACGAATGACGGCGCCGTGGAGTACAATCAGGGGGTCGAGTTCTACAACGCCGCTCGTCGCCTCGGGAAGCAGATGGTTCTGCTCTCCTACGACGGCGAGAACCACGGTCTGGCCCGGGAACCGAACCAGCTGGATTACCAGCGTCGAATCATGCAGTGGTTCGGTCACTACCTGAAGGGCGAACCTGCACCGGATTGGATCTCGACCGGAGTGCCGTACATCACCCAGAAAGACCGTCTGAACGCGAAGCGTCCGGTCGGCTGACGGTGCCCCCCGCGGGGGCGGCACGCGGCCGCCCATTCGCGGGGCTGGTCCTACCGGGAGAGGCTCGGCACCCCGAGTCGGACTTCGGGAGGACCGAGAACCTTTTCCATCGCGAGAGCGATCCCCAGGATCGCCTCGTCTTCACCGTGGCGCCCGATGATCTGGAGACCGACCGGCATGCCCGATTGGTCGAGGCCGACCGGCAGGCTGACCGCACAGAGTTCCAGCAGATTTACGGGACATGTTGGCTGCAGCGTCTTGAGGTTGACCTCTCCGTAAGCCGTGAGATCGTCGGCGAGCCCGTCGACCAGTGGTGCCGTCAGGAGGTTGGCCGGGAGGACCAGTGCATCGCAATTCTCGAAGGCGTCACCTGCGAGGCTGGCCAGTCGCTGCTGTTCCGCGATGACACGCCGGTACGCATGGCTGTCGAGCGGAAGTGGATCCGCGATCCGATGGCCGACCGTCGGATGCAGATGCTCGATGGCTCCGGGCAGGTGGGCCTCCAGGAAGCCGTTCAGTTCGGCCTTCCCGATATCGGATGAGAGGTAGAAGGCCATCGCCTCGTCCACCAGCGAACCATCGACTCGCTCGAGTACGGCTCCTCCGGCGGCAAGTTCGTCGAGCGCACTCTTGAGCACCCCGTGGATGTCCGGCTGGCATGCTTCCCAAAGAGAAGATCCCGGGAGCCCCACGATCAGGCCATCGACCGACGTCGGGCTCAGTGCGTTCAGGAGGCTGGAGGGATTCCCGTGTCGGGGATCTACCGAGCCGAAGAACCATGCGCTGTCTTCGACGCTTCGAGTCAGTGCCCCGACGGTGTCGAATGTGTGGCTGAGCTGCACGACACCTCGTGTCGACCAGAGGCCATGGGTGGTCTTGTGGCCGACTACGCCGGTGAACGCCGCGGGAATCCGGATCGATCCACCGGTATCGGAGCCGAGGGCGACCATGGCCGACCGCTCCCACAGGCTCACACCCGCTCCGCACGATGAGCCACCCGGAATTCTTCGCGAATCCGGATCCCAGGGATTTCTCGGTGTGTCCCAGTGCGGATTGATGCCGACCCCGCCGAAGGCAAACTCGACGGTGTGGGTCTTGCCCATGATGACCGCGCCGGCTCTCCTCGCTCGCTCGACGAGCCACGCGTCATGAGCCCAGGGATCGTCCGGTAGCCGGCGGACTGAGCCGGCGAATGTCGGAAATCCATCGACTCCGTAGATGTCCTTTACGGAGATCGGGATTCCACACAGGGGGGGAGCCACATCGCCTCGGGCGCTCGCGGCCCGGTCGAGGAGCGTATCGGCGGCCCGTGCCTGCTGCACGGCACCGGTCTCGTCGAAGCTCCGATAGGCAAGCAGCGTTCCGCCGAGGCGATGGTGGCACTCGATTGCAGCCTCGATCAACTCGACCGCCGTGATTTCTCTCCGCCGAAGGAGCGTGGTCGCCTCACGGAGAGAGGTCCGCAGGACCCGGTCCGCGGCGGAGCGAGTCACGACCGGAAGTTTCCGAACATGAGCTCGACCCCGTAATCACGAGGCTTCAGGAAGGCGATGACGGCCTGCAATTCATCGCGGGAGCCGGAGGTCACACGGAGCTCTTCGCCCTGGATCTGAACCTGGACCTTCTTGAAACCGTTGTCCTTGATGTCTTTGGAAATCTTCTTGGCGGTCTCCTGGTCGATCCCGGCCTTGAACCCCATCGTCATCCGTGCGCGGCCGAGTGAGCCGACATCGACATTCCCCTCATCGATGTTCTTCAGAGGCACTTCACGGCGGCTGAGCTTCTCGCGCAGCACCCGTACGAGCTGATCGAGGCGAAACGCATCATCGGCTTCGAGTTTGACTGCCCCCGCATTCCGGTCGAAATCGAGTTCGCAACTGGTCCCCTTGAAGTCGTAGCGGGTGAGGGTCTCCTTGATCGCCTGATTCACGGCGTTGTCGACTTCCTGAAAGTCGACCGAGGTCGAAATGTCAAAAGACTGCTTCTTCGCCATGCTGCGTGAGCTCTCCGATGCCATGCCGGATCGATGACCTGCCCCGGAGCGGTCCGGCCGCCGTTGCCGTCTCCGGGTGTCTCGTTCCTCGCGTGGACCGAGATAGTTCGCCACCCCAAAGCTTGCCATGAGTGGCACGATTCATGAAAGGTATGGTATCCGATCCACAGAAGAATTGTTTTTGCCGGTGCCCGCCGGATGAGTGACAAATTTTCGTTGCATCCGACCGGGAATTGGCGCTTTTTCGGGCATTCACCAGACTCTCTCTCACGGAGACGTTCCATGCGTCGTTTTGCGTTTGCTCTCTCTGCCGTCTTCGCGCTCGCCCTCACGGCGGTGCCGGTCGATGCGCAGCTCAAGCTCGGTGTCCACGGTGCCCTCGTTTCCGGAGGCCTCGACGAAATCGCCACGAACGTCGAGAACCCGCTCAGCGGCGTCTTCGGTGTCGGCGGGCGTCTCGGCGTCGAGGTGCCGCTCTTCCCGGTCGGGGCGTACGCCTCGATGACGTACTATCTGGCCGACTCGGACGAGAACTATTGGACGGCGTCGGTCTTCGGAAAGCTGGGGCTGCCGATTCCCATCATATCGCCCTATGCGATTGCCGGACTGAAGCGCAGCTCTGCCAATCCGGGCGATTTGACCTCGGAAGCCGCGACGGGGCTCTTCGGCGGAGTCGGACTTCAGATCAGCTCCCTCTTCATCGAGGGAACGATTGAAATGAACGACGAGGTGACCGCGAGCGTGGGGAACAACCCCATCGTTCTGAAAGGTGGATTCATCATCGGTTAGCGATTGCGGGAGGTGTTCGCGCAGATGGCGCGTCACCTGATGAGCGGGGGGCAGCGGAGCGCTGCCCCCCGCCTTTTTTCGCCGAGCGCCTTACCGTTGCGGGGTGTGAGGATGTCACGAACCCGACTGATCGGGCGCCTGGGTCCGGCCGTCATTCTGGTTGTCACGATGACGCCACGGCTCGCAGCCCAGGAGGTGTGCCCTGACGGTGTGATCAGCGCGATCGAGTATGAGGTCTCGAAGCCCTTCGCTGTGGACGGGACCCCTGCCGATTGGGCATTCGGGATGCTGAATCACCTGCACGTCCGCACCCGCGAACCGGTCGTGCGCTGGGAACTGCTCTTCCGGGAAGGAGACTGCCTCGACCCGTCCCTCATCGAAGAGTCCGAGCGCTCTCTTCGGAGTCTCCGTTACGTCTCCGCGGTCGAGATCATCCCGGAATCTCTCGGGGCCGGGCGGCATCGAGTTCACGTTCGGGCTCGTGACTCCTGGGCGCTGACCGGAGGGGCTGCCATTTCGCTCGATGGAGGGATTGATCTGACGGGGATCAGCCTCGATCACCGCAATGTTCTCGGTACGGGGACGCGACTCGGCCTGTTTCGAACGGCCTTTCGTGAGCGACTCCGGACCGGCGTCATCACGCGGCAGCCGAATCTCTTCGGGTCTCGGGTAGATGCGACGATTCAGATCGGCAAAACGCGCTCGGGAGCATTCGTCTCGGAATCCCTGTTGCGCCCCTACGCCGGGGAGATGGGTCGTAGCGCATTTCGGCAGGTGGCGCGAAGGCGCGACGACTACTTCTCGTTTTCGATGGACCCGTCCAGCGGATACTCACAGGCGCTGCTCCGTTTCGAGGAAGAACGCTTCGAATTGTCCGTGCAGCGTCGCTGGGGTGACGACGATGGCGCCAGGTTCGTCACGGGGCTCGGGTTCTCGAAGGAGGAGCTCGTGTTCCCGTTCGGTGACGATGGAGTCGCGCTTGTGGCGGACGATGATTTCGATGCACCGGTCGCCTCGACCGGACTCGCCCGTGCGGAGGTCTCACGTCAGGCGCAGGATCACGCCGCGAGGCGTCTGACGTTCACGATCGGGGTGCGGGACGTGACCCTCGTCGGCTTGGCGGGTCTTGACGCCCTCGAGGCCCCCCAGGATGTGATGACAGGCGCGAGCCTGACGGTCACCGCGGCTCCCGCGGTATCGTCGGGGCGCGGCACCGACTCGGACGTGTACCTGCGCGCGCAGGGAGCATGGGGCCACAGCAACGGCTCCGTATACGTGAGGTTCCGTGGAGACCTTCAGGGCCGGTGGGAACCTGCGTACGACGAAGCGGGTGCGGTCGACGCCCCCGGAGCCTGGCGTGACGTGATCCACGAGGTTGATGCTCACGCCTACTGGTTGCCCGAGCCCGGGACGGGCGTATTTGCGCGCATATCCTATGTGGCGGGTCATGCCGTTGACCGCCCATTCCAGCTGACGCTCGGTGGGCGAGAGGCGATTCGTGGCTACACCGACGATGCGTACCCGGCGGCGCGGCGTCTTCTCGCGACGGTGGAGCATCGGATCCCGCTGAACATCGTACGCTCGGCCGCGGCAGGGGTCGGTCTGGCCCTGTTCGCCGACCTCGGTCGAGGTTGGGCCGGTACGGTACCGTTCGGGCAGGATTCCGGCTGGCGATCGGGGATCGGCGCGGGCCTGCGGCTTGGCCTGCCGGCTGGATCCCCCGACGTCATCCGAATGGATGTCGGACTTCCGCTCTCGGTGGCGCCGAGAGAGAGAGGGGTGGTTTTTCGTGTATACACCGAGCTGTCTGGTCTCCTCGACCGGCGCTCATGGCCTTCCCAGGTCGAACGGAGCCGCTGGTACGGGATCGATCCGGACCTGACCAGCCGTCCGTACAACCCGCTGGCAGGAAACTGAGCTTTCTTTGGGATGGTCTCGTCCGTGTGGATGCGCGTCACTGATACGTCAGATGGCATGAAGCCATTGATGCTGACCGACCACGAGAGGAGTCCGACATGAATTCGAATCCGACACGGTCCCGGATGCTCTCCCTGATCATGCTGACTCTGATGGGGACAGGCTGCGCTGCCGGCTCGGCGGCTGAACCCTCGCAGCCGTTCTCCGGTGACGTGGAGGACGTCCTGGCGATCACGGTTCGCAATCAGCAGCTGGCCGATGCCCGCGTGCATCTGCTGGTCGACCGTCAGAGGGTGCGCCTCGGTACTGTACGAGCCGGGGCGTCCGAGGTGTTCCGTTACCCGATGGACCAGATCCGTAATGTCCAGATAGAATTCGATGTGACGCTTGGTCCGCGGTGCATCACCCAGGGGATGCCTCTCGGGCCCGGCGACGAGGCAGAAGCGACGATTCCGAGTCAGCTTGTCGCGTTCCCCGGAGCGTGCCGATCCATCCCCTGACACGTTTCACGATGATCAATTCATGTGCCGACCGATGTAGGGTTCTCGGGGTGCTGGTGATGGTCACTCAACTCGCCTGCGCACCCGAATCCACGAACGAAGAGGTGATTCGGGCGGAGCCGATTCAGGAGGTGTGGGAGTCGTCGGTGGGCGACGGCATCATGCGGGGTGTGCTGGTGATGGGGCCCGAGATCCGGACCTTCAAACCCTGCGGGGAGGAACTCGAGCTCTGGGCCATCCCGGTGGAGTCGGTCGAGCGCGCCTACTCTGAGGTGGCGGCCGAGCCGTACGATCCGGTCTTCGTGGAGATTCGCGGTCGCCGCGAAGCCGCGCCCACAGCCGGATTCGCATCGGACTATCCGGGTCAGCTTCGGTTCGCGGCACTGATGCGAGCCGAGCCGATTGGGGAGAGCCTCGGGTGCGAGGAGGAGATACGCGGGTTCTCCTTCAAGGCAACCGGACAGGAACCGTTCTGGCATGTTCGTGTGCTGCGGGACCAGATCATGGTTTCGACCCTCGATCTTCCTTCGACGGTATTCGGCGGAGCTGCGCCTATTCGGCTTGACGCGGGTTGGCGGTACGAGTCGACCTCTCTTGGGCCGGAAACCGTCGGATTCCGGCTGGAAGTGCGGAGAGGCCCGTGTGCCGACCCGATCTCCAACTCGGTGTATACGTGGATCGCCATCCTCGACGTGGGAGGCGAAGTACGGCGCGGGTGCGCATGGGAGGGAGGGCTCGCCCCCGGCCGCATGGGAGCAGGCTCGGGGTGACCGCTACCGTCCGCTGACGTATCCATTCCTGGACTGAGGTGTGCCGGCTCCCCCAAGAGCCAGAGTAGTCCGGTGGTCGTCTAGATGCGGGCCTGGACGGTGTAGAGCTGGTGATAGCGCCCCTTCATGGCCATCAGCACATCGTGACGCCCTCGCTCCACGATTTCTCCTCCCTCGAGCACGAGGATGAGGTCGGCTCTCTGGATGGTGGTCAGCCGGTGGGCGATCACGATGGTCGTTCGGTCTCTCAGAAGGTCGTCCAGACTCGCCTGGATGAGGGCCTCACTCTCGGTATCGAGCGACGATGTCGCCTCATCGAGCAAGAGAATCCTCGGGTCGGCCAGCAGCGCTCGCGCGATCGTGACGCGTTGCCTTTGCCCTCCTGACAACTTCACGCCCCGCTCTCCGATGACGGTCTCCAACTTGTCAGGGAAGCGGTCGGTGAACTCGGTCACGTAGGCTTTTTGTGCGGCCTCGTCGATCTCGGCGTTGCTGGCGGCGGGCCTCGCAAATCGCAGGTTCTCCCGAATGGTGCCATCGAAGAGAAAATCATCCTGGAAGACGAGCCCGAGCTGCTTCCGGTAACTCGCCAGCTTCACTGTGCGCAGATCGACGCCGTCGACGACCACGCGGCCGGTGACTGGGGTGAGGAAGGAGGCAGCGAGGCCTGCCATCGTCGACTTACCTGATCCGGAGCTGCCTACCAACGCGACGACCATGCCCGGTCTCGCTTCGAACGACACCCCTTGAAGAACCGGCTTGTCCTCCTCGTACTGAAAGCGCACGTCGTCGAAGACGATGTGGCCTTCAACCGGGGGCATGACTTCGACGCGAACCGGGTCGTCGTCCTCTCGAGGCCACCCGAGAAGCTCCGAGGTTCGGTCGAGACCCGCGAACGCCTCGGTCATCTGAGTTCCGATGTTCGCCATCTGAATGACGGGGGCGATCATGAATCCCAGAAACAGGATGAACGAGACGAGGTCACCGGCAGTCAGCTGCCCTTCGCCAATGAGCCAGCTCCCGTACCCGAGGATCAGCACACTGGCCATGCCCATGAAGAAGGTCCCGAGGCTGGTCACGAGGCTGGAGGTCGTGAGCGTGGTCTTCACATTGTCGAAGATCCGCATCACGCCATCGTGAAAAATCTCCCCTTCCTTCTCGATGGCATGAAAGCCCTTGATCACCCGGATGCCGCCGAGGGCCTCGGTCAGTCGACCAATCACATCGGCTCGGATCTTTCCTCGCTCGCGGAAGGCGGGCCTCAACGTCTGGAAGGCCCGGGTGGACACGAACCCGAATGCGGCGAGGGGCACGAGCGCGATCACCGTCATGATCGGATTGATGCGCACGAGAAACGTGAACGCCACGATCGCCGTCACCGTTCCCCCCACCAGCTGAACGAGACCGGTGCCGACGAGATTTCTCACCCCCTCGACATCATCCATGATGCGAGACACGAGCTCGCCCGATTTTGTGTTGTCGAAGACGTGCACCGGGAGCTGCAGCACGTGCTTCTGGACCTGCGCGCGCAAGCTCGCGATCAAATGCTGCGCCTCCACGCTCAGGAGCATGGTGAGTGCATACGAGGTCGAGGCCTGAAGCAGGATCGCCACCGCAACGGCACCCAGGACGACATTCGCCTCGGGGACGGTTGTGAGCCCCAGGGGGTCACCACTCAGATCCGAGGGCGTCGGCAGCGCGCCGTCGATCAGGTATTTCGAGGCGCCGGGCAGCACGAGGCCGGAAAGGCGATTGAGCAGGATGAGGAAAAGTCCGAGACCGATCAGCCTCTTGCGTGGCCAGATGATCTCTTCGAAGGCGTGCCGAAGGCTTGCGCCCGAAATTTTCTTCTTCGTTCTGGTCATGGTTCGAGAAGATACACGATCGACGGCCCTTTGCGGATGCAGCGGAGTACAAACCATCTTCCATTGACTCTGGACTTGCCGGGAGATGGTGTGGTCGCTGTCCGTCGTTCTCTCTTCGCGCTCCTTCTTCCTCTCGTGTCGTCGTGTGTGGGCGAGACCGTCCTTGGATTTGAAATCGGCGACATCGGAGGCCTGTGGATCGCTGCTCAGTATGAGTTCGTTCGTACGTCGAGCTCGTCGGATCGGGTGAACATCATCGCTCGTGATGGTGCCTCTTTCATCCTTTCGGTCGATGACTCCGTTCGCCCACCGATCGTCGGGTCGACGCTCGACGACGGCTCGGGCATGGTGACGAGCCGTTCCGGTACCGTGGACATTCGGGATGGGACGATCGCCCTTGGCGATGAGGAATTCGTGGCGAACCACGATCGGAACCGTATGACTCTGATCAACGAAGCCGGGTCGTTTGATTTCGGGAACGGAACCCAACCCGCGACCGTGGTGATCACCCTGGATCGCGTCTGACGAGGGTGTTGGTGCGACGGCGACCGAGGCCCCTTGGGTGGGCCTTCTGCGGCATGTAGGTTAGCCGTTCCTCGCGCAGGATCCGGTGGCTCCACCACGGGTACTGCGCCCTCGGCAGCTCGATCAGTCGGCGGAATTCCGCTCAGCAGTCATGGCCAACCAAGAGAAAGACGGGTACGTCCCGTCTGCGGTGGAAGACAAGTGGCAGCGGCTCTGGGAAGAGCGCGGAACGAACACGCTGTCTCGTGAGGAACTCCAGAACGCAGAGGACCCGTTCTACAACCTCATGATGTTCCCCTACCCCTCGGCGGAGGGGCTTCATGTAGGGAACATCTATGCGTTCACCGGGGCCGACGTGCACGGACGGTACCAGAGGCTCCTGGGAAAGACCGTCTTCGAGCCGATGGGCTTCGACGCGTTCGGTATCCACTCCGAGAACTTCGCACTGAAGATCGGCACGCATCCGATGGATCTGATTCCGTCGAATGTGAAGAACTTCACTCGTCAGTTGCGCCGCATCGGCGGCATGTTCGACTGGAACCACTCGGTCGACACCACCGACCCCTCCTACTACCGGTGGACCCAGTGGATCTTCCTGCAATTCTTCAAGGCAGGACTGGCCGAGCGTAAGGAAGCTCCGGTCAATTGGTGCCCGTCCTGCATGACCGTCCTTGCGAATGAACAGGTCATCGGAGGGGAATGCGAGCGGTGCTCAACGGCGGTCGAGCAGAGACGGATCGCTCAGTGGTTCTTCCGGATCACCGACTACGCGCAGCGCCTGCTGGACAACCTGGATCGGATCGATTGGTCCGACACGACGCTCAAGGCTCAGAAGAACTGGATCGGACGCAGTACGGGGGCACAGCTGCACTTCCCCGTGATCGATTCCGAAGGAAACGAGACGGGCACGCAGATCGAAGTGTACACGACGCGGCCCGATACGGTGTTCGGCGCAACGTATGTGGTCCTGTCGCCCGAGCATCCCCTGGTAGGGGTCGTGACGATGGATGGACTGCGAGCGCCGGTTTACGCCTACGTCGACAAGGCTGAGAAGAAGGATCTCGTTGCTCGACAGAAGGCCGACAAGACGAAGACGGGGGTTCCAACCGGCGGGTTCTGTCGGAATCCGGCGACCGGCGAGAGGATCCCGATCTGGGTCGCCGACTACGTTCTGATGGAGTACGGGACTGGGGCCATCATGGCCGTTCCCGGCCACGATACGCGTGATTTCGAGTTCGCCGAGCAGTTCGAGTTGCCGATCGTTCGGGTGGTAGCCGGTCCCGATGACGACAGTGACACACCCCTGGAAGAGGCGTATGTAGGCCCCGGCCGACTGGTGAACTCGGGGCAGTTCTCGGGGACGGACGTATCCGAGTCCGTCGAGCGAGTGACGGCGTGGGCTTCGGAGCAGGGTTGGGGAGAGGCCAAGGTCAACTTCCGCCTGCACGACTGGTGCATCTCCCGTCAGCGATACTGGGGGCCTCCGATCCCGATTGTCCATTGTGACGCGTGCGGGCCGGTGGCAGTCCCCGAGGAGCAGCTCCCCGTGCTTCTGCCTCGGGTCGAGGATTTCAAACCCGACGCGTCAGGCGTGAGCCCGTTGGCACGAGTTCAGGAGTGGTTCCAGACCACGTGTCCCGAGTGCGGCGCGGAGGCGCGGAGAGAGACCGACGTTTCGGACACCTTCCTCGATTCGGGCTGGTACTTCATCCGCTACCCCTCTGCCGACTTCGAAGCAACACCGTTCGACAGCGCGATCACGAGTCGCTGGCTGCCGGTGGACACCTATATCGGCGGTAACGAGCATGCGGTCCTGCATCTGCTCTACTCACGGTTCATCACGATGGTGCTCAAGGACCTCGGTCACATCGATTTCGAGGAGCCGTACGATGTCTTCCGGGCGCACGGGTTGATCATCGCCGATGGCGCGAAGATGTCGAAGAGCAAGGGCAACGTGATCGTGCCGGATCCGATCATCGAAGAATTCGGAGCCGACACGTTCCGCACCTACCTGATGTTCCTCGGCCCCTTCGAGGAGGGTGGTGACTATCGGCCGCAGGGAATCCAGGGTCCGTTCGGTTTCCTGCATCGTTTGTGGGATACCGCGGTGTCGGCTGGAGATGGTGATCCGGATCCGGCCGTGGAACGGAAGGTGCACCAGACGATCCGTCAGGTGAGCGAGCAGATCCCGACCCTCGGTTACAACACTGCGATTGCGGCGATGATGGAGTGTCTGAACGTGATCCGGTCCGGCGGGCGTTCGGCGGTGCGCGCGGAGATCGAGCCACTGGTGGTCATGGTCGCCCCGTTTGCGCCCCATATGGCGGAGGAACTGTGGGAGCGACTCGGACACGACGGAAGTATGTTCGACGGTGCGAACTGGCCCCGGTTCGATGCGTCGAAGGCGGTTGAGTCCGCGATCGAGGTCGCGGTTCAGGTGAATGGGAAGCTGCGCGCGACGATCGTCGTCGCGACCGACGCCAGCGAGTCGGAGGTCGTGGCCGTGGCTCGTGCGGAAGACAATGTGGTTCGGCACCTCGAGGGCCGTGCGGAGCGCCGAGTCATTTACGTCCCCGGGCGACTCGTGAACTTCGTGGTGGGGTGACCCCGGTAGCGCTTTGATCGATCTGGGCGACAGGACGGTGCCGCATGGGGTGCTGGGGATGAGACATTGATCCAAGCGAACAGGGACAAGTGATGAGTTCGACCGAACAACTGGCGATCGACGCGATCCGTGTCCTTTCGATGGACGCGGTGCAAAAGGCCAATTCCGGGCATCCGGGAACCCCGATGGCCCTGGCCCCTGTCGGGTACGTGCTCTACCACCGCCACCTCAATCACAACCCTGCCAACCCGGGCTGGCTCGATCGTGACCGCTTTATTTTGTCGGTCGGTCATGCGTCCATGCTCGTCTACTCACTCCTCCACCTCAGTGGCTACGACCTCACGGAGGAGGACATCCGTAACTTCCGACAGTGGGGTGCGCCGACCGCGGGTCACCCCGAATACGGACACGTCCCCGGCGTGGAAACCACCACGGGACCACTGGGTCAGGGGGTAGCCAACTCCGTCGGCTTTGCACTCGCAGAGCGTTGGCTTGGCGCGCACTTCAACCGACCCGGTCATCAAATCGTGGATCATCGGACGTATGTTCTGTGCTCCGACGGTGATGTGATGGAAGGGGTCTCGCACGAGGCTGCCGAGATCGCAGGGCACCAGAGACTCGGCAAGCTCATCTGGATCTTCGACGACAATCGGATCACGATCGAGGGCTCGACGGACCTGTCGACCTCGACCGATCAGGCAGCTCGGTTCGCTGGCTACGGTTGGCATGTGGTTCACGTCGCCGACGGTAATGATCTCGACGAGATCGACCGCGCCATCACGGAGGCGAAGCAGGAAACGGCACGCCCGTCCCTGATCATCCTTCGCACGACGATCGCGTACGGATCTCCGGGGAAGGCGGGAAGTGCGTCGTCTCATGGGGCGCCACTCGGAGAAGCGGAGATCGAGGCCACCAAGCAGAACCTCGGATATCCGTCGCTGGAACCGTTCTACGTGGATGAAGGAGCACGTGCCCACTGGCGTCAGTGCCGGGTCAGGGGTGAGCAGCTTGAGGATGACTGGGAACGACGTTTCGCATCCTATCGGGCTGAGTATCCGGAACTCGCTGATCAGTACGAGGCACTCATGGCAGGTCGGCTGCCTGCTGGCTGGGATGCCGACGTTCCGGCACTCGCCGAGAGTACGTCGGCGGACGCGACGCGTGGCTGGTCGGGAAAGGTGATCCAGGGTCTCGCGGCCGGTATGCCAAACCTGGTCGGAGGGTCGGCCGACCTGGGCGGGTCGAACAAGACGGACATCGACGGTGCGGATAGCATGCTGCCGAGGTCACCGGGTGGGCGTGTCGTTCACTACGGAGTCCGGGAGCATGCGATGGGCTCGATCATGAATGGCATGACACTGCATGGAGGCCTTCGACCGTATGCGGGCACATTCCTGATCTTCTCCGACTACATGCGTCCGGCCATCCGACTCGCCGGACTCATGGGTCAGCCTCCCATCTACGTCTTCTCGCATGATTCAATCGGGCTTGGAGAGGACGGGCCCACGCATCAGCCGATCGAACAGCTGTCCTCTCTGAGGGCGATTCCGAATGTCATGGATCTCCGGCCGGGTGATGGGCCTGAGACGGAGGTGGCATGGCGGGTCGCAGTCGAGCGAAGCGATGGGCCCTCGTTCCTCGCCCTGAGTCGTCAGAAGGTGCCGGTCCTCGCCCGGATCGGCAGTGCAGCGGCGGCTGAGAATACCGCCGTCCGCGGCCTTGCCTCAGCCGAGGGGCTGCGAAGGGGCGCGTACGTACTGGCGGAGGCCTCGGAAGGCGAGCCGGTGGTACTGATCGTCGCGAGTGGATCCGAGTTGTCATTGGCGCTCGAGGCTCGGTCCGTACTGGAGCATGAGGGGATTCCAACCCGCGTTGTGAGCATGCCCAGCTGGCATCTTTTCGCGAAACAGGACGTCGCCTACCGGGACGAGGTGTTTCCACCCACGCTGAAAGCCCGCGTATCGGTGGAGGCGGGAAGCACGTTCGGCTGGGAGCGATGGATCGGAGCCGAAGGGCATGCGATCGGAATCGATCACTTCGGGGCTTCGGCGCCGGCCGATGTACTCTACGAGAAATTCGGGATCACGGTGGATGCCATCGTAGCTGCCGCGAACGCGGTGCGGCGGGGAGCCTAGAACATCCGGAGTGCCGCTCGAGTGGTTGCGCGATGGCGGAACCATCGAGCCATGGGCCCTCGTGGCTTTGCAGTGTTCACGGCGGTGTTGGTGTTCCATTCTCCCGCGGTCGGGCAGGAAATCCGGGGTCGGGTTCTGGACGGTGCCACGGACCGTCCGGTTGCAGGTGCCCTGGTGCGACTCGTCGATGATTCGGGGTCCGCGACCTCTGTGACACTCGCCGATTCCGCCGGAGTCTACCGGATCGGCGTCCCGGGTGCCGGTGTCTTTCGCCTGTCCGCCGAGCGGCTCGGGTATACCCCGATGGAAACACCGCCTCTTCGGGCTCTGACTGCCGACGCGGTTTACCCCCTCGATCTTCTCATGGGGCCTGATCCCGTCGCCATCCAGGGCTTCACAGTCGAAACTCGACGGGTTTCAGACGAGCAGGTGGATCGCAGTGTCCGTCACATGGTGGGTCTCAGCGTTCGGTCATTGCGCTTCGAGCCGATACGATACGATGACATCCAGGCGCATATCGAGGCGGGGCGTGTCCTCGAAGACCTGATTCGGTGGGAAGCCGGAGCAGGACTCGTCGTCAGGCTCACCACTGAAGGAACCTGTTACGGGCTCCGCGGCCGCTGTCTTCCGATCTACATGAATGGAGTTCCGGTCAATCAACTGTTTGCCGGTGACTGGCCACTCGATCTCATCTACACGATCGTCATCGTGTCTCCTGTAGACGGATCCATCATCTATCCATCCGGAGCGATCCTTCTCTACTCGGAGGGTTGGCTTCGTTAGCGCATTCCGGGCCAGGGCGTCGGGTCGGGCGGAGATCGACGCTAGATGTCTCTCAGTGCTCCGGGGATGGGAGGGACTCGATCGACCGCGAGTCGTCGGCTGCGTCGGCGCCGGACGGGACGCTCGTACAAACGGGTTGGCTGGCACCCCGATCGCCGGGCCCACGCTCTCCATGATGCACCGTGCCCACGCGCTCCGGATTCGAGCCAGTCCGCAGCGTGTGCCATCTCGTGCAGCAGGGTATCCGCACGCTCAGCCCCATTTCCCGGGAGCATCAGATCACAGTTGAGTGCGATTTCGATGACGTATCGCGTCCCGTCGCTCCGCTCTCCGGGTACCATGTGACCGAGCGTGGAGCGCATCCGCGCGCTGAGGCGAACTGGGAGTGTGTCAGGCAGGACGCCAGCAAAGCGCGTCTGATTGAAGTACCGATAGATTGCCGAGAGGTAGGCGCGTTGACCGGGATTCGCGCAGCAGTGGGTGATGTGGTCATCAATTCCGGCCTGCGCCCTGTGCTCGTCGTGTGCCTCTCGTAACTGTGCGATCGCGCTGGCGAGCTCTGGCCAGGTACTGATCACCTTCGCGGCGTCTCGCGCTGCCGCCGTACGGACCTCTCCTTCGATGGCTAGCGCCGCAAACGCGTCCAGAATGTCTGGGGGCGCGTTTCGGTAGGCCTCATGGACGTTGAGCATCGTTCCGCCTTGTGTGAGCGACCAGATCGTGCTCCGATTTCGGCGAAATCGTACGCAGGTTATGCGCGATGCTTTTCGTTCGTGAAGCTCTGACAGGAATTCGCTTGCGGTCAGCACGACGGGCCAGGGATCAGGAGCATGTCACGCAAATAAGAATGACACGAGATGTCGTATCCAGTGAATCATTCACTACCGTATATGGTGCGCGTTGGCAAAATGACTATTGCGTTCCGTTTGTCTTTTCTGTTTCGTTGGACGAGGAAAT
>JAYOKZ010000004.1:0-37554 GCA_038120095.1 Gemmatimonadales bacterium
ACCGAGAAGCTTGCGACGATTCACCATGTCTAACGCGCCTCCACGACCAGCATCACGTTCACACCCCAACCCTCGACCCCTGTGGCCAACCCGTCAGTCACGATGACGTTGCCCTGTCGATAGCCGCCCTCGGTCACCAGCAGCAACTGCGTCCCGGTCGGCCGACCCGCGATCCTCAGCTCCAGAGAGCCCGTTCCGGCGTAGAGCCATCCCTGACTCTGCTCGTCCCCGGCAAGGAACACACGGGCTTCGAAGCCGGGTGTGAACGCCGCGCGTCGACCGAGCGACAACCGTAACGTTCCCCCGACCATGCCGAGCTGCTGAGCGGGCTGCGGCTGGACCTGAGATGTCGACTCGGTGCCGACCGGCGCGCCCGGCTCGCGGAGGTATGCCAGCCCGTACAGCAGACCGCTGTGGGAGCGACCCATCGGAAACGCGTAGGACAGCTGCGCGTCAAGTCGAGCTCCCGCCTGGAAGATCTCGAGGCCGCCGGATTGGTCGCCGGAATACTCGGTGTACCCGACGACCGCACCGAGGGAGCCTGCATCTCCCACGTCGCGGTCGAGCGCGAATCGCGCGCTGAGTTGATCACCGGGACGGTATCCGACGATGAACTCGTCGAGGGGATCGTACGCCTGCGCGGCTCTGTACGACCCGACAACGGCAACGCCCCACGAGCCCAGTTGCCTCAGGATCTGCATCTCCGCCCCGAGCGCGGCGCCACTGCCCCAGGACTTCACGGGAAACGGCAGCAACTCGGTCGCTACCACTCCGCCGATCAGCGCCTCGTCGAGAGAGAGTTCGTAGCGACCCGTCGGAACGTTCGCCACCGCCGACAGCGAGAAGTCACCTCCGAAGGGCATGAGGGAGAAGATGACTTCGGTGTCGGTCAGCCCTTCGAGCGTCACCGTGCTGCCGTCTCCTCCTTCCGCGATCCCCCGGGCATACGCGGTGCGGGCCGAGATGGACGCCCATCGTCCGAGGCCCAGCCCCAGCGTCACCGGCGTCGTCGCCACGGAAATCGTGGACAAACCCGCAACGTCGGGATCCCTGAACGAGTAGGTGTCGATCTGATGTCCGACGAGCACGGCTTGACCACTCAGGGGCTCACCCGGCACGGAGCCGACCGCCAGAAGCGTGAGGAGGAGCATCCCACATCCGTAGCGGACGCCGGACCGACCCTCGGGCGGTTGCATGGCGTGGCTCACTGGAACGCTCCTCCCGGCGGACGGAAGGTCAGTTCGAGAAGAATGACCTGCCCCACACGGTCCAGCCCGAGGGATTCCGCGACGGTCGCGCGCTCCTCGGCTTTGAGTCGCCGCACGATCCTTCGACGCATGACCGTCGGTGCCGTTCGTATCAGTCGCACGGCTTGACGACGACTGCGGACCTGCCGCGCGAGCGACGGCATGCTACGCAGAGCCGCGACCGCGGCCGGTCGACTCTGCACTCGGGCCTGGGTCAGTGTCGTCTCGACCTTCGAGAAGCCCGGATCGATGTCCACCGCTGTCTCGAAGTCCTGAACGGCTGCCTCGAAATCCCCGCGGTCCATTGCCTGAAGACCCCGGCCAAACGCGAGCATGGCGTCAAGGCTCTCCGTCTGGCGTTCGCTGATCTGTTCCCGCTCGGCAGCCGTCAACTCGATCCCGAGCTCATCGATGATCCCGAAGACCATCCGTTTTTCAGCCTCGATCAGGCGCTCCAGCGTGTCCGAGACATCGATCGACGTCTCTGCGGCGTCCGGCGCATTTCTGGTCTCGACCACGGCGGCATCAATGCCGACGCGGGCTCCCGGCTCGACGCGCAGCACCCCCTGGACGATTCGCGCAGCACCGAGAATCCGACCGCCACGGGCTGCCGTCGACGATTCGGTCCGACCACTCTCTGCCAGTCCGAGTTCGTCGACCAGCGCCTGCATGGAGGCGCGTTCGACCACCTGAAGCCGGTCGATCAGCGCCAGGTCCGTGATGACCATATCGGTGACGGCCAGCGACAGGGGAGCCCAGACGGAGTCGATACCTTCGAACGCGAGCGGGAAGACCCCAACGGAACTCGCGTCTGGCACCCGATCGGCAAATTCCTCTTCTGCGCTGATTGCCCGCCTGACGTCGGCACGGATGGCCTCGGCTCGAACCCCGGCGAGTCTGGCTTCAACTGCGGAGCGAACCTCAGGGAACGGCTCACGGTCGAGACCCGCCTGATAAAAGGCCGCGGCATCCGAGGGGGACCCTGCGTCTTCAGCCAGCAAGCCCGCCGTAATGAATGCGGCAGATTCGTCGGGAAACGCCTCCATGAGCTCCGCGACGAGGGCTTCCGCCTCCGCACGCCGACCCGCCGAAGAGTAGGCGAGCGCCAGACTCGCCCCTGCCTCGAGATCCTCGGCATCCCCTGCCCACTCGGCCTCGAGGCTAGGAATGGCTTCCGGAGACGGCGGGGCAGGAAGACTCGGTGGAGCACCACATCCGAAGAGGACCCAGGCGAGCACGGCAGCCGCGCTTCGCACCGGAGGGACGACGCCGTTTCGGGAGAAAGCCCAACGATTTATAGGGAGCTGAAGACCGAGCATTCGGTGGCTGTTTTCGGGGGGCGGGATTTCTGACTGACCTCGGATTCTCTCAAGGTCAAAAGACCGATCGCGCGCAGGCCGAGCAAGTGCGCCAGCGCCACGATCGGCACGGCTCCTCTGGCCGGGGTGGACGCCATGGGGCTGTCAATGTCACAATGAGTCGGAACCAACACCCGCCAGAGCCTCAAGGTCCGCATCATGCAGCGACCCTTTCTCGCCACTCCCCTCCTGCTCGTGCTGGCGGCGTGTGTCAGTGAGACCCCGACTGCGCCGTCCGTCCCGGACCTGAACCCACAGCCGTCTCTCCTTCCTCCGGCGGGCTACTATTCGTCCGTCGACGCCTCTTCGGCTGCAGCACTCCGGCCGTCGCTTCATGAGGTGATCGACGACCATACGAGGTTCTCCTACACGTCGACCGCGACCGACACCTGGGACATTCTGGAACTGGCGCAGGAGGACCCGAACGACTCGGGGCGCATCATCGATGTGTACCTGAACGCGTCATACGTGAAGGCCGGTGGGGGGAACACCGACTACAACCGTGAGCATTCGTGGCCCACGTCGTACGGGTTCCCGAACGACCACGCGAGAGCGGACTCCGCGAACATGCCGTACACGGACGCGCACGCACTCTTCCTGTCGAATGACAGCTACAATTCGTCCCGGAGCAACAAGCCGTTCCGGTGGTGCGGCGGCTCGTGTGACGAGCGTCCCACCGAGTTCAACGACGGGCGTGGCGGAGGGACGGGTTCGTATCCTGGCAACTCGAACTGGACCACCGGACAAACCTCGGACGGAACATGGGAGGTCTGGCCCGGGCGCCGTGGCGATATCGCTCGCGCACTCCTCTACATGGACGTGCGCTACGAGGGAGGGCGGCACAGCAATTCCTCGAGGGAGCCGGACCTGATCCTCACGGACGACCCGACGCTGATTCAGGTCACCGGTGAGAACGTGGCCGATCCGGAATCTTCCGGCGTCGCGTACATGGGGTTGTTGAGCGTCCTGCTTGCCTGGCACGCAGAAGATCCGGTCGATGATCGTGAGCGTAATCGCAATGCGGTGATCTTCTCGTTTCAGGGCAATCGCAACCCGTTCGTCGACCATCCGGAATGGGTCGACTGCGTCTTCTCCGGGGTTTGCAACGGCGGAGGGGGCGACACCCAGGCGCCGGTCATGATCGACGACCTGTCGGCCGACCCGGGAGACGGAGTGGTTCACCTGTCCTGGTCGGCGAGTCCTTCGGCCGATCTCGACGGCTACTCCGTCTATCGTTCGGAGTCCGGGGGAGCCCCGTGGACCCGACTGACCTCGGCGCTGGTCGAGGCCCTCGAGTATGACGATGCATCCGTTGCGAATGGGACGCCCTACACGTACGCGGTCTCAGCAACCGACCTGACCGGCAATGAATCGGCCCTCACCTCCCCTGTGACGGTGACACCCGGCGGCGGTCCGACCGTCACTCCGTGGATCAATGAATTTCACTACGACAACAAGGGCGGCGACCGAAACGAATTCGTCGAGATCGCCGGCCCCGCCGGGACAGACGTATCCGGATGGACGGTCGTCGGCTACAACGGTTCCGGAGGCGCGGTGTACGGATCGGTTGGGCTTTCCGGGTCGATTCCTGACCAGGCGTCCGGGTTCGGAACCCGTTCCGTCGATTTTCCCGGACTCCAGAACGGGGCTCCCGACGGGATCGCCCTCATCGATGCCGCCGGAGTCGTGGTCGACTTCATCGCCTATGAAGGGTCACTGACAGCGACATCGGGTCCGGCCTCGGGCATGACCGCCGTGGACATCGGGGTATCCGAGTCCGGCAATGACCGCGGCTTCCGGTCGCTCCAGCTGACCGGCTCGGGGGACCGTGCGAGTTCGTTCACGTGGCAGGCTCCGGCCCCGGCCAGTCCCGGACTTCCGAACGACGGTCAGACGTTCATCGGTGGGGGTGGTGGCGGTGGCGATGACTCGACGCCTCCCGACGTTCCCGCCGGGCTGACGGCCAACGGAGGCGACGCCGTCGTCCAACTGGGCTGGGCGGCCGTCTCTGCACCGGACCTGGCGGGATATCACGTGTACCGCTGGACGACTGAGAACCCCACACCGGCTCGACAGACCGTCGACCCGCTGAACCAGACCAGCTGGACCGACAGCTCCGTGACGAACGGAGTCGCGTACTCGTACGCGGTTTCGGCCGTCGATACCTCCGGCAACGAGAGTGCTGCAAGCTCCGCAGCGTCGGCGACGCCAGCCCCCGCACCGGAGCCGGGCGTCGTCTACGTGTCTTCGCTCTCCTCCGAACTCGTCTCTGCAGGCGGCCGAAACCGCAGGGCGGTGGCGACGGTGTCGATTGTCGACGAGTCCGGTCTGGGCGTTGAGGGTCTCTCGGTGACGGTCGCCTTCTCGGGAGATGTCTCGGGAACCGGAGCGTCACTCACCGGCTCGGACGGGATCGCGATCGTGCAGGGTCCCAAGCAAAAGGGTGCCTTCTCCTTCACCGCGTGTGTCGAGTCCGTCAGTGGCGCCGGCTGGACCTATGATCCCGCCAGCAACACCGTGACGTGCTCGGCGGTCGGCTCGTGACTCACACGCGCCGGGGGGCGAAGGCAGGCAACTCCGGTCAGCGGGTCG
Source organism: Gemmatimonadales bacterium (assembly GCA_038120095.1). Classification (GTDB taxonomy): domain Bacteria; phylum Gemmatimonadota; class Gemmatimonadetes; order Longimicrobiales; family Gaopeijiaceae; genus UBA2589. Next base: position 5,198 of record JAYOKZ010000004.1, read on the forward strand.
CCTGGGCGACCCTGACGGTGGGCGTGACGCTCCTGGCGTGGGCCTGCTCCGGACCGCCGACCGCGCCGATTTCTTCCGCGTCCGAAACCCCGGTGGTCGTGACGGACGAGTCGCACGCGGTCGTCGCGGCGGAAGCCGACTATTCGAGGCATTGGGCGGTATACACGGGCGGTGGTACGTGGGAACCCAGCATTCTCGCGTTCACCAGCTTTCTCACATGGAAAGGCCATACCTGGGAGGCCATCGGCAAGAACCAGATCAACCGGGGGAAGCTTACAGGTCGCTTCGACGGTCTGTTCATGCCCGGAGGCTGGGCCGGCAACTACAATCAGTCACTTACGGCATCCGGTGACGAGCACATCCGTGACTTCATCGCAGACGGCGGTGCCTACATCGGGATGAGCGCCGGCGCCTTCTATCTCTGCGATGTGACGATCTGGGAAGGAGAGTACCTCGATTACCCGTCGGACGTCTTTGACGGCGATTGCGTCGGGCCGATCGAGGAGATCGCGCCGTGGCCCGAATACGTCATGACCCCGATGGATATCAATCTGGCGTTCGAGGCCAATGTCTTCGAACCGCCGAGGAGGGACGTGCTCTACTACGGTGAGCCTTATTTCGTCCCGCACGAGGGTCAGACGATCGAAACCTTCGCGACCTGGGTGGTCCCCGAGAATCCCGCGGCCGACGGCGCGCCCGGCGTGATCGGGATCGACTACGGCACCGGACGGGCCGTGCTCGTCGGCCCGCATCCGGAAATCGAGGAAGACGACGACCGGGATGGAACGGACTTCGGATCCGAGCTTTCCGACGGCTCGGATGGCAGTGACTGGCCGATGCTCTGGACGATGGTCGACTGGGTCTTCAAGCAGCCGGTTACGCGAGCTCCGGGCACGACACCCCCGGCGTGTTCCGATGGCGTGGACAATGACGCTGACGGGCTCATCGACCTCGTCGATCCGGGGTGCGCCGATGCCGCTGATACCGACGAGACCGATCCCCTGCCCCCTGCCTGCAGTGACGGGCTGGATAACGACGGCGATGGACTGATCGACCTCGTCGACCCGGGATGCTCGGATGCGTCAGACGACGACGAGACCGACCCGCCTCCCCCGGGACTCATCTTTGCCGACGGCTTCGAGAGCGGAACTCTCGAAAACTGGTCCGTCTACGGTGCGGGCCGGCGCTGGTCCGTGGTCTCCGGGACCGCGGCCGAGGGCTCCTACAGCGCGCGCGCCAAACGCACCGGTTCGGGCAAGGACAGCTTCATTGAGGTCTCCTTCGACGCCGCCGGGTTCTCTTCCGTAGAGCTGACCTATCGGCGCATGCTGGTCGGCCTGGACGCGGCGGATGACTGGGAGGTGCAGGTGTTCGACGGCGGCTGGATCTCATTGGAGCACCTGGGAACTGCTCGCGAGGACAACAGCGATTTTCAACCCCGAACATTCGCGCTGCCTTCGACCGCCACCGCCGTCCGCTTCAAGTGCGAGACGGGGGCGGTCAGTGAGATGTGCTATCTCGACAGCGTACGGATCTCGGGCTCCTGAGAGCAGCGTATGCCCTGGCATCGGAACGGGGTTGTCGCCGTCTGGCTCACCCTGTGCTCGTGTACCTCGAGCGACACCACCGCAATCCCGGCGGACCCGGATGGTTCCGTCGATTCGGAGCGAAACATCCTCCTGATCATCGCGGATGATCTCGGGAAGGACGCGATGCCCGGCTTTTCGGAAGGCATCGTAAAACCGAATACCCCGACGCTCGATGGTCTCGCAGCGGACGGTCTCACCTTCACCAACCTGTGGGTGACACCCACCTGCGCACCCACCCGGGCGTCCATCATCACCGGGCGTCACGGCTTCCGAACGGGTGTCACACGCTCGGGGGCCGCCCTGTCGTCGAACGAGACCATCCTGCAGGCGTTCATGGCTTCCACCGCAGATCGCCGTTATGCGACCGCGGTGGTCGGCAAGTGGCATCTCTCCCGCTCGTCATCCTTCAATCCCGAGTCGATGGGGATCGACTACTACGCCGGTATACTCACGGCCGACGTCGATGACTATTACGCGTGGCCACTCACCGCCGACGGGGTCACGACGACTCAGACCGGTTACACCACGGAGGTGCTGACCGATCTCGCGATCGACTGGGTGCGCGACCAGGACGACTCCTGGTTTCTGTGGCTGGCGTTCAACGCCCCTCACACGCCCTTCCACGTGCCGCCTGCAGACACCCACAGTCAGGGCGACCTGGGTTCGTTTCAGCCGGGGACGGACGCCTTGCCTCACTACATGGCCGCGATCGAGGCCATGGATCACCACATCGGCCGGCTGCTGGACAGCCTGTCCCCGTCCGAGCGGGCAGAGACGACGGTCATCTTCATCGGGGATAATGGATCACCGCGTCAGACCGTGCAGCCACCCTATTCGAGTGGTGCTGCGAAGGGGTCGGTGTATCAGGGGGGAATCAACACCCCCCTGCTCGTCTCGGGTGGCCAGCTCGAGCGCCGGGGGTCGGACGCCAGCCTGATCAGCAGCACCGACCTTTTCGCCACGATCGCCGAGCTCGCGGGAGGCAGCGTGACGGACATCCACGACAGTCGGTCCTTCGTGCCCTTGCTGCGGTCGCCCGGTCCTCATCGGGACTTCGTCTTCAGCGCGATCGAGGAAGTCGGGACCGGTACATGGACGACCGCCCGAAACGAGCAATTCAAACTGATCATCGATCCCGGCGGAGGAGAGGAGATGTTCGACCTTCTTGCTGATCCCTACGAGCAGAGCGATCTGATTTCACGGGGTCTTACGGCGAGTGAGTCGACGACGCGCTCGGAGCTTGTCGCGTGGCTCGAGGGCCTGGGCGTCTCCTGAATACCCTGCGACCACCGCGCGTGAAACGGGCCCCGTGAACGAGTTCACCGGCCGGCTCGTCCGTGCTCCGTGGGGACATCGTCAGTCCATGCTCCTCGGCAACCCGGCGCTGTACTTCGATGATCTCGCACGGACCTTCGGTGACTTCGTTCATGTCCGGGGGCTACAGAGCTTCTACTTCGTCAACCATCCTGCCCTGGTGAAGCCCGTCCTTACGGGCACGCACAGGACGTGGGACAAGAGAACGCCCATCTATCGACGGTTCGGCAACGCGTTCGGTGATGGTCTCGTCGTCTCCGAGGGCGAGCGGTGGAAGCGTCAGCGCAAGATGATGCAGCCGACCTTCAAGCCCGCAGCCGTGCAGAGCTTCTTCGACCTGATGACCGAGGAGGCAAGGCGAATGGTGCAGCGCTGGGACCCCGAGCGTCCCTTCGACATCTCGGTCGACATGCAACAGGTCACCCTGGCGATCGCAGGTCGTGCGCTGTTCAGCAATGGATTCGAGGACGTCGGCCCGGACATCGAGCGCTGGACGCGGGTGATCAACCGATACAGCGCGAAGCCACCGATCCCGATCGTGACCGATCCATGGTTCCCCTCGCCGACCAACCGGGGGCTCAAGAGGGCTCTGGACGAGTTTCGCACCTTCGTTCTGGGGCTGATTGCCGAGCGACGCCGCGGTGCACCGAGGGACGACCTGCTCGGGATTCTGCTGAGTGCGCGCGACGAGGACACCGGCGCTCCGATGAGTGATACCGACCTCGTCGAGGAGTCACTCGGGCTGATCATCGGAGGCTACGAGACCTCATCCGCAGCCCTGACGTGGTTGTGGTACGAGTTGCATCACAACCCTGATGTGGCGGAACGGCTGATCACCGAAATCGATGACGTGACGAGAGGTGAACCGCTCACCGTGGAGCTGTCTGCGCAGCTTCCGTACCTGCGGATGGTCCTGGAAGAAACCATGCGTCTCCACCCGCCCTTCTGGTTCGAAAACCGGAACGCCATGGAGGAGGTAACCCTCGGAGGCGTCCAGCTCGAGCGAGGCACCATGGTTGCCTTCAGTCGCTACTCCCTGCACCGACATCCGGAGTTCTGGCAGGAACCCGGGGCATTCAGGCCCGAGCGGTTCCTCAAAGGCAGCATGGAGAACGAGAGAGCGTCGTTCGCACACATCCCCTTCGGCGGAGGGCCCCGGATCTGCATCGGCATCAACTTTGCGATGCTGCAGCTCATCGCCATCGCAGCCACGGTGCTCCAACGCTACCGGGTGAGCATCGATGCGAGCGACCGCCATCTGATGTGGGCGCACCTGACCATGAATCCGAAGCACGGACTTCGAGTCCGGACGACCCCCCGCTAGCGAGTTCGACCCCGCGGGGATACGCCGCCTCAGGACCTCCGGCGTCCGATTCGCGGCCCCGCCCTGAACAGGACGTCGAAGGCCTTCACGAGCAGCAGCAGCGCGATGATCAGAGGCGGCGCATGGACCGGCTGCCGGCGTATGAACTCCGGGTCGAAATCTCGATCGTCGTAATGGAGGGTAGACGCCGGGGTCAGCATGACCCGCATCCAGGTCCGCACCGATCGGAGTCGACGCAGCGAGGGGTATGTACCCATGCGGCGGGCCAGTCCGTCGCAGTACGGGATCATTTCCACGGGATACACCGCATCCGTATCGATCGCCGGGTAGGTCGCGGTCAGCCTGCGTCGCTCCTGCGCGTGGGCATCCGCGATATCCCGCGGACGTTCGCACGATCCCGCGATCATGCCGATGACGTAGCGGGCCTGCACCTCACTGATGGGAGGGATACTTCCGATGATCGGACGGGCAAAACCGATCAGGAAGAGGTCCTCGTGTTCGACATGGAGGCAACCGAGAAAGAAGTCCGATACGCGAACCGCCCCATCCGTGACTTCCTCCAGTGCCGAGGCGTAGCCGATCATCGGCACCACGTGGTCCGGCTCCAGCGCGACCTCCTGATCTCCTTCGAAATCGGTAAAGAGCCGATACCCGCCACCCACGGGGGGGCCGATGATCTGGATCCGCTCCTCAGCGACCGCGTCGAGAAATCCATCGCTCTTGTTGTGGAACACATTGAACAGATCGTCCCTCGCCCGCTCGGTCAGCTTGAGAGCCCAGTGCTTCTTCCGGTCGCGCGCCGTGCGCGGCGTCGTTTCGGGCGCGCGACCCGATCGAGACAGGCGCTCGAACCACTCCTGATATCTGATCCGGGCCTCCACGAATTTCTGTCCGATCGCGTTTCGCAGGTCCTCGTGGACCGACAGCATCAGACGGTTCCGCAGAAAATCGGAGGGCACACCCCGGATCGGGTGATACCGGGGACTGACGCGAATGCCGCCCTTCAGGGACAGGTACACGCGGTTGTTGAGATCCGGGTGGGCCAGTCGATCCGCGATGTCGACGGCGGACTCGCCTCCGCCGATGACCACGATGGTTTGATCACGGACGGGTGCTTGCTCATCGATCCGATCCAGCACGGGCACCGAGGCATCGAGCGTCCTCGGCCGCTCGGCGAGCCCGGAACAGATGAGGACACGATCGAAGACCTCGACCCGGGCGTTGTTCCCCCGGATCGACAACGCCCACCCGTCGCTGACCCGTGTCATCCGGCTGACGAACGCGTGCTCCTCCACGTAGCGCCTCAGACCGTGCTCATCGACCATCCCGGCGAGATAGCGGCCGTATTCGTCATCCTTGAAGAACTCGCGACCGTCCTCGACCCCTGCGGGAGCGGCCGAGGCATCGAAGCACCGGTGGCCCGCGAACTGGGTCGCATACTTCGTCGACGTGGACACGAAGCCCTTGTACGGATATCCCCACGCACCGACCGCCGCTTCGCTCCGCTCGAAGCACACGATCTCCCACCCGTCGAGTTCTTCCACCGCGACCTTGAGCGCAGCGAGCCCGCTGCTGCCCGCCCCGATGATGGCCAGACGATTCGGCGGCCCCTCACCGCCCTGCGTCAACAGACCGCCGTCAGACTGATGAGGACGAAGTTGAACTGTCCGGACTCGGGGATGAAGAGGAGGAGTCGATCACCGTCCTCGAGCGTATGGGTCTTCAGATACTCGTCGAGCATGATGTAGATGCTGGCCGCACCGGTATTGCCCGCCCACTCCAGGTTCGTCCAGTGGTCGAGTCGACCCCCCGGCGGAGCGAACTCTCCCAGCACCTGCAGCATGTAGCGCTTGAAGAAGAACGAGGAGAGATGGGGCAACACGATCCGGTAATCTGCGAGGTCATCCCCCGTCGTATCGATGGCAGCCTGAAGCGTCTGCCGAACACACGGCTTCAGATACTGGCTCAGAATTTCGACGTCCTGGGTCAGCAGTCTGCTTTCGCTCTCGAGCTTCATGCACAGCGGGGTCTCGTGCGCGAATGACCGGGAACACGTCCAGTTCACCCGGAGCGAGACACCGTCGCGGGCAGGCCGATCCTCAAGAAGGAAGGCCCCGGCCCCATCGGAGAGCATGAAACGGAGGAACACGGACATGAACCAGCGGGACTTCTTGGGGTCGTCCGGAAAGTCGTCGCGATCACGTGGGGGTTGGATCACGGTCGACTTGAGAATCTCGGACGGCTGCTCGACCCCTGCGCACACGGCCGATGCATGGTCACCGGACCTCACGGCCCGGTAGGCATTGATGAACGCCTGAGCTCCGGAGGAGCAGATCCCCGAGTTCGAGTTGATCTCCACCGAGCGGGGGAGCACGCCTGATGAGCCGAGCGCTGCATGCAGAATACTGGCGAGACCGGGACCAACCAGAGGGGTGTTGGTCGAACCCGCGGACAGATATCCCGGGCCGGGCCGCGGCTGCTCGGAGTCCAGACACCGGGCCACTGCCTCGGACGCGAGGCCATACACATCATGGGTTGCCCTCTGATCGCGATCGAGCGCGTAATGGCGCTTCTTGATCCCGTTCATGCGCAGAATCTTGTCGCGAACGTCGTTCTCCCCGTCCAGCGTCCCGAGGAAGTCCTGCATGTCCGCGTTGTCGATCGGCTCACCGGGCAGGAACGCACCGGTCCTCGTGATATAGCAGTCCATCAGGCGGGGCTCAGCGGCTTCCTTGTCCTGAGCGTGTGATAGACGAATTCGTCGAATACGATGTGGTAATACAGGTACTGGGACGGGTCGGAGACGAAGGCGCTGCTGTTGTAGTGCCCCCTGTTGCTGTACACCTGCATGTAGAAATCCAGATCCGTCATGACGTCGGGTGTATCCCGGTACAGGTGCTTCATGGCCCAGAGCACGATGGAGTCCGAACCGAAGGAATTCAGTGCCTTTACGGACGTTCGGAGATCCCCGAACACGGTGATCGCCGTGACCACCATCAGAACGACGTTGGTGCTCCCCAGAATGTTCAGGGAATGCTTGCGGTTGGCCTCCAGGACTCCCTTGCCGAGGTCACCGTGGTCCTCGGGCACGCTCCCGCGGATCACATCGAGATTGTCGATGAACTTCCGTTTGTCGAAGCGGTCGACGACCTCGTACGCGAGTTCGTCGTGGGACACCGTCATGTGGTTCTCGACGATCCCGGCGAGGGAGTCGACGTTGTAGTCTCCGTCGATCCCACTCAACGGTCCCGCGGGTGTCGGCCCCTCGTGACCCTCCATCAGGTCGGCGTGCGTCACCAGATGACGATAAATGAGCGGCTCGATCTGAACGTGACGAATGAAGAGCTCGGCAGCCTCGGAACTGGCGATGTACTTCAGGCCGAAGACCAGTACGGCATCGATGGCGCGCGCCTCGAATCCCCACGGATTTCGATGGAAGAAGAACTTCAGGGGAAATACGACGACACGGATGAAGAAGTACAGGACCAGAAAGACGGGCCGGATGATCCGGTAATCCAGGCGTTCCTTCTCCCGCCGGAACACGTCATTCACGTAGTCGGTGATGTACGGGTACTGGTTCATGGGGGGCCGCCAGGGCGCGAAGCGTGCGCGTATCCGATAAGGCAGAGTACGCCGTTCTCGGAAGACCCGCCATCGCCCGCGTGGAGGTGCGATCTACCCGAGGAACCGGCGTCTTTCATAGCCCACTCCCCTCGAGCAGGCCAAGATCCGCGTCCTCGACAGCTTCCCGATACGCAGCCCATTCCCCGTCGAACCAGGCGTCGACGCGCTCCTCGAGCCCTTGCACGGCGGCCTCGGCCCGTTCGAGCGAACGCATCGCCGCCTGACTCGGCTCCTTCCAGCGACCCGAAAGCAGCACCCTCGACGCTTCTCTCAGGCGCGACGTGAGACGCGACGGATCATTTCGGCTTCGTTGCCCGCTCTCGCCGGCAATGTCCGTGTAGAAGGCCTCCAGAGCCTCGTCCATCCGGCTGCCATGTGATTCAAGAGAGTCGGTCGCTTCCCCTTCGCGTTGCGAGAGCAGCTCCTGAACCCGGCGCACGGCCTCCCTTGCATCCCGAATGCGATCTGCCGTGCCCGTCGCCCGCCGTTCCGCCGCGAGGACGCGATCCTGCAAAGCCACGACCCTTCGCGCGGTCGCCTCGTCGTACTCGATGCGAGGATCGGGAAGAACGCGACCTGCTGCCTCCACCGTATCCGTCTCGACGATGACGCGAACCGTGTAATCGCCGGGCAACACCAGCGGGCCGCCCGGCTCCGGTGCGGCCTCCGGATCATCCGGAGGGGGACGGGTCGCCGAACGTACCCCGGCTCGCTCCATGCCCCACTCGACCTGATGGAGCCCGGGGTTCGCAGGTCCGCTCAAGCGACGGATCACGCGCCCGTTTGAGATGAGCTGGATCGAGGCTTCGGGATCATCATCGACTTCGCTCGAGTCCGAGGCTGGGGGGACCCAGTAGCGGATCCGTGCTCCCGCAGTGCGGTTCTCGCCCTGATAGAGGAAATCCCCCGGGAAAATCGCGCCCGGCTGTTGCGCGACGTCGACCTGGGGCGCGTCCAGCATGGAGAACAGGTGCAGTCCTGCAGGCGGGCCTCCCTCCCGTGCGAGAAGACGGAGCGGACGAATGTCGTCCAGCACCAGGAAGGATCGACCGAACGTGCCCATCACCAGGTCGTGTTCACGCCGCTGAATGACCATATCTCGGACCGGAGTCGCAGGTACCCCGTTCGTCCATCGCTGCCAGCTCGTGCCGTTGTCGACGCTGAACCAGAGGCCACGATCGGTTCCGACGAACACAAGGTTCGGCTCCTCGGGATCCTGCACGACGGACAGTGCATAACCGTCGACAGAGTCCGCGATCCGGCGCCATGACGCGCCAAAATCCCGGGTATGGAAGACATAGGGTGTCCAGTCGTCCCGACGGTGATCTTCGATCACGACGAACGCCTCGCCCTCGGAGTGGCTGGATGCATGGATCTGCGGCACCCACGCGCCGGCGGGGGCACCGGACATCTCATCGATGAGATTGGTCCACGTCACGCCCCCGTCCCTCGTCAGTTGGACGTTGCCGTCATCCGTACCGACCCAGACCACACCCTCCTGCACCGGGCTTGGCGCGATGGCCACGATCGTCGTGTTGTTCTCCGCCCCCGTCGCGTCCGTCGTCAAGCCCCCGGACTCGGCCTGCCGCTGACGCTCGGGATCATCCGTGGTCAGATCCGGGCTGACCGAGCGCCACGAGAGTCCATCGTCGTCACTCACGTGGAGGTACTGCGAACCGAACCACACCCGACCGGGCCGGATGGGATCGAGGGCGAGCGCCGCATTCCAGTTGAAGCGGAGGTCCGCCTCGTCCTCGTGAGACGGCGTCACACGGCGAAACGTGGACGTAGCCCGATCGTAGCGCAGCAGCGTTCCCCCCTGATGCATCACGTACCCGAACCGATCGTTGCGAGGGTCGGGCGCCATGTCGAATCCATCGGCACAGCAGCCGAGGTTCTCCCACTGGTGATTCTGGATGCCCTGGAAATTCCAGGCGTAGGAGGGGCCGCGGAAGGAATCGTTGTCCTGCGCTCCCCCGTAAATGTTGTACGGCGTCTGATCATCGACGTTGACGTGATAGAACTGCCCGATCGGCAGGTTGTGAAACACCTGCCAATGACGTCCGCGATCGCGGGAGATCGCCGCTCCACCGTCGTTCCCGTCGATAATCAGATTGGGGTCGTCCGGGTGAATCCACCACGCGTGATGGTCGACATGGACGAGTTCTCCCGAGACCCACGTCTCGAAGGTCTTTCCACCGTCTTCCGACACGTCGATTCGCCCCGCCACCCGGTATAGCCGGTTCTCGTTCGATGGGTCGACGAAGATGTCGGCGTAATAGAAGGGACGCGGGTTGACCCCTTCGTCCGTGTTGACGGTCTCGAAGCTGCGTCCCCCGTCCTCGGACCGGAGAAGAGCATTTCGAGTCGCCTCGACGAGAGCATAGACGATGTCGGGCTCACTCGCGGAGATCGCCAGGCCGATGCGGCCCAGTTCCCCCTCCGGAAGTCCATCGTCCGGGGTCTTCCGATCCCAGGTGTCACCGCCGTCATAGCTGACATAGATGCCGGAGCCCTCGCCGCCCGAGTAGAACGTCCACGGTTGACGGCGATGACTCCACATCGAGGCGATCAGCTTGTTCGGGTTCCGGGGATCCATGACGAGATCCGCCGCACCCGTCCGGCCGTCGACGAAGAGCGTCCGATCCCACGTCTCCCCCCCGTCGCGTGTGCGGTAGACGCCTCGTTCCTCGGAGTCGCCGAACGGGCTCCCTACCACCGCGAGGTACGCGATGTCGGGGTCATCCGGGTGAAGCAGGATGCGATGGATCGCCCTCGAGTTCTCCAGCCCGAGGTGTCGCCACGTCCGACCACCGTCGATGGACCTGTAGATCCCGTTTCCATGGTTCACGGAGTTCCGTGGACTTCCCTCACCCGTGCCCACCCAGATCACATCCGGGTTCCGCTGATCGACGGCCAGAGCACCGATTGACTGCACGGGCTGTTCATCGAAGATCGGCTCCCATGTGGTCCCCGCGTTTCGCGAACGCCACACACCCCCGGCCGCTGCCCCCACATAGATGACATCCGGGTCGTGGATCAGCGCATCGACCGCGTTGATGCGCCCCCCTTGCCCTGACGGCCCGACGCTGCGGGCCTTCATGGAAGAGAGTGGGGCAAGGTCCACCTGACCCGCTGAGGGTCCGGCAAGGGTCAGCGACAGCCCGATGGCAAAGGCAAGGAGGCGAGCAACATTCGGGGGCAACATGGACTCTCCGAGATTCGTGTGCCGGCGTTGCGCACGACGGCGACCGACGTTGATGCAACTTGGCGAGAGTCGGACGAGTTGGCACCGGGCGAGTGCTCTGTCGCCCCACGCCTTTCCACGCGACGGATACGCCCTTATTCCTAGCAGTTCACGCCCTTCATCACAGCCTCTGCCACGGCTCCGAGGACAGGTCTTCAGGCGTTCGGGATGAAGCACTCCGCGTTATTTGCGCTCACGAGCATCGTGCTCACCCTGGGGTATGGGTCGAAACCCGCACCTCCAGTGGCGCACACACCCGCCCCCGTGACCGCAGCGATGACGGAGCTGGTGCAGGAATACTGTGTCCGCTGCCACAACGACCGTCGGCTCCGAGGGGATCTGTCGCTGGAAGACTTCTCCGTAGAGGGAGCAGCAGCGGAGGCCCCGATTGCCGAGCGGATGATCCGGAAGCTGCGGGCAGGCATGATGCCGCCTCCCGGCGCTCGGCGCCCCGCCGCAGACTCGCTCGTCACGCTCGCGGAGACCCTCGAGGAGATCATCGACGAAGCCGCCGCCGGTCGCCCGAATCCCGGGAATCGGCCCTTCCAGCGCGTCAACCGTGCCGAGTACGAGCGACTCGTGGGGCAACTGTTCGATCTCGACATCGACGCATCGAACTGGCTCCCGGAGGATCAGATCAGCGCGAGTTTCGACAATGTCGCCGATGCACAGGCGATCTCGGCTACGCTGATGGACGCGTATCTGACGGCGGCCTCCGAGGTGGCTCGTCAGGCGGTCGGTCAGGTGGACGCGTCCGCGACGGCTCAGACCTATTCGAACGATCCATCGGTCTCGCAGCATGAATGGGAGACCGTGCCGGGAGCACCGTACGGAACCCGCGGGGGCGTGAGCGCGCTGCATACCTTCCCGGCGGATGGCAAGTACGTGTTCACTCTGGGCTTCATGTCCGGGTGGGGGGAGCGCTTTCACGATATCGACGTGTCGGTGGACGGCGCGCAGGTCGCCCTCCTTCGCTACTCGGCGGGGACGTCTCGACTGATCGATTTCCAGGGTCGCCTCGGATACCCGATGCGCACGGACTCGGTGTTCGTTCGCGCGGGGCAGCGCCGGATCACTGCAGCGTTCATCCGTCAGACGGATGGCCCCTACGAAGACCTGATCCGCCCGAACGACTGGTCTCTCTCGGGCACGGAGGCGAGCTACGGCACGACGTCACCTCCTCACCTGATGCATCTCACGGTCGAGGGTCCGTACGCCGCGACGGGAATTTCCGAGACCTCGAGCCGGAGTCGCATCTTTTCGTGTCGCCCGACGTCAGCCGACGAGGAGCGTCCATGTGCGAGGGAGATCATGACGCGTCTGGCCTCGACCGCGTACCGCCGGGAACTCGAGGATCGGGACGCCCTCGCCCTGATGGACTTCTATGATCAGGGGGCCGCCGAAGGCGGATTCGAACTCGGAATCCGCACGGCGATCGAGGCCATGCTGGTCAGTCCGCATTTCCTGTTTCGTATCGAGTCCGAGCCCCGAGGCGCCGACCCCGGTGAGGTCTTCCCCGTCCGGGATGTCGACCTCGCCTCCCGGCTGTCTTTCTTCCTCTGGGGCATCGGACCCGATCGACAGCTGCTCGAAGTCGCACGACGTGGGGAGCTTTCGGACCCGGACGTGCTTGAACGTGAGACGCGTCGGATGCTGGCCGATCCGCGATCGGCCTCGCTGTCGACGCGCTTCGCGCACCTCTGGCTACGCCTGCAGGATCTGGACAAGGTCCAGCCGGACGCCTTCTGGTTCCCGAACTACAGCCGGCAGCTGGCGAACGACATGCGTCGGGAAACCGAGCTGCTTTTCGACCATCTCGTTCGCGAGGATCGGAGCCTGCTCGAACTGGTGGATGCCGACTACACCTTCGTCAACGAGCGGCTCGCTAACCATTACGGCCTGTCGGGCGTCATCGGAGAGGAATTTCGTCGGGTATCCTATCCCGAGACCGATCGGCGGGGAGTTCTGGGACATGGCAGTGTGCTGGTTCAGACCTCCCTTGGAAATCGGACATCCCCCGTGCTGCGGGGCAAATGGGTGATGGAGGTGCTTCTCGGCGTGCCCCCGCCCCCACCCCCACCCGGGGTGCCGGACCTCGATGAAACCAGCAGCGCAGCAGGGAACAAGGTCCTCACGACGAGCGAGCGTATGCAGGCGCACCGCTCGAATCCGACGTGCGCATCGTGCCATAATCTCATCGACCCGATCGGGCTCGCGCTCGACAACTTCGATGTAACCGGCAAGTGGCGCACACGAGAGAATGGGATGCCGCTCGACACGCGTGGTACGTTCTACGACGGAAGCGACATTTCGAACGCCTCCGAGTTGGCAGACGCGCTCCTTCAACGCCCCATTCCTCTTGTTCGCAACTTCACTACAAACCTCATGACCTACGCACTCGGACGTCGGATCGACGATCGCGATCAGCCGGCCGTTCGGGCGATCGCCCGGGGCGCCGAGCGCGACGACTATCGACTGTCCTCCTTCATCGTCGGCATCGTTCGGAGTGACGCCTTCCGACTGAAGCAGGTCGTTGACGCAGCCCCCTAGTCCACGGAGCCGGGCATGCACTTCATCACGGGAAAACACATCGAGCGACGCACCTTTCTGAAAGGGATGGGTGCCTCGATCGGCGTACCCCTGCTCGACGCCATGACCCCGGCGGGTCGGGGGCGTGCCGCAACCGCCGAGCCGCCGAAACGGCTCGTCTGCATCGAGGAAGTCCACGGCGTCGCCGGCTGCAACGATTGGGGATCGTCGCAGCACATGTTCGCCCCCGAGACCGTCGGACGGGACTTCGAACTGCTTCCGGGAAATGTCCTGACGTCGCTGGAGGCGCATCGCGAGCACCTCACGATCGTGAGCAATACGGATGTGCGCATGGCGGAGGCCTTCGCACCGCCGGAGATCGGGGGAGACCATTTCCGCTCGAGCGCGGTGTTTCTGACCCAGTCCCACCCGAAGCAGACTCAGGGCTCCGACCTCATGGTCGGCACCTCGCTGGACCAGATTCATGCGCAGCGCTTCGGACAGGATACCGTCCTGCCGTCGCTGCAACTCTGCATCGAGCCGACCGACAAAGGTGGGGGCTGCGACTACAACTACTCCTGCTCGTACACGGATTCGATCAGCTGGTCCTCACCGACCACACCGCTGCCCATGATTCGCAGTCCCCGGGCAGCATTCGATCTGCTCTTCGGGGCCGGGGGCACGGAGGCCGAACGAGCACTCCGGCGAAGAACGCACAGCAGTATCCTGGACTGGGTCGCACGGGAAGTGGCTCATCTCAGGCGGGACGTCGGAGCCCTCGATCGCCAGCGGATCGACCGGTATCTCACCAGCGTCCGTGAGATCGAGCGGCGTATTCAGATGGTCGAGGCGCACAACAGCAGCGGAGAGCCGAGGGAGTTGCCGGGAGCCCCCCCGGGGGTGCCGGATTCCTTCAGTGAGCACATGCAGTTGATGTTCGATCTTCAGGTGCTTGCCTTCGAAACCGACATCACGCGCGTCACCGCATTCAAGACAGGGCGGGACGCGTCGAACCGCACCTTCCCGGAGAGTGGATCCGATCGGGGCTTTCACCCCGCGTCGCACCATGGTGGCCGCGAAGAAAGCATCCTGGAGTTCAACAAGATCTGCCAGTATCGCGTGCAACAACTGGCCTACTTCGTCGATCGCCTCCAGAACACAGCCGACGTCGATGGGACCCTGCTGGACAACACTGTGGTCCTCTGGGGCTCACCGATGGGCGATGCCAATCTCCACAACCACCGCCGATGCCCGTTGATTCTGCTTGGTGGAGGAAACGGGGTCCTGGACGGAGGCGCGCACTACAAGGCCCCGGATGGCACGCCGATGGCAAACGTGTTCCTGACCCTGCTGCACCGACTCGGCCACGAAGACGTGCATAGCTTCGGGGACAGCACAGGCGAATTCCTCCTCTAGGCCGCGAGGAATCGAACGGATGGGAATGACCATGCGCTGGCGGCGCCTGACAGGGACAGGCCTGATCCTCGGGTCGATGCTCGCCCTCTCGGGCATGACGCCTTCCGACTCACCCGTGGCCGACGCAGCCATGCGAGGAGACCTCGAAGGCGTGCGATCACTGCTTCGCTCCGGAGCCGACGTGAACGGCGCTCAGGGGGACGGAATGACGGCCCTCCACTGGGCTGCACAGCGGGGCGAACGAGAACTCACCGAGATTCTTCTCTATGCGGGCGCTCAGGTCGATGCCGGCACCCGCATCGGCAGCTACACACCTCTGCACATCGCGGCACGTGAGGCCCGGCCGGGCGTCGTCGAACTGCTGCTCAGGGCTGGAGCGGACCCTGCACTGGCCTCGACCAACAGTGGCGCCACCGCACTTCATCTGGCTGCGCGCTCGGGTGACCGCCGCGTCATCGAGCTCCTGATCGAGCACGGAGCCAGCGTGGACGCGAAGGCAGGGTCGTGGGAGCAGACCCCCCTCATCTTTGCCGCGGCCCTGAATCGCGTTGACGCCATCGAGGCGCTGATCACCGCCGGAGCCGATCCCGACCGTGCGTCCGCCGTGGTGGACGTGGTCGAGATGGCGGCCGCAGACGAAGCGGCGGAGCGAAGGCTCGAGGAAGCGATCGAGGGCTTCCGTGAACAGCAGGCCGGAGGGCCGGATTGGCAGCCGACACCGAGTCAGGTCCAGGCCGCAGTCGACCTTGCTCGACAGGTTCAGACCCGCTGGACCGAGATCTCTCGTGAGGAGGCGGACTCGTCGGAAGCTGGCGAGTCCGGCGCCGGTGCCGACGACGAATCCGACGATCCGGCCGATGCGGAGGTCGAGTCGTACCCGGACGACGACCACGAGGGCAACGACGAGACCGACGGGGCGTCGGCTGTGGGATCATCGACGGAGCCTGTTCCCGGCGAGGACGCGGACACGCCGCAGGAGACCGTCGAGCCCGATGACGATGAGCCACGCCCACTTTCCTACGCGGAGCAGGTTGGTTCATGGGGTGGGCTGACCCCCCTACACCATGCCGTTCGGCAGGGGCACGTCGAGGCAACACGAACGCTGCTTGCTGCCGGTGCCGACATCGATCGAACCAGCGGAGACGGTACCACGCCACTCCTGATGGCCGCCATCAATGGTCAGTGGGATCTCGCACAATTCCTCATCGAGGCCGGTGCGGATCCGAACAGGGCGAGTGACGCGGGCGCGACACCGCTCTACGCGGTCCTCGAACGTGAATGGCAACCTCGAGCCAGCTACGCCCATCCGACGGAGCATCAGCGCCAGCAGACGACACATCTCGAGATGATGGAGCTGCTCCTCGAAGCCGGAGCCGACCCGAACGCGCGCCTGTCACGACACCTCTGGTACATGGAATACACGTTCGGCGTGCTTCGAGGGAGCGGCATCAACCTGCAGGGTGCCACTCCCTTCTGGCGTGCTGCGTACGCCCTCGATGTGGAGGCGATGAAGCTGCTCGCGTCGTTCGGTGCCGACTCGAACATCCGCACCATGAAGCCCCCGCAGCGACGCCGCCGCGCGGCCCCGGCCGAGGAAGAGGTCGAACCCGTCGAAGGGGGTCAGGAACCCGCTCCCCCGGGTGGTGAGGCAGCCGTGGATGGCGCCTCGGACGAGGCCGGGGCCACGGCGGAGCCGCCGGAGGGGGCAGACGACGCTGGAGACGCCGTGACCGAAGACGAGCCGCCGGGCTCGGAAGAGGCAGGCGAAGTCATGGAGGGGGACGAGCCGGATCCGTCGGGGCTGCCTCCCATCCCGACGGGAGGGCCGGCCATCCACGCGATCCATGCCGCCTCGGGCGTGGGCTACGGGCAGTCCTTCGCCGGAAACGCACACCGATTCCTCCCCAACGGATGGCTTCCAGCTGTACGGTTTCTCGTTGAGGAAATGGGAGCCGACGTCAACGCCCGCGACGCGAACGGATACACTCCCCTTCACCATGCGGCCTCCCGAGGAGATGTCGACATGATCCTGTACCTCGTCGATCGGGGAGCGGACGTGATGGCGGTAAGTCGAAAAGGTGAGACGACCGTGGACATGGCAAACGGCCCCGTCCAGCGGGTGCAGCCCTACCCCGAAGCAATCGCGCTCCTCGAGTCACTCGGAGCGGTCAACAACCACAACTGCGTATCGTGTGAGTAGGCGCCTGCCGCATCGTGCGAACAGAGCTCGCACGCAGGACCCCGCGGGATTCGGTCATGACTCGCCATCCGAGCCGCGCCTGACTACCGCACCGCACTGTCGAAGCGTGGATCGTGCTCGTGCGCGATCTGCTGAGCGATGGCTCTGAGATCCACAGAGTACCCAGGGTCGTAATCGTACGTATTCAGATCTACTCCATAGATCGCCTCGAGCCAGACGAGACGCGCGAGGGCCTTCAGGATCTCACCGGCATGTCCCTTTGGGTCCGTGAAGAGGGCCTGGTCGGCGGCTCCCGTGAGGGTGGAGATATCGGCGATATCTCCCGCCTCGAACAGATTCCTCAGCTCGAGCGCAGAACGTCCGTAGGGAATGCAGAAAATGTCGACCCCTGGAAACAGGGCCCGAACTGATTCAACGAGTGCGTGCCACGGCCCCTGGTGAAACGCCAGCCATGTGTCAGCGAACGTGACCGCATCGACAGCCTCGGGGAAATCACTCCACGGGAGTCCAATGAAGAATCTCGTATCCGGGTTCCGCTGAAGGGCGTACTCGATCCAACGCTCATACCCTTCCGTCGTGGGATACGTCGCCGCGTACGTCATGCCGAACAGCTCCACATCTCCTCGATCGAGGACGGCCTGGATCTGGAGGCGCTTTCCCGCATCGTTCCAGAGGGCCAGAGGCGCGCCGCTCTCGCCTCCCGCGAAGACCACCTCCTGCTCGTGCCCGACAATGCCGGCCTCGACCGCATGCCACGGCATGCCCTCGGCGATGGGACGGAAGAAGCTGTGGCCGATGAACAGCGAGTTCAAACCCGTCCCGGCGTCGGATTCCGGCCCCGTGACGTCGGCGCAGGCGACCATGGAGACGCTCAGGAGGGCTGGTATGGCGATGGTCCGATATCTCACGATGCTGCCTCGGTTCGCGGGTCCTCGTATGGCTGTGAAGTAAGGACGAAACGACGACGCAAAAGTTAAACAAAGCGTCTGGGGGCGTCGGTCGCCACTTCGGTAGCACCCCAAGGATCTCACGCATCTCCTGCGGGTTCTAGGGCCGCATGAAACGCCGATTTCTTCGCTGGGTTGAGCGCGCCGTCACCGCGGCAATCGTTCTCTTCGTCCTGTACCGGCTGGGGCCGCAGATCCAGGCGTGGACAGGTGTGGGGCCGGACCTCGGCCGCGCTCCGGCCTACACGTTTACTGCACTCGACGGCACCGAGGTCGACTCCGAGGCGATGCTCGGCAACGTCGTCGTGCTGAACTTCTGGGCAACCTGGTGCGGTCCGTGCAAGCTGGAGATGCCCGCACTTCAGAGCCTTCACGAGGACAGGCGAGAAGACGGGGTGGTGGTGCTCGGTCTCTCGACCGACGCCGGCTGGAGCACGACTGTTCAGGACTTCATCGACGAGCGGGGGATCGGCTACCCGGTCGGCCGCGCGACGAACGAGCACCGCCGGGCTTTCGGAGGGATCGCCGCCATACCGACCACCTTCATCATCGATCGAGACGGTGTGGTCCAGCATCGGGTCGTCGGCTACTTCACGCCGCCGGCGATGCGTGCCGCGGTGGACCGCCTGCTCGCACGGCCCACCCAAGCTGCGTCATCGCCTAGTGACGAAACAGCCGTCGACCGGTAAAGACCATCGCGATCCCGTGCTCGTCGGCGGCGGCGATCACCTCTTCGTCGCGCACCGAGCCTCCCGGCTGAATCACCGCCTTCACGCCCGCCTCCGCGGCTGCGTCGACGCCGTCCCGAAACGGGAAGAACGCATCGGATGCAAGAACCGACCCCACAAGATCGCGACCCGCATCGCCCGCCTTCCTCACGGCGATCTTCGATGAATCCACCCGGCTCATCTGCCCTGCCCCGATACCGAGGACGCCCCCGTCTCGGGCCAGCAGAATCGCGTTTGACTTCACGCCGAAGATCGCAGCCCATGCGAATCGAAGGTCGTCCCATTCCTGTGCCGTCGGCTGCCGGACCGTCGCGACCCGCCACGACGAATCCACCTCGCCATAAAAGGGTGGAATCGGCGGCGTCTGGGCGAGCGTGCCCCCGTACACACTTCGCAGGACCCGGGGCTGGGGAAGATGTCCATGGTTGGCGAGGAACCCGGACGAATCCCCGCCCGGGAACGCCATGATTCGGATGTTCTTCTTCTCGGTGAGCTTCGCCATGGCCTCGTGAGAGTAACCCGGGGCTACGACACACTCGATGAAGAGGTTGGACATAAGATCGGCCGTTGCCCCGTCGACCGGTCGGTTGACGGCAATCACGGACCCGAAGGCACTCACGGGATCCGTGGCCAGGGCTCGCTCATACGCCTCCGCAAGAGAGTCACCCACTCCGAGACCGCATGGCGTGGTGTGTTTGATGATGGCAACGGAGGGACGCGGGGACCGCGCGAACGGAGCCAGGCTCAGTAGCGCCCCGTCCAGGTCGAGGATGTTGTTGTAGGAGAGTTCCTTGCCGTGATGCTGTTCCAGTGCCGAGATGCCGGACGGCGATTCAGGCCCGTAGAACGCGGCCTGCTGGTCGGGGTTCTCGCCGTAGCGGAGGGTCTGGAGCCGGACAAGCGACCCCTCGAGTCGCGGTCCCAGCACCTCACCGCCCCCATCCTCCTGCATCAGATACTCGGCGACCGCCGCATCATAGCTGCTGATATGCTGAAAGACCTTGGCAGCGAGGTGACGACGCAGGACCGGATCGTCTTCACCGTCGATCGCACCGATGACCGCAGAATAATCATTCGGGTCCACGACGACCCAGACATCCTTGTGACTCTTGGCGGCAGCCCGGATCATCGTCGGCCCACCGATGTCGACCTTCTCCATCGCGGTATCGACCGGAACGTCCCCGGCGGCGACCGTTTCCCGGAACGGGTAGAGGTTTACCGCCACGAGGTCGATCGGTCCGTAGCCGTGCTGCTCGAGGGCCGCCATGTCCTCGGGGTTCGCTCGCCGGGCCAGGAGCCCCGCATGGATTGCCGGATGCAGGGTCTTCACCCGGCCGTCCATCATCTCGGGATGCCGCGTGACATCCGAAACCGATGTGACATCTACGCCACCCTCTCGCAGAGCACGCGCCGTACCGCCTGTCGAGAGGATCTGCCAGCCTCGTTCGGTGAGCGCCCTCCCGAGTTCAACGATCCCGGTCTTGTCGGACACGCTCAGAAGTGCGCGCTTCATCGGACTTCCTCATTCGATTCGTGAAGGGGTGAGAATCCGGGGGTGTCGTGGGCCGAAACCTCACGCGGCCCCACATCGGTCATGCGTTCGGGCGTGACGCCGGCTCGCAGCGCGGCGCAGAGATGGTCGACAGCCGCCGGGTACAGACGGTGCTCCACCTCGAGAACCCGGGCGGCAATCTCCTCGGGCGTATCGTCCGGAAATCGCTCGACGTACCACTGGCCGAGAATCGTGCCTTTGTCGTAGGCACCATCGACGAAGTGGATCGTGGCGCCGGTCATCGGCGCGTCGGATGCCGCCACTGCCCGGTGCACATTGATCCCGTACATGCCCTGACCGCCGAACGCCGGCAGCAGAGCCGGATGGACGTTCAGCATCCGTCCCGTGAAGCGGCGTGTCACCTCCAGGGGAATTCGGCGCAGATACCCGGCCAGAAGGACGACATCGATGTCGTGTGCCGCAAAGGCCTCGAGCGTCTCCGCGGCAACCTCGTCATCGGTGCGATCCTTGGTCGAAATGATCTGGACGGGCACGTCCGACGCCCGAGCCCGGTCCGCCGCTCCGGCCTCCCGATTCATCACGAGCAGTGCCACACGCCATCCTCGATTCTCCGAGGACGCATGGTCGACGAGAGCCTGGAAGTTGCTGCCGCCCCCTGATGCAAGCACGGCGACATTGAGCGCAGCCCCGTCCGGCGTCACGCCAACTCGCCACCGTAGTGAGGAGTCAGGAACGGATTCGTCAATCGCTCCCGTCCCACGGTCGTCGCCGGGCCATGGCCCGGGTAGAGCAGCGTCTCGTCAGGCAACGAGAGGATCTCCCGACGGATCGAGGCCATGAGCGTCTGGAAGTCGCCACCCGGAAGGTCCGTGCGGCCGATCGATCCCTGAAAGACCACGTCCCCGACCAACGCGATCGAGTCGGCCGGCGAGACGAAGATGACATGTCCCGGCGCGTGCCCGGGCGCAAAGGAGATGTCGAACGTACACCCCCCAAAGTCGAACGACACACCGGGCACCAGCTCGTCCGTCGGCTCGGGCTGACTGTCGATCGAAAGCCCGAACATCGCCGCCTGCCTCTGCACACCCCGATAGAGCTCGAAATCGTCCGGATGCAACCAGATCGGTACGTCCGGAGCAGCTGCCCGCACCTCCGACACGCCCTCGATGTGATCGAGGTGCGCGTGGGTCAACAGGATCGCCTGGAGATCCAGGCCCTCGTTTTCGAGGGCCTGAACGAGCATCGGCGCGCCGGCGCCCGGATCGACGGCCACACAGGCACCCGTCACATCGCAAACCGCCAGGTATGCATTCTCACCGAACCCACCTCCGGTGAAGGTCCGGATCTGCACTGCGTTATCCCCCGTGACGGAGCTTCATCAGACTGTGAAGGAGCTCCCGCAGCCGCAGCCGCCCGAGGCGTTCGGATTCCGGAAGGTGAAGCCCTGACCCATCATCGAGCTCACGTAATCGATCTCCACACCCTCGAGGTACTGTGCACTGAACGGATCGACGAAGACCTTCACGCCACTGACGTCGAGCACTTCGTCGTCGGACTCCGGCGCGTCCTCGATGTTCAAGCCGTACTGGAAACCCGAGCACCCACCCGGAAGAACGGCGACGCGAAGACCCGCTTCGGTCTCCACACCATGCTCATTGATGAAGTCCTGAACCTTTTCGGTGGCCATCGCGGTCAGCGTCACCATGTCGCCATCACTCTCATTGAGACGTGTCACTCGTTCGACGGGCCCGATGCCCGACGCCCTCCAATATATCGTGGGAGAATCGACTCAAGAACCGATGCGAGGTTTCTCCCCCGAGTCCACCCGGTCCACGATGGCCCGGGAAGCTGCCCGAAGGTCGTCGACGATCCGAACCCCGGCAGGCACATCGGCCTCGAACGCTCTTCCATGCCCGGTGCGCACCAGGATTCCCTGCCCGCCGAAGGCGAGTCCGGGCTCCACATCTGACACCTTGTCGCCAATAAAGACAGAGCGAGCGAGATCGATCTCCAGCACCTCCGCCGACCGCATATGCATCCCCGTGGCCGGCTTACGACAATCGCAGGGCCCCGTCCAGTCAGGGTGATGAGGACAGAAGTATGTCGCATCCAGCGAGACCCCATGCTCCCCGAGCATTTCCGATAGGCGATCCTCCACCGCCCGGTAGTCATCGATCGTGTATCGGCCACGGGCGATACCCGCCTGATTCGTGACCACCACAAGCAGGAAACCGGCGCGACGAAACCGGTGGAGACCCTCCACCGCACCCGGAATCAGCTCGACACCCGCGGGATCCGACAGGTAGACCTTCTCGACGATGATCGTTCCATCACGGTCGAGGAAGACAGCCGGTCGACTCACGGCCGACGCACACCGCGGAGAGCTTCACAAACCCCGGCGACCAGAACCTCGTCCTCTCCGGGGAGCAGGGTCCGGACATCCAGTCTGAGCCGGTCATCGACAATCCGTCCGACGATGGGGGGGGTGCCCCCGCGCAAACGGGCAGCAAGGGGCTGTGCCCCTTCCGCATCCTGCAGTTCGATCGCCCACGACGGCAGATCGACCCCGGGGTACGTTCCTCCCCCGACGGCACCCATGGTCGAGACCACCGAGCAGGATACACCCTCAGCCTGCAGACGCGTCGAGATGCTGTCGGCCGCCCGGCGGAGCTCGGTCGCCCCGACGGAGAGCATCCTGAGCGCAGGGATCTGCGACGCGACACGAGCCGGATCCAGGTACAGTCTGAGGGTCGCCTCGAGTCCCGCGAGGGTGACCTTGTCGACCCGCAGAGCCCGACAGAGCGGGTTCGACCTCATCTGCTCCATGAGCTCCCGTCGACCGACGATGACGCCGGCCTGCGGCCCACCCATCAACTTGTCTCCAGACACGACGACAGCGTCGGCACCTGCCTCGATGGAGAGGCTTGCCCGCGGTTCTTCCGGCAATCCAAGGGATTCGGCCGGAAGCATAAGGCCCGAACCGAGGTCGTGAACCACCCGGACACCATGCCTCAACCCGATCTCGACGAGATCCTGGACCGAAGCTTCCTGCGTGAACCCGGTGATACGAAAATTCGATCGATGCACCTTCAGCATCGCGTCCGCCGTCCCGTCGGCGATCACCGCCTCGTAGTCGTCCGGGCGCGTGCGATTCGTACTGCCAACCTCGACGAGGGACGCGCCCGACCGCTCGATCACGTCCGGGATTCGGAATCCACCCCCGATCTCCACCAGCTCACCACGAGACACGGCCACACCCCGCCCATGGCCCACGGTGCTCATCGCAAGCACCAGCGCTCCCGCCGCGTTATTCACGACGAGGGCGTCTTCCGCTCCCGTGAGTTCACACAGCAGCTGCACACAATGCACGTAACGGGATCCACGCTCGCCTTCCTCGAGATTGAACTCGAGATTCGCGTACGTGGCGGCCGATTTCATGGCTTCGAGGGCCTCGGGAGCCAGAGGAGCACGGCCCAGATTGGTGTGCAACACGACCCCCGTCGCATTCACGACGCGTCGAAGACTCGGCGTCGATGCAGCCGCCAGGACATCCCGGGCCCGGCGGACGTACCAGCTCGGGTCCCGGACGAGTTGGGCCACCGCTTCGTCCCCTCGAACGATCGCATCCCGCATGTCGGCAACAGAGGTTCGGAACGCCTTCGCGACCTGATCTCTTCCAGCCTCATCGGCCATCGTCTCGGCGTCGGGGCCGGATAGAAGGGCGTCGATCGACGGGATCAGACTCCGCGGATCCTTCATCGGCGAATCCTCCGCACCCCGGTGGTCTCCGTGGCCTGAGGAGAGACCCGACCCGTATCGGCGACCAGTCCGCTGTCCCACACCGCTCCGGAGTCGGCCGAGGCGATGGAGTCGACCACCTCCGTGGAGTCGATCACGACCGCACGTTCCAGACTCGTTTCTCCCCCTCCGCCCGTCCGACCGACGATGTTGGTGACCCCGGATACGGTGACGACGAATTCAACCCCGAGGGGAATCGGAGGATCAACGCGAACGACGAGGCGACGACCAGGAAGTACACGTCGACCATCCGCCGTTCGGCCGGCCGCCGAACCCTCGAGTCTCGGAAGCGAGGGCGGTGGCTCCCTCTGGTCACGCGCACGCAGGGATGGCCCGCCTGCACCCTGGACGCCGGGAGCGACGCTGACGCCCGGAGCAAGAACGACCGTATCCGCGGGAGTCACGTCGTCGTCCGCAGGATCGACGACCGCGGAATCTCCGGCTGATACCGCCAACACGGCCCCCTCCACCGACTCACCGGACGTGGCGAGGGTGTCCCCGGCCGACCCGGCCGCCTCTTGCGCCGCCTGTGCAGCTGCTTCGGCCTCGCCTTCGATCGAGTCGAGACGGGCGAAGGAGTCCGCCACCATCTCCACCCAGGCGACGTAGGCCGTCTCGTGCAGGACCTCAACAACTGCAGGAGCATCGGTCGAATCCGACGAGAACACGACATCGATGTCATCCACGCCGGACTCGTGGTCCAGGAAGTCGTCGAAGAGGATCGCCACCGTCACTGAGTCCACCGCATCGGCTCCCGTCACATTCGCCGCGGAGGTGTCGGGGGTCAGGATCGGAATCTCGAGCAGCACGGTGTCTCCCGCTGCAATCGCCACCGGCACCTCGCCCTGAACCTCGGTCGAATCCGGTTCGCCGTTCCGATTCTGGTCCTGAAATGCGATCACATCGAATGAGCCCGCCGGAAGGTATCGGAATGCGAAGATTCCCTCCCGGTCACTGGTCGATCGGTGTACGAGCGAATCTTCATCGATCGCGACCAGGACTGCCTCGGACACGATTCGACCGGAAATGCGGTCCCACACCTCTCCGGCCATCGTGGTGGGGACGGGCTCAGCCCCCGTCGAGAAGACCAGCTCGAACGGGTCCGCCAGGCTGTTCCCGAACATGTCCAGGACCGTCGGGGCCAGCGTGACCCGATACACGAGCCCCGGGCGCAGTCCGCCGTCCAGCACGACGGTCAACGACTGGCGAGCATGGCGTACCTCGTAGTCACCCGCCGTGGGTGAGACAATCACCGCCGTCTCCAAAGCTCCTCCCGACACCCGCTCGCTGATCCGCTCGTCGAATTCGAACCGGATCGCCGTTTCGAGGTCGGTCACGGTGTCGAGCGCCCCCGGGTACGTCGCGATGACAACGGGGGGTCGGAGGTCGTCGGGGCCACCCGGAGGCAGCTCCTGTTGCGCACAGGCGACGAGAGCCAGAGCAACGGCTGGCGAGAGCAGGCGCCTCAGGGAATCAGACTCCCAGCCCCGAGAGCTTCTCGCGGAGCTTTTCCACCTGATGCTCGAGCTGAGCTGCATTGTCCCGGGCTGTTTGAACGATCTCCTCAGGAGCATTGGCAACGAACTGTTCGTTCGAAAGCCGTTTCTCCACGCCGACCAGCACGTCCTCGAGGCGTGAGATTTCCTTTTGCATGCGGTCCCGTTCGCGCTCGACGTCGATCACCCCCTCCAGCGGGACGAAGAGCTCGGCTCCGTTGGAAAGCACCGCGTTGGCACCGACCCCGCTCCCTGAACCGAAGTCCAGCCGGTTCACACGAGCCAGCTGATCGACCGCAGCGGCGCGGACCGTCAGCGATTCGAAGAACCCCGCCGGCCCTCCGCTCACCATCAGTCCGATCCGCTGGCCCTCGCCCACCCCGTACTCTTTCCTCAGGCGGCGAACCTCGGTGACCAGACTCTGGAAGCCGACCATGTCCGCTTCAACGACATGATCCCGATCACCCGGGACCACGCGCGGCCACGGCGCGACGATCAAGTCCTCGGGTCGCTCGAGCCCGACCGGCCACGGCAGCTGCGCCCAAAGCTCGGCGGTCACGAACGGAACGATCGGATGAAGAAGGCGGAACGCCCCATCGAGGACAGTGACGAGCGTCGTTCGTGCCGCCTCTCGACTCCGGGGGTCAGAATCCGCATTCAGTCGACTCTTCACCAGCTCGAGGTACCAGTCGCAGATCTCACCCCAGAAGAAATGGTACAGGCCATCCGCGACCTCGTGCAGACGGAAGCGCTCGAGCCCCTGAGTCGCTTCCTCGGTCGCGTTGGCGAGCCGCGAGAGGATCCACCGATCTTCTTCCGCCAGATCATCCTGAACCTCGCCGAGGGGCCGGATCGGCGCGTCGCCGACGCTCATCAGGGCGAAGCGTCCCGCGTTCCAGATCTTGTTGGCGAAATTACGCCCGTTCGCGAACG
Organism: Gemmatimonadales bacterium; assembly: GCA_038120095.1. Classification (GTDB taxonomy): domain Bacteria; phylum Gemmatimonadota; class Gemmatimonadetes; order Longimicrobiales; family Gaopeijiaceae; genus UBA2589. The sequence goes on from JAYOKZ010000004.1 coordinate 31,856, forward strand.
CGGCCTCGACGTTTTCATGGTCGAGGCTGATGTCCGTTCCCACCGCGCACTGACTGACGATCGTGAAGCGCATGGCATCGGCTCCGAACGCCTCGACTACCTCGAGCGGATCGATCCCGTTGCCGAGAGACTTGGACATCTTGCGTCCCTTGATGTCGCGAACCGTTCCATGGAGGTACACCTCGGTGAAGGGTGCCTCCCCCCGGAACTCGTAGCCCATCATGATCATTCGGGCGACCCAGAAGAACAGGATCTCCGGGGCGGTCACCATGGTGTGGCCGGGATAGAACGCTTCGAGATCCTCGGTCTCCTCGGGCCAGCCGAACACCGAAAACGGCCAAAGTTGAGAGCTGAACCAGGTATCGAGAACATCCGGGTCCTGCTCCAGATCAGTGCTCCCACACCGGGGGCATTGAGCCGGATCTTCGCGAGCAACGATTTCATCACCGCACTCGCAGTACCAGACGGGGATCCGATGACCCCACCACAACTGACGGGAGATGCACCAGTCCTGAATGGTCTCCATCCAGTGTTCGTACACGCGCTTCCAGTGGGGCGGCGTGAAGGTGATCGTGCCGTCCCGCGCGGCAGCGAGCGCCGGCTCGGCAAGGGGCTTCATGCGAACGAACCACTGCTCGGACAACCGCGGCTCGACCACGGTGTCACAGCGATAGCAATGCGGAACGGCGTGGGTGTGGACATCCTCACCCGCCATCAACCCGGCCGCCTCCAGCGCCGAGAGAACCTCCCGTCGAGCGGCGAACCGCTCCAGACCCCGGAATGGCTCGGGGACCGCGTCGCTCATGTGAGCATCGGGCGTCATCACGTCGACGATGTCCAGGCCGGTCCGACCCGCAATGTCGAAGTCATTCTTGTCATGCGCGGGCGTCACTTTGACCATCCCGGAACCAAACTCCGGGTCGACATGACGATCCGCCACGATCGGGATCGTTCGCCCCGTGAGAGGGAGTTCCGCCCGTGCCCCCACGAGCGACTTGTAGCGCTCGTCACTGGGGTGGACCGCCACGCCCGTATCACCCAGCATGGTCTCGGGACGCGTCGTGGAGACCGTCAGATACCAGCGACCGTCGTCGAAACGCCCGAGCGATGCGGCTCCGGCTCGGGAAGCGGCTTCCGCAGCGCTCCACGCCGACTCCTCCAGCGGATATCGCAGGTGCCAGAGTCGGCCCTCGGTCTCCTCACCTTCCGCCTCTTCGTTCGAGAGGGCCGTCAGGCACCGGGGGCACCAGTTGATGATGTATTCGCCTCGATAGATCAGCTCTTTTTCGTAGAGCGAGACGAACACTTCGCGAACCGCCCGAGCCAGGTCGTCATCGAGCGTGAAGCGCGTGCGCTCCCAGTCGCATGACGCCCCGATCGCCTTGAGCTGCTCGAGGATCGTGCCCCCCGTCTGCTCGACGAATTCCCACACCCTCTCGACGAAGGCGTCCCTCCCGAGCCCCTGCCGGGTAAGGCCCTCCTGAGCGAGCTTGCGCTCCACGACGTTCTGCGTGGCGATGCCTGCGTGATCCGTGCCGGGAAGCCAGAGAGCCGCTCTGCCCTGCATGCGCTGCCACCGGATGAGGACGTCCTGCACCGTATTGTTGAGCCCGTGACCCATGTGGAGCGCCGCGGTCACGTTCGGCGGCGGGATCACGATCACATACGGATCCTTCCCCGCGTCGAGCACGGCAGACGCGGGAACGTGGAAATGACCGCCGTCCTGCCAGGCCTTGTAGCGGGCGGGCTCGATGGCTCTCGGATCGAGGCGCGGGGCCAGTTCCTTACTCACGTGCACGTCCTGTGATTCAGCGCGGGAAGTGGTCCGTCGAGATGGCGGAACGCTGGTGGAAAGATGTCAGTGGCGGCCCACCATCGGAACCGGCCGTGACGCTGGATTCGTCAGAATTCCTGCGGTGCCGCACCCTCATCGGATCCCCGTCGTATCACCTCGCGCAGCCGCCCGCTCCCGGTCGCGTCGCGCCCGGATCGCCTCTGCACGCTCCTTCCACGATTCCTCGATCAGATACCGCTGGCTCTGCCGTTCGATTTCCTCGAACTCCCATACTCGCCGCGCCTCGATATCCCTGTGTCCGACCGGCGTACCGAAATTGAGGGGAAGCGGAAGAGCAACGTCCCCCAGGTAGATCTTGCCGTCCGCGACCCCCCAGCGGCCTCCGTTCGAGTCCGTAAACGTCCAGTCGGTCAGCCGATCCTCGGCCGCGCGAGCGATCGCGACCGAGTCGTACCACGCGACGATGCGTTCGGAAAGCAGGAGCTCCTCCTGCTGCTCGAGGGTGAGTTCGAAGAATTCCGGGGGAGGGGCAGCCCATAACCGGGCATCCACGAGATTCGGCCTGAGCCGATCCGCGGCATTGTTCGGTGGGGGCAGAAGCTCCCCCAGCCGAATCCCCTCGATCTCTGGCCTGCGGGCATCGGCTTCCCCCGCACGGATCTCGGCCAGTTCCTCGGGATCCTCCGGGCGCTCGAGATTTTCCGGCAGTATATCGATCAAACGAATGAGAGGTGTGCCCTGCTCCGATCGGGCATCACTGTTGATCGGCAGCGTGAAGTCGTCCGGCGACAAAAACGAGGATACCGCCGTGTACATCAGAATTCCGACGACGTGAATCGCGACCGAGACACCCAGAGCGATCGTCCGCACACGAGCGGATCCGAGGCCTCGACTGTTGAGTGAGGCCCGGTCGGTCTCAAATCCGTCGTCTCCGGGCCGGTTACTCATGCGTTTGCTAAACCCGGGTCAGACCCCGGTTCCTGAACCACTGCGCCAACCACCCCCTACGCTACGACACGCCCGAGGCGACGCGCGGCTTCCTCCATCCGGTCCCCATCGACCGTGAGCGCAATCCGGAAAAATCCTTCTCCACCCTCCCCGAGCGCCGCACCGGGTAGAACGATGACTCCCTCCTGTTCGAGGGCGCGGGTCGCAAAGACCTCGGATGCTTCCCCTCCAGGAACTGGAATCCACAGGTACATCGTTGCCTTCGGCACGGCTACCTCGAACCCCGCTTCCTTCAAGGCCGAAGCAGCGCGGTCTCGTCTATCCTGGAAGACGGCGATGTTTCCCGGGACCCATTCCGCCGCGCTCTGGAGGGCCGCGGCCCCCGCCGCCTGCACCGCCATGAACTGCCCGGTGTCCATGAAGGTCTTCACCTTGGTCAGGGCACTGATCATCTCGGCATTACCCACCGCCCATCCTAGTCTCCAACCTGTCATGTTGAAGGTCTTGGATAGCGAATGGAATTCGAGAGCCACCTCTTTCGCACCATCGAACTCCAGAATGCTCCGGGGTCGGTAGCCATCGAAGCCGAACTCCGAATAGGCGTTATCGTGCGCCAGCAGGATGTCGTGCTCCCCACAGAAGCGAACCGCCTCCTGGAAGTACGAGTCGGGCGCCACGGCCGTGGTCGGATTGTTCGGGTAGTTGAGGTAGAGGATTCGCGTCCGCTCGATCAAATCGGGAGCCAGATCCGCCAGCGGGATGAGGAAATCGTTCTCGGGGCGGAGAGGCACCAGCCAGGGCTCTCCACCAGCCAGCGTAACGGATCCGAGGTAGGCCTGGTACCCGGGATCGGGGATCACCGCAGCATCTCCGGGGCCGATGTACGCGAACGGCAGATGGGCGAGTCCGTCCTTGGAACCGATCAGCGGCAGGACTTCGGTCGCTGGGTTCACCGACACGCCGAAGCGTCGGTGCATGAAGTCTGCAATCGCCTCACGAAACGAAGGTAGACCGACCTGAAAAGCATATCGCGAGTGCGCTTTATCTCCTGCCACTTCATGTAACTTATCAATCGCCATGCGAGGGGCGTCGAGAGGCGCGTCTCCTGCGCCGAGATCGATCACGTCTCCGCCCTCCGCCTCGATCCGACGTCGAATCGCCTTCATTTCCGAGAGCGGAAACGGTGGCAGCGCACCGAAGCGCGCGTTCGTCCGAGGCATCAGCCCTGAACCACCGGGTTCGACACCGAGCCGACACCGAGGACCTGAACCTCGACAACGTCTCCATCACTGAGCGGGGCCACACCCTCCGGCGTGCCCGTGGCCACGAGATCTCCCGGCTCCAGCGTCATGATACCGGTGATGTATTCGATGATCGTCGGAATATCGAACACCATGTCCGACGCATTCCCCTCCTGCAGTACCGCACCATTCACCCGGGTGACCACACCGAGCGCAGCAAGATCGACGTCGGCAACGGGGACGGGCGTGCCAACCGAGCAGAAGGTGTCAAACCCCTTTGCACGGGCCCACTGATCGTCCGTGCTCTGCAGGTCCCGCGCCGTGATGTCATTGACCGGTACCAGAGCTTCCACATGGTCCCATGCATCGGACGCCGCGACGTTGCGCCCCTGCTTTCCGATGATCACACCGATTTCACCCTCGAAGTCCACCCGGTTCGAGATGGCCGGCATGACGATCGAATCACCGTCGCCGATCAGGGACGACGGCGGCTTGAAGAAGATCAACGGCTCATCGGGCACCTCGCCGCCCAGCTCCGCGGCATGCTTCGCATAATTCCTTCCGACACAGACGATCTTGCTGGGAGAAATGGTCTTCATCAGGGCTCCGATTCGTGTAATCCGGACGCGTGCCGCCGCGGCCGGGGTGAGGGCGAACAAAAGGGCCGTCCGATCAGTGTCGGACGGCCCTGGAAGTACTCTGATTCCGGCGATTACGCCACAGTCGGCGTCCTCAGCTTCGTCCTTCCTGCGTGTGGATCCAGGTACCGATCAACGCCCCGAGGGCAGCGATCGTCAGCAGCACTGCGATCACGGTCCACCAGAACCCGATGTCGCTGTAGCCGGTAGACCAGCCGTTGTTCGCCCGTGTGAGCGCGCCGAAGGCGATCCCGAGGTACACGACGCCGACACCCATGCCGAGGATGCGCTTCATTTCGCTTCTCTGCCGTTTTACGAGGATATTGGACCGAGTAGCCGGTCCACTCGGGCGAAATCTACGGATGCTCAGCAGAGCCTCCAAGGGGGCTCCCCGATCCGTAGAAGTCTCGCAGGTGTCGTGTGAGATCGGACCAGGGTCCCCGAATGAACGGCGCGGGCGGCAGAGAATCCCGCAGGTAACGCCCGTAGCGCTTCCTCACGATCCGGTCGTCGAGGATCACCGCAGCACCGCGGTCCGATCGGGCCCGGATGAGGCGACCGAAGCCCTGTTTCAGGCGTAGCGCGGCATGCGGCAGCATGAAACCGGAAAATGGATCCTGCCCTGCGCGCTCGAGGGCTTCCATTCTCGCAGCCGTGATGGGCTCCGTCGGGACTCTGAAGGGCAGCTTCTGGATCAGGAGGCCACGAAGAGGGTCGCCGGGGACGTCGACTCCCTCCCAGAAGGAAGAGGTCCCGAGGAGAAGCCCGTCCCCGGAGTCGATGAAACGATCCAGCAGCCGGTGACGATCGTCCTCCCCCTGCACGAAGAGCGGCCACGTCCGGTCGAATCCCCTTTCCCGTGCTCCCTCGGCGGCTCGACGAAGCGCGGAATAGGAGGTAAAGAGCACGAACAATCCCCCGTCGGTGATCTCGGCGAGGTCGTTCAGGACCTCCAGAGTCGCCTCCGCGAACAGCTGATCAGCTCCACCGGTCGGCGGCAGGTCGGTCGGAACCGCAACCAGCGCCTGATCTTCGAAATCGAAGGGTGATGGGACCATCTGCTCCTCGACCGCGATC
>JAYOKZ010000004.1:37564-68841 GCA_038120095.1 Gemmatimonadales bacterium
TGCCCAGCGCTCTCCAACTGACCGAGGTATGAGGCGTCGTGAGCGTCGCGGATGTCAGCACGGTCGTTTCAGCCCGAGTGAACAGGGATTCACGCAGTACGTCTCCGAGTTCGATCGGGGCCGCCGCAAGGACGAGATTCACGCTCCGCCCCCTTCCCCGGGACTCAATCCACCGCACGAAGGCTCCCGCTTCTTCCCCGGGTGCAAGGATGAGGCGGAGACCGTGAACCGTCGCCGCCAGACGTCGCTCTACGGCACGCAGGTCGAGGAGTCGACCCTCCAGCACATCGAGCCACTCGTCCACGAGTTCGATGCGCGTCCGAAGTTCCGAAAGTTCTCGTGCCAGCGCACCAAAGTTCGTCAGCACACTTCTGAGCTGTTCGGCAACATCCTCGTCTTCAGCTGGCTCGAGTGCTCCAGCCTCGCCGATACGGACTGGTCCTTCTCCCGGCGGGGCAAGTGGCTCGAGTCGCTCGAACAGCCCGTCGGCCGCGGCCCGCCCGCGTGAAAGGGCCGGTCGTACACGGTTTTCGAGCCGCTCCCGAATCTCGTTGCCGTTCGCGCCGGCTCCGACGCTCTCGTGAATCGTGGTCAGGATCCCCCGACCCCGCCGATCAAGTCGGGACATCGCGCGATAGATCCCACGGCGCGTGATCTCGACCCCGAGATGCGATGTCGCGGCATCTTCGACGTTATGCCCCTCGTCGAGGATCACCCGCTTGTAGGCCGGGAGCACCGCCGCCTGCGTGTAGTTCGCAGTCGCGCGCCGAACCGCGAGGTCAGTGAACAGCAGATGGTGATTCACGACGAGGAGCTCCGCGGAAGCAGCTCTTCGGCGCGAGCTCTGATAGAAGCATGCCTGGAAATGTGGACAGCGAGCCCGCAGGCACATGTCGGGATCGCTTCGCACCTCGTCCCAGAGATCATCTGCCGGCCGGAAGCCGAGGTCGGAAAGCGACCCGTCCTCCGTAGTATTGACCCACTCGAGAATGGCCCGGATTTCCTCGGTTCGGTCCCCCTCGAAGAGGGTGCCCTGACTTTCGGCAGCCAGCCGGGCCCGTCGGATCGAGATATAGTTGCCTCGCCCCTTCACCAGAGCCCAGCGTACATCGCCCAGGAGGCTCTGCACGAGAGGAAGGTCCTTCTCGGCAAGCTGCTCCTGAAGATTGATCGTGTTGGTGGAGATCACCGTGCGCTCAGCATTCTCCTGCGCCCAACGCACCGCAGGGAGAAGATAGGCCAGCGATTTCCCTGTCCCTGTTCCCGCCTCGACGATGGAAATGCCGCCTTCGTTGAATCTCTCGACGATCGCCCCGAGCATCTCTCGCTGCCCCGGGCGGTCCTCGTACCCGCCAAATCGCGTCGACAGCGCGCCGCTCGGAGCGAGTATGCCGTCGAGCTCCTCCCTGCTCAGGGGGATCCGCTCCCGCGGCTGCGGTGGCTCGACGACGACGTAGAGATCATGTGCTTCATTGTCGATGATCGCCGTACCGATGCCCTGATCGTACAACAGCGCCGCCACACGCATGTCCGCGTCCGATGGCTCCAGCAGTCCGCTCGGGTGATTGTGGAGCATCACACTCCCCTCGGTCGCGTCTCGGGCAGCGACGAGCACGGCCTCGAAGTTGCCTCGCGCCACCGCGCGAGGCTGCCGGACGACCCGCTGTTCATCGACCTCCGCGAGGAAGCACACCTCTCGCCCCCCCGCCCTTGCGATTTCTGCGCGAAGCCCCGCCTGCGCTTCCGGCGAGAGGGTCAATCGAGCCGCGGGAAGAGCGTCGGGAACCGTCGTCCCGGGTGACGCCTGCGAGGCATCATCGGCGTCCTCCAGACCATCCAGTCCAAAAAGGGCCTCCGCCGGGACAGACATGGGGAAGCCCTTGGGGATCTTCGAACTCAAGTCTTCAGCTTCTGCTTCTTTGCCGCGGGAAACAGAACGTTGTTGAGGATGAGGCGATATCCGGGAGAGTTGGGATGGAGGGCCAGATCCGTCTGTGGATCGCCGATCTGATGCTCCGCATCCTCCGGATCGTGTCCCCCGAAGTAGGTGAAGGTCCCCTCGCCGAGGCTACCATGCACGTACTTCGCCCAGTCTCCCTCCTGAGCGAGCACGATCGTACCCGATTTCAGGCGATCCTGGCGGAAGGACGTCGTCAGCCCATAGAAGTCGGGGAGAACAGCCTCATGGTTTTGGGTCAGCATCGCGGGGACCGGGTCGAACTTGGCCGAGAAATCGAACAGCGTGTACACCCCGAGTTCATTGCGCCACGGCGTGTTCACCTGGTGCCCGTCGATATCGGAGAATGAATTCACCGACGGTGCGATCTGCACCTGGGCGTCCGTGAACGCCATCGCCTGAGTCCAATCCATCCGCACCGACGCATTCGGATCCGGCGGCGTGCCATCGGAGTACGCGGCCGCGATGTCGGCGCTGTGTGCGGCGAGAGCGAGTTCCAGGGTTTCGGTCGCAGAGCACATGGCGAAGAGGAACCCTCCGTCCTCCACGTACGCGCGAATGACGGCCGCAACCTCTTTCTTGAGCGCGGGAACGTCCGCGAAGCCGCCGCGTCGGGCAACCTCCTGATTTCGGGCGACCTCATCCTGCAACCACGGCGCACCGGAATATGTCAGGAAGAACTTCGAGTACTGGCCCGTGAAATCCTCGTGGTGCAGGTGAATCCACTCGTACTCGGACAGATTCCCCTCGAGAACGTCCGTGTCCCAGATCTTGTCATACTCGATGCCCGCGTACTCCAGCGCCATCGTGACGGCGTCGTCCCAGGGTGTCGAATTGGGCGGCGTGTACACGGCGACCCTGGGTGCACGCTCGAGCGGCACGGCCTCCATGTTCGAGGTCGCGATGGTGGCGCGCATTCGAGCTTCTGCCGCGGCATCCATCGGTTCGACGCTCACCCCCCGGAACGCTGCCTCACGGCGGATCTCATTGCGATCAGGGAGCAGGAAGGAACCTCCCCGATAATTCAACAGCCACTCGGATCGATCCTCCTGCTCGAGCGTCCAGTACGCGAGCCCGTACGCCTTCAGGTGATCCTGCTGGGAACGGTCCATCGGAACCAGGAGCCACTGGGCGGACACGCCCGCCGGAGCACCTGCCGCGAGCGTCAGCGCGCACAGAATGGCGCGTACGCTGGACCTGCACCGAGGGCCTGAGGACATGGCCATCAGCGACCGCGAGACCTGAGGCGCTGGAGTTCGACCCGTGCATCCGGCACGACCGCTGCGTTTGGCCGGTTCATGATCAGGTCCTCGAGAAGGCGGATGGCCTCGTCCACACCGCGAGGTGTTCGGGAGCGATAGCGAGCCAGTGCCAGCGACGCCTCGGCGACCTCGGGCGCATCCGGATAGTCCACGATGAGACTCTCGCGAATGTCGGCTGCGAGCGCAGCCTCCTCTCCTGCTGCGGCGATCCGCGCGGCAGCCGCAAGCACGAGCGGTGCTTCCGCCGCCTCGACGGTCGCAGCCGCTCCGGCAAGTTCGATCGCGGCCTCGCGGTGCCGTCCGTGATGTGCCTTCACCCCGGCATCGGCAAGTGCCTCGACGCCCGAAGGGGAGAGACGTCCCAGAAGTCCGGCGAACTGAATGACCTCTGTCCCCTGAGAGGCCGGGAGACCGGTCAACGCGAGGAGGAGTGCAGACCGACCTTCTTCGATCGCTCCATCCGCGAGGAGAAGGTAGGCACGTTCGAGCGAACTCCTCGGCCCCTGAACACCCTCGAGCACGGCGGCTGCCCCCTCCGAATCCCCCCGTGACTGCAGGACTCCAGCCACCGTAGCCGCGAGGTCGTCGATCTCGGGGGCATTGGGAAAGTCTTCCCGGAAATCCGCCACCATGGCCCGAAGCTCGTCCGGGGTCGAACGGCTGCTTTCGAGCCGGATGACCTGAGCCGTGGCCCGCCTGCGGTCCACCGAACCGGGCGAAAACGAGTCGACCACGCGTCGCTGAGCATCCACAGCGGTCGCCGTATCGCCAGCGGCAAGGGCGACATCGATGATCCGTTGGTCGAACTGACGCCGCTCTGCAGGACTCGAGGCCCCGGCGCCAAGCTCGTCGTAGGCCCAGGAGGCGACCTCCGTCAGCTCTGCGTCCCGCGCACGTCGGGCCGCATCCGCGAGGAAGGTTGTCCGCGCCCTGCCGTCGAGGTCCGCTGCGACGCTGCGCACCAGGTCCATCGCTACCTCCTCAACACGGAGGTCGAGTGCCACACGAGCGGCTGCCCTGCGCCGGGGAAGCAACTCGGATTCCGAAAGTCGATCGACCACTCGGCGTGCCGCTTCCCCCGACCCCTCGGTCAGGCCTTGCACCCGGCGAGTCACGGTCGAGACCTGAGCGGCGTCATCACCGACCGCCATCGCCCATTCGTCCGCCGCACTCAGTGGGTTACCTGTGGTTGCGAGAAGATCCCCGATCTCCATCGCGAGTGCACCGGGCCCCACGGTCTCCCGCCCCCTCTGAAAGATCTCGAGGGCCTCGCTCACACCGAATGCCCTCTCGAACGCCCGCCCAACCTCTCGATATGCGACCTCGTTGATCGGCTCGGCGTCCAGCCATGCAGCGCCCTCCCGCCGAACGGCAGCCAGAGAATCGACCTCGGTCAGAACACGCAGCTTCAGGTATCGGACGCCGGAAGACGACGGGTCAGCAGACAGGAACTCGTCGACCGCCGGAAGAATCCGAACAATTTCGCCCTGACTTCGCAGAACGCGCTCCAGAGCAAAGAGTCCTCCGGACGAGCTCGGATTCTCTTCCAGCAGCTCCCGAAGCACTGCTTCCGCACCCACGAAATCTCCACGGGATTCCAGGGCCGAAGCCGACCGGAGGCGCTGTGCATCCGAGCTGCGAAGACGGATTTGCCCGTTGATTGCCACGGGCAAGCAGATCAGCGCGCACGCAACCGTCATCATGACCCGCTTCACGAACCACCCCCGGGCCGGGCACGATTCAACCGCTCGAAGTACTGGAGAACGAGCTGACGCACCGCAGGGCTCAGCCGCTGCAGTTGAGCTCCGTCCGGCACCTCATACCTCAGGATACCCATCTGGTCGTCGGTCAGGGACAGGACCTGGCCCCGTTCGAAGTCTTCGGGTTGCTCAGACTCACGCTCCTCGCTGAACTCTTCCCGCTCCAGAGAACGGCCGGCGTCGAGCAGGCGATGAAAGAGCCGCTCCTGCCGCTGAATCATCTCGGGCGTAAGTCGACCCTCCGCAACCATCTCCTGAGCGATCGCCTGAGCCTCCTGCGCCAACTGCTGCAAGTCTCCCAGTGATTCCTCTGCCCCGGGTTCATCGGCGAGGTCGCCCAGGTCACTGGCCACCGACTGCTGCCCTTCGGACATCTGCTGCATCTGCTCCTGCATCGCCTGTTCACCAAGCTGCATCGGCATGAGCTGCGTGGACTGATTCATGATCTCGCTTTGCTGCTGAGCGAGCTGCTCCAGCTGCTCGGAAACTTCCTCTCCACCCTGCCCCTGCCCCTGCTGACCCATCTGCTCCGCGTTTGCGATCGCCATCAGGGCCAGCTGATTCAGGTCTCCGATCGCCTGTTCGGCCTGTGCCGTGGCAGACGGGACACCTCCTCGACGTCCTTCCATCGCCTCGATGGTGTGCTGGAGCGATTCCATGGCCAGCCCCATCTGCGCCGACAGTTCACGGTTTTCACCCATGGCCCCCTCGGTGGCGAGTTGCAGATTTTCAGCGATGTTCCGAACGCCCTGGAGCATGGATGCCTGCTCGGCCCGCATGCCGGCGAGCTGATCCTGGCTCACGCCCTCCATACGTTCACCGAGTTCGCTCTGACGGCGCGCCAGCGAAAGGGCATCATCCGCCGTTTGCATCATGGCACGCTGGATCTTTTCCATCTGCTGTTGCGCCATCTCTGCCATGGCCTGCTGCATCTCCTGCGCGGCCTCCTGCATCTCGTCGGCTGCCTGCTGTGCCTCCTCGCTCGCCGACTCACTCTGTCCCTGCTGCGCCTGCTGCTGGGCTTGCTGCATGCGCTGGCGGGCCTCCGCAGATCGCTCTCGAGCCTCCTGAACTCCTTCGGACGCCGCCTGCTCACCCATCTCGGCGAGGCGCTCCTGAAGAGATGCAAGATTGTCCTCCAACGCTTCGGCTTCTCGCTGCAGGTCCTCCTGCTGCTGCGCGCGTAGTTCGGGTGCGTCCCCCTCCTTCATGGCGTCCGCCAGCGCCTGTTCCTGAAGCGCCAGCTCCTCTACTTCGCTCGTCGTGGCACGAAAGTCCTGTTCCAGGGCAGCCCGCTTGAAGCGTTCGAGTGCCTCCTCGAGGCGATCACGCAAACCCTCCTGCTCCCCGGCCATCTCCTCGAGCGCCTGATTCGCTTCGGCCAGGTCCTCCTGCTCCAGCGCTTCGGCCATCTCATCCATCCGCCGCTGCAGCTCGTCACCCGTCATCTGCTCGAGCATGTCCTGAAGCTCTTCCAGTTGGCGGCGCAGTTCCGGATCAGCCTGACCCGCCTCCTCCATCATCTGCTCGAGGGCTGCCATCTCCTGTCGCATCGAGTCAACCGCGGCACTCATTTCCTTCTGTTCCTCGAGCGCAGCCGCAAGTTCTTCCCGCTCCCGAAAGTCAGCGGATTCCTCGCTCTCTCCGTTCTGAGAGCCCCGCTGGGCAGCGCTCTCGAGGGCCTGCTCACGGTTCTCGGTCGCCTGACGCTCCGCCTCCGCAGCCAACTCCTCGAGTCGGTTGGCGACGTCCTCGAACGCATCTTCGGCTTCCCGTCGGATCTCAGCGGCGTCGGGCATCCGGAGGACATACTCGTCCGACACCCCCTGCTGGCCAGCGGGACTGTTGTCCGTCGCCCGCGCGAAATATCGGACCGTGTCCCCGGGCATCAGGCCCCAGCTTCGCAGATCCAGAAGTGGACGCGCGAGGATGGCCCGCTGACCGCCAGCATCGAAGCCCTGGGCAACCTCAGGCATTCGTTCTCCGAACGACGTCACTCTATACGCGACCAGCTCAATCCGACGCAGGCCGTAGTCGTCCCCACTCTCCAGGAGGAGCGGCTGACGAAGATTGAGCGGCATGACCGTATCTCGGCCCGGCACAGGAATCCCGATGGACGGGCCCGCGTCCGCGACGACAGTGACGTCGACAGGCTCCGGCTGAATCTCGGCGGCGCCGCCCATTTCATCCCGGAACAGCCACTCGAACAGCCCACTCCTCTCGGGGGTCCAGCGCGACCGAAACGTTGCCTCGTCGACCTCGAAGGCGAGCACCTGAGTTCCCGAGGAGTCGACCAGTTCGACCCTCGACAAGGGGCGGCTCGTCTGCCCCTCGAAGATCACGGTCGAGCCTTCCGGGAGCCTCAATGGCGGTGGGTCACCGCGGTACTCGTCGGCCGGGATCCCCGTGTGAGGAGGATAGGTCACCGACAGGACCAGATCACTGACAAACAGCGGGTCGACCGGCACGATCGCGTAGGCGGCAGATTCGTTACCAGCCTGGTCCCGAGCCCGGTACTGGATCCTCGCCGAGACCGAGCGGAACGTGAACCGTGCCCGCCCGTCGACGACCTCGAGGGATTCGACTCGGGCGACATCCCCCGCGGCCTGCCATCCCACCGAGACAGTCTGACGCCCCGCAGCTGCGATCACGACCTCGACATCCGACCCTCGAAGCACTTCGATATCTCCGGGTTGAACCACGAGCCGCGGAAGCACGGGATCTCTGAGTGTCGCGATCGGCGACGTCACCGCTCGTACCGCGTGACTGGTGCGCTCGGGGGAGACAACTGTCAGGCCGACGAGTATCACGACAGCCACGGTCAACAGACTGAAACCACGCCGGCTCCAGAGCCGCGCCGAGTCCGCGAGTCGCCCTGCGAGCTGCTCCTCGGACCTCTCATCCAGATCTCGCACAACGCCAAAAATTGCCCGCGCCGCCAGAGCACTCGACACGCCCTCCGGCAGCTGGCGGGAAAGCTCGAGCGCGCCGGCTACAAGTCCCGGTCGGATCCCGGACGCCTCCTCCATGTTCGAAGTCAACCGTGCCTCGGAGAGTCGCATCAACCAGTGCCGCGACCCCACCCACCCCGCCACCACGAGGGCAATGGCGAATGCGTCCAGGACGGCCGGAGTGTCGCTTCCCTGGACGAACCCGTCGGGACCGGCCAGGAACCAGGCCGCGACCAGCAGCGCTACGATCCCGGCCGAAACCCAGACGGCCACCACTCCGCCCGCCCGACGTGCCACCCACCCCCGGACGCCGGAGAAGCGGGTCTGGAGCTGATCGGCCTCAGGGCTCACGACGCTCTCTGCCCCAGGGCGAAGAGGAAAACGTTGACGCCCATGCGTATCGCGTCTTCGCGGAGTTCAGGGGTGTCCTCGTGGACGCCCTCGTCCTCCCATCCGTCTCCCAGATCCGATTCGAAGGTGTAGAAGACGAGCATACGGCCATCGAGAAAAATACCGAATGCCTGCGGTGCCTGTCCGTCGTGTTCGTGAATCTTGGGCAACCCGTCGGGAAAGTCGTAGAAGGTCGAGAACACCGGGTGCCCGGGCGGGATTTCCGTCAATTCGGCATCCGGAAAGATCTCCGCCATCTCTGCGCGGAAGCTCTCGTCCAGACCATAGTTGTCGTCGGCGTGCAGGAACCCGCCGGCCAGCAGATAATCACGAAGCGCCGAACGTTCAGCCGGCGTGAACTCGACATTCCCATGTCCCGTCATGTACAGATACGGGTAATCCCGGAGGACGGGGTCCAACGGGGTGACATTCACTTCCCGCCTCGCTGTCGCCAGCCCCGTCCGCTCACGAAGGGCCTCGAGAAGATTGGGAAGCGACGAGGGATTCGCGTACCAATCACCGCCTCCGTCATACTGGAGACGCGCGATGGTCAGCGAGTCCGAGGTCGCCGTTACCGGAACCGGGGAGGCCGCCACGGCCATCAGAGCGAGCAGGATCGAGTTCATTCGTCGGTCACGGAATCCTGAAGATCGTGCACGATACGGTACGCCAGATTTCGCGCCAGACCATGCCGGTCAGAGATCTCTCGGGCGACCGATGACGGTCGCACTCCTTCCCGGAGACGCTGGGTCGCGATCGTACGGGCCAACTCAAGCTCTGACTCCATGTCGACGGCCTGCCCCGCAGGAGCGATGACGACGGTAACCTCTCCTCGGGCGGGGCTTGCCCTGAAGTGATCGACGACCTCCCTCATCGACCCTCTGACGAATTCCTCGTGAATTTTCGTCAACTCTCGCGCCACGCAGAGTCGCCGATCGGGCCCACAACGGGCCTCCAGGTCCTCGAGCAGGCGAACCAGCCGCTGAGGCGATTCGAAGAGGATTGCGGTTTCCTGACTCCGGCCAACACGATCGAGGTCTGCCTCCCGTTCCTGACCCTTGCGGGCCAGAAAGCCCAGAAAGGTGAACCGCCGCGTTGGAAGGCCGGAAGCGACCAGCGCTGCAAGCGGAGCACTCGGTCCCGGAATCGGCGTAACGGAGTGGCCAGCGGCCACGACAGCGTCCACGACGCGCTCGCCTGGATCGGATACCAGCGGGGTCCCCGCATCGGTAACCAGAGCAAGATCCTCACCCTGCTCCAGCCACGTCAGGATCTGATCGATCCTCGCTCGCTCGTTGTGGGCGTGAACCGGCACGAGACGTGCCTTCGACCCGACATGCTCGGCGAGAATGCGCGAGCGGCGCGTGTCCTCGGCCAGGATGCGGGCAACGCTGCGCAGTGCCTCCGCGCCGCGCGGAGACAGGTCGTCCAGATTCCCGATGGGGGTGCTGACCAGATAAAGCGTAGCCACGAAGGATTCCAGCGCCGCGACCCGGCAGGGACGGGCCCGGCGCGAGAGCCGCCCGACCCGAGACGAGCGGAGCGGGCCGGCCGCCCCGCCCGTACTCAGGCCTACAGCAGCTCGAGCACCTTGTTCTCGTACATGGCCTTGGGACCGGCACCGATCACCTGATCCACCAGTTCCCCGTCCTTGAAGAAGAGAACGGCCGGGATGGAGCGGACACCGAAGCGCGCGGAGGTGGCCGGGTTGTGGTCAACGTTCAACTTGCCGACCCGCAGGCCCTTCTCCTGATACTCGCTCGCGAGTTCGTCTACCGTCGGTGCAATCATCCGGCACGGGCCACACCATTCGGCCCAGAAGTCCACCATGTAGAGTCCTTCGCCACCCTCGATCTCGTCGGCGAAGTTCTGATCCGTAATGTCATTGACCACATCGCTTGCCATTTCGGCTCTCCTTGTAGCGTATCCGAGTGCACCGTACGATCCGGCCGTCACCCGCCGATCCGTCCCATACCGGTCCAGACCGTTCATTATGTTTTCACCCTCGACGAACCCGCTCGACCACGTCGCGATCGCCGTTCACTCGATTAAAGATAGCGCATCCCGCTTCGAACTCCTCGCCGGCACTGAGTGCTCCCCCCCTGAAACGCTCGAAAGTCAGGGAGTCCGGGTCTCGTTCGTCGGCTCCGTGGAGCTCCTCGAGCCCCTCGCCCCCGACACCACGGTCGGGCGCTTTCTCGAGCGTCGGGGCCCGGGTCTCCATCACATCGCATACCGCACGGAAGATATTCAGTCCGAACTGGCCAGACTGGTCTCCGGCGGCGTTCGGTTGATCGACGAGGAGCCGCGCACTGGAGCGAACGGACACCTCGTCGCATTCCTTCACCCCACCAGTACCATGGGGATCCTCACGGAGCTGGTGCAGCACCGCAGCTGAGCCGGCGTTCGGGGGAATCAGCGGGCGGCCATCACCGCCTGCAGGTCCACCTGCTCCACCAGCCATCGACCATCTCCGGCCCGAACAACGACGAAGGGAACGTCTCTCGCGCTGGCCCCGCCAGCCATGATCAGGTCGACCAGGATTCGAGTCGCGGGAACGGTTCGTCCTGCGACCCGCGATTCACCCGAGATCCGGTAGTCCTCGTGCTCGAGGATCGAGGCGATGGCATCCATGCGAATTTCAACGTCCTGCTTCCTGACGCATGCTTCACCGCCGAACCAGCTGCCGATCTTCTTGAACGCACAGGTCAGGGTGCTTCCGGTATCCATGGCCGCTCCCTCTGCCGTGCCGAAGATTCTACCCATGGCACGCACGTCGCGCTCGTTGGCAGCCGACAGAAATCGCTCGACCGACAGTTGAGCTCCAATCCGGGCACTGGGGGGAGACTCGACGATCACCGTGGTGCAGCCTCCCAGCAGCAGGAGTGAGGCCGTTACGAGCGCGTGCCTACTGAGTCCCGTCATCGAGCACCCTTCCTTCATCTGGCGATCCGTCATTCGAATCTCGGTAAATCGCTCGTCGTGAGAAAGAGTTCTCTGAGGAGCTCCACGGTACGCGCCCACCGCAGGTCAAGGCTGGTCTTCACGTTCTCCCCCTCCGGCAATCCGAGTGGCAGCGCTCTCCTGACCCGGCGGTACCAGTTCGAACGTGAGAGAATCCGCTCCTGGCGCATGGTGCACCATGACGGTCGAGCCTTCCGGGACCTCGGAGTCCAGAAGCAGCATCGCGAGCGGATTCTGCAGGAACGTCTGAATCGATCGCCTCAGAGGGCGCGCCCCGAACACGGGATCAAATCCGGCCACGGCCAGGAATTTCCTCGCCGTACCGGAGACGTCGAGCTCCACCCCCGCCTCGGAAGCAAGCGAAGCGACACCCGTCAGCTGAAGGTCGACAATGCGACTGACTTCATTCTGACCGAGGGTGCGGAACACGACGATATCGTCGACGCGGTTGATGAACTCGGGGCGGAAGTATTGATGAAGTTGAGCTTGTACCTGCTCCTCAAGCCCCTGCAGGGCGCCCTCCCTTCCTGCCCGCAGGATATCCTCGCTCCCGATGTTGGACGTCATGAGGACGATCGTGTTGCGGAAGTCTACGGTCCGACCCTGAGCATCCGTAAGCCGCCCGTCATCCAGGATCTGGAGGAGAACGTGGAACACTTCGGGATGAGCCTTCTCGATTTCATCGAAGAGGACGACCGCGTGAGGACGCCGGCGCACCGCCTCGGTCAGCTGTCCTCCCTCGTCGTACCCCACGTATCCGGGGGGCGCTCCAATCAGCCGAGCCACCGCGTGCTTCTCCATGTACTCGGACATATCGATGCGCACGAGCGCGCGCTCATCGTCGAAGATGAATTCTGCAAGCGCCTTCGCGGTCTCCGTCTTTCCAACCCCCGTGGGGCCCAGGAAGATGAAGGAACCGACGGGCCGGTTCGGGTCCTGTAGCCCTGCCCTCGATCGACGGACGGCGTTCGAAACGGCCTCCATGGCTTCACGTTGCCCGACCACGCGCCGGGCAAGGTGCTCCTCCAGCTGAGTGAGCCGCTGCCGCTCGGACTCCAGCAGACGCGTGACGGGGATTCCGGTCCACTCACCCACGACGGCGGCGATGTCGTCGGGCTCGACCTCCTCCTTCAGGTACTTGTGATCTTTCTGGAGGACGACCAGTCGCGCAGAGGCATTCTCGATCTCCTCCTCCGCCTGAGGAATCTCGCCGTACTTGATCTCGGCTGACCGGTTCAGGTCACCGACCCGCGTAGCGCGGTCAGCCTCGAGCCGCAGTTCCTCGACCCTCGTACGCAGGCCGTGAATTTCCTCAATGACGTCCTTCTCCCCCTGCCACCCGGCCTTCATGACCTGACTCTTCTCGCGAAGATCCGCGAGTTCGGCCTCGATCGCCTTCTTGCGCTCCACGGCCGCACCCTCCGACTCCTTGTGGAGCGCCTGGCGCTCGATCTCGAGCTGAATGATGCGACGCTCGACCTCATCGATCTCCTGCGGCAGAGAATCGATTTCGATCCGCAGCCGACTCGACGCCTCGTCGATCAGATCGATCGCCTTGTCGGGCAGAAAGCGTCCCCCGATGTACCGGTCGGACAGCTTCGCCGCCGCGATGATCGCATCATCGGTGATCCGCACGCCGTGGTGGACCTCGTATCGTTCCTTGAGTCCTCGGAGAATCGCCACCGAATCCTCCACCGACGGCGGCGCGACGAATACCGGCTGGAACCGACGCTCAAGAGCCGGATCCTTCTCGATGTGCTTGCGATACTCGTCCAGCGTGGTGGCCCCGACCATCCGCAATTCCCCGCGAGCAAGCGCCGGCTTGAGCATGTTTCCCGCGTCCACGGCGCCCTCTCCACCCCCGGCACCGACGACCGTGTGCATCTCGTCCATGAACACGACGTAGCGACCCTCGCCGTCGGTCACCTCCTTGAGGACCGCTTTCAGTCGCTCCTCGAACTCTCCTCGGTACTTCGCTCCCGCGAGCATGGCCCCGATGTCGAGTTCCAGAAGCTTCTTGTCGGCAAGGGACGTGGGCACATCGCCTTCGACCATGCGCTGGGCGAGGCCCTCCACGATGGCCGTCTTCCCGACCCCCGGCTCTCCAATGAGGACCGGATTGTTCTTCGTACGACGGGCCAGGACCTTGATCACCCGGCGAATCTCCTCATCACGGCCGATCACCGGATCCAGCTTGCCGCGCCGAGCCTGCTCCGTCAGATCGCGAGAGAATCGCGCCAACGCGCGAAAGCCGACCTCCGGTGTCTCGTCAGTGACGCGGTGGGACCCGCGCACAGACTCCAGTGCTTCCCGGACCGCGGCGAGTGTTGCACCGGCGTCCCGCAGGATTCGACCTGCGTCGCTTCTTTCGCCGGTCAGGACGAGAAGCAGATGTTCCGTCGAGATGTACTCATCGCCCAACTCGGAGGCTACCTCCAGGGCGCCATCCAGCGCCCGTCGCAGGTCCCGAGCCAGGTTCGCATCGGAGCCGCCCTCGACCCGGGCCATGGAGTCAAGCGCTTCACGTGCCCTCGAACGAACGAGAGCTACCGGCACCTCGAGCTTCTGCAGGACAGGTACTACCAGGCCCTGCTCCTGATCCAGCAGCGCGTGAAGGAGGTGCACACCGTGGACCTCCGGATTCCCTCGCGTGCGTGCTTCCGACGCAGCCGCGTGCAGGGCTTCGCCCGCCTTCACCGTCAGTTTGTCACCGCTGAGCATGGCATACCTTCCGGGATCGGGTTGTCACCAGCGAAAGCTGCCAAATCGGCAGCAATCACATCGACGGCCCTCTAGAGGGTCAAGATCCGGGCCACCCAGCGGCGCGAAGTGTTCCCGACGTCTATCCCCGAACGACGTCAGCGTTGCTGCCGGCCCACGACCTTGATCCGGGTCCCGGCAGAGATCACCTCGCCCGGATCGACACGATTCAACCGCGCCAGCTGGTCCAGGTCCACGCCCTGCGGGTTCGAACGGACAAAGCGGGCCAAGGACGTCGCTTCGGATAGCGTGACCACCGCCAGTCGCAACGGCTCCACTTGAAGCACCGCAGGATCGGAGACCGGCATGAAGCTGGTCAGGGCGTTCGCGATCGCCTCGCGTTGGGCACTCCAGGCGGCTTCCGTGGCGAAACCCAGCAGCCGGTACGTGACACCTGCATGGCTGAAGAATGCGACCTCACCCTCCACGACACCATCCTCCACCTCCGCTCGGAAGATCGCCCGGGCAGACCTCATGCCATTCGCATCCGACGCGGTCGGGTCTCCACCGGTAATCCCCGTCTGCGAGAGGAAGTCACGAAGGCCAACCGACGGAGTCGCGACCTCGGGGACAACGCCGAGGACCAGCATGGCCTCCTGTCCCGGCGAAGATGAACCCACTTGATCACGCCGGTTCACGGTCGACCATCCTGAGGGAAACGTCACCTCGAACGCGAGGTCAGGATGCAGAAAACGCTGCCCCACGAAGTATCCGTCCCGGGGATCTTCTCCGAAGACCATGCCACCCAACTGATCCAGGTAAGGATCTCGATCGACGACGCCGGGCGTGGTGTCACCGGTGCGTGCAAGTTCACTCCGCATATCCGAGCTTCGCGTCTCGGGATATGGGTGGGTGAGCTGCCATTCCGGCAACCGGCCCCGGCCACCAGCGCCACCCGCCGTCGCGAGCATCTCGAACACGCCGATCATGGCTTCCCCGTCATAGTCGAGCCGCGAAATGTAGCGGAGCCCGAGCCGGTCGGACTGCGACTCGTCGTCGCGCGAATAGGAGAGATTCATCAAACCGAGTCCGGTCGCGGCGAGATTTCCGTACTGCCGGAACGTTTCGGAGACCGCCATGCCGGCAACGAGGCCGATCTGCTGGATTTGCTGCCGGCTCATCTGACTCGCCCCGTGCCGAGCTGTCACATGACCGATTTCATGACCCAGGACGCCAGCCAGCTCGGCTTCCGATTCGAAGTGGGCAAGGATACCGCGGGTGACGTAGACGTACCCTCCCGGAAGCGCGAAGGCATTCACGAGGGGATCGTCCAGGACCTTGAATGACCAGGGCAAGTCGGGTCGTTCACTGACCGCGGCGAGACGCATCCCGAGCGCCGACACGTACGCCTGAAGCGCCGGGTCATCGACGAGGCCATACTGGGCGGTGATCACCGGATCGGACTCCTGCCCCAGTGAAATCTCCTGCCGCTCACTCACGAGCATCAACTCCCGACGGCCGGTCGCCGGATTCACCGAACATCCCGCCACTACGACGAGAAGCGCCACCCCGACAAGCCATCGACTTCCTGCAGACATGGATCCCCCTTGGTCGCGGACCTGCGCATGGCCAATTTCCCACTCCCGGATGTCACCGGGGCCGAACACGATGGACCGCGCCAGCTCCGATCCGCCCGACCACCATGACAACTCGAAACTACCACATCGCTGTTGCACTTGTAGCGCTTTCGGCCTTGAGCTGCGGTGGTGATGCCGTTCCGGAAACCATCGATCGGGAGATCTTCGTTCAGGCATACGCGAGCCTGCGCATCGCGGCTGTCGAGACGGACAGTGGCCGGATCGCCGCGCAAGCACGGGATTCGATTCTGGAGGTATACGGGGTGAGCGAGCAGGAGCTGACCACCTTTGCCACCGTTCATGCCGCCGACCTCACATTCATGCGCGATGTGTGGAACGAGGTCGAGCTCCTGATGGATCGGGGAGACGAGGTGAACTGACCGTCACCGCGCCTGACCAAGCCGGGTCAGGTGTCGATCTTCACTCCGAGGGCGAGAGCACTGCGGTCGCCAATCGACCCACCGAAGCGGACGAGCCACCCGGAAGCGAGGACGATGTCGAGGCCGAGGTCGAACGCTCCCCTCAGGCTGACGTTGTCGCCTGCGATGTTGGAAATGTCGAGGACGAGGTGACCGCCACCGTACGGACTCAGCACGACATCTCCGCCCTGTCCACTCCAGCCGACCAGCGCCCCGAGCGGAAGAGAGGCGATCGTTCCTGCACCCCAGCTGAGCCCTGCGCCTGACCACCACATCACGTCGACCGGAGCACCCTCGACACCCCGAGCGAGAAAGCCTGAAATGTCCACGCCCGAGGCGATCGCCAGATTGTCGTTCGCATCCTGGTCGGTCAGGGAGAGCCGGTATCCCATGCCCACCGGTCCCGCTTCATGGCGAAACGTCACGAGCCCCCCGAGGTCACCGCCCTCGGGGCTCAGGAGGAACAGACTGACGCCCGCAGGTGCGACGTGGCTGATCAGGGGCGGTGCGTCCCAGGACGTCTGCGCACTGGCCGGCGCGGAAGCGATAGCCCAGGTGATCAGGCCAACGCTCGCAAGAGATTTGTTCAGTCGCACTGGAGAGCTCCGAGACCTTGGTGGTATCGTCTGTACTTTACCCTTGAGCGAGACCAGCAGATGACGTTTCAGCGCGTATTCAGTGGTGCTCCGTGGGAGAGCAACGTCGGTTACTGCCGTGCCCTTCGGGCGGACAACCGGATCTTCGTCACGGGTACTGCACCGGTCAACCCGGACGGGACCGTGCACATGCCCGGTGACGCCTATGCGCAGACGCGACGCTGCCTCGAGATCATCGAAAACGCTCTCAGCAGGCTCGGCGCGGGGTTCGAACACGTCACACGTACACGGCTCTTCGTGACGGACATCGAGAGGTGGGCCGACTTCGGGCGCGCACACTCGGAAGCCTTCGATCAGTTCCCCCCGGCCACCACGATGGTCGAAGTCCGCGCACTCATCGACCCGGACATGCTCGTGGAGATCGAAGCGGAGGCCGTGTTGCCACACACCTCCCCGCGTCCCAGCGGACCCGAACGGGTGACAGACGAGCCAGCCCCGACCCGGTGAAACCCCGGCCTTCCCCTCCTACTCCCACTCGATCGTCGCAGGCGGCTTGGAACTCACATCGTAGGTGACCCGGTTCACGCCCTTCACTTCATTGATGATGCGGGTGGAGATACGGCCAAGGACATCGTGGGGGAACGGGAACCAGTCTGCAGTCATCCCGTCCCGTGATGTGACGGCACGTAAGGCCAGTACATTCTCGTATGTCCTCGCGTCGCCCATGACCCCGACCGACTGTACCGGGAGGAGAACGGCAAATGCCTGCCATATCGAGTCATAGAGGTCGGCAGCGCGAATCTCCTGCAGGTAGATGGCATCGGCCTCGCGCAGCGTGTCCAGGCGTTCGCGGGTGATGTCACCGAGGACGCGGATCGCGAGACCCGGCCCCGGGAAGGGATGCCGACCCACGAATTCATGGGGGAGGCCCAATTCCCGGCCCACAGCCCGGACTTCGTCCTTGAAGAGTTCGCGAAGAGGCTCGACCAGATCAAACGGAACGTCCTCGGGCAAGCCGCCGACGTTGTGGTGCGACTTGATCGTGACCGACGGCCCGCCGGCCGAGACGGATTCGATCACATCGGGATAGAGAGTGCCCTGGACGAGAAATGCCGCCCCCGTACCCTCGCGCCTCGCCGTCTCGTCGAAGACCTCAATGAACCTTTTGCCGATCGCCTTTCGCTTGGCCTCCGGATCGGTGACCCCCTCGAGATCTCCGAGAAACAGGTCCGATGCGTCCTCAACGACCAGGTTCATGTCGTAATGAGCCCGGAACATCGTCTCGACCTGCTCCCTCTCTCCCTTACGGAGCAACCCGTGGTCGACGAAAATGCACGTCAGGCGATCCCCGATCGCCCGGTGAACGAGGAGCGCAGCTACAGAAGAATCCACGCCCCCGGACAGCCCGCATACCGCCGTGCCCTCTCCGATCTGTTCCCGGATCTTCGCGATCGTGTCCTCGACGAAGGCGCCGGGCGTCCATGTCGGAGAAACCCCGGCTACCTCGAATAGAAAGTTGGAGATGATCTCGTCTCCCCGGGCCGTATGGGCCACCTCCGGATGGAACTGTACGCCCCAGATGCTCCTGCCATCGATCGCTCGAAAGGCGGCGGTCGGCAGTGACTCGGTCGACGCAATCCGTTCGTACCCTTCGGGCGGTTCGTCCACGTGGTCCCCGTGCGAGCACCACACCGTCGTCTCGACCCCGGCGTTGAACCCTGCGAACAATCCACCGGATCCCGTCACGGTCAGGTCGGCGCGTCCGTATTCCCTGTGACCGTGCAACACCTCCGCTCCCTCCATCTGAGCGATGAGCTGCATCCCGTAGCAGATGCCCAGGATCGGCACACCCGACTCCAGCAGCTCCGGATCGGTCCTCGGAACATTCTCGTCGTATACCGAGTTGGGACCCCCTGAAAGAATGACGGCGGCGGGATCCCAATCCCGAATCCATTGAAGCGATCTCGTCGGCGGGTGGATCTCGCAGTAGACGCTCTCTTCCCGGATCCTCCGGGCGATGAGCTGGGTGAACTGTGAGCCAAAATCCAGAATCAGAACGCGGTCATGCTCGTGACTCATGCTTCCCCTCGGATGAGGTCCTCGTAGGTCTCTCTGCGCCGAACCAGCTGCACCTCGCTGCCGTCGACCAGTACCTCGGCCGGACGCCGACGGCCGTTGTAGTTCGAAGCCATGGAAAAGCCGTAGGCACCGGACGTCCGGACGGCGAGAAGTTCGCCCTCGGACGGCTGCGGCAGGGGCCGATCCAGAGCGAGAAAATCCCCGGTTTCGCAGATCGGACCCACCACGTCGACGGTCGTCAGCTCACGACCGGCGATCACCCCGGCGGGTTCGATCTCATGATACCCACCGTAGTGACTCGGTCGGATCAATTCGCTCATACCCCCGTCGACGATCACGAACGTCTTGGGACCCCCAGCCTTCACGTACTGGACCCGCGTGAGCAGGGCTCCTGCCTCGCCTACCACAGCTCGACCCGGCTCGAGCACCAGTTCGAGGCCCGATTCGACGACGCGAGGCACGATCCTGTCGGCGAGCGCATGAAGGTCCAGCTCAGCCTCCGGCCCGTAGCTGATCCCGAAACCACCTCCGATATCCAGATATTGAAGCGGAATACCCTCCGACCGCAGCTCGGTGGCGACGCCCAGCACACGATCCAGCGCCTTCACATATGGTTCGACGTCCACAATCTGTGATCCGATGTGCACGTCGATTGCCACCGGATCCAGGCTGTCGCGACCCACTGCCCAGCGATAAAGAGCGCGTGTCTCGTCCCAGGGCACGCCGAACTTCGTCTCCGAGTGACCCGTGGCGGTGTACTCGTGCGGCGTCGTCGCCAGCACGTTGGGGTTCACCCGTATACCGAAACGCGCCGTCACACCCTTCGCCGAGGCCACCCTGTCGATTCGCTCGAGTTCGGAACGGCTCTCCACGTTGAAGAAGAGAATCCTCTGCTCCAGCGCAAAGGCGATCTCTTCCTCGGACTTACCCACCCCGGCAAACACGATCTTCGAGCCATCGATCCCGGCCGACACCGCCCGATACAGTTCTCCCCCGCTGGTCACATCCGCACCGCACCCGAGAGCCCGCAACTCTCGAAGCAACATGAGGTTGCCATTTGCCTTGACTGAGTAGGCAAGCAAGGGATCCGCGCCGCGGAATGACGCTCGAAACGCCTCTACGCGACTGCGGATCCACTCGAGATCGTAGACATAAAGCGGCGTTCCAAACTCCGCCGCGAGGTCCTCCAGGGGTACCGCACCACAGACGAGGTGGCCGTCCACACGCGGAAACGGACGGCTCAGTACGCTCGGGCCCAAGCCACCTCCGTAATCGAGGCTCCAGAACCGGACACACACCCGGTCGGGGTGGTCGCGGACCGGAACTCCTCCCCGGGAAGGCAGCGAATCGTCGCCTTGGTTCGCTCCTTCACGACGTCTTCCACGGCCGGATCCCCATTCCACCCCGTGAACACGAACCCGGCCCCGGAGTCGAGGGCATCCTGCAGGTCACCGAGGCTGTTCACACCGCGAACGGTGTTCTCTTCTCGTCGTGCCCGAGCTGCTTCTCGCAGCTCGACCTGGAAGGCCTCCAGAAGATCCGGCATCTCGGCAACGGCCTGTCCCTCCGGCACGAAGGACTTCCGCTTCGCGCCCTCCGGCACGACCCGGCGAGCGAGGGCGACGGACCCGTTCTCCAGATCCTTGGGGCCGATCTCGAGGCGGAACGGAACACCCTTTCTCTCCCATTCGTAGTACTTGGCCCCCGGGGAGAGGTTGTCCCGTGCGTCGATCTTCACCCGCACTCCGGCCGCCTTGAGGCTACCCGCGACCTCGTTGACCTTCTCGAGCACGGCACTTGGATCGTCCCCCTTGAGGATGGGGACGATCACGACTTGAACCGGCGCCAGGCGGGGAGGGACGATCAAACCGCTGTCATCTCCGTGCGTCATGACGAGTCCGCCGATGAGCCGAGTTGAGACCCCCCACGAGGTGTTCCATGCGAACTCCTCCTGTCCCTCCTCGGACTGGAACTTGAGGTCGAACTGACGCGCGAAGTTCTGGCCCAGAAAGTGAGACGTGCCTGCCTGCAGGGCCTTGTTGTCCTGCATCAGCGCCTCACACGAGTAGCTGCGGACTGCTCCGGCGAATTTCTCCGAATCAGACTTGAGGCCGGTGATCGGAGGCATGCCGATCCAGTCGTCCATGAACGTCCTGTAGACGTCGAGGATCATGAGCGTTTCCTCTTCTGCCTCCTCCGCTGTCGCATGCGCCGTATGGCCCTCCTGCCACAGGAACTCCGCGGTTCGGAGGAAGAGTCGCGTGCGCATCTCCCAGCGCATCACGTTCGCCCACTGATTCATCAGAATCGGCAGGTCCCGGTAGCTCTGGACCCACTTGGCGTACATCGAGTAGATGATCGTCTCGGACGTCGGCCGGATCACATACGGTTCCTCCAGTTCCTTGCCACCCGCCTGGGTCACGACGGCCAACTCCGGAGCGAACCCCTCGACATGCTCCTTCTCCTTCTCAATGAAGGACATGGGGATGAGAAGGGGGAAATACGCATTCTCATGACCCGTCGCCTTGAACATGTCATCGAGAGCGCGCTGCATGTTCTCCCAGATACCGTAGCCCCACGGCCGGATCACCATGCTGCCTCGCACGGGCGAATAGTCCGCGAGTTCCGCCCGCTGCACGACTTCGTTGTACCACGTGGCGAAATCTTCACCGCGCGGGGTCAGTTTCTTTTCGTCAGCCATCGTCGGACATCCGGTTGTTCGGTTGCGCGGGAACGGCCCGCTCATCGGTTCGGATCATGATGATCGCGGCGCCACCCGGGATCACGAAGAGGAGCATCGAGGCCACGATCCAAGTCGGGCGAAAACTCCAACCTGCAACGGCGGCCATGACCCATGCCACAGCAGCTCCGGCCACCATCGCCATCAGGGCACCCGCTCCCCACACCACCCACTCGAGGAGGTCAAGACGCCGAATGGCGCGCTGAGTCACCTCGCGGGCCCGAGCCGCAGCTTCCCGATCCGCGCGACTCAACGCGTCACTCGAAGTCACTCGCTGCCCTGAACGGGCCCGGGCCCTGCGTCGGCTCAACGAAGGTCGCCGATGGGGGTCTCATGCTGTTCGCCGGACGCCATATCACGCACGACGACCACTCCCCGTGCCACCTCATCGGGCCCAATCAGAACGACGGTTCTGGCCCCTTCGCGGGACGCAGCCTTCATCTGCTTCCCGACGGCCTGAGACCGCAACCCGTACGCCACCGAGTGTCCCCAGTCCCGCAACTGGTGAGCGAGGCTGAGCATCTCGGCTTGCTCGGATGGCGTCACGGCGATCAGGAAGTAGTCCACCCCTCGTTCGTATGTCGGGATGAGCCCACGGTCCGCCAGCAATTCTCCGAGGACGACATCGCCCATTCCGAATCCCACCGCGGGGAGGGGATCCCCTCCCACCCGCTCGAGCAGCTGATCGTAGCGTCCACCTCCACAAATGGCCCGTAACTCGCCCTTGCGATCGAACAGTTCGAACACGATGCCCGTGTAATAGGCCAGCCCCCTCACGATCCGCAGGTCCAGCTGTACGAAGGCCCCCAGGCCCATCGCATCCAGGATTCCCATGTGGTCACGAAGGGGCTCCAACTCCCGCATCACGTCTTCATGATCCGCGAACGGTTCAACCACCTGCTCGAGCTTCGACGCACCCAGAGTCTCTCGAAGTACGCGAACCTGATCGGCAGTCAGTCCGACGTCGTCGATGAACCGCCGGTCCACCGTCTCCTTGGGCAGTCGTTCCATCTTGTCGATGACGGCATAGGCCGCGGGTAGGTGCGACTCGTCCACGCCGATCGCCCGCAGCAACGCCGTAAGCAGCCGTCGGTCAGAAACTCGAGCTGCGAAGTCCTCGGATGTGAGGCCGAGCTCACGCAGACCGTCGATGGCGACCGCCAGGACCTCCGCGTCCGCTGGAACACCCGCTTCTCCCACGACATCGACATTCCACTGGAAGTGCTCGCGGAGTCGCCCCCGCTGGGCACGCTCGTATCGAAAGAGCTGGGGCATGGAGGACCATCGAATCGGCTTGCTCAGGCCACGACTCCTCTCGGCGAGCATCCGGGCCAGAGAGGGCGTCATCTCCGGCCTGAGCGCGACAGGTCGACCACCCTTGTCCTCGAAGCTGTACAGCTGACCGACGATCTCTTCTCCGCTCTTCTCGACGTACAGGTTCAGCGACTCCAGGGGCGGAGCGTCATACTCCTCAAATCCGTACCTGCGAGCGACACGACGCCACGCGCTCTGAATGTGCAGGCGCCGAGCAAACTCTTCGGGCGGAAAATCCCGGAAACCGGGAAGCTTGGCGAATTCCTGAGCGGCCACGAGCAGTTGAACTTCGGGGATGAGACGGGAGGTACCGTCAGCTCGGCAATCTACCCGGACCCGCGAGAGGATCCAGTCCCAGCAAGGACATTGCAGGGCCTACGGAATGCGCAGAACCCGTGACGACCACGGTTCCGGTACCCGCACGACGGCGTGCGCGCTCGAAGGCATCTCGAAAGTCGGGAACCACCCGCACGCGCGTGATGGAGTCCACCAGATCAGCCGCAGCAACCGGATCCCACTGCCGCTCGAGCGGCGCCGTCGGGGGGCACGTCAAATATGCGGCGTCGGTGCGGGACATGAGGGGTGGCAGCATGGATCTCCAGTCCTTGTCACCGAGGACACCGACGATCGCGACGAGAGGGCGCGGAAGTTCAAGGCGATCGATCGTGTCGACCAGGGACGCGACACCGGCCGTATTGTGCGCCACGTCGAAAAGGAAGGTCGTCCCGTCGATCACACGGATTTCATCACGGCCCGGGTGCACCACCGACGCCACTCCCTCAAGAACGTCCTCACGCGACGGGCGCTGTTCGTCGCTCAGCTGTTCCAGCATGGCGACCGCGAGTGCCGAGTTGACCGCCTGATGTCTTCCGACCAGAGGCGTCACCAGAGGCATGCGCCCCCAGACCGGAGACACCACGGTCACGTGCGTCGCCTCACGCATCACCGATACATCCGTGATGGCCTCTTCGCCCACGTGCACGAGAGGAGCACCCACCTCACGGGCTCGGGCACGAAGCAAAGCCAAAATCCCTGGAGCGGACTCCGCGGTCACCAGAGGAACACCTCTCTTGATGATCCCGGCCTTCTCTCGCGCGATCGCTTCGACGGTGTCACCGAGGTAGTCAGCGTGGTCCATCGCGACATTGGTGATCGCGGTCACCTGCGGAGTGACGACATTGGTGGAGTCGAGCCGTCCGCCCAGGCCAACCTCCAGGACCCCCACGTCCACCCCCTCCCTCGCAAACGCGAACATGGCAAGAACCGTCACCGCCTCGAAGAACGACAGCCCATGGTCGGCGATCGCGGCGGCTGCCTCGTCAGCGTAGGTAAGAAGGCACGATTCGTCGATGGCCTCACCGTCCACGAGCATTCGCTCACGAATGGAGCACAGGTGCGGAGAAGTGTAGACGCCGGTCCGCCGGCCACTTCGCTGCATCACCGCCCCCACTGTCGACGTCACGGAACCCTTTCCGTTCGTCCCGCCAACGTGAAGTGTGGGATAAGCCCGATGAGGGTCCCCCAACGCCGACAACGCACGCTCGGTCCGCTCCAGACCCCACTGAACCCCGGTTGCGAGGACAGGAAACAACTGCCCCGCCAGAGGGTCGGCAAACAATGGGTCGGTCAGTCGCTCCATCCTGCGAACTGATGCCGGAGGATCGTGCCAACCACACTCTTCAACTCACGGCGGTCCACAACGCGGTCCACCATGCCGTGATCCTGGAGAAACTCTGCCCTCTGAAACCCATCGGGCAGTTCCTGTTTGATTGTCTCCTCTATGACACGCGGTCCGGCAAACCCGATGAGGGCACCGGGCTCGGCGAGGTTGACGTCTCCCAGCATGGCGTATGACGCCGTCACACCACCGGTTGTCGGGTGCGTCAGGACGGAGATGAAGGGGAGCCCTTCGTCGTGAATCCGTGCCAGGACCGTCGATGTCTTGGCCATCTGCATGAGCGAGAAGATACCCTCCTGCATCCTAGCTCCACCCGAAGCGCTGACGATCAGGAACGGGATCTTCCTCTTCAAGGCCAGGAGGCCGGCACGGGCGATCTTCTCTCCCACTACGGAGCCCATCGATCCGCCGATGAAATCGAAGTCCATCACGGCCAGCGCGACCTCGATGCCATCGAGGGTTCCGGTTCCGGATACGAGGGCTTCGTTCTTCCCCTTCGCTTCGGCGGCGGCGATCCGGGCGGGATACTGCTTGAGGTCAAAAAATTCAAGCGGATCCGCGGCCCTCAGGTCTGCATCCAGCTCTTCGAAGGACTCCGGGTCGAGCAGAATACTGACGTACGCGTGTGCCCCGACCCGAAGATGATAGCCGCAGTGCAGACAGACATTCAGGTTCTGCGCAAGGCGCTCTCGATACAGGATTTCCCCGCAGCCCTGACACTTGTCGAAGACGTCGGTCGGGAGATCACGACGATCTTCGGCCTTCAGCGGCTTCTTGTCCTTACGGAACCAGGCCATGGGCCCCCGTCGCTTGAAACGCGTGGATCAGAGACGCTCGCTCGCTACCCGGACCGCGATTGCCACAGCTACCCACGACATGAGGAGGAACGTCCCACCGTAGCTCACGAACGGAAGCGGAATACCCGTGATCGGGACAACACCGATCGTCATCCCGATGTTCACGAATACGTGGACGCACCACGCACCGAAGATACCGAGGAGGACCAGGCCGGCAAAGGGTGACTCGGACTGCTCAGCCAGGCGGACGAGGCGCGTCAGAACGAGTGCGAACGCGACGATCACGAGCGTCGTCCCTACGAATCCAAACTCCTCTCCCACGACGCTGAAGATGAAGTCGGTGTGCTGCTCCGGGAGAAAGTCCAGGCGTTTCTGAGCACCCTGCGTGAACCCCTGTCCCCAGAATTCACCACTACCAACCGCCACCTTGGACTGAATGACCTGATAGCCAGCCCCGCGCGGGTCGACCTCCGGGTCGAGAAAAACCAGAATGCGATTACGCTGGTAGCTCGCAAGCGAATTCCAGAGCGGCCGGGCGATCGTCGCCGATGCAAAGTTCGCCATGACGAGTGCAACCGACTCGAACAGGAAAAGCCGGGTTCGAAGGAACACAAGCATGCACCCGATTACGACCAGGATGTACGTCGACCAGACAACCGTGTCGTACGCGAGAAAGAGTCCCACGACAGGGCTCGCAACGAGCAAGAGCAGCCAAACAGGTGTAGCGGCCCAGTAGAGCATCGCAAACAGGATCCCGACAAAGGCCATCGCAGTCCCGAGATCCGGCTGCAGCATCACGAGCCCGAGGGGCAACGCGACCACGAGTCCTGGCGTCACGAGTTCCCGCAGGGATGTGAGGCCCTCGTCGCGGGTAGACAGGAGCTGAGCCAGCCATAGAATCGTCGCAATCTTGGCGATCTCGGCCGGCTGAAAACCGAACCCTCCCACGCTGATCCAGGACTTCACACCGGCTGCGGTACCGCGACCTTCCCCGATCACCAGGGTCAGAGCCAGCAGCACGACGGAGACGACGTAGGAGGGCAGA
Source organism: Gemmatimonadales bacterium (assembly GCA_038120095.1). GTDB lineage: Bacteria > Gemmatimonadota > Gemmatimonadetes > Longimicrobiales > Gaopeijiaceae > UBA2589. The sequence goes on from JAYOKZ010000004.1 coordinate 63,854, forward strand.
GCGACCCATTCGAGCCAGCGTACCGGAATCCGCGACACCGCGGAGAAGGCGAGAAGCGCGATCATGAGCCACTGGACCTGCCGGGTCCACGCAGTGGCCGTGACGGGGTTCGGTACATGGACCTGGCCCGCGGAATAGATGATCGCGATGCCGAAGAGGCTGAGACCGAGGATCCCGATGACAAGCGGGCGGTCCAGTGACCGGCGGTCGAGGAGCCGGTTCACCCACCACCTCCGTCAGGCACTTCCGCCTGGGATGCGAATGCCTGCGGGAACCGCTCGCGGTACCAACGCGGGACGGGACCCGTCATGATGTGTTCTCGATAGGTCTGAATCGTGTCGATCGGCATGCCGCGCTTGCTGCGGAGATAGTAGTCGGCGGTCTTCGCTACGATCGGAGCCGCCACCTGACCGCCACTCTCCCCGTACTCGACGATCGCCACGACGACGATCTCGGGGGGCTCTCCCGGTGGCCCCGCCATACCTGCGAACCATGCGTGGTCCTCCGCCAGTCCTCGGACACTCAAGGGGTTCTGGCCTGTTCCCGTCTTTCCGATGACGTCCCAATACTGAAGGGCCGTCCCGAAGTGCGCGGTCCCGCCGGGAGCCGTCACACGTCGGAGCCCCTCGCGGAGCGCGTCGATGTGCTCCGGGGAGAGATTCAACTCCCAGCCTTCGGCGAGAGGCGCCCCGCGGGCAATCGAGGGCGCAGGAGCCGACCCGTCCCTCGCGAGCGCGACATAGAACTGGGCCATCTTGAGGGGTGTCTGGGAATTCGGGCCCTGACCGATGGCCAGATTGAGCGCCTCTCCCTCAGTCGGCCGATACCCGAACACCTCCTGCCAGTATTCCGGCCCACTGGGAAAGATGCCCCGACTCTCTTGAGGGAGGTCCACTCCGCACCGCTGACTGAAGCCGATCTCGGTCGAGCGATCGAGTAGCTGATCGAGCCCCAATCTCAGACCCAGCTGGTAGAAGTAGATGTCGCACGAGTTGCCGATCGCTTCGGCCAAGGTGTTGTAACCGTGCCCAGCACGATCCCAGCAGCCCCAGAAACGGTTGCCCCAAAACCACGTGCCCTCGCACGGATCCGGCATCACCTCGTTCGGCGTCACGACCCCGGCATCGAGGGCGATACCCGCAGAGGCCAGCTTCCATGTGGACGCTGGAGCGTAGAGACCGAGTACTGCGCGGTCGAAGAGGGGCTTGCTCGCATCAGAGTTCAGCCCCGACCACGTTTCGACATCGATTCCGCCGGTGAACAGGTTCGGGTCGTACCCGGGCGCAGAGTACATGGCCAGCACACCCCCGTCGGCAGGGTCCAGCGCAACGACGGCGCCCGACATCGAATCCGGGAAGATTCGATGAATCCACTGTTGCAGGCCGAAATCCAGGTTCAGATGCAAATCCTGACCTTCGATCGCAGCCGTTCGCTCCACCCCGGAGAAGTCACCCACGATGCGCCCACGCGCATCGAACTCTACCCAGCGTACGCCTTGTCGACCCTGCAGCAGGGACTCGTACTGCCGCTCGATCCCGATCTTGCCGACGATCATCCCGGGATCGTAGACGGAGTCGGCGAACATGGGCATCTCAAGTTCTTCCGCGGTGACCTCTCCTACATAGCCGGTCAGATGCCCGGCAGCCGCCCCCAGGTTGTACCGTCGCCGGGGCCGCATCTCGATGTAGATGCCCGGGAAGTCGGTCCGCCGCTCCTCCAGGGCCGAAACTACGGCGAACTCGGCATCGGACTCGATGATGACCTCGCGGCCATATCGCCGAAGTCGGGCAATGACCTGTTCGATCCGCTCGTCCGACAAGTCCATGTACTCTGCGACGCGGTCGAGTGTGGCCCGAACGGAGTCTACCGGTCCCGGGAGGACAGTGACGGAGTAACCGGGGATGTTGTCGGCAATGATCAGACCATTGCGATCGTAGATCGTCCCGCGGGGTGCTGGGACGGGAAGAATCCGCACCCGGTTGGAACTGGCACGCAGCACCCAGGCCTCGGACTGCAGCACCTGGACTCGAAAGAAGGCCACGATCAGGAGTGACAGGATCAGGGTCGTGGCCGCGTACATCCCGTACGCCCGCCGGCGTCGCGCGTGGGGATGATGGATGTTCATGCTTCCCCCCAGGCACCAAGCAAGCGCGACAGCACGAGCGCGATCGCGGCAACGTACAGGCTTGCAATGGTTCCCTCCACCAGAACCTGCTCTCCAAATGGCTGGCGGACGTTCTGGCCCATGGCGATCCAGTGAAGGGCGTCACGGATCCACTTGCCCACGAAGACGTACGCCGGGAGAAAAAACCTCGAATCGCCCACGAAGAGGTCCCGTGTAACGCCACCGGCGACGGCCACCAGCGTCATGGCGATCGAGTTCGCTCCGAATGCGAGCGCGCTCAGCGCGTCCTCGAGGAGCCCGGTCGAAAGTCCGAGGATCGCGGCCCGGTGCAGTGACAACTCCCTGACGGCGATGAGAAGACCCAGCGTCAGCAGATCTGGCGCTCCACGACCATACGACAGACCGACGTGCAGAACGAAGTGGATGACGAACAGCACGAGCACCGACACCCCGACGAGCCCCCTGCGCACGTCGACCTCGCTCACCGTTCGTCAATCCTGTCGTCTGATCCTGTCACCGAATCAGGTGGCCAGAGCCGGTTGACGTCATCCGCGACCTCTGCGGAGAGTACCAGAACGTGCGTGGCGCCCGCGGGAGCGGCGACCGGCGTCAGGAAGTAAGCCTTTCGCCACGTACCCTCTTCCTCGGCCACACCGAGTACCGTTCCGATCGGAATACCGCGGGGAAAGATCCCTCCGAGGCCACTCGTCAGAACGGTCTGGCCAGAAGGAACTTCCTCATGGTAAGGAACGCCGTTGAGCACGAGCCGATCCTCTTCTCGAAACGAACCCCGGCGACTCTCCACGAGCCCATAGGCCGAGCCGTCGGCCAGCATCGCGCTGGCACGGAAGTCGGGGTGGGTCCAGTCGATTCCAATCGCATTCGATTTACGAACTTCTCGAATGATCCCCACCATGCCCTGTGGAGATATCACCGGGGCACCGGCACGAACGCCGTCACCCGATCCCACGCTGACGATGAATGTGCTCTCCGAGCCCGGCGTGCCGGGACGGCTCACCACTGCGGGCTGAAATGCAGGGCCAGCTCGCTCTTGAAGGCCGAGGAGTGAACGAAGCGCGTCATTTTCGGCCGCGACCGCCCGATGAGTCGACATTGCGGATGAAAGCGAGTCAACGGTGGCTTGAAGCACATCGACCTCGATCCGACGCGCACCGGCGTTACCCAGCAGAGCCTGAACCCCGAGGAAGGGCCGAAGAGCCGAAACCTGCAAGGCCGCGGAAACGCGCTCCTGCGTCGTGGGGGGCAGGTAGGGCATACCCAACGCAACAAGCACGACGACACTCGTCAGGGCAATGTCGCGAGCCCGTCCACCCACCTGCGGCTCGTTGCCGAACGTAGGCAACTCGGCGCCTCGTTACTGCACGAGGACCGTGCGGTACTTGGTCAGGTCGTCGAGAATGCGACCTGCGCCTCGCACGACGCACGTGAGAGGCTCCTCATCCACGTGGATCGGGAGATTGGTCTCGTGTTTGAGCAACTTGTCGAGCCCCCGAATCAGGGCTCCGCCGCCGGTCATCATGATCCCGCGGTCGACAATGTCGGACGACAATTCGGGGGGCGTAATCTCCAGGGCCCGCCGGACCGCATCGACGATCGCCTGAATCGGCTCCTGGATGCATTCGCGCACTTCCTGCGAATGGGCGATCACGGTCTTCGGAATCCCGGATACCAGATCCCGCCCCTTCACCTCCATTTCGCGTTCCTCGCCGTAATCGAACGCGGAGCCGATCTGGACCTTGATCGCCTCGGCCGTCGGCTCACCGATCAGCAGGTTGTAGTTCTTGCGCAGGAATGTGACGATGGCTGAATCCAGTTCATCTCCTCCCACGCGTATCGAGGTGTCCGAGACAATGCCGGAGAGGGCGATGACTGCGATCTCGGTCGTCCCTCCCCCGATATCGATCACCATGTTCCCGGTCGGCGTCTCGACCGGCAGCCCCACGCCGATGGCCGCCGCCATCGGCTCGTCGACCATGAACACCGACTTGGCTCCGGCTGACATCGCCGAGGAGCGGACTGCCCGACGCTCGAGCTCGGTAATGCCCGAGGGCACCCCCACCACGACGGTGGGCTTGATCCGGAAGATCCGCTTCGATGTCACCTGCTTCAGGAAATGCCGAAGCATCATCTCGGTCACATCGACGTCCGCGATGACCCCGTCCTTGAGGGGGCGAATCGCCTCGATCCCTTCAGGCGTGCGCCCGAGCATCCTCTTGGCCTCGAGCCCGATGCCCAGGATCTTGCGACTCCCCTTCTCCACAGCGACGACAGAGGGCTCGTTGAGCACAATGCCCTCACCCTTCACGTAGATCAGGGTGTTGGCCGTTCCCAGGTCGACTGCAATGTCGTTGACCGGGATCAGTCGACCGGAGCTAAGCCAGTTGGTCAGTTCGGGAAGCAACGTAATGCCTGAGCGGGCGGCCTAAGCCGTTCAGTGGAAACGTGTTGAACCATGAAGATTCAGGGGTGAACATACGTTTACCCAGACCGGCATGCCAGTGGTTTCCCACTTGCGTCGGGGGCTGGCCGAATCGACGTCACTTGGTTCCGGTACTTCCGAAGCCACCGTCGCCGCGTTGCGTTTCAGACAGGGCTTCGGCCAGCTCGATGTCCGGAGTCTCAAATCGAGAAAAAACCAGCTGAGCGATCCGCTCGCCCCGTTCGAGCGTGACCGGCTCCGGTCCCAGATTCTGCATGATGACCCGCAACTCTCCCCGGTAGTCCGGGTCGATGGTTCCGGGGCTGTTCGGCAGCGTGATGCCATGCTGGAGTGGGGGGGGCCCCCCCGCGGGGACCAGGCCCACACCGGCCCCCCGGCCCGCCCACACCCCCCCCCCCGCCC
>JAYOKZ010000004.1:68851-71869 GCA_038120095.1 Gemmatimonadales bacterium
ACTCTCCCCGGTTGTCCGGGTCGATGGTTGCGGGTATGTTCGCCAGGGTGATGAATTGCGGGTGTGCCCGGCCGCAGGGTGTTGGCAGCGGCCTCTCCAGTCCCGCGGGCAGCTCCATCACCAGCCCTGTCGAGACGAGGCGGATCTCTCCCGGCATGATCGTCACGGCTTCGTCGGAGGACCGGACGTCATAGCCGGCAGCCTGTTCCGTGGCACGCTCTGGAAGCGGCAGGTCAGGATTCGACTCGAGCCGCCGAAACCGAACGTTGGTCATCAGGATGGTGACGATTTTCCGAGAAAATCACCGATCGCCCGGCACTCCATGTCGAACGCATCGGCGACTCCCTGATAGGTCACGTGTCCATCAACCACGTTGACGCCCAGCATCAGAGCTTCGTCGTCAATGCAGGCTTGCTGCCATCCCTTACCTGCAAGCGCGGCCGCGTAGGGCAGCGTCGCATTGGTAAGGGCCAGCGTGCTGGTCCGCGGCACGCCACCGGGCATGTTCGCGACTGCGTAGTGAATCACGCCATCGACCGTGTACACGGGGTCGTTGTGCGTCGTGGGCTTCATTGTCTCGACGCAACCACCCTGATCGATTGCGACGTCACAGATCACGGTGCCCTCCCGCATCAGTGACAGGTCCTCGCGAGTGACCAGACTCGGGGCCTTCGCACCGGGAATCAGCACCGCACCGATGATCAGGTCAGCGTTCTGAATCTGCTTGCGGATCGCGTAACGGGTCGAGAAAAGCGTGGTCACATTCGCAGGCATCACGTCGTCGAGGTAACGCAGTCGTTCGAGGTTGATGTCCATGATGAAGACGTTCGAGCCGAGCCCCGCTGCCATTTTTGCCGCGTTCGTACCGACGACGCCGCCACCGAGGATCACAACCTTACCGGGGTTCACACCGGGCACGCCGCCCAGCAGAACTCCGAGCCCTCCCTGAGGCTTCTCCAGATACTTGGCCCCTTCCTGCACAGCCATACGGCCGGCGACCTCGGACATCGGCGTCAGAAGAGGAAGTTCCCCTGTCGTCAGTTCGACCGTCTCATACGCGATCGCGATCGACCCGGAGGCGATCACCGCCCTGGTCAGTTCCTCGGAGGCCGCGAAGTGGAAATAGGTGAAGATGACCTGTCCGGGACGCATCCGAGGCCACTCAGGTGAGATCGGCTCCTTCACCTTCATGATCATGTCAGCCTTGGCCCACACCTCGTCGGGCGTAGCGAGAATCGTCGCGCCGGCCTCTTCGTAAAAATCGTCCGTGAAGCCGCTCCCCAGACCTGCCCCCTGCTCGATGAACAGCTCATGTCCCGCCCCTACCAGCATCTCTGCACCGGCCGGGGTCAACGCGACCCGGTACTCGTCGGGCTTGATCTCCTTCGGTACGCCAATCAGCATCTCGGTTTCTCGCGGGTTGGATGGATCGTTGTTGTGGTAAGGGTCAGGCCGCCCCGGGAAGCACATCGAGCGGACCAAGCCTGACCTCCAGATGAAGGTCAGGGTCGTAGTACTGCGTCGCGACGCGTTGAATGTCGTCACGAGTCACTGCGTCGATTCGAGCCAGGACGTCATCCAGGCCTCGAAAGGGTTCGTCATGCAGGGCGAAGGCTGCCAAACGGTGGAGTCGAGCCCCCATCGACTCCAGAGACAACATGACCTGGCCCTTCACCTGCTGCTTGATCCGGTCCAGATCGGCCTCCTGCAGCCCCTCCTTCGCCACACGTTGGAGCTCGCCGCGAACCGCTTCGGACGCCTGCTCCGCGGTGGCGGGCCGGGTCCCGACATAAACGCCAACGGTTCCGGCTGACCGATAGAAGCTTTGAAACGTGAAGACCGAGTAACACAACCCCAGCTCCTCGCGAACCTTCTGGAACAGCCGCGAACTCATCCCCCCCCCGAGCACCGACGAGAGGAGAATGAGGGGATAACGATCGGAGCTTGAGTGCGGAGGGGCCTCGGCTCCGAATACGATGTGGGTCTGAGCCGTCGGGCGATCAACGCGCTCGACGCCCCGGGACGAGCTGGCCGGCCGAGGCACAGCTTGAGTGCGCTCGCCCGGGAGAACAGCATCGAAGTGCCCGACGACCTGCTCCACAAACGCTCCGTGGTCAATGTTCCCCGCCCCTGCGATCACGAGGTTCTGACCGACGTATCGCTGCGCGTGGAGCGCTCGGAGCGTCGCTCCCTTCATCGTGCTGACTGAGTCACTCGTCCCGAGAATCGAGCGGCCGTACGGATGTCCATTCCACAGCCGGGCAGAATGAATCTCGAAGACGAGGTCATCCGGGGTATCGTCGACCTGAGCGATTTCCTCGAGGACGACTTCCCGCTCGAGAGCAAGATCCGAGTCATTCAGGCTCGGGGCCAGCACAAGGTCGGCCAGAACATCGAGCGCGAGAGGGACGTGCTCATCCAGTACCCGGCCCTGGTAGGATGTGTGCTCCCGACTGGTATAGGCGTCCAACGACCCACCAACTGCCTCCAGCGAGTCGGCGATCTCGAGAGCCGAGCGGCGTTGCGTGCCCTTGAACACCATGTGCTCGAGGAGATGGCTGACGCCCGTGTCTCCATCGGTTTCGTGGGCGGCTCCCTGCCGGATCCAGACTCCGATCGCGGCTGAGCGCATCCCGGGGATGTGCTCACTGAGAACGCGGATACCGTTGTCGAGTCGCGTCTCCAACATCGCCTCGTGCGCGGGTGCAGACCGACGCGCAGGGGACGAGGGCGAGAGCACGGGACCTTGCCCGTACCCTCGCCCTGTCTTGAGGCTGCTCACACGCAATCTCCCGCCTCGAGCCGCGGACCGGGGGCCCCCGCCCCAAGCCCACCGGCCCCCGCACCACGGCGACCCCCGAAAAGGCCACCCGCGCCCACCCCCCCGCCGGCCCCCTTCTCCGCTGCGGCCACCCCCACGCCGCCGTCCTCCTCCCCCCCCCCCCCCCCCCCCCCCCCCTCCCCCCCCCCCCCCCCCCCCACCCTCCTCCGGCCCCAGCCCCTCCCCCGCTCCCGTTC
>JAYOKZ010000004.1:71879-121633 GCA_038120095.1 Gemmatimonadales bacterium
CCTCAGCCCTCGGCGCCCTCCTCACTGCCTTCGCCGGAATTCGCACCGTCGGCCTCTCCGGCTGCGTCCTCAGCCAAGGCAGCCGAGCGAGAGAGTCGCAGACGTCCCGTCGCGTCGATCGACAGGAGCGTGACCCGAACGACATCCCCCTTCTTGACCACGTCTTCCGTCCGCTCCGTTCGCCCTTCCTGGAGTTCGGAAATGTGGCACAGGCCCTCGGTCCCCGGCATGATCTCGACAAAGGCACCGAACGTCGTCGTGTTCTTGACGGGACCTTCGTAGATGCGGCCAACCTCAGGATCCTTGACGATCGCCTCGATCATCTCACGCGCCCGCGCACCGGCCTCGCCATCCACAGCGGCAATCTTCACGATACCCGAGTCGTCAATGTCGATCGAAGCTCCCGATTCCTCCTGAATCGCCCGGATCGTCTTACCCTTGGGCCCGATGATCTCGCCGATCTTTTCGGGATTGATCTGAATCGAAACGATCCTCGGGGCCCAGTCCGAGAGGTCGTCCCGGTGACTCTCGATCGCCTGAGCCATCTCGTCGAGGATGTGCATCCGACCCCTGTTGGCTCGCTCCAGTGCTTCGGTCAGAATGTCGACCGTCAGGCCCTCGATCTTGATGTCCATCTGAATCGACGTCACACCATCACGGGTACCGGCGACCTTGAAGTCCATGTCGCCGAGCGCGTCCTCAAGACCCAGGATGTCGGTGAGAATGGCGACGTCGTCACCTTCCTTGATCAGACCCATGGCCACGCCTGCGCACGCTGCCTTGAGGGGGACACCCGCGTCCATCAGAGACAGAGAAGATCCGCACACGGTCGCCATGGACGATGAGCCATTGGACTCGAGAACATCCGAGACGACCCGGATCGTGTACGGGAAGTCGTCGTACTCGGGCAGAAGCGGCTGAATCGCCCGCTCCGCAAGGTTACCGTGGCCAATCTCCCTGCGTGACGTACCGCGGAACGGCCGGGCCTCACCGACGGAGAAGGGCGGAAAGTTGTAGTGGAGCATGAAGGACTTCTTGATCTCTTCCCGCGAGTCGATCGAATCGATCCGCTGCTCATCGCGAGACGTCCCAAGCGTCACCACCGCAAGCGCCTGGGTCTGACCACGGGTGAACAGAGCCGACCCGTGAGTCCGTGGCAGGACCCCGACTTCGGAGCTGATCGCGCGAATGTCATCGAGGCCACGCCCGTCGGCACGACGCCCCTTCTCGAGGATGTTACGGCGCATCGTTTTCTTCTCGATGCTCCGCAGAATCTCCTTGATGTCTTTCTCGTGGTCAGCGTACTGCTCATCCTCGGCCACCAGCGACTCGATGACCTCGTCTGTCGCGACCGCGATCGCCTGGCTCCGCTCCTGCTTGTCTCCGATCTCCAGCGCCGCGGCGATCTTCGCGGCAGCCACACCCTCGACCTTGTCACGCAGATCGGAGTCCACGTCGGCTGGCGCCCAGACCATATCGGGAGCACGATGCCCCTCGAGGAATTCCTCCTGAAATGCACACAGCTCCCTGATGGCCTCGTGTGCAACGGTCAGACCTTCGAGGATCTCCACCTCCGGCACCTCGAGGGCACCGCCTTCGACCATCGTGATCGCGTCGGCAGAGCCCGATACGACGACATCGACGTCAGAATATTCGAGTTGCTGGAACGTGGGATTGATGACCCAGTTCCCCTGAATCCGCCCAACCCGAACGGAGGCGACGGGCGTATTGAACGGGACCTTCGACATGTTCAACGCGACGGACGCCCCGAGTAGCGCGATCACATCCGCGTCGTTTTCCTGATCTGCTGACAGGATGAAACACGCGACCTGTGTCTCGTGGAGGAACCCGTCGGGGAACAGCGGCCGAATGGGTCGGTCGATCATCCTCGCCGCGAGGATCTCCTTCTCACCGGGCCGGCCTTCGCGCTTGAAGAATCCCCCGGGGATTTTTCCCGCCGCGTAGGACTTCTCTCGGTATTCCACCGTGAGCGGGAAAAACGGGAGATGGGTCGGGTTGTCCTGCACCGTGACGGCGCAGAGGACAACGGTGTCGCCGAACTGCACGAGGCACGATCCCTGCGCGAGCTTGGCCATCCGGCCGATCTCGAGCGAGAGCGTCCGCCCCGCGAACTGGCGTTCCATTCTCTGCATCATGAATTGTTACTCACTTCGTTTCTCGACGGGTTCGCCCCGTCCATGAACAAGGAGCCGGGATGGGCCGAGATCCGGAAGAGAGAGCGACCGCCGCACGGGGTCCACGCGCATTCGACAATGCGAGCGTGGAGCCCGCTTTCGCAGCCATATTGTAGGCCGTCTCCCACCCGAGGCACGTGCGCGCCCGACTTATGTGCCGGCTCCCACCGCCGATGCGGTGACGCCGGGTCCTGCGACCACGCCAGAATTCAGCGCGGTTTGTCCCCCGGCGACGGACGCGCCGGAGCAGCAACTAGTGCCGGAGACCGAGGTCCTTGATGAGCTCTCGGTATTGCTCCACGTCGTTGCGCTTCACGTACTCGAGAAGCCGACGCCGCCGACCCACCATTTTCAGGAGACCCTGCCGTGAGTGATGATCCTTCTTGTGCGCATCGAAGTGCGAACGAAGGTCATTGATGCGAGCCGTCAGAATTGCGACCTGCACCGGCGCGCTGCCACGATCCGCCTCGTGGAGCTGGAACTTCTTGATGATCTCTTCCTTGACGATCGCCATGGCGACGTGCCTCCTCAGGAGTCCGATGCTGCAAGGGAAGCGAAAGCTGTGCACCTGGCTGAGCAGGTGACCTTTCGTAACTCAGCATGGAAAGCTACGAAAAGGGCAAATGGTCGTCTACCGGCCTGTCCCGGACACGACCTGTCGAGCCTGTTCCACATCCCTGTGTATCTGATCGAGCAGGGCGTCTACTCCCGAGAAGGACTGGACACCCCGAAGACGTTCAAAGAAGTCGATCCGCACCACTTCTCCGTAGATTTTGCGGTCAAAGTCGAGCAGGTGAACCTCTACGCTCGGCGGGGAATCCTCGAAGGTCGGCCGTGGGCCGACGTGCAGGGCCCCGATGTACGAACCGCTCTTCAGGACGGCCCGAACGGCGTATACACCCTCGAGGGGCACCAGCTTCTCAGGGTCGTCGACCGCGAGATTCGCGGTGGGGAAGCCCAGCTTCGTCCCGCGCCCCTCTCCATGAACGACCGTTCCGCGAAGGGAATAAGGCCGACCCAAAGGCCCGATGACCTCGGAGACCCGGCCTTCCGACAGCATGCGCCTGATCCTCGACGAAGAAACGGCTTCGGTTCCGAACGAGACGGGAGGAACGACGTCCACGACAAACCCCAGTTCCTCCCCGATCTTCCGGAGCGTCTCCGGGTCCCCCGACCGGTCACGCCCGAAGCCATGGTCGTAGCCGATCACGAGTTCTTCGACACGGAGACGCCCTACGAGGACTTCCTCGACGAATCGGCGGGGCTGGTAGTGGGAGAGTGCTTCGCTGAACGACAGGAATACAGCGTAATCCAACCCGGATTCCGCCAGGATCTCCTTCTTCTCCACCGGGGTCGTAAGGGCTGGCGGTGCGTGCTCGGGTCGAACGATCCGCAGGGGGTGCGGATCGAAGGTGACCAGAACACTGTGCCTTCCGGTCGACCGCGCTCGCCGGCAGATCTCGCTCACGACAGTCCAGTGTCCTCGATGAACTCCGTCGAACGTTCCGACGGTTGCGACTGTACCCCGACGTCCCGGCAGGCCCGGCGGATGTTCCCAATCGACCGCCTTCATTCAGGGAACACCTTTCGAGGGCGGAGGACGCCGTCGTCGAGCGATGCCATGGCGACGAGGTCCGTGCCACACGTTACGGTCACGAGCGGTTCCGAGAGACGTCCCGGCTGATCCACCCTGACGCGCTGACCGTTCCGGATCCGCTCGGAGACCGCCCTGTCCACCGACACCGCGGGCAGATGACGGAGTGACTCGAGCGGCTCGAGGCGCGCACGACCGACAGCCTTCGCATCGTCGAACAACTCCGGTCGGAGCGCCGAGTCGACGTGAAAGTGTCCTACCGACGTTCGTCGAAGCATCGTCAGGTGAGCCCCGCATCCAAGCGCGCGCCCCAGGTCGCGAGCGATCCCGCGGACATAGGTGCCGGTCGAGCAATGCACCGAGAACCGGACCTCCGGAAGGGTGACATCCATGACCGTCGCTTCGTAAACCGTAACGGCAACCGGGTGGAGTTCGACGTCCTCACCCCGACGCGCTCGTCGGTGCATCCGCTCGCCACCCACCTTCTTGGCGGAAAACCGGGGTGGCACCTGATCGAACTGCCCTACCTGATCCCGCAAGGCGGCCTCGATCGAGTCATGATCAAGGTCTCGCCAAGAGTCTCCTCCGGACACCACCTGACCGTCGAGGTCCAACGTGTCCGTCTCGGCGCCAAGTCGCGCGACAGCCTCGTAGTGCTTGTCCATTCCGGACATGTATTCGGCGAGGCGCGTTGCCCGTCCGACGCAAAGAATCAGCAAGCCGGACGCAAATGGATCCAGGGTACCGGTGTGCCCGATGCGCCGAGTGCGCAGGGAGCGACGGGCCAACGCCACGACATCATGGGAGGTTGGCCCGATCGGCTTGTCGACCGGCAGAACACAGTCACCCTCGGCAAGCCTCACGGTACAGGCGTCCCGTCCACACCCTGGTCGGAGTCGTGACCACCATCACTGCGCATCTCCTCCGCTTCCGAGGCGCCGGCTTCATCTTCCGGAAGCACGGCTGCCAGGACCTCCTCGATTCGTGCGGCGCCCTCATACGAGCGATCCTCGCGGAATCGAAGCTCCGGGACTCGTCTCACGTGGAGCACTTTTCCCAGCGCCGTGCGAAGGAACGACGCTCCGGCTGCGAGGCCCTCGAGGCTTCGCTCCATTTCGGCCGACCCACCAACGACCCGGATGAAGATGCGGGCCGACCCGAGGTCGGCTGCGATCTCTACCCCCGTGATGGTCACAGGGCCCACACGCGGATCCCGGACCTGGGTCCGAATCAATTCTGACAGCTCTCGACGCAGCTGCTCATTCAGGCGGGCCCGGCGCTTGCTCACGGCCAACACCCGTCGCAATGCATCACGAGTGAATCTCCATACGGACACCGACGATCACTGCGCCTCCGTGCGACTCGACACACCGGTCGGTCTTCGCGAGAACGGACTGAGCGATGCGTTCATTGCCGGCAACGATGGCCACCGAGAGCTCCGCGCGTGAGTGCACGTCGAGCATACCGGTCTCAGCAACCGACACGTTGAACCGGGAGCTCAGCCGGTCCCGGATCGAACGCACGACGGATCGCTTCTCCTTCAGCGAGGCGCACCCCGGCAGGGAGAGGTCCCACGTTTGTGATGCCACGACCACGATGACGAGCCCCAGTCGGCGTCAGAAGCTGCGTCGAGGTCAGGTCGAGCTCGCGAGGGTTCGAGCGACTTCCTCGACCGAGTACGCTTCGATGACGTCACCCACCTTGATATCATTGAAGTTGGCAATGCCGATTCCGCACTCGAAGCCCTCACGGACTTCCTTCGCGTCATCCTTGAAACGCTTGAGGGAGGAAATCTCTCCGTCATAGACCACCACTCCGTCCCGGATGAGACGCGCGTGGCCTTTTCGGTCGATTCGACCCTCGGAGACGTAGCAGCCCGCGATGGTGCCGACCTTGGAGACCTTGAAGACCTCCCTGACCTCGGCCGATCCGTCAACAGTCTCTTTCTTCTCTGGAGACAGCATCCCCTCGAGAGCCGCCGTGATATCGTCCACAGCCTCATAAATGACGTCGTACACGTTGATCTCGACGTCGTCCCGCTCGGCGGCCTGCCGCGCTGCGGTCTGAGGACGAACCCGGAATCCGAGGATCACCGCACCCGCAGTCTGAGCGAGCAGAATGTCGGACTCGTTGATCGCACCCACGCCCCGATGGACAATGTTCACGGCCACTTCACTCGTGCTCAGCTGCTCGAGTGAATCCGAGAGGGCCTGCACCGACCCGTCTACATCACCCTTGATCACGATGGGAAGTTCGGACAGCTGTCCAGCCTGAAGGAGTTTCCCGAAGTCACCCAGCTTGAGGCCCCGCTCACGAACCCGCAGCTGCTTCTCACGATCGAGACGCTGCCTCGTCGCCGCGATCTCCGAAGCCTGATCGGCGGACATCGCCTGGAACGTGTCGCCCGCCTGAGGCACACCCCCTGCACCGAGGACCTGTACAGGCACCGATGGCCCCGCTTCCTCCACCGGCTGACCACGCTCGTCGAGCATGGACCGGACTCGGCCGTCGTAGAGCCCACAGACGAACGAGTCACCCACTCGAAGCGTTCCCTTCTGGATGAGGACCGTTGCGACGGGACCCTTGCCGGGGTCGAGTTGTGCTTCGATGACCGCGCCGTGAGCATCGCGATCAGGATTGGCCTTGAGCTCCAGCATCTCAGCCTGAAGCAGCACCTTGTCGAGAAGCTCGTCGATCCCGGTACCCTGCTTCGCAGAGATTTCCTGCGCCAGGACATCGCCGCCGAAGTCTTCCACGTTCACGCTGTGCTGCAGGAGCTCCTGCTTGACCCGAGTCGGGTCCGCAGCAGGAAGGTCACACTTGTTGATCGCGACGATGATCGGAACGCCCGCGTTACGAGAGTGACTGATCGCCTCGATCGTCTGCGGCATCACCGAGTCATCGGCAGCAACAATCAGGATCGTGATGTCCGTCACATCAGCGCCCCGAGCACGCATGGCAGTGAACGCGGCGTGGCCCGGAGTGTCCAGGAACGCCACACTGCGCCCGTCATCGAGCTCCACATGGTAAGCGCCGATGTGCTGCGTGATCCCACCCGCTTCTCCGGCGACCACGTTTGTGGAACGGATCTTGTCCAGCAGAAGCGTCTTTCCGTGGTCGACATGCCCCATGACGGTGACGACCGGAGGCCGAGGCTTCAGTGTCGCCGGATCTTCCTCCTCCTCTTCGACCTCTGCCTCGGCGACGTACTCTTCTTCCTTCACCGCGGTGAAGTTGAATTCGTCCAGAAGAAGCTCGATTTGATCGAAGTCGAGACGTTGGTTGATGGTCACCATCAGCCCCAGGTTCTTGAACGCGGAACCAATGATTTCGGATGCCGAGACGTCAACCAGCTCGGCGAGCTCAGCGACCGTCAGGAACTCGTTGACCTTCACGGTCCGACGTTCGCGTTCTTCCTTCTCCTCCTGCGCCTGCTCCTGAGCTTCCTTCTCCTCGGCGGACAGGCGCTGCCCCTTGCGACGCCGCTTCTTGCCGCCCCCGCGAAGTTCGGCCATCACCCTGGCGATGTTGGCCTGCACCGCGTCCCGATCCGCACCCTTCTTTTTTCCGCCCTTCTTGGCCCGATCCTTCCTCTGTCGACGCCCATCCGCCGTGTACCCCTCCGCCTGAATTCGAACCTGCCCACCAGGGGCGGCACTCGCGGCTGGGGAAGGCCTCCGGATCGTTCGAACCGGACCATCCGGCTGTCCGGCACGGGCGGGCTCCAATCGAACGGGAGCCTCCGAGACGTCGGCGTTCTGGTCTTCCGGCAGCACCGGGACGACGCCACCTGCCTCATCGCCATCACCTCGGGCGGCCTCTGCTACCTCTTCTTCGGCATCTGCGACACCGACGGTGTCGTCGACCTCGGTTGCAGCAGCGTCGTCACTGCTCTCCTCCCCCGCGACAACCTCGAACGCCTCGGGTGACACCACGACGGACTCGTCTCCGCCGCCCTCCGAGGCAGGTTCGGGAAGGACCTCCTCCTCGGCAGCGTCATCGGCAACGATCGGATCGTCATCCGGGTCAGGCTCAACTGCGTCGTCAGACTCTGCCTCAACGTCCGCAGCGCGGCGGCGGCGACGACGACGACCGGTGGATGGCGCCGCTTCTTCCATTGCCGCGCGGATCGCCTCGAGCGGATCCTTGCGACCCGCACGACGCTCACGTTCCATCTTCGCGAGGACCTTCGCGACCTGACCATCGGTGATCGTCGCCTCATCATCGGCCACGGGAATGCCCATGTGCCGGAGGAGATCGATCAGCGCGTCGGCGCTGACATTGAGATCATCCGCGAGTTCGAATACCTGCATGCTTTCCGCTACGCCTCCACTGCGTCCACGCTCTTCTCGCCCGTCAAACCCTTGAGTTCCTCGACGAGACGGTTTGCGAACGACTCCTGCGTCACCGCCAACGCCGAGACCGCCGCCATTCCTACCGCGGCACCCAACGTGGCTCGATCCCCCAGGGTGACCCGGGGGATCGATCCGTCAACGCAAGTCGCTCTTATTTTTTTCAACTGGACGCCCGATGCGTCCCCAGCTACCAAAATCAGCAAGGCCTCGCCGTCGCGGATCGCCCGACGAACCGCTTCCGTTCCGGGAGCGACCGCGCCGGCCCGCCTGGCCAGGCCCAAAAGACCAAGCGCGCTACCCCTCAGATTCTCCATCGTCGTCGGTAGCCCCCTCGGCCTCATCGACCGAAGAGGCGGAGTCCGCCGACACGGCGCTTTCCGCCGCAGGGACATCCCCCTCAACCACGGTCAGCTCGTCGATGAGCTGCAGCAGTCGGTCCGCATCGTCCTCACCGAGACCCTTGATCCCAAGGAAATCTCGTCGTTCCAGGTCGATGATCTGAAGAAACGTATCATATCCGGCCTCAGATAGGGCCGCCAGTACAGCAGGCCGGAGGTCCAATTCCGAGATGGGGAAGTCTGACGTTTCGTACTGATCCTCCCCCGAATCCTCGGTAAGCGCAGCCAGATCTTCACCGCGCTCGACCCACTCCCTCGAACCGTACAGGTCGATCTGCCAGCCGATCAGTTGGGATGCGAGCCGTACGTTCTGCCCGTTTCGGCCAATCGCGAGCGAGAGCTGATCCTCATCAACGATCGCAGTGACGACCTGACGTTCCGGATCCGTGAACACCTTCGAAACGCGAGCGGGAGCCAGGGCACGTCGGGCGAAAACCTCGGGATCCGGGTGCCACGGCACAATGTCGATGCGCTCCCCACCGAGTTCGTTCACCACTGCCTGAACCCGCGACCCCTTGAGACCCACGCACGCCCCGACCGGGTCGATGGACTCGTCGCGGCTGTACACGGCAATTTTCGTCCGCCCTCCGACCTCTCGTGAGATCTCACGAATGTCAACGATACCCTGGTGGATCTCCGGAACTTCGAGGTGGAACAGAGCAGACACGAATAGCGGATCGGCGCGGGAGAGGATCAGGCGCGGACCCTTCGGCGTTTCCTCGACTTTCTTCAGGACCGCCCGGATGGGATCACCCTGGCGGAACCGCTCGCGGGGGTTCTGATCCTTCCACGGAATGATGGCGTCAGCATCACGAGCACGATTCAGCATGACCACCAGCTTCCCACGCTCGATCTGCTGCAGCTCACCTGACAGCAAGTGACCGATCTGGTCGGCAAACTCGTCCCGGATCCGGTCACGCTCGTTCTCTCTCACCCGCTGAACAATGCGTTGTTTGACCGCCATCACGGCATTCCGTCCGAAATCCGCAAAGGCCACCGGCACTTCCATCACGTCGCCGACTTCGTAGGTGTCGTCGTCCCAGCGTGCCTCGTCGAGCGAGATTTCGGTCGCAGAGTCTTCCACCTCATCGACGACACGCCGGAGCACGACGATATCGAAATCACCCGTGTCCTCGTCGATGTCGATCTCCGCCTGCACCGTCGCACCATAGATACGTGCAAGGCCGGCAAGCATGCCGTCCTTGACCAGTTCCGTCATCTCCTCATCGGAGAGGCTCTTCGTCGCCGCAACGTCTCGAAAGGCAGCCACAATCTGCGCTGCGTTCGCCATGATATCTCCTCACTTCCACGTAAAGACGAGATGGGCTTTCCGGATCTCCGACCGCGGAACGCACACCTCCTCGCCGCTGAGCAGGCGAAGAAGAACCGACTCTTCGGCCGAATCTCCAGACGCCAGACCCAATAGTTCTCCTTCCAAACGCGATGCCTTCCCGAGCAGTACATCTCTTCCGATCACCGCGACCTGCTCACCCCGAAATCGCTCAAAATCCCGTGACTGCAACAACGGGCGGTCCACCCCCGGGGACGAAACCTCCAGCACGTATCGCTCCGAAAGCTCTTCGTGCTCGTCCAGCCAGGACTCCAGCGCCCGACTGACGGATGCGCACTCATCTACCGTCACACCGTCTCCCGGAAGGGTGCCGTTCCGGTCGATCCGAAGCTTGAGCATGGGCCGCCGGCCACTGCCCCCCCACCGAAGCTCGACGACCTCATAGCCGAGTTCTTCAACTCGTTCTGCAAGGCCTCGATCGATCTCCGGCACGGCACGCATGTCACCCTCCAATCAACAACGAGGGGCACGCCACCGAAGCAGCGAACCCCTGAGACACATCGAACAAAAAAGCGGGGGCAACCCGCTCCCCCACTGCAAACACTTCGGCGCACGAAGTACCGCTGAACTCCCGTCAGTATAGAGCAGGACGGCTACTGACTCAACCCGACCGGAGGACCGTGGTAGGTCTCGATCGGTGCCACGATGCTCTCCCGTTCGCCGCCGATCAGGACCCGCCGGGTCTGTCGTCCGCTTACGCCCGATCCTCGCCGGAGGACTCCCCCTCGTCCGGGCTGATCGGACGCCCCCAGGCGTGGGCCTCAAGCGCATCGATACGCGCGCTCAACGCATCGAGGTGCTCTTCGATGCGCTCCAGTTCCGACTGCGTCGCAAGATCCAGGCGGCCCCGAACTTCATCCGCTGCGCTCTGAGCTTTCCCCAGTGTTTCCCTCACGACCTCGCGTGCGCGATCCCTCGAAAGATCCCCCCGCTCACAGGCTTCCTGAATCGTCTCCTCAAGAGCCTCCCGCATCGCGGACAGCATGCCCAACCCGTCCCTGATCCCGTCGCCGAACGGTGATCGACCGCCGGGATCTCCCGCGGAGCCATGATCGTTGTTCATCGTTTCTATTCCATCTGAATCGTGACGTTTGTAGAGCGTACGTGGATGCGGCGTCCGGAGATTCTCCCCGAGCCCTAATCCACGCGTTCGATCCCGGCACCGAGCGAGCGCAGACGCTCGTCGATCCGTTCGTACCCGCGCTCGATCTGGCGGATATTGTGGAGGGTCGACGTTCCCTCGGCACCCAGCGCCGCGATCAGAAGAGCCATGCCGGCCCGGATGTCCGGACTTTCGACGACACCGCCTCTGAGCGGGCTCGGGCCCACCACCACAGCACGGTGGGGATCGCACAGAATGATGGAGGCACCGAGTCCCACAAGCTTGTCCGTGAAGTACATGCGAGATTCGAACATCTTTTCGTGGATCAGCACCGTGCCATGG
The DNA here is from genome assembly GCA_038120095.1 of Gemmatimonadales bacterium. Classification (GTDB taxonomy): domain Bacteria; phylum Gemmatimonadota; class Gemmatimonadetes; order Longimicrobiales; family Gaopeijiaceae; genus UBA2589. The sequence continues at coordinate 83,217 of JAYOKZ010000004.1, forward strand.
CACTGCGTCGCCGCCACCAGTGCGATGGACGTCAGATCGGCGGGGAACGCGGGCCAGGGACCGTCGTCGACCTTGGGGACGGCGCCGAACGCGTCCATCTGAATGCGGTTCTCTTCAGAGCCGTGAACCAGAAGGTCCGCGCCCACCACTTCGCAACGGATGCCGAGCCGCCGAAACCCGATGAGCGTCGAGTCGAGGTGCTCGAGAGGCGCGTCCTCGATCGTGATGTCACTCCCGGTCACGGCCGCGAGACCGATGAAGGATCCGGTCTCGATGTGATCCGCACCGATTCGAAAGTGGGTACCATGCAGATCCTTGACGCCCTCGATCGTGAGACGATGAGTCCCGATCCCTGAAATCTGCGCTCCCATGGCGTTCAGCAGGTGGCAGAGATCCTGAACATGGGGCTCCGCGGCAGCGTTCCGGATCACGCTGACACCTTCGGCCCGAACGGCAGCCATGATCGCGTTCTCCGTCCCCGTGACGGACGGTTCATCCAGGAAAAAATCGGCCCCGATGAGCCGCTTCGCTCGAATCTCGAAGCCGTGATCGAGAACCACATCGCTCCCGAGAGCCCGAAAGGCGAGGAAGTGGGTATCCATACGCCGGCGACCAATGACGTCCCCGCCCGGGGGGGGAAGCTCCACGTGCCCGAACCGCGCCAGCAACGGCCCTGCAAGGAGGACTGACGCTCTGATTCGCCGGGCCATGTCCGCGTCCACACGGTCCGTACGGACCCCTCCCCCGTCGATCGTCACCTCATTCGGACCCGTCCACGTGACGTCGGCTCCCAGAGACTCGATGATCATCAGGAAGGTCAGCACGTCGCGAATCCGCGGAACGTTTTCGAACGAGACGGGCTCCGGACAGAGAATCGCGGCAGCCAGACACGGCAACGCTGCGTTCTTGTTCCCTGCGGGGCGAATCCGACCCTCGAGTCGGTGCCCGCCCTCAACCACAAAGGTCCCCATGTCGTCTCGAAAGCGCGGAGGAAAGGGCGCAGTCTCCACGGAACCGATCGAGGCCTCCGTCATGCCCTCGGCCGACGAAAGGTATCCTGCCTCTGCAGCCATCGCCAACCGGACCAAAAGCGCCTCCGAGCGTGAAAAAGGTCGGGCAGGAAGAGTGCGGCCAGCACACATGAGAGCCCTCGCCTTCGTCGTGGCAGGATCCATGCCGGGCAGCGAGACGAAGGGCTGGCCCCGCGTTATAATTCGGAAATGGAGGCTCCAATCCTGCAACTCGCCGAGGCGCCCACCGCCGTGCCGATGCTTGCCCTGCTCGCCGACCTTGCCTCAGTCGTCATCGCGGCTGCCATGCTCATCCTCGTCTTGGGCGCGGCCCTCCTCTTCGCCCGGCTCAACCGAGCGATCGACGATCTACGAACGCTCGCCAGGGACAACCTGAGACCGGTCTCGGATCGTGCGAGAATCATCTCCGACAATGTTGAATTCATCACACAGGCCCTCCGGTCGGACGTGGACCGCCTGAATGCCTCGGTACAGTCCCTCTCGGCTCGACTGAACCAGGCATCCGCGCGCATGGAGGAGCGTATCGAGGACTTCAATGCGCTCATGGAGGTCGTTCAAGGGGAGGCGGAGGACCTTTTTCTGGACACCGCTGCGACCGTGCGGGGGGTGAGAGCCGGGGCCCAACGCATGTCCACGCGGGGGCCTGGCGCGTCGACCCCAAGTGATCACGGCGAGGTCCCGGATGCCCCCGATGCACAGGACCACGGGCCCGACGCGGAAGCGCTGAACGCAGTCGAGGGCGACGCGGACCAGCAACCCGCCACCCCACCGGGGTCACCCTCGAGCCACAGGACCTGAGCCCCGTGGCCCGTGGCCGCCCCCTCGTCGAGGCCGTGATTTTTGCCATGGCCTGGTTGCTCCTCGCGCCCGACCCGGTTCTCGCCTGGGGTCCTGCCACACACGTCGCGCTCGGTGAGGCCGTTCTGAGCTCCCTCTTTCTGGTTCCTCCCGCAATCCGTGCGCTGCTCGAGAAATATCCTCTGCACTTCCTTTACGGCTCGCTCGCGGCCGATATCTCGTTCGCGAAGAAGTATGTCCCGGAGGGCCGACACTGCCACAACTGGCACATAGGGGAGGAGATCTACGAGGCAGCGGAGTCCGAGCCGCTGTCAGCGGTGGGTCTCGGGTACCTCGCCCACCTCGCGGCAGACACGGTAGCTCACAACATCTTCGTGCCCCGGCAGCTGCTTCTGACAAGTACGACGCAAGCCGTCGGACACACGTATTGGGAGCACCGCATGGACATGCATCTCGGAGAGGACTTCCTGAACCTCGCGCGCCACATCGTGGTCGACCATGACCACACAGAGGCCGATGCCCTCTTCGACGACGTACTGAGCCGCACGGTCTTCAGCTTCGGGACGAATCGAAGAATTTTTCGGGGCATGATTCGGTTTCAGGGGCACGAGCGGTGGCAGCGGGTATTCGGGCAGGTGCTGTCCAAGTCACGGTTCGACCTGCCCAATCCGCTCGTCGACCGATACTTCGAGCGCTCATTCGAGAATGTGATCGGCTACCTGCGCGAGCGTGGCTCGTCTTCAGCCGCTCAACAGGATCCGGTCGGAGACCTCAACCTCAAGTTGGCCAAGAAGGTTCGCCGAAGGGCCCTCTCGGATCACTCTGCCGATCACCCAGAAGTTCTGGAAGAGATGGCAGACGCCTTCTTCGCCTTCCCCACAGAGCCGCTTTTGTATTGGCCACAGATCAACGATGCGGAATTCGCGTCGGGGATCAGCTCCGAGACGGCGGCGAGGCGGACGCTTCCGGCTTCCAGACCTCGGTTTGAACCCGGACGCACTCGGTAAACTACGGTTCCGGACATCACCGGAATCCGTCAACACGTGGGGATGACGTGTCGCGACGACCGACCCAGCCGAGGCGGACGACGGGATCTCGTGTCGATGTCCGGCGGGTGATGCCGATACCGTGCACGAGGTCTCACCCATCCACGCACAGGGCCAAACTATGTCGAGCGACGCGTACCGCAACAGGAGCTTCTTCCGTCCGACCTCGTCGAAGTCGACGGTGACCTTGAGATCTCGGCCGAAACCGGAAATCTCGACCACGGAACCGGAGCCAAAGGTGGCATGGACCACCCGCTCTCCCTTCACAAAACGCGGCGTATCCTGATTCAACGACGCATCCAGATCCGTGTCGTGGTCAAACTCGACGTCATCTCCGCCCGGGCCACTGGACTGCCACGCACGCCGACTCCGGTGCGGCGTCGACTCGGCCGCCAGTTTGAGTCCCTTGGTCCGTGCATCTTCCGTCAGCAACGACGGGATGGCGTCCACGAAGGAGGACCGGGTGTTGAAATTGAAATCCCCGGCGCGACGACGTTGCCTCGCCCAGCACAGTGACAACTTGTCTTCGGCGCGGGTGATTCCCACGTAGAAGAGCCGCCGTTCTTCCTCCAGTGCCTCGGGCTCATCGTAGGCACGACCCAGGGGGAAGAGCCCTTCCTCCATCCCCGCGATGAACACGACCGGAAACTCCAGGCCCTTCGCATTGTGGAGCGTCATCAGCGTCACCGTGTCAGCATTCGGATCAAGGCGGTCGACGTCGGCAACCAGCGCCACCTGCTGCAGAAACAGGTCAAGTTCGGTGAAGGCGTCGACGTCCTCCTCCGCGATGCTCGGGACCTGAGTCGCATCAAAGTCGACAGCACCGGAAATCAATTCGGATACGTTGCGTGCACGGTCTTCCCCGTCGGGGCCCTCTTCGACGAGGTGTCGTACGAGGTCGAGGTCCTCGACGAGTTCCTCAAGCAGATCACCGACGGTCGCCTGCGCTGCGCGAACGCTGAACCGCTGGATGAGCTCGGCAAATCGTTCGAGGCCCCGAGCACCGGCAGCGCGCAAATTTGGAATTTCACCCGCTCTGAGTGCGGCCTCCAGAAGAGGGAGCCCATGTTCTTCGGCCCAACGCGCCAGGTGCTCCTGACTGGTCAGCCCGATCCCCCGACGCGGATAGTTGACGACCCGCGCGAATGCGACGCCATCACGCGGATTCGAGATCAGGCGAAGATAGGCGAGCACATCCTGGATCTCCCGGCGCTCGTAGAACCGGACGCTGCCCACCACCTGATAAGGGACCCCCTCGCGCCGGAACGCATCCTCCAGCGCGCGGGCCTGGGCGTTCGTCCGATACAGCACCGCGGTTGAGGAGTAGGACGATCCCGGAGACTCTCGCAGGCGCCGATCGATTCCGTCGACGATCCATCTCGCCTCGTCCCTCTCGTCGAACGCCTCGAGAATCGTGATGGGCTCGCCTTGATCCCGCTCGGTTCGAAGCGTTTTCCCTTTCCGATTCACATTCTCCGCGATCACATGATTCGCGGCATCCAGAATCGTCTGACTCGAGCGGTAATTCTGCTCCAGGCGAACCGTCACCGCTGTGGGGAACGCCTCCTCGAAGTCGAGGATGTTCCGAATGTCCGCGCCTCGCCAGCCATAGATGGACTGATCGTCATCGCCCACGACCATCAGGTTGGTGTGGCCACCCGCGAGCAACTCGACAAACCGAAACTGGGCTCTATTCGTGTCCTGATACTCGTCGACGAGAAGAAACGCGAACCGGTCCTGATAGCCGCGGAGCAATTCCGGCATCGCCTCGAACAACTCGACTGGTTTCACGAGCAGATCGTCGAAGTCGAACGCGTTCTGGCGCTCTAGAGCCTTCTGATACTCCGGGTAGACCTTGGCAACATTTCGAAGGTACAGGTCGAACGACCCGTCATACTCAGCCGCAAAGGCGGTGGGGCTGATCAGCTGATTCTTGGCGTTGCTGATCTCATTTCGAATCGCCTTGGGACTCCAGCGTTTCGAGTCGAGTCCGATACCATCCTGCACCGTCTTCACGAGCCGGAGAGACTGATCTGCATCGAAGATACTGAACGTTCGATCCCAACCCACACGGTCCGCATGCCGCCGGAGAAGTCTTGCGCCAATGGCGTGGAACGTTCCGACCCACATCCCGGCGGGATCCGAACCCAGCAAGCGTCCGATCCGCTCTCTCATCTCACCTGCAGCCTTGTTCGTGAAGGTGACGGCCAGAATGCGGTCGGCCGGGACCCCATGCTGATGGATGAGATGGCAGACCCGGGCGGTCAGGACTCTCGTTTTCCCCGAGCCGGCCCCGGCGAGCACGAGGATGGGACCCTCGAAGTGCTCAGCGGCAAGTAACTGTTCGGGGTTGAGCCCCCGGAGGTGTACGTCGGAACTCACGAGCGAGTCACGCATGGGTGTACGGCGAGAGGATTCACGCGTCCGCAGTCGGAAGGCGAATCTGGAATGTCGTGCCTTCGACCGTTTCGAGAAGCTCGATCTTCCCCTTGTGGACACCTTCCACGATCCGTCGTGACAGCGCGAGCCCGACTCCCCATCCTCCGGATTTGGTCGAGACCCCGGGCTCGAAAATCTTATCTCGCACCTCCGGTGCCACGCCCGGGCCCGAATCCCGGATTCGAACACTGACCCACTGGCCTCCGATCTCCCGCGCGTAGATCGTGATCTTGCCTCCGCGCCCTGCGAGGGCATCCAGAGCGTTCTTTACCACGTTTTCGAGCGCCCAGACGAGGAGAACCTCATTGCCCTTGACCCTCGGCAGGCCGTGCGGGATGTCCACGATGAGTTCGACACCCTTCTTCGCCAATCTCGGAATGCGCGCGGCCAGATAGGCTTCGAGGTCTTCCACGACCTGCCGAACCGAAAGACTTTCCAACTCGGGCTCGGTCCCGATGAGCTCGAAGCGGTGACTGATCCGCTCCAGCCGCTCGAGGTCCTCCCCGATCGAGCTTGCGATGTCGAGATCGTCCAGGTCGCCGGGTCGTTCGCGTTCGGGGAGGCGAAGTACCTCAAGCCAACCTGCCAACGAGGACAACGGCGTGCCCAGCTGGTGTGCGAGCTCACGAGCCATCGACGTCCATGCCCGCTCGCTTTCCGCCCTTCGCTGATAACGAATGACGAGGAACCCGATCAGTACGGTCAGGAGAAGCCCCGTCGCCTGCAGGAAGGGTACGGAGCGGAGGCTCTCGACCTCGGGAGAGTCACCGAAATGGATGTGCTGAGCACCGAAGGGGTCACCCACCGGATCGTGCTCGGCATCGAGCGTCTGCACATAGGATCGAATACGCTGCTGCCCTGCTACCGTTGCGTCATCCACCTCGAACGGAAGATTCACATGGCTCAGGACCGTGTCACCCGGCCCCATCACGACCAGTGGGACGCCCGACTCCGTGACGATTCGCTGAAGCTCGAGCAGGGACTGCGTGACCTCAGCCTGGTCCTGTGACACCAGCCCCGCCTGCACCTCGGTGTAGACCCTCGACAGGAGCTCCGAGTTTTCCTGGACACGGCGGAAGATCTGCTGCGTGTACAGGAGGTACCATCCCAGAAGCAGCACGAACAGCGTTGCGAGTGCGATGGGCCACTTGATGCGAATCATCGAAACAGAGAATCGTTGCGAGTTCCGGCGCCCGCGGCCACGAGCCGCCGCACGCAGCTCACAATCAGGTCGTGGAGGGCATCCGATCCGTACCAACGTACGGGTGAAGAACCTCGGGAAGCGAGACGCTTCCATCGACGTGCTGATACGTCTCGAGAAGCGCCGCCAGCACCCGAGGCAGCGCAAGACCCGAGCCGTTCAGGGTATGCACGAACTCGGGTTTCTCCGACTGCGCACGCCGGAACCTGATGTTGGCCCTGCGAGCCTGGTACGCGGAGAACGTGGTACAACTCGAAACCTCGAGCCACCGCTCGACGCCCGGTGCCCAGACTTCGAGGTCGTACGTCATGGCGCCGCTCTGCCCCAGGTCACCGGCCGCAAGCAGAACGCGGCGATAGTGCAGACCGAGTCGTTCGAGCAGTGTCTCGGCCTCACGGGTCAACTCCTCCAACGCCTCCAGACTTCTCTCCGGTACCTCGAACCGTACCAGTTCCACCTTGTCGAATTGATGAACCCGAAGGAGACCGCGAGTGTCTTTGCCCGCTGCGCCTGCCTCCCGACGGAAGCACGGGGAGTAGGCCGTGTAGCGTTTCGGCAGGTCCTCGACCGCGACCAGGTCGTCGCGATGGAGATTCGTCACGGGGACCTCAGCCGTTGGAACCAGCCAGAGCCCGTCTCGCTCCGCCTGATAGGACTCTTCCGAGAACTTGGGAAGCTGGCCCGTGCCGATCATCGAATCCGCATTCACCAGATACGGAACCCGAACCTCCTCGTAGCCGTGCTCCTTCGTGTGGACGTCCAGAAAGAAGTTGATGAGAGCACGCTGGAGCCGCGCTCCCAGTCCAACGAGGACCGGAAAACCCGATCCAGAGATTTTTGAGCCTCCAGGAAGATCGAGAATCCCCAGCTTTTCTCCGATCTCCCAGTGAGGTGCCGGCTCGAAGTCGAATGTCGGCCGCTCACCCCAGATGGATACGACTTCATTGTTCTCCTCCATACCGGCCGGCACCCGATCAAGGGGTGCGTTGGGAAGGATCAGAAGCCTCTCACGGATGTATTCGTCCGAGTCTCGGACGACATCGTCCAGCTCGTCGATTCGCTGACCGAGCGCCCGCGTCTCTTCGATAATGGCGGACGCATCCTCACCGGCGCGCTTGAGTTCTCCGACCTGCTTTGAGGCGACGTTCCTCCGGGCCTTCAGCTCGTTGACGGTTCCGATCGCCTGCCGGCGCAGTTCGTCCCGCTCGAGAATGTCATCGACCGCCTGCGCGAGGCCACCCTCACGTTTCGCGAGCGCTTCCTTGACGGCGTCCGGCTCGGCTCGAAGCCGACGCATCTCCAGCATGGATCAGTTCGGCGGCACGAGATCCCGATCATTGCAGACCGGGTTCGTCACGTGACGGAAGACGAAGGTCCCCCCGACCGGATCGATGTCTACCGCCTCCAGCTTCGCGTGGTACTGGCAGGACCGACCGAACGAACCAGGCGAGCGGTTCGTCTTGACTACGTACACGTTGCCAAACGCCACCGGCACCGGTCGATCCGACACGTATCGAAGAGAGTCCGCCGGCGCCTGAGTCACGTCCTCGAGACGCGTGTTTTCCAGCGTGGCAATCTCCGCCTCCGTGAAAATCCCGAGTGCGGCGGGTGGGACCATCACGATCGCACCCTCTCGAGTGTCGACGGCCATGTCCCACTGACCCGCTGCTCCCGGGACCTCGACCGCGAGTTCGAGACCCTGGAAGAACGAGTATGCGGAGACCAGCCCGAGCTCCGGTCTGGCCATGGAGTAAAGCTGGACGGTATCCGGATTGTCCGTCCACCGGAACGCGAACGGATCGTCGTCACACGCGGAGGCCGCGAAGAGCACGGCCGCTGCTCCGGAGAGAGAAAGTGTGGCCCGCACGCGTCGGTGAGTCCGGACTGATTTACGTGACACAGAGACCTCGGGCGGATTCCAGTGACCAGCGGTGAAGTTGACTGCTGTCCTGAGAAGGGTCAACCCCGAAAAACCCTTTGATTACTTGGCTTTACCCCGCATCGCAGGTAGGTTCCGGATGAGTTGAACCGCGGCACATTTTTCGTCGTCCGGGTCCGGTTCCCCAAGTCTTCCTCAGAACAGAAGCCTATGGGCACAATGGGGCGAGCCGATCCGATTCAGGGAATTCTGCTCAGCGAGCAGGGCAGTCTCAACCGCAGCCTCTGCGGGGCCTTCCTGACCTCGACCGCCTTCCAGGCGGACTCTGTCTGTGATGGCGACGGACATCTGGACAAGCTCGTGCATGAATCGCCACTTGGAACTGCGCGCTCACCCGAGGCGCACAGGACGTTCTGACAAAACCCTACAGCCCCAGGAACCTCATTTGCCCAGCTCGAGCAGTTCCCCGCCAGTGCCTGACGCGCGAACCTGGGTCACGATCCTCGCAGGAGGTATTGGCTCCCGGTTCTGGCCGGCGAGCACCCCGGATCGTCCGAAGCAACTTCTCCCTCTGGGGAGTCCGGATCCCCTTATCGTCGACACCGTCCGTCGAGCGCGCACACTCGTACCTGACAGCCGGGTCCGGATCCTTGCGGGGGCTCACCTGGCCGGGCCCTTCCGGTCCGCACTCCCCGAGCTTCGTGAGGACAGCTTCTGGATCGAGCCACGGGCCCGCGGAACGGCCCCGGTTCTCGCCTGGGCAGCGTGGAAGCTCGCACAGGTGGACCCTGAAGCCGTGATGGTGTCGCTGCACGCCGACCATCTTCTCGAACCGATCGATGCATTTGTCGACACGGTCGCCAGCGCCGTTGCAATCGCACGACGTGATGAGCTGCTCCTGAGCATCGGGGTCCCACCTGACAGGATCGAGACTGGTTACGGGCACATCGAACCCGGTGCCGCTCTGCCGCCTGCAGGGCGGGCACGCGGCTTCCGCGTGGACGCCTTCCACGAGAAACCGGATGCAGCTACCGCCGGCCGGTACGTCGAAGCGGGGTACCTGTGGAATACGGGTATCTTCATCTGGAACGTCTCCGTGCTGCTGGACGAACTCAGGGTTCATGCACCCGAAATCTCCGATCTCCTGCCCGTCATCGAGGCGGAGGGAGACTCCGCATTTTTTGAGCGGGCACCGGTCAGTGTCATCGATCGGGCGGTCATGGAGCGCAGCGACCGAGTGGGTGTCGTGGAGGCGCAATTTCAGTGGGACGACGTCGGTAGCTGGGAAGCACTCGCGCGCACTCGAACCGCCGACCCATCGGGTAACGTGACGCTCGGTGACGTCCAGGTCGTGGACAGCGAAAACTGCATCGTCTATCAGGAGGGCTCGGGGCGGGTCGTCCTCATGGGCACGGACGATCTCGTCGTGGTTCAGACCGCTGAGACGACCATGGTTCTGCCAAGGTCACGCGCATCGGAAATCAAGGGGCTTCTCGAGCGCATGGATCAGACCCGGTGACCGGCGCGGCTCTTTACCTCTTTGACGACCGCCGGGCGCGACGATGGGCACCATTCAGCCTGACCCGCCCCATCGGCGAGCTCCTCCATGGGTGCCTGACCCTTCGTGAACGAGCTGAACTGGTTCTGCAAGCTACCTGTGAGGGCCATGTGAGCCGCACCGCCCTGGTGGGATTCGAGGAACCGGGGGCGGCACCCGCAATCCGTCTCGACGATGTCCGGGGGAGCGGACTGAGGATCCTTCTCACGAGTCGGGCCGTCCTGGACTTTCAGGATGTGGCCCTGCCCACCAAATCTGCCCGCATCATGGTCGGCGGAGAACCGGCCGGTTGGATCGTTGCAGACGGCGACCCCCTTCCTTCCGAGGTCTCGCTACGCGCGCCCGGTTCCGCCCCCGGCCCCGGACCAAGCCTTGAGCTCGAGGGCTCGATTCTCGGAACTCCGTGGGCCCTGATTGCGGCGAACGAGGAACGCATCACTCGGGACATCCAGACTCTCTACCCGACAAACGACGAAATTCCCGGAGTGCACCGCGTGGGAGATCACAACGTCTCGCTCGCCGAGGGTGCGTTCGTGGAGCCCGGCATCCATCTCGACCTTCGCCACGGTCCTATCCGTCTGGATGACGGCGTGCGCGTGGAGGGACCGGCACGACTCATCGGGCCGCTTTACGTCGGTCGCGACTCCACCCTGGTTGGCGGTGCGATCGGTACCTCCTCCTTCGGGCCGGTATGCCGGATCCGGGGTGAGGTGGCTCACAGTGTTTTTCTGGGGTTCGACAACAAGAGTCACGATGGACATATCGGGCACGCATTCGTCGGTCGGTGGGTGAACCTTGGCGCCTTCACGACAAACTCGGACCTGAAAAACAACTACGGGACGATCCGGGTCTGGACGCCGGAGGGTGAAGTGGATTCCGGCCTCACCAAGCTCGGATGCCTTCTCGGTGATCATGTAAAGACCGGGATCGGGACCACCATCAACACCGGCACCGTGATCGGTGCGGGAAGCAACATGTTCGGCGGACTGATGCCCCCGACTGTCGTACCTCCGTTCAGCTGGGGATCGGGGCACACATTGGTCGACTACCAGCTCGACAAGTTCCTCGAAACGACCGCGCGCGTCATGGCACGGCGGGCTCAAGCCCTATCCCCGACGATGGCAGAGGTGCTGCGCCACGCGTGGCACGGAACGGTGGGAGGTCGGAACCAGTCGTGACGCTCCTGTGAAGATCTCGGTGTTGGGCAGCGGGAGTTCAGGCAATTCCATCTTCGTCCACGCTGGGAACACCCGCGTGCTCATCGATGCAGGATTCAGCGGTCGATCCATTGCGGAGCGCTTGCACGCCGTGGGTGTGGACGCACACACGATCGACGCGATCATCGTTACCCATGAGCACTCGGACCACACGGGTGGTGTAGGTGTTTTTGCCCGACGCTACGGGACGACGCTCTACATGACTGAGGCGACACGCACGGCTTGCTGCAACCTGCTGAGCGGGAAGGAGTCGGTCCGGTCCTACGAGCCAGGAAGGGCATTCCACATTGGAGACCTCCGTGCCGAGCCGTTCCTGACTGTCCATGACGCAGTGGATCCGGTTGGTGTCGCCGTTGTCGACGAGTGCACAGGCCTCCGCCTCGGCGTCGCCACCGATCTTGGACGACCGACGGCTCAGATCCGGCACGCCCTTTCCGACTGCGACTTCCTGATCCTCGAGGCGAACCATGACGAGATGCTTCTGCAGTCGAGCCACTACCCGCTCTCGGTCAAACGCCGGATCGCCTCGAGTCACGGGCACCTGTCCAACGATGCGGCCGCACGGTTCGCCGTGGAACTCGCGCATCCCCGCCTGGCCGGGGTCGTACTGGCTCATCTCTCGACCGAATGCAATCGACCCGAGCTGGCCCTGGGTGTAGTGCGTGCCGCCCTCCATGAGGCCGGGTGGTCAGGACACCTTGCCGTCGCGGGCCAGGACTCCCCTACCGACCTCCTCGACGTGGAGGAGCTGCGGTTCAGAACCGGGCCCGCCCAGCTCAGCCTGCTCTAGCCCGCGAACGTCACGGTGGACCTGCAGGTCGCCGTCCCACGGCGAGTCGATCCGGAGTGTCGCGATCAAGCTGATCGTGTGCTTCTCGCAGCCTCTGATCGGCCAGCGCCATCTCTCCGGCAAACGCACGCTCGAGCGCCCGGCAACCCCGCGTCCGCAGTTGTACCAGCGCGTCGGCCAGAAGCTCGGCGGCATTCACGGTGAGGTCGCGGTGCTGATATTCGTGGGATCGAATGGCATCCTCGATCAGCCGCCAGGATGCCTGCTCCTCAGCCGGCCGTGCGTCCATCCCGGGCCACGACGGCAGAGTCACCCGAACATGCACGTTCAGGATCAGGTCCGAAACACGGCATCGGCCTCCAGCCCCCGTCGGGCGCCACGCTGGCTGAATGCGGTATTCCGTGAGGCCTTGGGCCATCATCTCACCCGCTCCAGCCAGTCGAGTGCGGTTCAAGCGCGCGATGACGTCCGACAGCGTGGAATCCGGCAGCACGTAGTGCGCCTCCTCATCGAGGATTCGCACGGCATTCTGAACCTCACCGGGCACGGCCTGTCCCGACATGCCAGAGGGCAAGCCAGTGAAGATCAGGCAGGAGACCGCGACACCCAGAATCGGCCTCCCGACGATTCGCCACGAACTCATGCTGTCAGATACCGAGGAGCCTCAGTACATCGTTCGAAAGCGCCCAGAGCATGATCCCGACGATGATGAAGAAGCCTATGTTGCTCCACTTGAGTTTCTGTTCGGTACTGAGCGCCCGGCCGCCACGAACGGCCTCGATCGCGAGGAAGACCAGGTGACCTCCGTCGAGAATCGGGATCGGTAGCATGTTCAAAACGGCGAGATTGACGCTGAACAGCGCCATGAAACTCAGAAAGCTCTCAAGGCCGGCCTGGGCCGCCTGCCCGGAGGCCTCCCCGATCGTGACGATGCTGCCCACCGAGCGCGGCGAGATCCCGCCCGTCACCAGGTCTCGCAGGAAACCGACGATGACCCCTGTCACGAAGAAAGTCTCGCGGTAGCCGGAGACGATGGCCTGAGCCATCGATACTTCCTCGTACGCCATTCCGATGAGAGGCGGCCGAATCCCTGCGCGCCCTATGGTCCGGGATCCACCGTCGGGTCCGGTCTCTTCGATCGCCTCCAGTGTGACCGCTCGAACCAGCGCATCACCAGATCGATCGATCGTCACTTCGACACGCTGTCCAGGGCGAGCCTGAACGGCATCCACGAAGTCATACCATCCCTCGGTTGGGCGCCCGTTGACCGCCGTGACGCGATCCCCTGCCTCGAGCCCTGCACGATCTGCCGGCGATCCCGGGTCGACGAGGCCAACCCCCGCCTCAAGCCAGACCGCCACTGAACCGTAAAGAGACCGCCGTTCCTCTTCCGTCACAGGAATCCGGATCTCGATGCTGCGCGCTGGCTCCACCAGCTCAATCGTTACCGGCCCCGGCTCCCCTTCGTAGAGCGCTCGCTGGACGTCACCCCAGTGCTCCATGCGCTCGCCGCCGATCGTCACAAAACGGCTTCCTCGATCGACGGTGGCCAATGCCTCCGTGCCTGATGGCAGGGTGCTCTCCACCACCTCACCGATCCGCGTGCTGTCGTAATGACGCTCACCGTAGCTCGCGGCGAGGAACGTATAGACGCCGAACGCGAAGAGCATGTTCATGATCACCCCCGCAGAAATCACGAGAGTCCTCGCCCAAATCGGCTGCGCATCGAAGTCCCGCTCACTCGACTCACGCGATCCTGCCGGCAGTTCTCCGCCCTCGATCTTCTCCATCATCTCGTCGTCCATCCCACCCATCTTCACGTAGCCACCGAGCGGGACGGCACTGATGACATACTCGGTCTCACCGCGGGTGAAGCCGAACAGGCGCGGACCGAGTCCGATCGAAAAGCGCTGGACCTCGATCCCGACCCACTTTGCCGCCCAGAAATGGCCCAACTCATGGACGAAGATCAGCACTCCCAGTACGACTACGGTCGCAAGAACCGTCATGGCGTAGCCCTCATCGTTGTCTGACACCGGGCCACTTGCTGGGCCGCGACAGTCCTTGCCTCCCCATCGACCGCAATCACGTCTTCGAGGTCGCGGGGCGCATGGGCGCCGATCGAATCCATCGTTCCTAGCACCACGTCAAAAATGTCCGGGAACCCGATCCGACCCTCGAGAAAGGCCCGGACGGCAACTTCATTCGCGGCGTTGTACACCGCAGGAACACAACCGCTCCGTCGCCCCGCTTCCAAGCCAAGCGAGAACATCGGAAACGCCTCGTGATCGATGTCTTCAAAGGTCAGAGGTGACGATCGCACCGGATCATAGGTCTGGAGGGCTGCGTCACTCACCCGATTCGGGTAATTGAGCGCGAACAGAATCGGCAATTCCATCGTCGGGAACCCCAGCTGCGCGAGAACCGACCCATCCACGAACTCGACGAACGAGTGGATCACAGACTGCGGATGCACCACGGCATCGATTCGATCGTAGTCGAGTCCATAGAGAAAATGTGCCTCGATGACCTCGAGCGCCTTATTGGCCAGCGTGGCCGAGTCGATCGTGATCTTCGCACCCATGTCCCACGTGGGGTGACGGAGGGCGTCATCTGCCTTCACCGCGAGCAGATCGCTGGCCGAGCGGCCACGAAAAGGCCCTCCCGACGCGGTCAGCGTTACACGGTGCACGTCATTCTGGCGCGCACCCTGAAGGCATTGAAGGATCGCAGAATGCTCGGAATCGATGGGCACGATCTCGGATTTCCCCAACCGAGCGGCAGCCAGCACGAGGTCCCCCCCAGCCACGAGCGACTCCTTGTTCGCCAGGGCCACTCGGTGGCCGGCCTGAAGTGCAACGAGGGTCGGCCTCAGACCCGCTGCGCCGACGACCGCATTGACGACAACGTCCACCTCCGGGTCGCATGCGGCAGCCAGCATGGCCTCGATCCCTTGACTCCACTCGGTTCGGCCCGTGGGATCGGTCGGCAACTCCAAAGTTTCGTCGCAGAGAACAGCCGTCGCGGGCCTGAACTCGGCCACCTGCGCCGCGAGCAAATCTGTATTTCGGTTGGCCACAAGCGCAGCGATCTCGAACCGGTCGGAATGCCGCCTCACGATTTCGAGGGTGCTCTTACCGATGGACCCGGTCGAGCCAAGGATCGCGATGCGCGTCATGCCAGGCTCGCAACGAGGGTCAGCAGGACGAACGACGCCGGGATCGTGAGCACAAGGGAATCGATCCGGTCGAGGACGCCCCCATGCCCGGGAAAGAGCGAACCAGAATCCTTCACCCCGGCCTCACGCTTGAAGAGAGATTCGAGCAGATCTCCCACGACTGCTGCGAGACCAAGGATGAGTCCCATCAAACCGAACCAGAGAGGCCCTACATCAGCCAGCCCGGGCAGTCGCTCGACCACGGCCACGAACCAGCCCACTCCACCTGCGGCACCTCCGACAAGGCTGGCCCAGAACCCGACCCAGGACTTCTTCGGAGAAATCGTTGGTGCCAGGCGCGCCCTTTCCTTACCCCACTTCGTCCCCGCAAAGTAGGCGGACGCGTCTCCAAGCCAGGTAGCAGCGAGCGGCAGGCAGATCATGAGAAGCCCGCTCAGCCGGTCTTCCGCAGGCGAGGCCCAGTGAAACCGCGCAGGGAGCGCCATCACGAGCGGAATGAACGCGAGGCCCAGGCCCGAGTACATGGCGCCGAACACGGTGACGGACACCGCTGCCAGCGGGTTCCCTTCCGGACCCCGGGTTCGGATCCCTTCGATGGACGCGATCAGGCCGGCGAAACCGAGGACGGTGAGGGCGAGCGGTGCGAAACTGGCAAAATCCGGTCGCCACGTAGCGAACAATACCAGAGACGCCGCAGCGCTAACCCCCACCCAACTGATGGGATGCACTCCCCTCTTACCGGCGAAACGATACATCTCGCGGGCACCCCAACCGGCGAATGCGGCAAGCGGGATCGCGAGGGTCCACCCTCCCATGAGACCGAGCCCCAGCACGGTCGGAATCGCCAGGGCTGACACCAGGACGCGTTTCCAGAGTTCGCTCAAGGTCCGGACCTCAGGAAGTGGCGACGGAGGCGCCGACCCGGCCGAACCGGCGATCTCTGCGCTGATAGTCCAGAAGCGCTTCGAAAAGATGATCCCGGTCGAAGGAAGGCCAGCAAACCGGTGAGATGTGGAGTTCGGTGTAGGCCAGCTGCCATAGCATGAAGTTACTGATCCGGTGCTCGCCTGACGTCCGAATGAGCAGGTCGGGGTCGGGAAGCCCCCTCGTGAAGAGGGTGTCCCGAAGAGCTGCGTCATCGATATCCGTGGGTTCGAGTTCTCCGGCACGAACCCGTCGAGCGAGGGTGCGTGAGGCTCGAACCAGTTCCTCCCGGCCCCCATACGAAATCATGAGATTGAGGCGCAGCGTGGTCCCGCCGCGCGTGCCAGCCTCAATCTCGTGCACTGACCTGCGGGTGTGCTCGTCCACACGGTCCAGGTCCCCGAGAACGTGGACCTCCACCCCCTGGCGGCGCAGCTCTGCCTGCTCCTTTCGAGCGTACACCTGCAGGAGACCCATCAGAGCCGAGATCTCTTTCGGAGGTCGCTTCCAATTTTCGGTCGAGAAGGCGAACAGGGTCAGGATGTCGACTCCGGCTTCGATCGAACCCTCAACCACCTCACGTACCGCCTTCATCCCCTCACGATGGCCGACGTGACGTGGAAGCCCTCGCTGGCCAGCCCAGCGGCCGTTCCCGTCCATGATGACCGCCACGTGCGAGGGGACTCCCCCACCCAGGCGCACGCGGTCGAGCAGTTCAGAGGCCATACTAGATGGCCATCACCTCTGCTTCTTTCACCTTGAGCATCTCGTCGATCTTGCCCGTGTACTCCTGGGTCAGTTTGTCCAGCTGGTCCTCTCGACGTCTTCCCTCGTCTTCGCCGATCTCGTGCTCCCTGACGAGTTCCTGAATCTCGTCCCTGACCGTTCGGCGAGCATGACGGATGGAAACCCGACCCTCCTCAGCCATCTTGTTCAGAATCTTGACGAATTCCCTCCGACGCTCCTCGTTCAACGGCGGGATGGGAACTCGTATCACATTCCCGTCATTCATGGGATTCAGACCGAGATCGGACGCCATGATGGCCCGCTCGATGTCACCGAGCAGAGTCTTGTCGAACGGCTGGACCATGATCATGCTCGGTTCCGGCGTGTTGACCGTCGCGACCTGGTTCAGAGGCATCTGGCCACCGTATGCCTCCACGCGCACTGAGTCGAGCAGTGACGGGGTCGCCTTTCCCGTTCGGACCGTGGAGAACTCGCGGCGGATCGCCTCAAGGGTCTCCTCCATGCGCTTCTGGCCTTCTTCGGCGGTCGCCATGATCGTCTCCCCCTGATGAGGACGCGGGACGAGGCGGCTTCACGCCGCCTCCCTGAAGTCCTACGAAACTAGTGTACCAACCCGTTCGCCACGAATCGCATCGGCCACTGCGCCTCGGTCACTGAGATTGAGGACAATGATCGGAAGCTCGTTCTCCTTGCAGAGCGCCACGGCCGCGGCATCCATCACGCCGAGTTCCCGCTGAACAACCTCCTGGAACGTGATCGACGGAATGAACTCGGCAGAGGGATCGTGTACCGGATCGGCGGTGAAGACCCCTCTCACCTTCGTAGCCTTGATCACGACCTCGGCCTCTATCTCTATCGCACGGAGCACTGCGGCCGTGTCCGTGGAAAAGTACGGATTGCCCGTACCCGCGGCGAAAAGAACGACACGCCCCTTCTCCATGTGACGCATCGCTCTGCGTCGGATGTAGGGCTCCGCGATCTCCTCCATCCGTATCGCGGTCATCACGCGGGTCTCGACGCCCTTCGCCTCCAGAAGGTCCTGTACCGCGAGGGCATTGATCACGGTTCCGAGCATCCCCATGTAATCGGCCTGAACGCGATCCATCCGCCCGCCCTGAGATGCGATCGCCCCCCGCACGATGTTACCCCCTCCGATCACAATGCCGAGCGCCACGCCCATCTCGACCAGAGTCTGGATCTCATCCGTCAACTGATCGACAACCGACGGCTCGATCCCAAACCCCCTCTCTCCGGCAAGAGCCTCGCCCGAGAGCTTCAGGAGGACTCTGTTGTATTCAAGTCCAACCTGGTCGCTCACGGGTCAGCCCTGCTCCCCAATCTTCATTCGCGCGAAGCGCGCGACTGCGATCTTCTCGCCGACCGTACCGGAAACGTCCGTGATCAACTGCTCGATCGTCTTGTCAGGATCCTTCACGAATGGCTGCGCAAGCAGCGTGCTCTCCTTGAAGAATTTCTGAATTCGACCCTCGACGATTTTCGTAGCGATTTCTTCCGGCTTCCCTTCTTCCCTCGCCTGTTCGAGGTAGACGGCGCGCTCACGCTCGACAATCTCCGTCGGAATCTGGTCCGGGGAAATCGACAGCGGATTGGTCGACGCAATGTGCATTGCGATGTCTTTCGCGAGTGCCTTGAAGTCGTCGGTGTTGGCGACGAAGTCGGTCTCGCAGTTCAGTTCGACGATCACCGCGGTCTTGTTGTCGAAGTGGATGTAGCTGCCGATCGTACCTTCGTTCGCCGACTTCTCCGCACGCTTTGCGGCTTTCGCCGCTCCCTTTGCCCGGAGGAGATCGATCGCCTTTTCTACGTCTCCGTCCGTCTCAGAGAGGGCTTTCTTGCAATCCATCATCCCCGCGCCCGTCATGTCGCGGAGCTTTTTCACATCTGCTGCACTGATCATCGTCGCTTCACCTGTTGTGAACGTCCGTCTTCGTCCTTCGCCAGTTATTGCTGGGTTGTGCATGAGGCGGCGGGCCCATCACGTGGCCCCGCCGCCTCGGTCGGAGCCCCTCGAGGGCTCCTCATGCGCTACGTGGAGCGGAACGGAGTGTCGAGCGTTCCGACGCTACTCTTCGGTCGTCTTCGCCTCGGGAGACTCGCCACCCTCCGCCGCCGATGCCTCGGCCTCGGGCGGGGTGTCCGCTTCCGAGGGTGCAGCCGATTCGCCTTCCCCGTCATCCTTCAACCGAGCGGCAATGACCTCCGGACGCGGACGGCGCTTGCGGCGCGGACGCCGGCGCTTCGGAGCTTCCTTCTCCGTCGTCTCGCCCGTCTCCGTCGAATACGTCGTGGCCTCCATTTCGTCGATGCGACGCCTCTCGTCGGCCGGGACCTCCCTGCGTGCCACCCCGATCGTGTCGGCGATCGCCTTCGCGATGAGCGTCACCGACCGAATCGCATCGTCGTTACCCGGCACCGGGTAGTCGACCGTGTCGGGATCCGCGTTGGTGTCGGTGATCGCAATGATCGGGATCCCCAGCTTCTTGGCTTCCTTGACCGCGATCCCTTCCCGTCGGGCATCCACGACGAAAAGTGCTCCGGGCAGCCGGGACATATCCTTCACGCCCGCGAGGTACTTATCGAGCTTGATTCGCTCGCGTTCGAGCATGAGGCGCTCTTTCTTCGTGTAGAACTCGAAGGCATTCTCCTCCGCGCCGCGCTCCAACTCTTTCAGCCGACGGATCTGCTGCCGGATCGTTTGAAAATTCGTCAGCATTCCACCAAGCCACCGCTCCGTGACCCAGTAAGACCCACTGGTCTGCGCTTCCTGCTCCACTACCGATCGCAACTGCTTCTTGGTGCAGACGAACAGAACTCGCTCCCCACGGAGGACGACCTCCCGAACCGCCTGCTGGGCCGCCTGAAGACGATCCAGGGTTTTCCGGAGATCGATGATGTGGATGCCGTTACGCTCCGTGAAGATGAAGCGCTTCATCTTCGGATTCCAACGGCGGGTCTGGTGGCCGAAATGCACTCCGGCCTCTAGCAGTTGATCGAGTCGTACTTCAGACATGTTGAAACGAGGTCATGGGGCCGATATACGCCCCGGTCAGGATGCAGGGCAGGAGAAACCAGCCCTGAGAAACTTTCTTACCGCTTGGAGAACTGGAAACGCTTCCGAGCCTTCGGACGCCCCGGCTTCTTGCGCTCGACCTGGCGAGGATCCCGGGTGAGCATTCCTCTCTCCCGCATGGCTCCACGAAGCTCTTCATCGTGCTGAACGAGTGCACGGGCGAGTCCCATCCGCACCGCGTCCGACTGGCCCGTCAGGCCACCGCCGTTGACACGGACCAACACGTCGAAGGCGCCACTCAAATCTGCAACCTTGAGCGGTTCCTCCACGCGAATCTGGTGGGTCGGGCGAGGGAAGTAATCCTCCATCGCACGACCGTTCACACGCCATTCCCCCGTTCCCGGTCGGAGAAGAATGCGCGCGACAGAGCGCTTGCGGCGCCCCACGGTCTGAATCTGTTGTTCACCGGACATTCGTTAAATCCTGGTTCAGAGGTCCAGAGGCTCGGGCCGCTGGCCCTGATGAGGATGATCGGAGCCGGCGTACACCTTCAACTTCGACCGGAGAACACGTCCGAGTGCGTTCTTGGGCAGCATGCCCTTCACGGCAAGTTCGATGACCCGTTCAGGATGAGTCTCGATCATGCGTCTGAACGGAATGTGACGCTCGCCTCCCATGTAGCCGGAGTGGCGGAAATACGTCTTTTGATCGGCCTTGTTACCTGTCAGGCGCACTTTTTCGGCGTTGATCACGACGACGTTGTCCCCCGTGTCCAGATGGGGAGTGTACGTCGGCTTGTGCTTGCCGCGAATCACCTTCGCGATCTCGGCGGCCAGGCGACCTAGAGGCTTGTCGGCTGCATCGACCACCCACCACGCGTGGTGGATGTCTTCAGCCTTGGGAGTAAACGTTCGCATGCCGATGTTCTGCAGAAACCACGCCACTTGAAAAGAGCTATCAAAGCTAGAGAAGCCCCATCTGAGCGTCAACGGCTCAGCGGCCTTGCGCGACGGGGGTTTTCGAGCACCAGCAGCGTTAGCGGTAGGTCTCCAGAAACCGGGCTCGGGACGCATGCCGAAGGCGGACCAACGCCTTCTCCTTGATCTGACGAACGCGCTCACGGGTGATCCCGAGAATCTCACCAATTTGCTCCAGCGTCATCGGTTCCTGCTCGTCCAGCCCGAAGTAGAGCCGCAAGATCTTGGCCTCGCGTTCCTTGAGCGTGTCGAGCGCATCCTCGATGGTTGCCTTCAACGCGTGCTCGAACGCCTCGTCTTCCGGCCCCGGGGAATACTGATCCGGGAGGTAGTCCAGCAAACGGTTGTCCTCACCGGGCGTCATCGGTGCATCGAGCGAAAGATGAGATTGAGATATCGCGAGAGTGCGCTCGATCTCCTCCTTACTCACGTCGAGTTCCTCGGCGATCTCATCCACCGTGGGTTCTCGACCCAATTCCTGAAGAAGCGTCGAACTGCGACGTCCGATTCGGTAGAGCGCGCCGGCTCGATTCAGGGGCACGCGCACGATTCGACTTTGCTCGGCCAGAGCCTGCAGGATCGCCTGCCGGATCCACCAGACCGCGTAGGAAATGAATTTGATTCCCTTCGTTTCGTCGAATTTATGCGCCGCCCGGATCAGACCGAGATTCCCCTCGTTGATCAGGTCGGAGAGCGGTACACCCTGGTTCTGATACTTCTTGGCCACGGAAACCACGAAACGCAGGTTGGACCGAACGAGCTTGTCGAGAGCCTCTTCGTCGTCCTTGCGAATGAGCTTGGCGAGTCGGGCTTCCTCCGCACGGTCGATCAGCGGATACTGACTGATCTCCTTCAGATACTGATCCAGCGAGCCTTCAGTCGACGAAGCCCTGCGGGAAGAGAAGGTCATCTTGAGCGCGCGCGCAAAGAGATGCTGTTCGGCTACGATGTCGTTCTGAAACACCGCTGCCCCGCGTAGGATCTCAAGGATCCAGACATCGCGCAATGGCTCTACTCAAGCGCCGCAGCACTCGGGCGGACGGCAGACGCCCTCTGTTCGGCTCTTGCGTGTCTCGCCCGAGCGAGCACGGCGGGATCAGCACGTCGGCCTCCGCCGGAATTCTCGATCCGAACCACTCGTCACGGCGGTCCTGCTGGATCTGAGGTGTGACTCCGAAAATGCTCCAGCTCGCTTCCCCGGGGACCGAGGGTCAACCCAGAAGCCGACGGTCCGTTCGCACGCCCCTCAAGCGTCCCGGGACAGACCGTACTTGTCGATCTTCTTGTACAAGTTCGATCTCGGCATGTCGATGCGCCGGGCCGTCTCGGCAACGTTCCAGTCATTCTCGCGGAGCTTCTGCTGGATGAACGCTCGCTCGGCTCCGACCTTGAAGTCTGGAAACGTCTCGGTCGCGAGCAGATCTCCAGAGAGCCCGGGAGTCGCCGAGCGACTGCCGGCCAGCATCTCCACATCCTCGGCACGAACCGAACCCCCGGACGACAGGATCAGGAGGCGCTCGACCGTATTTCGAAGTTCTCGAATGTTCCCCGGCCACGACAACGCCTGCAGGCGCTCGATCGCATCCGCCTGGAAGGATCTCGGGGGCATTCCGCCTCTCTGCGTCATGAGGTCTGAGAAGTGCTGGATCAGCATCGGAATGTCGTCACGGCGCTCGCGAAGTGGCGGCGTATGGATCGGAACCACGTTGAGGCGATAGAAGAGGTCTTCGCGAAACGTGCCCTCGTCGATTTCAAGAGAAAGATCCTTATTGGTGGCCGCGACGACGCGGACGTCTACGTCGATCGAGCGGCTGCCCCCCACACGGGTGACCACCCCCTGTTCGAGCGCGCGCAGGACCTTGGCCTGAGCATCGGAGGACATGTCGCCGATCTCGTCGAGGAAGAGTGTTCCGCCGTGCGCCTGCTCGAACTTACCCGCGTAATCGGCCACAGCCCCGGTGAATGAGCCCTTGATGTGGCCAAAAAGAGCGGATTCGATGAGCTCCGACGGAATCGCGGCACAATTCACCTCGACGAACGGGCGTTCCGATCGGGGGGACAGACGATGGATTGCACGGGCTACCAATTCTTTCCCGGTCCCGTTCTCGCCGGTGATCAGAACCCGGGCATCGGTAGGCCCGACCCGCTCGATCCGCTCGAGGACCTGACGAACGGCATAGGACGTCCCGACGATCTCGTAGCGGCTTTCGATCTCATCGCGCAGGTCAGCCATGGAACGCGTGAGGCCCCTGAGCTCCAGGGCCCGACGAAGCGTTACGAGCAGACGGTCGGTATCAAGCGGCTTCTCGAGAAAATCATAGGCTCCCTTTCGGGTGGCCTCGACCGCCGTATCGATCGTGCCGTGCCCTGAGATCATGACGACCGGGGTGCTCGGGTCCTGCTCGCGAAGTCCAGCAAGGACGTCGAGCCCATCCATGCCCGGCATCTTCACATCGAGGAAGATCACGTCCGGGTTGAAATCGGCCGCGAGGCGGAGGCCCTGGTGACCATCCTCCGCAGCCTTCACCTCATGGCCCTCGTACTCGAACACCTGCACGAGTGCCGTGCGGATTCCGCGTTCATCGTCGACTACGAGCAGTCGGGCCATCGAGATCCGTGCCTGAGGGATTTGGGTTGATCAGCCGTCATCCACGGCGCGGTCCAGATTCCGTGGAGTCGCGAAGAGTACGAAGTCGTCGCCGCGGATCCTGACATCGGCAATACCGGAGGGAAGAGTGAGCCAGAGTGATGGACCTTGATCCCTATCGACGGACATGGGAAGTGCGCGAATGAACGCATCGAGCAGCCGCCCGGGAACAGGCACCCCGTGGGCGCGCGCGCCAGTGATGTCGAAAACGAGTCGACGGTCCGAACGCGTGAGCTGACCCTCCAGTGCCGCCGAGACCGTGTCCGGAAGGACTCCGAGGAAGGACCAGAGACGATCCGCGCCCGGCCACACGGTCGTGACGACGTCCGCACGAAGCACGAGCGCACCTGAGCTGGCCCGGACCGAGGGGTTGAGGAAACCGTCCGGCAGAAGCCCAGGGAAGCTCTGAGCCAGAACCGCGGTAGCCTCATCCGAGCTCATGGTCAGCGATGAGGGGCCTTCTCCCGAACGCAGTCGCAGAAGGCGATCGACCGTGCGCCCCGCCAGCAGGTGACGCGCGTCCCTCTCCGCTGCGCGTATCCCCTCAGACGGGACGTCGTCCCGGCGAACCTCGACCGGGCTGAGGCCTCGGGTCGGCGGGTCGGAGCGGAGGGACACGATCACGACCGCACTGAGCGTCATCGCCCCGACGAAAGCACCGAGCCGTCCGACCGTCATCGGGCCGTCCCCAACCGCACCGAGGATAGGATGCTGTGATGCGTTCCATCTCGCGACACATGACTGCGCATCAGCTCGATGGAGTGGACCTTGAGCGGATCCGTGAACTCGAGGGAGGCGAACAATCCGTCCAGATCACGAAAGGCTCCCGCACCACCCGAGTCGCCCGCTCTGCCCAACGTCACGTGCGGGTGGAAGGAACGCGTCTCGGATGCAAAGCCCGCGTCACCCAGAGCCCACTCGAGGTCCTGCTTAAGGCAGCGGAGCTCCGGGGATGCTTCGACTCCCAGCCACAGGACGTTCGGACGGCGCACTGTCGGGAAGGCTCCGAACCCGGTGATGGCGGTCTCAAAGGGGCGGGTCGCCTCAGCCGCGCGTCTGATCGCGTCAATGACGGCGTCGACTCGTTCCCGACGCACATCCCCCAGGAACTTCAACATCACATGAAAGTTCTCCGGCTCGACCCAGCGCACCGGTAGTTCCCGATCCCTGAGCGCCCGAGCAGCCCGATACACCTTCGACCGCTGTCGCTTGGGGAAGTTGATGCCTACGAAGAGCCGCATCGTCGCTGGATGTGGGGGGTGCGCGTCCCGGAACGATTGTCGGACAGGTCCCTAAGTGTACGCCTGGAAGACTTCCAAGGCGAGCAAAACAGTCTCAAACGTCCGTTCTCGTGAGAGTCGTCAGCGGTGGGAGTCGACCGCCGGGCCCTCATCCTGGTCGGCGGCAGGACCGTCCTCGGGCGATGCGAGATCTTCTCGCGCGAGGTTGAGACGTTGCGTCGGGTACGCCAATGTCACGTCCCCGTGCTCGCCAAACGCGTCGAGAACGAGCTCCCACAGGGCGCTGCCGGAACCACGACGCTCTCGGGGACGACACAGATACCGCAGCGTGAGTTCCACACCACTGTCTGCCACGGAGACGTACACCACGGGCGTCAACGTTCGATATCGAATGAGAAAGCGCTGTTCGTCCCACGACGTTCCCTGCTCCGGCTGCTTGCTCAGGTCGATCGTGTGATGCTTCGCCAACTCCTCCAGAATCGACTTGGCGCGACGCCAGTTGCTTTCGAACGTCACCAGCACCTTGAGTTCGTTCCAGAGGTAAGGAAAGCCCGCCACGTAGTTCGCGAGGGGCGAGGTAAACACCAGTGCATTCGGTATGTGGATCAGACGACCCGTGCTCTGGTCCGCACTCACCCAGTTACCGATCTCCATAATCGTGAACTGAAACAGACTCCGGTCGACAACATCACCCGCGTGAGGCCCGATCTGGATACGATCTCCGAGATCGAACGGACGCCTCCATCGGATGAACACCCAACCGGCGAGGTCTGCCACGATGTCCTTCAAGGCAATCGCGACCCCAGCCGAGAGAAGCCCCAAAAAGGTGCCGATCGATCGAATCGCTGTGAACCAGATCTGCACCAGCAGGAGCACCGAGAGCACGAAGCTGATCGTGGCCGAGCCCTTCGCCCATCGGTAGCGTAGCTCGGAGGTATCGGTCCGTCCGGAAACCTCGGCAAGAACCGCTCGCCGCAGGAAGAGCACGAGCGCCACGACGAGGACCGACAGGACGAGATTCGCTTCGGTCTCTGCGTCCAGACCCGGAATCAATAGGCCCGGCTGACCGATTGTGCCCTGTCGCACCGTCATGTGGCCGCCACGTTCACAGAGTTGCCCTCGTCGCGGACCGGACCCGGTCGAGGGTCGGTCGTAATCACCACGACCGAGGCGAGGATGATGGCCGCCGCGAGCATGGAGCGCGGGGTCACCGGCTCGTTTGCGAATGCCCAACCCAGAATGAGGGCGACGACCGGATTCACATAGGCATACGTCCCGACGGTCGAGGGTGAGACGACGGTCAGGAGCCAGATGTAGGCACCGTATCCGATCAGTGCTCCGGCAATGATCAGATAGACGAAGGCTCCCCAGGATCTCACGGAAATTTGAGCCATGGAAAACCCGTCTGCCTCCCCGAAGGCCGCCGAAAGGACCGCAAACACAAGCCCGCCCGACAGCATCTGCGTGGCGACGAGCATCCTCGGCCGGGGGAGGTCGACAGCGTACCGGGACACGAGTGATCCGATGGCCCAGCAGAGGCTTCCTCCCAGGACCAGGACGGCGCCCAGCAGCTCACGCGCGCCACCCGCCCCAACTCCGGGGGAACCTGCGAGAAGACCGACGCCCGCGAAGCCCCCCAAGAGCCCAAACGCCGATCGCTGCGACGGCCTCGAGCGTGATCCGAACCCGGCGTCGATCAGCACCATCCAGAGTGGCACGGTCGCCACGATGAGCGCGACCATCCCGCTGGGAACCCACTGCTCAGCGATGACTACCGCCCCATTTCCTCCCACGAGGAGAAGAATTCCCGAGGCAGCACCCCACTTCCACTGTCCGGCAGTCGGCGCTTTCACACCGAGTGATCGAGACCACACGTACATCACCGTCCCCGCGATGAGAAAGCGAGCGGACGCCATCCCCATCGGGGGCATGGTTTCGATCGCGAAACGAATGGCGAGGTACGTAGAACCCCAGACCAGGTAGATCGCCGCGAACGCGATCAGGAGCGCTCCGAGCCGCGGGCCGTCATTGCTCGGAGGCCCATCGAATGCAGACGTCGAGTTCATGCGGGAAGGTCGCTGCGTTCTCACACACGTCAATCGGGGCGCAACCCGTCGCACGACCGATAGTGCAGCGCCTCTGCCACATGCCGCTCGAGTACGCGCTCACCGCCTTCGAGGTCTGCAATGGTCCGGCTCACTCGGAGCACTCGATCAACGCCCCGAGGAGAGAGCCGGGAGCGCGCATGATGAGCACGCAGGAGCCGCAAGCCCCCCCGATCGGGGCCCAGGCCGTCACGTGTATTGGCTCGCCCGGTTTCCCGGTCCAGCTCGAACTCCTGCGATCCGCTGGATCGCCAGGCCTGTCGCCGACGAGCCTCTTCTACCCGAGCCCGGACATCGGCGCTCGATTCGTTGATCGCCTCGAGATCCAAGGGCAGACAATC
This sequence comes from Gemmatimonadales bacterium, assembly GCA_038120095.1. Classification (GTDB taxonomy): domain Bacteria; phylum Gemmatimonadota; class Gemmatimonadetes; order Longimicrobiales; family Gaopeijiaceae; genus UBA2589. The sequence continues at coordinate 110,367 of JAYOKZ010000004.1, forward strand.
CGGCATGATCATGTCAACGCGAACGTCGATCCGATCGATCAGAGGGCCCGATACCCGCCGTCGGTATCGCTCGAGGACCCTGTCATCGCAACGGCATCGGTCCGTCCCGTCGCCGCGGTAGCCACAAGGGCAGGGGTTCATCGCCCCGACGAGGACAAATCGGGCCGGGAGTTGGGTACGTGCCTCAGCACGAACCAGCGTGACCAGCCCTTCCTCGAGAGGCTGACGAAGGGACTCGAGCGCCCGGCGATCGAACTCGGGCAACTCGTCAAGGAACAGAACACCGCAGTGCGCCAATGTGATCTCACCCGGCTGGAGACGCCGACCCCCTCCCACCAATCCCGCGTAGCTGATGGTGTGGTGAGGGGCACGAAACGGACGGGCCGAAGTGATCCCAAGGGTGGATTCGGAAGCGGCCGATCGGATCCGGGCAACCTCCAGTTCTTCATCTGCTGACAATCCGGGCAGGATGGAGGGGAGGCACTTGGCGAGCATCGTCTTGCCGATGCCGGGCGCTCCGGTGAGCAGCAGGTTGTGCCCGCCGGCTGCACAGATCTCGAGCGCACGTCGCGCGACGCGATGCCCTCGGACATCGCTGAGATCGGGGCCGCCCACGCCCGGCTGCGTGGGCGTCCGAGGAGCCGCCCTCGCCGTCGGTCGCCGATCATGGGATAGCGCCTCGGCCAGCATTTCGAGCGATGTCACGCCCCACACTTCGATCCCCTGAACCATCCTCGCTTCATGAGCGTTCGCGAGTGGCACCACGACACGTTGGATCCCGCTCTGCCGAGCAAGCATCGCGGCTGAGATGACACCGGGCACAGCACGCACGCCACCATTCAGACTCAGTTCACCCAGAACCAGTGTATCGGTCAGACTCCGAACGGTCCGGAGCTGCCCGGAGCAGTTGAGGACGCCGAGCGCAATCGCGAGGTCGAACCCGCTTCCCGTCTTCCGCAGATCCGCGGGCGCGAGATTGACGGTGATGCGCCTCAGTGGCACGGTGAAGCCACTGTTCGAAAGGGCCGCGGCAACACGCTCGCGCCCCTCGCGCACCGCGCTGTGCGCCAGCCCGACAATGGAGAAGGATGGAAGCCCTGTGGTCAGATGGACTTCGACATGGACGAGCGTGGCGTCCACGCCGACCAGCGTGCAGGTGGGGATGCGAGCGAGCATGAAACAGGCTCGGCACGCCGATCGGGCACAGGAATGCCGAAATCGGCCCGGACGCCCGGGAGGTAGCCCCCCCGGGCTGACAGGTCACGCGAGCCGCGCCATCAACTGACTCATGCTATCCTTGGCATCCCCGAGGAGCATCTTGTTGTTCTCCTCGAAAAACAGCGGATTGTCCACGCCGGCATAGCCGGCTCCGAGGCTACGCTTCAAGACGACCGTGGTCTCCGCTTTCCATACCTGAATCACGGGCATGCCATAGATCGGGCTGGATTCGTCGGTCTCCGCACCCGGATTGACGACGTCGTTGGCTCCGATGATCAGCACCAGGTCCGTGTCTGGGCAGTCGTCATTGATTTCGTCCATTTCCAAGACGATGTCGTACGGCACCCCTGCTTCGGCAAGCAGTACGTTCATGTGTCCGGGCAGGCGGCCAGCGACAGGATGAATGGCATAACGAACGTTGCACCCCTTCTTTCGAAGCATGCTCGAGAACTCATTCACGAGGTGCTGGGCCCGGGCCACCGCCATGCCGTACCCGGGCACGATCATGATCGACTTGGCATTACGGGCGAGTTCTGCGACTTCCTCCACATCCGTGATCGTCACTTCACCCTCGATGACGGCACCTGCCGAACTCGGGGCGCCTCCGTCCGTCCCGAATCCGCCGAACACCACGTTCCAGATCGAGCGATTCATCGCCTTGCACATGATGTATGACAGGATCGCGCCGCTGGACCCTACGAGTGCACCGGTCACCAGCAAAAGATCATTCGCCAGCATGAAGCCGGCTGCGGCTGCAGCCCAGCCGGAGTAGCTGTTCAGCAGACTGACGACCACAGGCATGTCGGCACCCCCGATCGCCAGCACGAGGTGGACCCCGAGCAGGCAGGTGAGTGCGGTCAGAAGCATCAGGAGAAGGAAGCCTCGACTGTCGGTCGTCGGATGATTGATCGCCTCCAACTCTGCACTGAGGCGCTCAACCGTCGCCTGCCCCGCTGCCGTGGGCTCCCGAAGGACGCCTTCCCTGGCCTGTTCGAGTTGTGCGCCCAGTTCGGCCGCCGGGGCGGCCTGCGCATTCGTATCGGCAACAAACGGGACGGCCATTCCGATACAGGCCGCGGTGACCACCGCATTCAGGGCATGACGCCCGGGAAGCAGAAGAGGCGCGCCCGGCACACGCCTACCAAACAGCCAGCCGCGAAGCTTCGCCCACGCCACCACGGAACCGGTGAAGGTGATGGCACCGATTGCGACACCGAACCAGATCTCGAGGAGGTGCACAAGGTCGGCGCCGTGCCCCGAGAGGTCCGCCGTCAGCCACGTCGAAATCCCGACGAGAACAGCAGCGAGGCCCACGAAGCTATGCAGGAGGGCGACCAGTTGAGGCATCGCAGTCATCGCGACGCGCTTCGCCATGATCGACCCCGTGACACCCCCGACCAGCGCTGTCACGATCAGAAGCGACCAGTTGCTGGCGCCAACCTCGCGAACGTCACCGTACGCGTCGGGCACCACCAGCAGGAGGAGTGTCGCCGTGATGGCGATGACCATCCCGACAAGGCCGTACGTGTTGCCGCGACGCGCGGTCTCCTGATTCGAGAGACCGCCAAGACTCAGAATGAAAAGCACGGCCGCACCGAGGTAGGCGACGTTCGGAATGGCCACGAAGCTCTGGAGGTCCATGGCTAGTTCCCCTCCCTGCGGAACATCTGGAGCATTCGTTGAGTGACCAGGAATCCACCGGCGATGTTGATACTCGCAACGAGGATCGCGATCGCCCCGAGGACGGCAGCCGTATTCAGCTCAGAGCCGGCGACACCGAGTAAGCCACCGACCACGATGATCCCGCTGATCGCGTTGGTTACGCTCATCAACGGCGTGTGTAGTGCCGGGGTCACACTCCAGACAACCTGCCATCCGATGAAGCAGGCCAGAAAAAAGACCGTGACCTGCTGAACGAAGTGCGGTACCGGAGCGCTTTCGGCCGTGAATCCGATGAGCGCGAGGACGATTGCCAGGGTGAGAGCAATCGCGTTTCGAGGACCCGTGGCCATGGGACCGGAGGACGAAGCATGACCGTGACCGGCGCTTTTCCGGCTCGGCGACGGCGCAGCGTCCTTGGCGACCGATCGCGTCGGTTCGGGCACGACCACCTCCGGATCCGGTGGGGGAGGCCACGTGAGTTTCCCCTCCCGAACCACGGTGGATTTCCTGAGGACCTCGTCCTCGAAATCAACCGCGAAGTCGTCAGCCCCCCCCATATCGGACAGGAGGTTGACGATGTTCGTCCCGAAGAACTGACTGGCATGAGTCGGGAGCCGACTCGTCAGGTCCGTGTAACCCACGACGTGAACACCGCTGCTCATCACAACCTCTCCGGGCACGGTCGCCGAGCAGTTCCCGCCCTGCTCTGCCGCCAGGTCCACAATGACCGAACCAGGCTTCATGCTGTCGACCATGTGCTGCAGGATCAGTTGTGGCGCGGGCCGGCCCGGGATCAAAGCGGTTGTGATGATGATGTCGACCTCTTTTGCCTGCTCTGCAAAGCACTCGAGTTCCGCCTGCAGGAACTCATCGCTCATGATGTTGGCGTAGCCGCCGCTGGACTCGCCGGAGTCGTCCATCGGTACGTCGAGCATGAGGAAGCGGGCCCCCATGCTCTCGACTTGCTCCTTGGTCGCCGGCCGAACATCGAAGGCGCGCACCTCAGCCCCGAGTCCCCGAGCCGTGCCGATGGCCGCGAGTCCTGCCACGCCTGCACCGATCACCAGAACCTGCGCCGGCCGGGTCTTCCCTGCCGCGGTGATCTGCCCCCCGAAGAAACCGCCGTAGAGGTGGGCGGCCTCAAGAACAGCTCGGTACCCGGCGATGTTCGCCATCGAGCTGAGCACGTCCATCTTCTGAGCGCGCGTGATACGCGGGATCTGGTCGAGTGCGATCGCGGTTCGGGAACCGGTCTGCAGCCGCTCGACCAGATCCGGATTTTGCCCCGGAAAGATCAGGGAGACGAGTGTCCCACCTTCCGGAAGTGAATCTGCCTCATGCGTTCCATCCGCACGTTCCTGAGGCGGGTTGATCTTGCAAATAAGATCCGACGAGTCCCAGACGGTGGTCGTGTCCGGCGCGATCTCGGCGCCGGCGGCCTCGAACGTCACGTCAGGATAGTTCGCGAGTGCTCCGGCTCCGGTCTCCACGCAGACGTCGAAACCCATCTTGATGAGTCTTCGGACGGTGTCGGGCGTTGCTGCCACCCGACGCTCGTCGGTCGCGATTTCCCTGGGAATTCCAATGCGCATGTGGTTATCAAAAACAGGATTGCAAGGTCAAAGAAGCCTGCAGCATAAGCGGTTCGGGGGAAGACGCCAGCGATCCGTGCGGATCAGTGCATTTCGTTGGCGAAATTCCGTAGGAAAGACCACGTCTGCATGACGTGCTGCTCGGTCGTCCTGATGTTTCCGATCGCCAATCGGAGCACCACGCGCCCATCAAGCACCGTGTGCGTCATGAACGCAAGCCCACTCGAGTTGACGGCCTCGAGAATTGCATGATTCGCACGGTCTTCCTCTTCTGCACTGGCTCCGGTAATCCGCCGGAACGTCACGAGACCCATGTGTACCGGAGCGCAGACCTCCCAACCGTCGTCGGCGGCGATCGCATCAGACAACTCGGACGCGATTCGGAGGTGCTCACGAATCCGGTCGACGAGCCCCTGCCGACCGAAGTAGCGCAGGACGAACCAGAGCTTGAGTGCGCGGAATCGACGCCCGAGGGATATGCCGTAGTCCATCAGGCTGCGCGACTCGGCCTGCTCGGAGGAACGCAGGTATTCCGGCACGATGGAAAATGCCTGTCTGAGTATCGCAGGTCGTCGGCAAAAAAGGACGGAGCAGTCGATGGGAGTGAACAGCCATTTGTGAGGATTCACGACGATGGAGTCCGCGCGTTCCCATCCGTCGAACCATCGTCGCTCCTCTGGAAGCATCGCGACGGGCCCACCGTATGCAGCATCGACGTGGAGCCAGATGCCGTGCCGCTCCGCAATCGCCGCGATCGAACTGATAGGGTCGACGGACGCCGTGGAGGTGGTACCGAGTGTCGCGACGATCGCACACGGACGCAGGCCGTCATTGAGGTCATCCTCGATGGCGGCCTCGAGTTCATCCGGCTTCATCGCGAATCCGTCATCGGATGCGATGGTGCGGTACCCCTCCTGTCCCAGCCCAAGTGCCAGTACCCCCTTCTCCACCGATGAGTGCGCATGCTCCGACGCGTACACGCGCCCACGCGGAAGCCCGAAGAGTCCGGACGAGTGCGCCTCCGGCCATGTCACCTCTCGGGCTGCCGCCAGCGCATACATCGTGGACGAGGAGGCCGTGTCGTTGATCACCCCCTCGAAGGCGTCGGGCAATCCCAGCAGCTGCCGTAACCAGTCTGTCGCCACGTCCTCGAGTTCCGCCGCAGCCGGTGCGCTTCGCCAGACCATCGCATTCACATTCAATGCGGACGCAAGCAGTTCACCGATGATTCCCGGGCCCGACGCGGAGACCGAGAAATAGCCGAAGAAGGAAGGATGATTCCAATGGTTCATCCCCGGAACGATGATCGATCGGAAGTCTTCCAGCAGTGCCTCCATGGGCTCTGGCCCTTCAGGAGGCGCACCGGGGATGGCAGCTGCGATATCTCCCGGGCGGATCGACGGAAAGACGCGGGTCGCCTCGGACTGTTCCAGAAATTCCGTGATCCACTCGACCGCCTGCACGGCGTGCTGTCGGAATTCGTCCGGAGGCATGTCTCCCAGATATCGACTCCCCGCTTCGATCTCAGCCAAGAGATCGTACCGACGCACCGGCCGTAACGAGGTGGACCTCCGACTCGATCTCGTCGAGCTGTCCTGACAACTCGGGGCCCATGTCAGCCTCCGGCAGGACGCCGGATCCCTCGGCATCGAAGAACTCGAAGAACAGCGCATCCGTGTGACCGACGCTGGCGTGTGTCACCGCGCGATCCAGCGCCCGATTCAGTCGAAGCACCTCGCGAAGGGACAGCGGCACAGTGCCTCCCATCGGCGGGTCCCGATACAGGTCCCGAATGACCAGTTCCCGAAGAAGGTGCACCTCCTCGATCGCCTCTCCTGCGGCGAGGCCACGCCTCGCCGCAACGGTCCCGAACAGTTCGAAGCCCCGGATCCAAAGGGGCAGGATTTGATCTCGATGCGGCCCGAGCATGAGGGGCAGCATGTCTACGAGGCAGTGAACGAAGCGATTCAGGAGGCCCTCATCGATACGACCATGGCCGAGGCCCGTGGCCTCGATTTCCTGGGCCCAGTGAACCCGAAGATTCTCGACGCGCTCATCGAGCCACTCGGTGAACTCTACCATCCCCACACGGACCGTGGGCACCGAGGGACTCGGGGGATCGCCGCGTTTGATTTGCATTACGACATATTACCGACCGTCGTCTCGCCGGGGAACGCTCGGGCTCGATGCCGGCGGCACACCCTCCGTCGCCCCTTCCTCCTCGACCCCTTCCGCGACCCGAAGCGTCACGGTGACCGTGGTTCCCTGACCGACCTGGCTCGCGACCTCGACACTTCCACCCCAGGCGCGCACGACGCGCTGTACGATCGCCAGACCGAGACCGGACCCGGTCGAACGTGTGCTGAATTGAGGCTCGAAGATCCGTGGGAGGACGTCCTCGGCGATTCCGGCGCCGTCGTCGGTGACGCGCAGGACCACGGTGCCGGGTAGAACGCCCTTGCGCCCGGACACCAGCACCGAGGTTCCTTCCTCCCCGGCAAGCCGCGCATTCTCGAGAAGGTTCACAAGGACCTCCTTCAGTTCGGCCGTTCGGGCCACGACCAGAGGCAGATCCGGTTCGAGATCGTGAACGAAGCGGAGTCGGGACGTCGCCCCGCCGTACAGGACCATCACTTCCTCGACGACATCACCGAGTCCCACGGACGAAAGTGGCACGTCCTGAGCCCCGGGCGCACCGAAGCGTGAAAAGGACTGGGCGATCTGCGCGAGCCGGTCGATCTCGAGCAGCATGGCGTCCGCATTCCGGACGAGGATGTCCTCGAACTCGGGATGGTCATCGTCCCACGCTCGTCTGACGTGCTGAATGCTCAGCTTGATCGGGGTGAGGGGATTCTTCACCTCGTGCGCCACCTGCCGCGCCATCTCTCCCCAGGCCAGGACACGCTCCGCCCGCAGCTCATCGGTCACATCGTCAAGCGTAATGACCACGCCCCGACGGGAGCCGCGACTACCGAGGCGCCGTGCACGAACTCGGATACGTCGCTCCGACACCTCGAAATCCGAGCTCGCCTCGTCGGCGCTACCCTCCAGGTAATCGTCCAGCCAGATCACGAATGCGTCTCCGAGCGGCCCCGAACCGGGCAACAGGCGACCGACAGGTACCTCCGACCCGAGCAGCTCCTCTGCACGAGGATTGACGAGCGTCACTCGTCTGGCCGCGTCGAGGGCGACCATCCCGACTGCAGCCTCATCCATGATCAGCTGGGTGCGCCTCGAGGTGCGAAGGAGCTGGCGGCGCGCGCGGCGAACGCGGCCGACCATCCGGTTGAACGCCCGGAATACGGCCCCGAACTCGTCACTACGGCTGGCCGGCAGTCGAAGTCCGAGGTCGCCCGAGCCAACACTCTCCGACGCGATCTGCAGTGCGAGAATCGGGCGGGTCAGAGCCCGCCCCGCCGCCATCGCAAGCACCAGAGAGAGAAGAGCTCCCAGGAGAACCACGAAGGCAAGGAGCTCGATGAGGTCGGTCGCGCCCAGCGCACTCGTTCCGGCTTGGAGGGGTATCTGGGCGGCCAGGAGATCATCGTCCGGCAGACGCCGGTAGACCGTCACGTACTCCCACTGTCCCAGCGTCGATTCCCGGGACTGACGAGTCGCCTCGTAGGCGTCGAGCGTCTGCAGGACGTCGTACGGAGTCCAGCCCTCGTACAGTCCCAGATCGACGAGTTCGCTCAGGGATCCTTCTCGGAGTTGGCCGCCTCGATATTCCAGGAGGTCTGCGCCCACCTGACTCGCAAGCCGCTCCACCTCGCCGCCGAGCGCCTGATACCACCCGGCGGCATCGTCCACCACTCGCTCGGCGATGACCTGAGCCGAGCGATGCGAAGCCTCGTTCAGCGTACGGAAGGCGACGGCCCCGAACAGGGCATTCGCCAGCGCGAAAAACCCGAACAGTGCCAGCGTCACGCGAGCACGAAACGAGATGACCAGACTCGATAGAGGAATCCGCTCGGGTGCCCTGCCACCGAGCAGGCCACGACCACCGAACCAGAGCAGGAGGAAAAGGGACACGTTGAAGAGCGTAAGCAGAGATGCCCGGGCGATGGCGAGCGGAAGCTGCGGAAGCTCCACGGTGTACCGTGCTCGGTACGTGGGTCCTGTGCTGTACCTGAGTTCGGTCTCGACCCGCCAGCCGTCCGCTGTCCGGACGCGCCGAATGGAGCTGTCGATCTCCTGGCCTTCCGGGATGGCCATCACGGAGAGTTCCCCGATTGCATCGTCCCCCGCCCCCCGAAGCAGCGGGCCAAGGACGGATCGAACGGAAGCGGCCGGGAATGGCGGCGCAACCGCCACGAGCATCCGCTGATCGCTCAACGAAACCGTGAGGATGTAGCGCGCGTCATCCTGATTCAGTTGGACGAGCTGGACGCCACCCGACCGGCGGCCCTGGGCGAGAATGTCCTGATACGGCTGGGGTTCGACGTCACTGGCGCCGACTCTGAGCCCCTGACCCGGGGAACCATCGCGCTCCTCGATCTGGAGCCGGACGGGATCACCGGTGTCGGCCAGCCCACTCCGTCGCCAACCCTCGTACAGAATGGTCACATCTTCGGCGCCTGCCCGATCCAGAGAGTCGGCAACTCGGGCGAAGTCGTTCAGGCGATCCTCCACCTCCCTGTCCTCCGACGCGGCGAGGTCCACCAGTCGTTGCTCTCCAACGCTCAAATGCGCCTCGATGCCCTGTCCCCACGCCGAGGAGAGCGCCCCAAACGACCCGAGCACTGCGGCACAGCCCCAGGCGACCGCGTTGCGCTGCCATCCCGGCCAGTCGTGAAGGCCCCTGGCGATCAGGAGTGCAGGAAGCGCCCAGAGGACCGAGAAGGCCACCGGCAAATCGACCTGATAGCCAGTCCATACCCCGGCTCCTCCGGCGATCGCGGCTGCCAGGCCCACGCCGCCGAAGACCCATCGGCGCCCTCCCCCGCCGTCCCGGGCGAGGGAGAAGGCGAAGCCCGCCACCAGAGTCAGCAGTCCTGCGGCCGCGACTTCGTATGCAATCCAGTCGCCCCGACCTCCGGCCAGGAGCCCCGGCTCCAGTCCACGCTCGAACCAGAATAGGATGACGGGGAAGAGCCCACAGACGAGTGCCGCCGGCGTCCAGAAGGGGATCCGCCCCCGACGGCCCTGAATCATCGGAACCAGCAGGAACGAAGAGGACACGATCAGGGCCAGCCGACCCGCGCTCAGGTCAATCGGGCCGGGCACACGATAGGCCCCATCGGTTAATCCTGGAGCCAGCGGTAGCCACAACCCCAATGGCAGTGCGGCAGCGGCCGCCGTAACTGCGCATGCAGCCCCGACCGCCTGAGTCGCGGACAGTCGGACGCCAAAGGCCAGCAGGCCCCACGCCAGAGCGGCAAGGAGCGCAACACGAAGAGCCCACCGGAGCCGGAGGACGGCGAGGCGGTCGCTTGGTTCAGGTTCCGCGAGGACGACGGAGAGGAGTCGATCATCGTCAAGAGCGAGATCCCAGACAGCTTCGGCAACACCGGGATCGTCCTCCGTGATGCGGATACGCTCGCCCGTCTCCTCATAGAAGCGGCTTGCGAGGTCCCCCATCTCCGCCCCGAGCCCTTCCGGCAAGGAAGCGCGTAGCAGGTACGCCGCCATGGCGACGCTGCCATCCGATGCCGTCGCCGTCACGTACAGGTACCCAAAGAGCGGCAGATCCCGATAGAGATCGAGTCTTTGCCCGCGTTGCGCAGCTTCGGGGACACGACCACGATGGATGCCGTCCCATGCGAGCAACTCTCCCTCGCGGTCGTAGAGGGCGAGGGCTGAACTTCGGGAGCGGGACCGCAACTGGGCGACCACGTCTCCATCGACGTCGACGGCGTCCGAGTCCCAAAGCCGCACGAGTTCCTCGACCACCTCCGTTCCCAGGCGGTAGCGCCGCTCTGCCAGTTCTCCCCGCAAAAGCACGCCGACCTCGTCGACCCTCCGGTTCCAATAGCGATCCCAGTCTTTCGAGACCTCGGCGATCTGCCCTTCTGCGGCGAATCCCGCCACGATAGCCAGTAGAAGCGTAGAGATGCCCGCAGCCCGCCACGCGCCCCCAGCCACCCCGCGTTCCCGCGCGGAAAGCATGACGAGGGCAGCGGCCAGCGGGAGCATCCAGACCCACGACGTTCCGGCCCACACCCACAAGGCCGCCGCTGAACACCACGGAGCCAGTTCCGATGTGACGACCGAGCGACTGATCCCCCGCTCACTCGTGGGAGGCGCGGATCTCATACTCGGTCGGCGAGTTGGCCGCGCACCGGCTCAGGAACCTCCTCGCCCGGGTATCTCAGCTGATCATGCCAATCGACGCCCTCGAAGAGATCGAGCCTGACCTGCCGACGGTTATCGGGCGCGCAACGACTCTCCGTCGGGAGGCGCTGCAGCGCACTGGAAACGAATGGGCCGCACCCACAGAGGACCTCCACGAGGTCCACCACCACGTCATCGCCGCTCACCGGTACAAGGCTCATCTCGAAACATCGCTCACGAGTGAATCGGGGAGCGCTCAAACGTCCGTCGACGAACTGGGCGGGATCGACCGAGCGAACGTGATCGCGACTGACCCGCCGTCCAGGTATCCAGGGCATCTGGAGATTTGGTTGTGATCAACCGCGCACCCGACCGCGTAAGGAGGGAACGGGGCACCGGTTCCGGCCCCCGCGGACCCGCTTCTCGAAAGTATACCAGCCAAAGGGTGCCGAAACCCCGGGATGCAGGGCAACATCGGGTTGAGGGGTCCGGGGCTGACCTGACGCGAAACGGGTACGACCA
>JAYOKZ010000005.1:0-111281 GCA_038120095.1 Gemmatimonadales bacterium
GGTAGCGGGGGCAGGATTTGAACCTGCGACCTTCGGGTTATGAGCCCGACGAGCTACCAGACTGCTCCACCCCGCAACAGAACGGGCAATCTAGTCGAGATTCGGAGACAAGGTCAACCCGCCGTTCGGCACCGACGTGACTCCGTAGAAGGTGCGTCAGTCCGACAATCGAGTCGACGTGCGAGGCCGGTCACGATCGTCGCTTGCCGGTGACCCCTGTTCCTCAGGAACAGCTTCCCGACCTCGCATGAAGCCTTTAGCTTCCCCTGCCTCGGGACGTGGCGCAGCCCGGTAGCGCACTGCAATGGGGTTGCAGGGGTCGCCGGTTCGAATCCGGCCGTCCCGACGTAAGCCCGGAGTCGCACACGCGGCTCCGGGCTTCTTTGCAGCCAACCGACGGAGGACTGCTTCGGAATTTTGGGGAGGAGGCTCCCTCTCGGTCGGGGTTCGGATTGCCTTCCCCTCCGGAGTGGTTGCTAACGTCGCTCCAGCACATACTCGATCGAACCGGTCACGTCGCCCGACAGGGTGAGGTTCGCATTGACGACGTTGCCGATGTTTCCGCCTGCGCTGTAGCGGTCCAGCCGAAGTGAGCGCAGTACGCCCATGGCGGAATACTCGAGTTGGAGACTCACGAGACTCCCGGGTGGAACGTTGACCTTCGTGAAGAGCGTATCGAGTCGCACCGAGAAGCAGTTCTCGCACGTATCGATTCGAACGCTGTCCGCATCCGGCTGGATGGAGAGGACGACATTCCCGGGCATGACGGACATTCCGTTGATCGTCCCCTGACCGCTGCCGTCGTACAGCCCGAACCACGGATTACCACTCCCTTCTCCGTCTGCGCCTTCTGATCCGGCGATACGGTGTGCTCCGCCATCTCCGCTGCACGACGTGGCCATCAGCATCATGAACAGCAGCGCCCATCGCGGTGCCGACACACGGGAGTCGGACGAGATGCTCATCGGGGATCCTTTGCGTGGTTCTCAGGTCAAGCCGTTCAGACGCAGGAGGCTGAAACCGTATCCTTCTTGTCGGATACGATGAACGTCTCTGCGAAAAGTACGGTACCTTACATCGGACGAGGATTCGAGCAGTGCACCTGCGTCATGTCCCCAGATCAACACAGCCGCATGAACCCGCCGAGATCATGATTCAGTACCGTATCGTTGCCAGCTGCCTCGGACTGGCCGTCCTGATCGGTGCATGTGGTGACGGTCCGGTCGTGGATGGTGGCTTGAAACCGCCGCCTCTCAACGGGACAGCCTTCATCGATCCGGACGTCCTGACGATGCAGGACCCCACTGCGCTCAGATCGGTCACCCCTCTCGGTGCGGGCTCGCGAGACATGTACGACGTCCGTGTCGGCAACACCGGTACATATGACGTGTGGCTCTTTCGAGCCGAGTTCGATGACGTGATCGCGATTGAACTGCAGGTGAATGCCGAATTCGACAGCGTCAGTGCTGTCGAGCTGGCCGATCTTTATGGGAGCCGGCTCGGAGTGCTTCCAAACATCCTTCGCCAGGGTGTGGCGTCGGTCTCGATCCACGACGGCGATGAGACCTTTCTCGCGGTGGATGACGGCCTGATCGTTCACGCGATCAAGGGCGCGACGTATCGAGATCAGGGCTACCTCGAAGAGGTGCTCGCTCACGAAGCTGTCCATGTGTCGCTGGACCCGGCTCATGCATCATCGCCGGGGTGGCTGGCAGCGCAGGAGAGCGATCCGGGCTTCATTTCCGGGTTCGCTCAGGATTATCCGGAAGTCGAAGACCTGGCGGAGACGTTTGGTGTCTGGCTCGCAGCCCGGTGGGCTGGAGACGGGATCACCGGTTTTCTTCGTGCGGTCATCGAGAATGCCGTGCCCGCGAGGCTCGAGTATCTGGACGCTCAGAACTTCCAGATGTACCCGATTCTCGACTAGGTCGCAGGCGAGCCACGGGGCGCGGCGGGTCCCGCGGGCGTGCAGAGGACGAGGAAGTTGTAGAGCGTCTCTCCTTCCCCGATGTAGACGGCATCGCTGACGAGCATTTCCGCCTCCGTGTTCAGAGACATGGATGCGTCGTAATAGTTGAAAAGGCAGTCCGCTCCGTCTCTGCGAAAACGCAACGACGCCTCATTGGGCGCGTCTCGAGGGTCCGGGGTGCGGACCCATCCGCTCTCTGCGATCACCTCGTAGAATCCCCGAACGATGTCGGCCGAGGGCAAGCTCGAGGCTCCTGCAGCCGTCAACCTGCATCCCGGAGCGCGTGTGCGGGTTCGCCAATCGTCAATCGTGTCGGCTTCGGCGACGGCCACCATGCCGATCACCTCAACCATAAAGCGCTCTGCGCTCTCACAAAGCCGCTCCTGGGCGATGACGGGGAGTGCGCCGGTCATCGTCATGAGCGCGGCGGAGAGCAATGGTAGGATTCGTTGCACGAGGAATCGGGGTAAGCGGGGGAGTCTGCTTCGAGCCGAACGGGACTCGATCGTACTACGCTCGACGTGCCACCGTGGTCCGTCGCCGACGACCCTCCTATGTTGCCGGCTCACCCTCAACCGTCACAATTGCATGAAGCTCTGGCTCCGCTCCGTCGTGCTCGTCGTCACTGTGGTGACGCTCTCCGCCTGCTCAGATCAGGAACGTCCGGCGGTCAATTCGGATCCTGGCGGTGCCCCGGCCGCCGAGGCTGCGCTCGCGCTCGCGACTGAGGCAGGGATCCGCAACGCGCGGATGCCGGTTGCCGGATTGATCACGGCCGGCCAGCCAACTGAGGACCAGCTGGATGGACTTCGGGCCGCGGGCGTGGAGCACTTCGTATCCCTTCGGCCGACGTCGGAAGACGGAGCGGGTTGGGAGGAGGCGCGGGCTTCGAGTGAGGGTTTCTCCTTCGACCGGTTGCCGATCGCAGGCGCTGCCTCTTTGACAAGAGAGAATGTCGAGACCTTCGCGGCGATCATGGAGCGGGTTGGTGACGAGCCGGCTCTGCTGTATTGCGCGAGTAGTAACCGTGTCGGAGCGATGATCGCCCTGAAAGCACATTGGATCGACGGTGACGATGCGGAGACCGCGTTGGAGCTTGGCCGTTCAGCGGGCCTCGCCAGTCTGGAGAATCCTGTTCGAGAACTGATGGGCCTGGGGCCGAGTCGCCCGTAGGAGATTGTGATGGAGTATCGATTGTTTCAGAAAGCCCTTTTTGGCCTCGGCCTCCTTTCGACGCTGTCCGTCGCTGTCCCCGCTCACGCGCAGGAGACATTCGACGTGGTGATCCGTGGCGGGCGTGTGATGGATCCGGAGACCGGCCTCGACGCAGTGCGGAACGTCGGGATTCGCGGTCAGACGATCGTCGCGATCTCGGAGGAGCCCCTCGAGGGAGCGACCGTCATCGATGCAGCCGGGCTCGTGGTAGCCCCCGGCTTCATCGACCTGCACGCCCACGGGCAGTCGAACGCTGCCAATCGGTATCAGGCTCGCGACGGAGTCACCACCGCGCTCGAGCTCGAATCCGGCGTGCCCGATGCACGGCTTTTTCTGGAAGAGCGCCGTGGCGATGCGATCCTGAATTTCGGGGCGACCGTAGCGCACGGCCTCGCGCGTACCGCCGTGATGCCTGAGTACGCGTCGGACGTGGAGGCGGCACTGTCGGCGCTCGATTCGGACGTGACGAGTGAGCAGCTGGCTGCGCTCGAGCGTACCATGTCTCAGGGCAACTACGATGAGCTGGACCCTGTCCTGTACCCGCAGCTCTTCGAGCGGCTCAAGGCGGGAATGGATGCCGGGGCGCTCGGGATCGGAATGCCGCACCAGTACTACCCCGGCGCCAACCGCGACGAGATCTACCGGGTGTTCGAATTTGCGGGGCAGGAACAGTTCACGATCTACACCCATGTCCGTTCCATGGGGATCGACGCCATTCAGGAGGTCGTCGCAAATGCGACGGCGACAGGCGCCCCCCTTCATATCGTCCACCTGAACAGCTCGAGCCTGTGGGCGATCGAGACCAACCTCGACCTGATTCGTGGTGCTCAGGAAGCGGGAGTCGACGTGACGACGGAAGTGTATCCGTACACGGCCGCCTCGACCTCGCTCGAGTCCGCGATCTTTGACGAGGGTTGGCAGGAGCGGCTTCAGATCAGCTACGGTGACCTCCAGTGGCAGGACACCGGGGAGCGTCTAACGGAAGAAACGTTCCGCTCGTACCGTGAGCAGGGCGGTGTCGTCATCATCCACATGATGCGGCCGGAATGGATCGAGATGGGTCTCGAGGCCTCTCATGTGATGGTCGCCTCGGACGGGATGCCGTACGCGCCGGGAGCTCATCCCCGAGGTGCCGGCACGTTTGCCCGCTTCCTCGGTCGGTACGTCCGGGATGAGGGTGCTCTTCCATTGATGGATGGGTTGCGCAAAGTCACGCTGATGCCCGCTCAGCGCCTTGAAACCACATCTCCGCAGATGAAACGGAAGGGCCGACTGCAGATCGGAAGCGACGCCGACATCACGATCTTCGACCCTGCCCGGATCATCGACACCGCCACCTTCGAGGATGATCTGTCCTACTCGATCGGTGTCGAGTTCGTGATGGTGAACGGGACCGTGGTCGTTCGCGACGGAGAAAACGTCGACGGGGCCCGTCCGGGACTCCCGATCGTAGGGCGGCGTGTCGTCTTCTGACGATGCTCCGGCAGGGCCCGCATTCGCAGTCCGCGGTGGACTGAGCTACTGACGCTGACCTGCCGGTTCGACTCGAAGGATACTGGTGGGGGGGCCATCCTCCCATCGAGCGCCTCCGTCGACGGCGAGGTACAGGAAACCGTCCGGCCCCTGTTGTACCTCACGAATGCGTCCCATGTCCTGCAGGAGCGTTTCTTCGCGCACGATCTCGCGGCCGTTCAGGCGCAGCCGGACAAGACGCTCTCCGCTCATGCCGCCGACGAACATGTCGCCTCGCCACTCGGGGAAGGCATCGCCTGAATAGAAGATCATGCCGCTTACGCCGATCGAGGGCACCCATACGTGCGCAGGGTCGTCCATCCCGTCCTGGTGAGTACCGTGGTGGATGGCGAGTCCGGTACGGTAGTTCACCCCGAATCCAACCACCGGCCAACCGTAGTTCGAGCCCGCGCGCAGCAGATTGATTTCGTCGCCGCCCTGGGGTCCGTGCTCGTTGGACCACACATCACCCGTCTCTGGATGGACTGCGAGGCCTTGAGCGTTGCGGTGCCCCCAGGTCCATATCTCGGGGAGCGCGTCCGGCCGACCTACGAGGGGATTGTCCTCGGGCACGCGACCATCCTCATGGAGGCGGACAGTCGCCCCGTTGTGGTTTGTGAGATCCTGAGCAGGGTGAGACCACAGGTCCCCGGACGAGGGCCACTGCCGATCACCCAGCGTGATGTACAGATAGCCTCGTCCGTCCAGAGCGAGCCGCCCCCCCCACATCGAGCTGCGATCGGTTCCGTTTCCGGCGGCCCGGGCGTGAAAGATCTCCTCGACGTTTTGAAGACGTCCGTTCTCGTACCGACCACGTGCCACCGCCAGGTTGCCGAGTGAGTCTGCGCCCGGCTTCACATAGCTCAGGTACAGAAGGCGATTCTCCTCGAAGTCCGGGTGCAGGCGGACGTCACGAAGTCCCGCTTGCTCGAGCCCGTTCATGGCGCGCGCTCCTCGGCCGAGCGCGATGATGTCGGGCAGGCCCGCGACCGAGTCGGGCAGCAGGACACCATCACGAATGATGCGCATACGCCCGGGGCGCTCCGTGACGAGAAGATCTCCTTCGGGTGTGAAGACCATCGAGTGAGGGTTGATCAGGCCGCTTGCGACCTCCACGACCCGGAAGTCGTGAAGACTCGACTGCAGGTGCGGCTCGGCGTGTACCACGCGCTGAGCGGCGATCGCCGGGGCGGAGGTCAGTGAGAGGGCGGCGGCAAGCACGCCGGCACGCACGGTCAGCCGAGGCATGTACGTCTTCATGAGGGGGTCGGGATCAAGGACTCAACACACTTCCACGCAGCATTCTACGACCGGTCCGGTGCGGTGCGCGACTTGCCGCGCACGCTCGCGCGCTGTAGCCGTCAGATCATCGAACCCCTCCAGCCCGGCTGATCATGTACCCTGACACACCGCGTACGACCCGTCGTCCTCTCGCTGCGCTCACTCTCGCACTGACCTCCGGTGTGTTCGCGTGCGGAGGATCCAGTATGCCGAATGCGGTTGCGTACGAGGGCGCACGGGTCATCACGGGGGACGGAGCTGTCATTGAAGACGCGACGCTGATCGTGGAAAACGGAGTCTTCACGGCCGTGGGGCCGTCGTCCGCTGTCGATGGCACGAGGGCCGGCTCCCAGGTGGATCTGTCGGGCAGGACAGTCATGCCGACGCTGAACAACGCGCATTTCCACCTGCCCTCCGACCGGGAGGCGCGTACCGCGGAGCTCCAGCAGGCTGCGTTCTACGGAGCCGGAGCGGCCTCGAGCTTCGGGCTGGATGAGGGTACGGTTGGACTCGAAATGCGGGCCGAGACGATTCCTGATGGGGCCCGTTCGCAGTCGGCCGGCCGCGGGATCACCTCACCCGAGCCGGGACGTACCGAGGTGCCGTACTGGGTGACCACCGAGGAGGAGGCTCGCGCGGCGGTTCAGGAGCTGGCGTCCCAGAGGGTGGACATCGTGAAGATCTGGGTCGACGACCGGGGCGGCCAATACGAGCGCCTGTCGCCCGAGCTCTATGGGGCCGTCATCGACGAGGCTCATGGCGCGGGCCTTCGAGTCGCAGCGCACGTCTTCCGTCTCGAAGACGCCAAGGGGCTCCTGGAAGCGGGGGTCGACATCTTCGCTCACGGCATTCGTGACATGGACGTGGACGACGAGGTCGTGGCGATGTGGAAGGCACGGCCGGAGGTCATTCTGATTCCGAATCTTCCGGGGCCGGGGGTACCGGTTGGAGATCTCTCATGGATGTCCGGCACGGTTGCCTCCGAGCGCATTGCGCAGATGGAGGCGAACCAGCGAGAGAATCCTGCGGCGCAGCAGGCGTTTGCCATTCAGGCGCGGAATCTCGTTCGACTGCACGCGGAAGGAATTCCCGTCGCGTTCGGGACCGATGGCGGGAACTCGTGGACGATGCACCAGGAACTTGAAGACATGGTTCGGGCAGGACTCAGCCCGGCCGATGTGATCGTCGCGGCCACGAGGACGTCGGCTTCGAGCATGCAGTTGGACGACACGGGTACGATCGCCGTCGGGAAACGGGCGGACTTCATCGTTCTCGAGGCCAATCCGCTCGATGACATCACCCACACGCGCATGATCACGGACGTGTACCTCCTGGGCGCCCCCGTGGACCGGGCGGGGATCTCGAGTCGATTACTCGGGGGCTGAGATCCCGGAGCGTCGCAGCGTCTCCGCGACACGCAGGCCAGCCGCCCGAAGCGCCTCGGCGACTGCAAGCTGATATGCCTCCACGAACCATTGTCCCGATTCGGACTCGTACTCCACCGTGGAGGCGAGCATGAGTTCGTCCGAGATGGGTTCGTGGGCATGGAGGGCCGTGACGACGGCCGCCATGGAGCTCTGGTTCAGTCTTGCGAAGAAGGCATCGCCCGACAGGGATTGGAACGAGCCTGCCGTTTGTCTCATCGCGCCCCAGACTTCGTACGCGGCCTCGTCGAGGGCCTGCTCCAGAAGGAGGAAGAAGGTTCCTTCCTGCCTCGCCTCCGACCAGCGGGCAACGAGACGCACGCGTTCCGCGGTCGGGGGCACTTCCGTGTAGGTCTCGAGCCACTCGGTCAGCGGGACGGGGGGGCGATAGGCTCTCGCCTGACGATCCACCTCCGCACTCGCCCCAGCCCCGACCCACCCGGCGATCTCCTCGATGTAGCCGTCCGGCGCCCTTTCCAGCATGTGGCCTGCAACGTCATTTCGCAGCCGCCCGGCCTCGAAGCCGTCCTGAACGGCGGCTACGAGCCGTTCGAGCTCATCGTCGCCAAGATCTCCAATCAGAAGGGCTGCCTGCCGAGTGAATGCTCGTGCCCGGGGAACCACGATCGATTCGATGTGGAAGTGATCGAGAAGGACGTCGACGGTTTCCGGCGTCGTGTGCGCCTCCGGAGAGGGCTGAGCACGTTCTGACGGATTCGTAGTCCTCGTCCCGGAGCACGCAGTCACGACCAGGAGGAGGAGCGTGACGGGGAAGGTGGAGTGCGGTCGGAGCATCATCTCTGAGCTAGCCTTCGGGCCTCGGCAATTCTTGTCAGGAATACCGTTCCGTACTTTTCCAGTTTCGCGGGTCCCACGCCGGGCACGTCGAGAAACTGTGCCTCGTCGCGAGGGAGCCGGAGGGCCATTTCGACGAGAACCTGGTCTCCGAACACGATATAGGCGGGGACTCGCTGGCGCTCCGCCAGCTCTTTCCGAAGGCTCCGCAGACTTTGGAATACCTCTTCCTGCTCGGGGGAAAGCGTCGTTCCCGTCGAACTCACATGGCGGGCACGGCTGCGCTGTTCCTGCATGCCGCCGGGACGGGCCATCACCTCGGCGGCGAGATCCTCGGGTCTGACACCGGTGCAGGCATCGCACGCCGTTGTGCACGGGCCCATCGCTTCATCGAAATACTTCAGGATCGACTGGTGCCGGCAGCTGCCCGACTCGAGTAGCTGGAAGAGATCAACCGTCCGCTGCCGCTTTTGGCGCCAGAGTTCGGGGTCCTCGATGTCGTCGAGAAAACGCTCGTGCAGCTTGACGTCTGCCCAGGAGTAGAAGAGGAAACATTCACTGGCCAGTCCGTCCCGACCGGCCCGGCCGATCTCCTGGTACCAGGACTCGATGTCTCGTGGCATGTCACGATGGATGACGAATCGCACGTTTGATTTGTCGATCCCCATGCCGAACGCAACGGTCGCCACGATGACGTCGATCTGGTCGTGCTGGAACGCCTCCTGATTCCGGGCCCGCTCCTCCTGATCCATTCCGGCGTGGTAGGGACGAACGCGCACGCCGTGGGATTTCAGGTATGTGGCGGTCTGCTCTACTCCCTTGCGGCTGAGGCAGTACACGATTCCCGCCTCACCCTTGTGTCGCTCGATCAGTGCGAGGATCTCTCGACGTGTGTTCCCCTGACCTTTCTTGCGGACCCCGATTTCAAGATTCTGCCGCAGGAACGAGCCCTTGTAGCCGCCGGGTTTCGACATGCCCAGCTGGCGGACAATGTCACGCGCGACGGTGCGCGTCGCCGTCGCCGTGAGTGCGAGGACCGGAACATCGAGACCCTCCTTCAGGCCCCGAAGTCGGCGATAGGAAGGCCGGAAGTCATGGCCCCACTGACTGATGCAATGCGCCTCGTCCACGACCAGTAGCGAGATACGGCAATTGCGGACGAAGTCGCGGAGACGGCCGTCGAGCGCTTCTGGAGCGAGGTATACCAGCTCATAGTCCCCTCGCCGCAGGCCGTCCACACGCGACTGCCGCTCGGCGAAGTCGAGGGAGCTGTTGATGTCGACCGCGTTGAAGCCGAGTTCCTGCAGGGCATCGACCTGGTCCTTCATCAGGCTGATCAGTGGGGACAGGACCAGAACCGTACCGTCCAGCATGCGTGCCGGTAACTGATAGGTCAGGGACTTTCCGGCCCCGGTGGGCATGACTCCGATGCAATCCCGGCCCTCGAGTACGACGTCGATGATCTCGCGCTGACCCGGGCGGAAGTCGTCGTATCCGAAAACCTCCTGAAGGACGTGATGCGGGTTGGTGAGGTCCATGCAGATCGGGCGGGAGGGTCGGTTCGCAGAAGGTAACGGCAGCACCCCGACTCGGGATGGCGAGGTGAGATCGGGTCAGGACGGTGAAGGGATTCGGCAGGCCCGCTCTACACGCTCTGGCCTTCCATGGCTCACTGATCATGATGGTTCTACGATGGGACCGACCCACTCAACGCTCGGGAGCTCCCTCCATGAACCGTAGCATCGGCCGCTCCGTCGTGATCGCGATCGTCGCGGTTGCCCTGAATCAGGCAACGCTTCACGCGCAGAATCTTCTTCCAACCGAGAGCCCACTGCCTCGAATCGAAAAGGTGCGCAACTACCTCCCGCACATGACGCGCCCGGAGGTTCAGGAGCTGCTCTCCCGGTCGGACATGGTGATCATCCCGGTTGCGTCGCTCGAGCAGCACGGGCTGCATCTGCCAATCGGGACGGATTACCTGAACGGTGTGGAGCGTGCCAAGCTGATCGCTCAGCAGGTAGACGTGCTCGTGGCGCCTATTCTGCTGCCGGGGCAGTCGCCCTATCACATGGGCTTCGAGGGTACGATCACGCTCCCGTCCTCTCTCATTCAGGAGGTGTACGTGGAGGCGGTGAAGAGCCTCGTGCGCCATGGCTTCAAGCGCTTCCTGATGCTCAATGCACACGGAGGGAACGCCGCGACCACCCGCTTCATCGTCGATCGAATCAATCAGGAGACCGCAGGGATCGCGGTCGACCTCGGATCCGTGCTGGGTCCGTTCCGGCCGGAGATCAACGAGCCTTCGGGATCGACGGTCGCCGTCTTCGATCGGCACGGAGGGACGGGCGAGACATCCAATTCGATGTACCTGACGCCGGCGCTTGTCGATCTCGAGGCGGCCGTCCCGGCCGACCTCATGTTGCCTCCGCACATGGAAGCCATGTTACCCGACGTCGTCGCGGGTGACCCTACCGCCCTGACGGTCTTCCTCGCGGAGGGGCTGAAGGACCAGGGGACGGGGAAGGGCACGTCGGCAGAGGAGATGACATCGACCGGTGTGTGGGGTGCTCGTGACCCCCGCGAGGCCTCGGCGCAGCGTGGTTGGGCTGACACGGCGTCGATGGTTGCGGCCGCCGTAGGCTTCATCGAGCGCTGGAACCAGCTGCGACCACCCGGGACCCGGTGACACGGTGGTCCGAGTTCGTTGGGGTGAGGAGGGATGGGGGAGCGGGGACCTCGCCGCGCCCCCGTCCGCCCTACGCCCTCAGTTCCCAGAACGTCTCGACTTCGGCGGCCATGTTGCCGGGCAGTGAGCCCATGCCGACAGCGGCACGGGTCCCGGTACCGGCCTCCTCTCCGAAAATGTCGACCATGAGGTCGCTGAAGCCGTTGATCACGGCGGGCTGCTGAGCGAATCCCGGAACGGCATTCACCATGCCGAAGGTTCGAACGAGTCGAGCCACACGATCCAGGGTGCCCAGGCGTGCGCGCATGGTGGCCAGGATGTTGATTCCGCACTGACGCGCGGCGGCCTGGCCCTGCTCGACCGTCAGGTCCTGTCCGACGATGCCCTGATGTCCGGGTGAGGCATCGGGCATGCGGGGTGTGTGCCCCGCCACGTAGAGCATGTTGCCCACGATCACCGTGCCTACGTAGGTCGCGACCGGTGGAGGCGGCACGTGCAGATCAATGCCGAGTTCCCGCAGTCGTGCCTCGGGGCTCACTTGCCAGGGCGCCTGGGACAGCTTGGGTTGGGCTCGCACGGACCCGGGAAGCAGTGACGCGAGCGAGGCGCCTGCCGCCCCACGGATGAGTCGGCGGCGGGTCAGGATCTCCAGCATGGTGGTCTCCTCGGGTGTTCCGGATCGGCCGGGTGAACGCGGTGAACGACGATGCAGATGCGGAGCGTAACCGGGGTGGACAAGCTTCGCACGTTGGATGATCGTCGGCCCATGATGACTCCCTTGAGGAATCTTTTGATTCGCCCCGCCGTTCTCGTCATCGGGTTCGTCGTCCATGGCTGTGGAAACGACGGTGTCGGCCCGGATGATGGCGGCGGCGAGGTCGACCTCGAGGCTCTGTTCGCGCCTGCGTCGAGCAGCGAGATCACGACCGTATCCGCCGACTGGGCATCCCGGAGCCTGGATGCCGTCGACGTCTCGACCGAGTTGGACACGGTCGTCTCGGTTGTGGGACTGGATGTGCGTGTCCGCATCATCTCGCACCTGGTCGACGGCTCCGTGCGTCACATTGGAGCGATCATCACTCCGTCATCGATCTCGGGGTCAGCCCCGGTCGTGGTTTATTCGCATGGCGGTTCTGCCGGCGTCGATTTGAATTACGCACTCTTCGGGTACCTGCCCACGTTCGGTGATCTTGCTCGAGACTTCATCTGGGTCGTCCCATCGTTCCGGTCCGAGCCGTTGATCTTCGGAGATCGAAGCTGGGTGTCGGAAGGATCGGGGAGTCCGTGGGATCGTGACGTCGACGACGCGCTTTCACTCCTCAACGCGGCGTTCGTTGTGGAGACACGGGCCGATTCGACGCGCGTCGGCGTCCTCGGGTTCAGCCGAGGTGCAGGGGTCGCCTTGCTGATGGGAATCCGTGATGACCGTATCGATCGCGTCGTGGAGTTCTACGGTCCGACCGATTTTTTCGGGCCGTTTGTCGAGGCGGTGGTCTCGGAGGCTCTGGCGGGAACGCCCCGGGACCTGCCCGGAATGACCGAACTCGACCGGGATGTGATTCAGCCTCTGGTCCGTGGAGAGATCGACATGGCGGCAGCACGGCTCGAGCTCGTTCGTCGGTCATCCGTGTTGTTCGTCGATCGAATGCCAGCCGTTCAAATCCATCATGGGACGGCTGACGACGTAGTGAGCGTCAGCCAGGCGGAGTCTCTGATATCCGCCCTCGAGGCTGCAGGACGGTCGGAGCCTGATGTTCAGGCATTCCTCTACGAGGGGGGAACACACGATCGGGGTGCGTTGATCGGGGCGCTCGAACGGACTCGTGACTTCCTGGTCACGCTCCTGGAGTAGCGTCCGGATCCTTCCACCCCCGGGCGACTGTCTCGGCCACAAAACTCGTCATAAGCTTCGGAGTTCTCTGGGGTAGCGCGATTGCCCGGCAGCAGACGAGCTTGGAACACCCCCTTTATTCGACTCCAACGGCAATGTCCCCGCGAGCGCCGCGATCATCGGCGCCCGGGTTCAGAACGGAGCGCTGAACAACGAGCCATGCGCGCCTGGACTCTTCCCCGATCCGGACCGCCGGAGGTCCTCGAACTGAGGGATGTGCCGGACCCCGAATTGGGGCCGGGTGACGTCCTGATCGGCGTCGAGGCGATCGGTATCAATTACGCCGAGGTGCTCTCGAGGAAGGGACTCTATGGCTGGGCGCCGGACCGCCCGTACGTCCCGGGCATGGAGGTCGCGGGCCGGATCGAAGCCATCGGTCCGGATGTCATGGGACGAAGCGTGGGAGAGCGGGTGCTGTGCGGCATGCAGTACGGGGGGTATGCCGAGCGTGTGGCGGTTCGTGCGAATCGAGCCCTTCCGGCTCCGGACCACTTCTCGATGGACGAGGCGGCGGCCTTCGGCGTGAACTTCATGACCGCGTGGGTCGCGCTGACCGAAATGGCGCGCTTGAGGCCCGATGACCGTGTCGCCATCACCGCCGCGGCCGGAGGGGTGGGGACGGCGGCGGTGCAGATCGCGTCCGCGTTCGGGTGCGACGTGGTCGCGCTCGCCGGGAGCAAGGAGAAGCTCGAACTCACGCGCTCACTTGGGGCCGCGTACACCGTCAATTACCGCGCGCCCGACTTCGAATCCGTCTTCGACTCGATCACGGCCGACCGCGGACTCGACGTCGTGCTCGAGGTGGTCGGCGGAGACGTTTTCCGCGCCTGCAATGCACGGCTCGCGAACTTCGGACGGCTGGTCGTGGTCGGGTACGCCCAGCTCGACTATACGAAGTGGAATCCGTTCTCGTGGTGGCGGGCGTGGCGGGATGCGCCGCGCATCAAGGTGATGGATGCCGCCGTGGCGTCCACCGGCCTGCTGGCCACGCACATCGGATACCTGTTGCCGGACGAGGAGCGGCTGCTCGGCGTGTGGAGAGCACTATCCGAATTCGTCGCTGCGCACGATCTCCGGCCGATCGTGGGATCGACCTGGGCCTTCGAGGAGCTGCCGGAGGCGCATCGCTTCATGGAGTCGCGAGCGAGCACGGGCAAGCTGGTCGTGCGGGTAGGGCAGGGCGAGGACTCGCCCTAGGTCAGTCGAACCACCCCTCGTCGTCGAGCAGGCCCCAGAGACGCTGTACCGCTTGTCCACCCGCGTCGGCGATCGCTTCCAGGTCTTGTGCGAACTCGCCATCCGACACGAGCGGGCGCCCATCGACGAAGACCCACGAGACGGAGCGGCCGCTGGCGTAGAGCAGGTTGTTGAGCGGTTCCCGAGGGGGAGCGCCCGACCCGGTCAATGGACCGCTCAACTCGATGGCCACGAGATCGGCCAGTGCGCCCACCTCGATCACGCCGAGATCGGGCGTGCGGAGCGCTTGCGCCGGTACCGTGGTGCATCCCAGCAGAGCATCCGCGACCGTCGGCGGTTGGACGGAGCGCGCCGGCTGAAGCTCCTGTAGGAGGGCCGCCCGCGCCTGCCCCTGCAGGACAGCCAGCTTCACGTTTTCCAGCATGTCGTTGCTGTGTGTGTCGATGCCGATGTTGACGGCGAGCCCGGCCGCGAGAGCTTCGGGGTACGGCTGGGTCGCGCCGCCGGCCCCTCCCGCCGAGGGGCACGTCGCATACACGCCCTCGTGTTCGATCAGGATCTCCGGATCCGTCTCCCAGTCGGGCGCCGTGAAGTGTGCCCCGAAGAAGGGTCCGTCCATCAGGCCGGCATCGGCCAGCCACCGTGTCGGTGTGACGCCGTGCCTTCGTCGAACGGCGTCGGTCTCGCGCTGCCCCTGGGACAGATGCGTGTGGATTCCCGTTCCGAGCAGGGTCGCGGCTCGGGCGAATGCTTCGAGCGTAGCGGGGGTCTGCGTGTCGGCGGCGTGGGGCGTCATCATCCCACGCACGAGGTCGTCACCCTGGCGATCCAGCGTCTCAGCGGCGGCGAGATTGGCCTCGATCTCGAGCAGCGTTGCCTCCTCGGATGCAGCCAACTCCTGATCCGACCCGAACCAGATGGGGAAGAGGCGGCCGATGCTCGGGACCATGCCGCCTACCCATCCCCGAGCCCCGAGACGCTGGGCCGCGCGGGCGTATGCCCTTGCCTGCGCGAGGCTCATGCTCATCTCGACCTGACCGGTACAGCCGCTCAATAGCAGCTCCGTCAGGTTGTAGGTCGTGATTGCCTCGATCTCATCCTCGGTGAGTGCCTCCTCGACCAGGGTGAGGGGCCGCGCGTACGAGCGCCCGGACTCGATGATTCCCCGAGTCGGGGAACCGGCTGCGACGTGCGTATGACCGCTGATGAGGCCGGGGATGAGAAGATGGCCCGTGAGGTCGATACGGTTCCCCCCGGCCAGGCGGCCCGGCCCGACCTCGACAATGCGGTTGCCGGCCAGCCGGACGGAGAGCCCGTGTTCGACACGACCATGCCCACCGCCCGCACGGAAGACGGATGCGCCCTCGAGTACAACGTCGATGACCCGGTCGTCGGAGCGGGTGGGGATACGGCGTGCTCGATCGACGGACAGGCGCGCACGCCCACCCAGGATGCCCGCGCCGACCCCCCCCAGTCCGAAGTGGCGGAGTACCTCTCGACGGTCCATGGCCGATCGGCCTTCGGTCAGCTGGCCTGAGCGACTCCCACCTGCGCGAGGACAATCAGCATCACCCGCTGGACGCCGATGGCCCCGTCTTCATTGCGGAACCATTCACCGAGCGAGTGGGCACCGAAGCCCTGGCCACCGCCACCGATGGTGACCGCTGGAATCCCCAGAGAAATCGGGATGTTCGAGTCGGTCGATGAACGGCCGAAGCTCGGTTCGATTCCCAGAGCGCGGGTCACGGCAGCAGCCTGCTGGACATACGGATGATCCTCGGCGACGACGCCGGATGGCCTGTCTCCGATCATGTCGACCTCGACCGTCAACGGCTCCCCTCGGGTGCGTCGAGCATTCTCCTCAGCGAGCGCTCGCTGGACAGCCCCCTGCAGAATCGCGTCGACCGCGTCGAGTGTGGCGTCGCCCTCGGAGCGCATGTCGATCTCCATCCACGACTCGAAGGGAACCGAGTTCACGGACGTTCCGCCGCCCATCCGACCGACGTTGTAGCTCGTCCGGAACGGCGCGGTGGACGTGTAGGGCGCGGCGCCGTCCTGGAAGTATCCGATCGCCTGCCCCATCGCGTGCGCCGGATTGGCCAGGCCGAAAGCGCCCCATGAGTGCCCTCCGGGACCACGGAAGGTGACGCGGTAGCGATGGGATCCGAGGCCCATGTGTGTGATGCCCGTGGGGCTCGTCCCGTCGACGGAGATGAAGTGATCGATTCGCGGCCCGCCGTCGCGGAACAGGTGCTTGACTCCGCGCAGGTCGCCGAGTCCCTCCTCACCGACATTCCCGATGAAGAGGATGTCGGCTTCCGTCCGAATGTCCGCATCGTTCATCGCTCGGAGAACCGCCAGGACTGTTGCAAGACCCCGGGTGTCATCTGCGATCCCGGGTGCGAACAGGGTGTCGCCGCTCACGCGGATCGAGACGTCCGTCTCGGGTGGAAATACCGTGTCGAGGTGACCCGCGATTGCCAGGACCTGCCCGGAACCCGAGCCGCGTCGCAGCCCGATCACGTTACCGACTTCGTCCGTCCACGCACTGTCGACCCCGAGATCGATCATCATCTGCAGGAACGCAGCGCCTCGTTCGTCCTCCATGAAGGGAGGCGCCGGGATCTGGGTGAGCGTCATGAGATCGTCCATCGTCTGGTCGTCTGTCTCGACGATGTGATCCAGTGCCGACCGAACTGCCGGGTGGCTCATGAGTTGCTCGATCTCCCGGTCGTAGTCCGCTGGGGTTTGAGCGGAGAGCGATGCCGCAGCCACACTGGTGGCCAGGGCGGGGACAAGCATTCCGGTCAGGAGGCGGTTCATCATGTATGCGTCGGGTCTTATGGAAAGGGGACTCACATGGATGAATCTAGAAGATCGTCGGTGGTATGGGCGAGATCAGGGTGGCTTCCGGGGTGCCGTCGTCCCAGCTTCTTTCGCGTCGCGACCGTGTGTTTCCTTCGACGTCAGGCTAGATGATCCCGGACGGCTGGACCCGATACGAGATCGAGGATCTGCTGGGCACGGCGGAACCGGAAGAACTCGCGGAAGTGCCGATCGTGATCTCCCTCGATCCACCGGATGCGGCGTGGGCCGAGGAGATTTGCCTCGACCTTTCCGATCATGATGATCCGCTCGTTCGAGGGAATTCCATCGAGGCACTGGGTTATCTGGCCCGAACGACTGGAGATCTGGACGAGAAGCGGGTTCGTGCGGTGATTGTCGCGGCACTCGAGGATGAAGACGAGGATGTCCGGGCGCAGGCGGAAGCCGCAGCCCTGGACCTCGAGAGGTACATGTCCTGGGTGATCGAGCGCTGACTGCCCGGAACGCCGCGCTCCTTGTACGGCCTCGGTCTGCTGCCTACCCTCATCATTCCGTGTGAATCCGTCCAATCAGGAGTCCCCGAAGTGAACAAGATCGGAGCAGCGTTGATCGCTGCCTTGGTATTCGTCCAACCCGTTCAGGCTCAGAGTGTGAAGGACCAGCTCGCTGCCTTCATTGACGCCAATGCCGACCAGTATGCGGAGGTTGCCCAGCACATCTGGGACCTCGCCGAGGTTGGATACATGGAGACCGAATCGTCCGAAACGCTTCAGGGCGTGCTCCGGGATGCGGGTTTCGAGATCGCTTCCGGTGTTGCCGGGATGCCGACCGCGTTCGTGGCGACGTACGGCGGAGGTGGTCCAATCATCGGCATCATGGGGGAGTATGACGCGCTCCCCGGTATCAATCAGAGCAGATCATCGGAGCGTGATCCTGTACCGGGAAAAATCGCGGGCCACGCCTGCGGCCATCATCTGTTCGGCACGGGTTCTGTCGCGGCCGCCCTGGCGGTCCGGGACTGGCTCGAAGATTCCGGCACGCCCGGCACCATTCGCGTCTACGGGACACCTGCTGAGGAGGGAGGCGCGGGGAAGGTGTACATGGTCCGCGACGGACTCATGGACGACGTCGATGTCATGCTCCACTGGCACGCGAGTTCCGCGAACAGTGCCAGCGCTTCGTCCTCACTGGCGAACAAGTCCGGCAAGTTCCGCTTCTACGGCCAGTCTTCACACGCTGCGGGTGCGCCGTGGCGTGGACGGTCGGCACTCGATGCCGTCGAAGCGTTCCACTACATGATCAACATGATGCGTGAGCATGTAACGCCGGCGGCTCGTATCCACTACGTCATCACCTCCGGGGGCTCCGCACCGAACGTCGTGCCCGACTTCGCTGAATCGTACATCTACGTCCGACACCCTGATCCGGAAGAGTCGCGCCGGATGTTCGACTGGGTGACACGGATTGCGGAAGCGGCCGCCATGGGCACCGAGACGCGGATGGAGCACGAGGTCATCCACGGGATCTACAATGTGCTGCCCAACGAGGCTCTCGCGCGCGCGATGTTCGATAACCTGACGATCGTCGGAGGGGTCGAGTACTCGGCGGAAGAGCGTCGGTTCGCCGAGGCGATCCACAGCACCTTCCCGGCTGATGCGCCGTCGATCGAACGCGCGGCGATGATCGAGCCGTTCGAGGTCATCGAGGTCGGTCAGGGCGGCTCGACGGACGTCGGGGACGTCTCCTGGACGGTCCCGACGGCGGGGCTCGGGACGGCGACCTGGGTACCCGGGACCTCAGCCCATTCGTGGCAGGCAGTCGCGGCGGGCGGGACGAGTATCGGGAACAAGGGAATGATCAACGCAGCCAAGACGCTCGCGTTCACGCTCTACGACCTGTTCACGACCCCCTCGCTCATCGATGCGGCGTATGAGGAGTTCGAGCGTCGTCGGGGCCCCGGGTATGTGTATGAGCCGCTACTTGGCGATCGGGACCCGCCGCTCGACTACCGGGCGAGTGTCGTCGGAGGTGGCAACAACTGACACACTGCCGACGCTCGAGCGCTCGAGCCGCTCAGCGTCGCACCAGCAGTGTCTCCCCGTGCCGCGGGATTCGGAGTCGGGCCTCGTCGAGGCCGGCTTCGGTCCACGCGGCACGGGTGCGTTCGGGGGGCTCGAGCGGGTCTTCGAACGTAAGCCGGAACGTTCCCCAGTGGGTTGGGATGAAATCCCCGTTCGACCCGAGGTCGATGAACGACTGCACGGCTTCCTCGGGGTTCATGTGGGAAAACTTCATGAACCACCTCGGCTCGTATGCGCCGATCGGGAGGAGCGAGACGTCGAATGGCCCCAGTCGCTCGGCCACGTCAGTGAAGTGAGAGGCATAGGCCGTGTCGCCGCCGAAGTACAGGCGGGGCGCGCGTTCGGATCCGTCAGAAGCGCCCCCGGGCCTGCCGCTGCTGGGGTCCGCAGTGCCTGGTGAGTCGGTGCGGGGTTTGACAACCCATGAATTCCAGAGGCGCCTGTTCGTACCCCAGGGTGTGCGACGCGTCCAATGCCGGGCTGGAGCTGCCGTGACGATGTAGCCGCCCGGTCCGGGCTTTGATTCCCACCAGTCGAGCTCCGTCACACGGGAGATACCGATCCTGTGAAACCAGCTGCGGTACCCGGGCGGCGTGAACCACTCGATCGAATCACCACACCGTCGATGCAGAAGGCGGATCGTCGGACGATCCAGGTGATCGAAGTGATCGTGCGAGATCAGCACGCCGTGGATATCAGGGAGTGCGGCGAGGTCGGGCGACGCGGGCACGAACCGCCGGGAGCCGACGCCGGGAAAGGGAGGCACACGATGCGACCAGACCGGGTCCGTAAGCAGGTTGGCGCCCGGGAACTCCAGTAGAAACGATGCGTGCCCCACCCAGGTGACGCGGACCTCGTCTGGCCCCGGGGAGGTGCGCAGTGACGCCCACGGCGCGACGGGAAGTTGTTCCGATCGGGGATCCGGCGGGTGGGACCCGAAGAGCCACTCTCTCGCAACCTTTCCGAGTTCACCGCGCATGGCGTCGTCGCCGGCCGATTCAGGCCACGGATTCCGATATCGGCCATCCAGACCGTGATGAGGCGGTTTGCTCGAGGGCGCGTTCATGAAGGTCCGGGGTACTCGTTGGCGGCCGCGTTACGACCCGAGAGGCACGATGAAGATCCTACACGTTGGTGCGACCGGCACCGTTGGCACAGCCATCGCCAGTGCGCTCGAGGGCGAGGGTGACGAAGTCGTTCGAGTTGGGTATTCGTCCGGGGACCGCACAGTAGACCTGGGGAACCCCGGTTCCGTCCGGTCGTTGCTCTCCGCTGTCGGTCCGCTCGACGGCGTCGTCTGCTCTGCAGGCGTGGCTCGCTTCGGCGCGCTGGAGGACCTCGATGATGCCGCCTTTCAAGCCAGCCTTGATAACAAGCTGATGGGTCAGGTCAACCTGGTACGGTTCGGTCTCGAACACGTAAGGGAAGGTGGATCCTTCACACTGACGACGGGCACTCTGAGCACGAAGCCTACCCCAGGCGCAGCGGCGGTCGCGATGGTCGGTGGCGCGGTCGAGTCCTTCGTCCGAGCTGCGGCTCTGGACCTGCAGGGACGATATCGGGTGAACGCCGTCAGTCCCGGCTGGGTCGCGGAGTCGCGTCAGGCCTCGGGGCTCCCTCCGATGCCGGGAATCTGGGCTTCGGATCTGGCCCGTTACTACGTGGCCACGGTTCACGGAACCATGACCGGCAGGATCCTCGAGGCCGAGGGCCCTCTCGCGAGCGACGTGCCTTAGGGAACCCCGGACGACGGGTTGGCCACCCTCGAGCCGCCTGCGCCTCGACCTTTCTCGCGGTCGGCCCTCACGGCTTCCCCTTGAAGTCCTGCGGCTGCTGTCTACTATGGCCGCGACCCACTCGGCCCATGCACCATGCAGCTCCACCATGAATGACACAGGAAACCTTCTGATCCAGGGGGGAACCGTCGTCACGGGGACGGGCCGGCGGAAAGCCGACGTGCTCGTGCGGGATGGACGCATCCATGCGGTGGGACCGGACGTGGCGGTGCCGGAACAGGACGGGGTGCAGATCATCGATGCGGCAGGCCACTGGGTGATGCCTGGAGGGATCGATACGCATACCCATCTGGCTCATCCCATTGGCCGTCTTGGGGTCACGACCGCGGATGACTTCTACACGGGCACGGTCGCCGCGGCGTTCGGAGGAGTGACCACGATCATCGACTTCGGACTGCAGGAGCACGGCGGGACGTTGCGGAGTGCCCGGGACGAACGACTGGCCGTCATCGATCGGGACGCGGTCATCGATTTCGGCTTTCACCTCATCGTAACCGACGTGAACGAGGCGGTCCTGGCAGAGATCCCCGGTCTCATCCGCTCGGGATTTCCCTCGTTCAAGGTCTACATGACTTATGGCGACAAGAAGGTGGGGGACGACGATCTCATTCTCCTTCTGGAGGTCGCGGGTGAACACGGCGGACTCATCTACGCGCACTGCGAAAATGACTGCGCGGTTACTCACCTGATCGAGCGTCACCTCTCCGAGGGAAAGACGGGGCCGGCGTATCACGCAACGAGCCGACCACCGGCGGTCGAGGCTGAGGCGACGAACCGAGCGATCATGCTCGCTGAGTTGGCGGGCTCACCGATCTGCATCGCCCATGTGACGTCGTCCGGGGCCGCCCGACACGTCGCAGACGCGCGAGGACGAGGCGTTGCGGTCGTGGCGGAGACCTGCCCGCAGTATCTCGTTCTCGACTCATCGGTCTATGACCCGGGGGCCGGGTGTGAGGTAGCAAAATTCGTATGCAGTCCGCCGATGCGTGAGCACAGCCACGTCGATGCGCTCTGGTCTGCTCTCGCGGACGGTTCGATTCAACAGGTCTCGTCCGATCATGCCCCGTTCCGGTATGAAGGGCAGAAGACCGGAGGGTGCGAGAACTTCACGCAGATACCGAACGGCCTGCCCGGGATCGAGACCCGGCTTCCCATCGTATTCACGGAGGGAGTCGCGGCGGGACGACTCTCTCCCGAGCGATTCG
This sequence comes from Gemmatimonadales bacterium, assembly GCA_038120095.1. Taxonomy (GTDB): domain Bacteria; phylum Gemmatimonadota; class Gemmatimonadetes; order Longimicrobiales; family Gaopeijiaceae; genus UBA2589. Next base: position 21,879 of record JAYOKZ010000005.1, read on the forward strand.
TCGAACTGACAGCCACCGCGCCGGCTCGCATCTTCGGATTGACGGACAAGGGACGGATCGAGGTGGGGGCAGACGCCGACCTCATCGTGGTCGACCCCGAGCACGAAGTCGTTGTCTCGGCCGAGGTTCTCCACTCGGACGTTGATTACAGCCCGTACGAGGGCATGCGGCTCAAGGGCTTCCCGAAGTGGACGATCTCCAGAGGTGAGGTCATCGTCCAGAATGGTGTTCTGTCGGCTCGTCGGGGGCGCGGGCAGCGAGTCGATCGGGTGCCGATCGAACCCTCAGCTCTTCCCTAGCCTTCGGCCCCTGCCGGGCTGGAAGCGCGTCACGGAATCAGGTCCGACCGTACCTCGTCGATGATCCCGAAAAAGCAGCACCATTCGCCCTCGAGTACCGAGGGCCTTGATCGGAGTCCGAAGACAACCCCTTCCTGAGGCGCGAGAACCTCGGCCGTAACCTGCCCGTACAGGTCGTAGATCCGACCGAGAGGGGTGCCGGCGGCCATCTCGGTTTCGAAGGTCATGTCCGCATCTCCAACCCACATTCCGGAGGCTGGGGCGAGGAGCGCTTCCTGGTGACCCATTCGCCACTCCGGGGCATACGTTGCGTCACCCGGCGTCATTCCATAGTGACGCATGACGTTGAGATATCCGTCGGCCAGATCGTCGGCGATGGTGTGAAAGTCGCTTGTGAGGGTTCGGCAGTTTCCTCCCAACTCGACCGTAATCCCCGCCTTCCCAAGTTCCGCCATCTTGGACGCCGGGTTTGCTCCACCGACGCCGGAGCGGAATACCAGATCCCACGGTTCTCCCATGGCCGCGGCCAGCTCGAGACTCTGCGGGTTGTCTGACGCGAAGATCATGTGGGCGAGGTAGCTGTGCTCGCCTCCGGAGTGCACCGCGATCTGCAGATCACATGAGTCTTTCATCGCGATCCAGTGAGCCCATGCCGCCCGTTCACTGGGATATCCGTCCGGGCGGCCCGGGTACATGCGGTTCATGTCGTATGTGAACGAATCGAGCGGGTCGCCTCGCTTGCCGGCCTCGAATGCCGGGACGTTCATCGCCGCGACGCCAACGACGGTTCCCGAGACGGATGAGGGGTCGAGACGGTCGAAGAGCCGAAAGATCGAGAAGGCCCCCTCCGGTTCGTCCCCGTGGGTCGCTCCATTGATCCAGAGGGTCGGTCCATCGCTGGCTCCGTGGCATACGAGCACGGGGATCTCTTTCCTCTGACTGTCAGCCCTCGTGCCGACAGGCAGGGCGGCATGTCCGATCGTCCCGGCGGGAACTTGGCTGTTCCCGATCTCGAATGCGTCTCTCATTGGTTTACCTCGTCGACAATCGCGCGTGCGTGCAGGGGCAAGGTAGGGGTCGCCCGTATGGCTGTCACCGAGTCACGCGGAGGGTTGCCGGGAACAATGTGCTTTCTGTAAACTTGTTCAACCAAAACTTGAACAATCTCTGAACGACTATACATCTCATGTTGCATTCTCCGCTTCTCCTCGCCGCTCTGGTACAGCTCGCGCCCGGGCAGGGTGAGTATCTGAACCCGCCTCCGGGCGCGTCGGTGCCGGCCGTCCGGCCGAGCTCCTCTGCCGTCGAGTACAGCGGCGTCGCGCGGCAGCTCGACGTGGCTGCTCCTGTCATGGCGTCGCCCGACATCTCCATCGACGGGCGCCTGGACGACGCAGCCTGGGTCAATGCCGCGATTCTGACGGGCTTCTCCCAGTATGAGCCCGTTGAAGGGACTCCGGCGTCCGAGGAAACCACGGTTCGCATGATCGTGACCGATGACGCTCTTTTCTTTGCGATTCGTGCGGAGGATTCCTCCGGCGGGGTCCGGGCGACGCTGACGCAGAGGGACGGATACGGTCGATCCGACGATTACGTCCGAATCATCCTGGATACCTTCAATGACCAGCGACGTGCGTACGTCTTCATGGTGAATCCGTACGGCGTTCAGGGAGACGGTCTCTGGGTCGAGGGGGGCAGCGGACGGTTTGGGGATCCGATCGACTGGAATCCCGATTTTCTCTGGGAATCGAACGGACGAATCGATGAATCCGGGTACTCGGCGGAGGTGCGGATCCCGCTCAAGACCCTGCGCTTCCCGGAGTCCGATGTGCAGGACTGGGGATTGCAGATTCAGCGAACGATCCGGAGAACCGGGTACCAGTCGTCGTGGGCGCCCATCACTCAGGAGCGCGCCAACAAGCTCGAACAGGCTGGCTCTCTGACGGGTCTCCGTGGTCTCGATGCGGGCCTGTTCATGGAGGTCAATCCGACGCTGGTGGGCTCTCGTACCGGTCAGCCGGCTTCGGATGGGCGTGGCCTCGAGAGTGCCGGCGGTCAGGGTGAGGTCGGCATGAATCTCACGTACGGCCTCACGTCGAATCTCACGCTCGACGGGACCGTGAATCCTGACTTCAGCCAAGTGGAGGCGGATGCGGGGCAGATTGCCGTAAATGAACGGTTTGCCCTCTTCCTGCCCGAACAGCGGCCTTTCTTCCTCGAGGGGACGGACGTCTTCAACATGCCGAAGCGTCTCGTCTACACCCGGTCCATCTCCAATCCGGTCGGGGCTGCCAAGGTGTCCGGCAAGATCGGGGGTCTTCAGGTGGCCTACCTCGGCGCGGTGGACGAGGTCAATTCGGGTGCGTCGAACCCGATCGTGAACATCATGAGAGTTCGAGGGGACGTCGGGCGGTCATCCAGCGTCGGCGCCGTGTACACGGATCGCACGGAGCCCGGTGTCGAATTCAATCGCGTGGTGGGCGCGGACGCCCGCTTCGTGCTGGGCGGGCGCTACACGCTCGAGATGCTCGCTGCAGGAAGTGCCGATGGTGTCAGCGGTGCCGATGCCGACTGGGGTTCGATGATCTCCCTCAGCGCCCGGCGCTCGGGTCGGACCCTTTCCATGAATGCTTCCTTCGAGGATTCCTCCGACGGGTTCCGAGCGGGTAGTGGCTTCATCCGGCGGGTTGGCGTCACCCAGGTCGATGGTCGCAGCAGCTACACGTTCCGCGGCCGACGGGGCGCTCTGGTCGAAAGTTGGGGCCCCTCGATCGAAGGTGACATGACCTGGCTCAGGCGTGACTTCTGGTCGGGAGCTGCGCCGCAGGAAACACAGTTGGGGCTCGGGCTCAACGCCTCCTTCAGAGGGAACATTGGCGGTTTCCTCAACTATCGAAGAAGCGGCTTCAATTTTGATCCGACGCTGTACGACGGCTTGTTTTCGGGGCCGTCCGAAGTTGCGGTCGTCCCGGTGAATCAAGGTTCGGAGATCTATTCAGGCCTGCACAGTCTCAGCTTGCGCAGCTGGATCAGCTCGTTCGAGCGTGTCCGGATCTCGCTGGGCGGCGGGTGGAGTCAGACGCCCATCTTTTCGCGAGGGCTTCCGGTGGACGTCGGTGAACAGTGGAGCGGCGATCTCGGCTTCACGTTTTACCCAACCGGCTCGATTCAGGCAGAGGTGGGTGCGCGCCATGTGACGATCCTGCGTGGGCTTGACGGATCGACGTATTCTCAGGCAACGATCCCGAGGCTTCAGGCTCGTTACCAGATCACCCGGGCCATGTATGTGAGGGGAATCGGAGAGTATTCGAGTCAGAATCGGGGTGACCTCCTCGACCCGGTCACGGGCCAGCGGGTCTTTTCCTGCTCCGACGCAGGTTGCTCGGCGCTGACGGGCTCGGATCGGCATGATTTTCGGGTGGAGGGCCTGCTTGGCTACGAGCCGTCCCCCGGCACTGTTCTCTTCTTTGGCTACACGAGGCAGTTCCGCGACACGTCCGCCTTCAGCTTCGAACAGGTGCAGGCGGTCCAGGACGGGCTTTTCCTGAAGCTGAGCTACAGGTTCCGGCTGTAACCCACTCGTCCGAACGGCGACAACAGAGGAGGCCGGCTCCGCCCTGAGCGAAGCCGGCCTCCTGTGCCATCAAGGGCCTCCTGGCCCGCCGTGCGAATGTTGCCGCTACCGGTTGCAGTTCCGGTAGTTGCAAATGGGTGTGAGGTTCGCGCCCGTCAGGCCCTGAGGCTCGGGCTCCGCCACCGCCGGCAGGGTCAGTGTGCCAATCCCGTCGATCGAGGCCGAAACGGTCTCTCCGGGCTGGAGGTAACCCCTGTCGGACCCGGCGTTCGTGCCCCCGGACGTGCCGTTGTTGATGACGTCACCCGGGTAGAGGGTGATGATCGACGAGCCATACTCGATCAGCTCCCACAGCGAGTGGATCATGTCACCGGCCGTGGCCTCCTGGAGCTGCTGGTCACCGATGGACAACGTCTGGCGAAGGATCTCCATCGGGTTGCCGTAGAACTCTTTCGGGACGATCCACGGTCCCTGAGGTGCGAACGTGTCGTGACCCTTGCCGACAAACCAGTCGGATGTCATCGGGTTTCCACCAGGAGGCCGCCCGCCACGGTCCGAAACGTCGATCGTGACCATGTAACCGAAGACGTGCGCTTCTGCGTCATTTGCGGAGATGTACTTGCCGGCTCGGCCGATGACGGCACCGAGCTCGACTTCCCAGTCGATTCGATCACGGCCCCATGGGAGGACGATCTCGTGACCGTTTCCGATCACCGCCCCGCGGCTCGGCTTCAGAAAAAGGTACGGAACTCCGCGATTCTCACGCCGCTGGCGGCGGGCTTCGGCCTGCTGCTCGGGGCTTCCAGCCTCGTTCACATGGCTGTAGAAGTTGACGGCCGCGTTCAGGATCTTTCCCGGATACATGATCGGCGGCAGCGTTCCGACCTCGTCGAGGTCGTAGATGTAGTCGGGCCGGGTCCCGGTGATCATGTCGTTCTCCACGACATGGTTCACGATCTCGTACAGGCGGGCCTTCATGCCGTACTCGTAACGGGCGATCAGGTCGAGCATGTCGGCGGGCTCGGGAATCGCTGGGTATGCCGGATCGCGCTCGAGGGCGGCGTTCGCCGGATTCAGGGCCACGATGTACTGGTCCCGAAGGACCACGCCGACCTGCGGCGTACCCTCGATCTCGAAGGTGCCGACCTTGAACGGTTCGGCGATCTGCATTTGAGCCGCCATCGGGGCTGGAGCTGACAGAACGGCGACCAGACCGAGAGCGAAGAGGGGAAGGATCGTTCGGATGCGCATGACATGCCTCGTCGAACGGGTGGGCTCAGAGGCTGTCAGTCTGAGGCGTGCCTGCGTGCGGGTCAATCGCGGGAGGTGCATCCGGACGAAAAGCGGTATGATGGCGTTCCCTTCAACCTTTCGTATTCGCCATGTCCCGACTGTCATCGCCTCGTCTCCGCCGCGTGGTTGTCACGACCCTTCTCATCGGAGGGGCGGTGCTCCTCTCCTCCTCCCGGGTCTCGGCTCAGGATGCAGGGATCGATGCAGCCGTCGAACGATACGTCGCCGACATCATTCAGAAGCGCCACCAGATTCACCAATTCCCCGAGTTGGGGAACCGTGAATTCGAAACGGCAGCTCTGGTCGCTGCTCACCTCCGTGCCCTGAACTTCGACGTGGTCGAGACGGGAGTCGCGCACACCGGTGTCGTCGGCCTGCTCGTGGGTGGTCTGCCCGGTGACACGGTCGCCGTTCGCGCGGACATGGATGCTCTGCCGGTCACCGAGAATACGCCGTTCGAGTTCGCGTCTCGGGTTCGGACCGAGTATCTCGGGCAGGGGGTGGGGGTGATGCATGCGTGCGGCCACGACGTGCATACGGCCGTGCAGCTCGGGGTCGCGTCCGTTCTCGCGTCCATGCGCGACGAAATTCCGGGCGTGGTGAAGTTCATCTTCCAGCCGGCCGAAGAAGGACCCCCGCCGGGTGAGGAGGGTGGTGCGGACCTCATGGTGCGCGAGGGTGTCCTGGACTCACCCCGGCCGTCCGCGATCTTCGGGCTTCACACCCTCGCCTCGATGCCGGTGGGCACGCTGGGCTACGCAACGGGCCCCATGCTTGCCGCGGTCGACGGGTTCAACATCCGGATTATCGGTCAGCAGGCGCACGGAGCCTATCCCGAGCTCGGGATCGATCCGGTGGTGATGGCATCGCAAGTGGTCATGGGGCTACAGACGATCCGGTCCCGCAACCTTCCGTCGCTGGAGCCGAGCGTGGTGACGGTCGGACGAATCCAGGGCGGAACCCGGCGCAACATCATTCCCGAGGACGTCATCATGGAGGGGACCGTGCGAACGTATTCCCCTCAGGTTCGAGACGACGTCGAGCGTCGGATGAGAGAGATCGTCGAGGGGATCGTCTCTGCCGGTGGTGGCCGATATGAGCTCGAGTACAACCGGGGAACGCCGGCTACCGTGAACAGCACGGTGCTGTCGGCTCAGATGGCGCCGACACTCCAGCGCGTCGTGGGGGCGGATCGGGTCGAGGTGCTCGATCCGGTGATGGGTGGAGAGGATTTCGCCTACTTCGCCAACGAGGTCCCGGGCTTCTTCTTCCGCCTCGGCATGGTGGCTCCGGGGGTCGTATCCGGAGGACACCATACGCCGGAATTTCAGGCCGACGACTCGTCGATCGCGGTAGGGATGCGGGCCATGTCGAACCTGCTGCTGGACTATCTGAAGAGTCGGCCCCGGATCCAGTGACGTGATCAGGAGAGAGCAGATGATGATGTTCAAGATGCCGCAAGAGTGGGCAGTGAGGCTCGTGGTCCCCGCCGCACTGGTGCTCGGGGTGTTCCTGCCGGGGCCTGTCGATGGACAGACACGGTTCCTGCGGCAGCCCTCGGTGAGTGCTGCGGAGATCGCGTTCGTGCACGCCAACGACATCTGGGTCGTGCAGCGGGACGGTGGTGACGCACGGCGGCTTACTTCTGCAGACGGTGCCGAGACCGAGCCTTCCTTCAGCCCTGACGGCCGTTGGATTGCCTTCACCGGCGAATACGGTGGAAACCAGGATGTGTACCTTGTCGAGGCGTCCGGTGGACAGCCGAAGAGGCTGACCTGGCATCCATCGGCTGATGTCGTTCAGGGATGGACGCCCGATGGTGACATCCTGTTTCGCTCGGGCCGCGAAGCGGTCCCGACACGTCTGTGGACCTTCTACTCGGTCGGCGTGGACGGTGGCCTCCCGGTGCGGTCGCGGCTTCACCAGGCCTATCAGGGCGAGTTGAGTGACGATGGTGCGTATTACGCCTATCAGGAGATCCAGCTCTGGGATCCCGGATGGCGCAACTACCGTGGTGGACAGGCACAGCCGATTCGAGTCGTCTCGACCGAGTCGCTCGATCTCGAGCACCCTTCATGGGAGGGGGAGCGACAGCTCGATCCGACCTGGATGGACGGGACCGTCTATTACATGTCCGAGCGCGACTGGGCCAGCAACGTCTGGGCCTACGACCCCGAGACAGGGCGTGACCGGCAATTGACGTTTCATGCCGACTTCGACGTCATGAGTCTCGATGCGGGACATGGTGTGGTCGTGTATGAGCAGGCCGGCTACCTGCACGAGCTCGATCCGGCGACCGGGACCACGCGGCAGCTCGAGATCAGGGCTGCGGGGGATCAGAACTGGGCGCGTGGACGGTGGGAGGACGTGCCGGCTACACAGCTCACGAACGCACGCCTGTCCCCGACGGGGCAGCGTGCTGTCTTCGAGCATCGGGGAGATATTTTCACGGTTCCTGTGGGTGACGGGAGCTGGCGGAACCTTACGCGAACCCCCGGCGTCGCCGACCGGTCTCCCGTCTGGTCTCCGGATGGCTCGCAGGTGGCATGGTTCAGCGATGCGTCAGGGGAGTATCAGCTGGTGATTGCCGACCAGCTGGGTCGAGATCCACGACGAATTCCCATCTCGGAGCCGTCGTTCTACTTCCAGCCACAGTGGTCACCGGATGGGACCAGGCTGGCGTTCACGGACACGCATTATCGCGTCCTCGTCATGGACGTCGCGTCCGGGGGTGTCCAGCACGTGGATACCGACCGGTATGCTCACCCCGAACGCACGATGAATCCCGTGTGGTCCCCTGATTCGCGCTTCATCGCCTATGCGCGACGACTGGATACGCAGCTCCGGGTGATCATCGCCTACGACACGGAGACCGGGGAGCGTCACCAGCTCACTGACGGCATGGCGGACGCGATCACTCCCGTTTGGGACGAGTCCGGAGATTACCTGTACTTCCTGGCGTCGACCGACTTCGGACTCAACACCGGTTGGCTCGACATGACGTCGTACGACCGCCCTGTGACCCGGGGACTGTACGTCGTCATCCTCGATGCAGCGGGGACATCGCCGTTCCTGCCGATGAGTGACGAAGAGACTGACGATGCTTCAGACGATGGGCGTGAAGGGGAGGTGAGCGTCAACATCGATCTGGAGGGAATCGCCGCTCGGATCGTCTCCGCGCCTAACGTGCCGCTGCGCGACTACACCGGTCTCCTCCCCGGCCCGAGCGGGCATGTCTTCGTGACGGAGTCCGTACCGAACCAGCCAGGTGTGACCGTGCGCCGGTACAGTCTCGAAGATCGGGAGGCAGCCGAGTACGCGACGGGCGTGGCGACCGCGACGGTTTCCCATGATCGGACCACCATTCTTCACCGCTCCGGCTCGACGTGGCGTGCGACGTCGACCGCGGGATCGCCGCCGTCGAGCTCGGAGGGGCGACTCTCACTGAGCGATGTACGTGTCCGTGTGGAGCCTACGGAGGAGTGGGCTCAGATGCTTCGTGATGGCTGGCGGTTCATGAGGGATTTCCTGTATGTGGACAACCAGCACGGGGCGCCGTGGGACGATGTCTGGGCGTGGTATTCCGCCTGGCTTCCGGATGTCGAGCATCGTTCGGACTTCAACCACCTCCTCGACATGCTGTCGGGCGAGATCGCGGTGGGTCATTCGTATGTCCGAGGTGGTGACTATCCCGAGCTGACCAACCCCCGAACGGGACTTCTCGGCGCCGACCTCTCCACTGTCGACGGAGCCTACCGGATCGAGCGCATCTATTCCGGGGAAAGCTGGAATCCGGGATTGCAGGGCCCCCTGGCACATCCGGGGCTGGGCGTCGCCGAGGGTGACTACATCGTCGCAATCGATGGTCATGAGCTTCGTGCACCCGCGAACCCGTTCCAGCTTCTGGAGGGGACATCCGGCAGGCCGGTGACACTGTCGATCAGCGCGACGCCCGATGGGTCTGATTCGAGGGACGTCGTCATCGAGCCCGTGGGGAACGAGGGGCAACTGCGCAGTTGGGCGTGGATCGAGGGTAACCGGCGCAAAGTCCACGAGATGAGTGATGGGCGACTGGCCTACGTGTACGTTCCGAACACGGGCCAGGGTGGATACACGTACTTCAACCGGATGTACTTCGCGCAGCAGGACCGTCAGGGAGCGGTGATCGACGAGAGGAACAACGGCGGCGGGTCGGCCGCCGACTACATCGTGGATGTCATGGCCCGGGAACTGACCGGGTACTTCAACTCCCGTGCGGGGGATCGGAAACCGTGGACCCAGCCGATGGCCGGGTTGTTCGGGCCCAAGGTCATGATCATCAATGAACGTGCAGGCTCGGGTGGAGACCTGATGCCGTACCTGTTCCGGTTCCGGGAAGTCGGGCCCCTGGTGGGCACGAAAACGTGGGGTGGTCTGGTGGGGACGTGGGACACGCCCCCCCTGATCGACGGTGGACGTTTCGTGGCGCCGAGAGGGGGCTTTTTCGATGTCGATGGGGAGTGGGCCGTCGAAGCTGAAGGGGTCGCCCCGGACATCGAGGTGTTCAACGCGCCGAAGGATGTCGCCGCCGGGAGAGACCCGCAGCTCGAGGCGGCTGTTGCAGAAGCGTTGCGGCTTCTAGAGATGGGCGTCGTCGAGTTCAAGCCGGAACCACCGGCTCCGATCCGCTACCGTCGCCCCGGGGGTCGCTGAACGGCGCGGCACTGAGTCATGCGGAGGGCGCCAGTCCGTCCGGCTGTCGCCATCGCGGATGTCAGGGGAGCGTCCGATCGGACGCTCCCCTGATCAAACGTCCTAGACGTTGGCCCGCTGCTGTCCGCTCGTTTGCGGTCGAAGGGACCAGATGGGGCCTTCGAAGGTCTGATAGACCAGAACGGCCATGGCAATGGAGGTGAAGCCGTTGCCGAGGGCGAGAGGAATCCGTCCGATTCCGTCGATGATGCCCGGGAACAGGAGCCAGTCGACGGCCATCGTCCCCACCGTGAGGAACGCCAGAATGGATGCGGTCAGTGCGACCACGTTCCGGGGGAGAATGGACGTTCGGGAATAAACCCAGCTCGCGACCGTCCCAATGCCAATGAAGGCTGCCAGATGCACCAGGGAGTACAGTGCCATTGCATCGAGGCGAACGGACGTGATGTCGGCGGGTGCGGTCCCGAAGAGAACGACCTGACCCATGAACGACGGAGTGAACAGGAGATCTCCACGGACAGCATCGACGACGAGGAAGAAGAGTGCGATGGCCGAGCTGCCATACGCGCCAGACATCAGGGATGCGAACTGAAGATCACCGGGTTTTGTCGACACCGACATAACGACCTCGTTGTGGAGTTTTTGCCTGAGAAAAACTTACTAAAACTTGAACAAGATGAAAATATTCGCTTGTTTTAACTCTTAAAGATAAACAAACGATTAACAATAAGCGGAGCGAAACGGTGTCGCGCACAATCCTGGTCACGGGAGCCACCGGCTACATCGGAGGCCGAATCATCCCGCGTCTGCTTGCTGAGGGGCATACCGTTCGGATCCTCACGCGCGATCGCGACCGAGCACTGGCGCGTCCCTGGGGCGCTGAGGTCGACATCTTTGTCGGCGATGTTCTGCGGCCAGGGACATTGGCCGGGGCACTCGAAGGAGTCGACACCGCCTACTACCTCGTGCACGCCATGTACGGCGGCTCGGACTTCGCCGAAAAGGATCGGGAGGCTGCGGAGAATTTCGTGGCCGCCGGTCAGCATCTCCGTCAGGTCATTTACTTGGGGGGCATCGTTCCCGACGCTGTCGGACGCAGGCCGGCCTCGAAACACCTCGCCAGTCGCGCCGAAGTGGGTGAAGTGCTTCGCTCGGGACTTCCGACGACGGAGTTTCGGGCGGGACCGATCATCGGGAGTGGCTCTGCGTCGTTCGAGATGGTGCGGTATCTGACCGAGCGCCTTCCGGCCATGGTTGCCCCGCGCTGGATCCTGAACGAAGTGCAACCGATATCGGTTCGAGATGTGCTGGAGTACCTGATTGCAGCGCTGAGCCGAGACGACGCCCTCGGTGTCATCGACATCGGATCCGATCCGGTGACGTTTCGAGACATGATGACGGTCTATGCCGCCGTGCGGGGTTTGCCCCGGGTCATCCTTCCCGTTCCCGTCCTCGCCCCCCGCCTCGCCGCGCTGTGGGTCGGGCTCGTCACGCCGATCCCCAACACCCTCGCTGTTCCGCTCGTGGAGGGTGTGGTTCAGCCTGTATTGGGGAATACCGAGCGGGCTCGCGAGCTTTTTCCGGATATCAGGCCGAGGTCGTACCGCGAGGCCGTGGAGCGAGCGCTCATGCGCATCGAGGATGGGGAGGTCGCCACGCGGTGGACGTTGTCCGGAAAGGACGACGGGGTGCGCCTCGTGGACAGTGAAGGGATCGTCCGCGAGGTCCGGAGTCGTTGGGTCGATGCAGACCCGTCCTCCACCTTCCGGGCTTTCTCGTCCCTCGGTGGTGATCGGGGGTGGCGGGTGTGGAACTGGGCCTGGCAGGCACGCGGGTTCATCGATCAGCTCGTGGGAGGGCCCGGGCTGCGAGTGGGTCGTCGGGATCCGAAAACGGTCTATCCGGGCGAGGCCATCGACTTCTGGCGCGTGGAAGAAGTTCGGACCCCGAAGCTCCTGCGACTCCGGGCGGAGATGAAGGTGCCGGGGACTGCGTGGCTTCAGTTCGAAGCATCCGAGGAAAACGGTGGGACAAGGCTGATTCAAACAGCGTATTTCGCACCCACGGGCTTCTGGGGTTGGGCGTACTGGTACGGCATCTATCCGTTTCACGCCCTGATTTTCAGCGACATGGTCGCAGCTGTGGCGAAGGATGCGGAAAAGATCGCGGGACGAAACCCCGTGGCAGCGTAGTCGGGACCTTCAGGGCTGCTGCCCGAGGATCCAACCCTCGACGGATTGAACCACGGCGCAGTCGGGAACACCCGCTGACCGGCGGCCCTGCACGACCTCCAGCATCGAGAAAAGGGCCACCACCGAGTCGAACTGGTCTTCGGCTTCGGGACGATCGCCGAAGCCGTTTTCCAGACACGCTGTAAGCATCGGGTGCAAGTGGAGTGCCCGCGCCTGAGCCCACCCGGCCAGTCCTCCGCATCGTACAGCGCGGTCCTGCGCGGATCGTTTGCTCCAGCGGTGGCCGGGAGGCCCGAGTCCCAGCTGGACACACGCTTCGGCCGGATAGACCTCGGCGACGGTCAGGGGGCGCTCGCGGATGAGGGAGTCCAGCCGTCCATCGAAGGGCCAGACTGCGACCTCGCCGGGCCGTTCGTTCACGGCTGGAGCCAGGAGGTCCCGCCATGCGGAAATCGCGGCTTTCCCGACCTGACGAGCGCCCATGGTCCAGAAGAGCGTTGACGCAGCTGGCCGGTCGCTCGTGCGCCGTTCGACGCGGCGAAGCAGCACCTCCATCGATGGCACGTCGAGACCCCGCAGGAGGTGTTGTTGTCGCGCACCTCCCGGTCGCAGGGGGTAGAAAGGCCGAACGTGGGCGATCTCCTCCGGTCTCGCAGCGACGTTGTAGAAATCCTCCCATTCTCCTCGGCCGAATCGCGGGAGCGCGCTCAGGAAGCTGCCGATGCCGGCTTTTGCAGCGTACGCGGAGGGAAGCCCGATCGGTACGTCGATCCCGAGGAAGACGCGACCTCCCGGTCGGATGTGGCGAGCGCGATCGGCCAGCCGTTCCATGAGAGACCCGAGGGTGCCCACGGGCTCGGGAGGGCACGCAGTGAACCGTCCGTTCCTTCGACGCTCGGCGACGGACATCCAGCGTCTCTCGGGCTTCACGCTCCAGTCTGCATGAACAAGGAGCGTGGGGAGACTCACGCTACGGACGTGCCCTGCATCGGTTCGGGAATCCGGGGATCCATGACCCGTCGCCAGACCGGCGGAAGGATGGCGAGCCAGAGGCATCCGTAGTAACCGGTGGGAAGGGTCGGAGCATCGGGATACGGGCGTAGCTCCCAAAAGGGCACGCTGGCCTTCAGGTGATGCGCGGGATGCCGAGTCAGTTCGAGCAGGGTCCAGCGGGACCATCGCTCCTCGGCTTGCCACGAATGCAGCTCCGTCTGGCGTTCCCCGACCTCACGGTGCAGGCCGTAATGCCGTATGTAGTTGATGTACTCCAGCAGGAAGACGGCGAACGCAGCCTGCACGATGAATGCGGTTGTGGCTGTTGGACCGAGCGCCGTCAGGAGTATGACGACCAGGATGATCTGAACGAAGGCGCCCTGTACGACGGGGTTGCGGAGGCCAGTCAGCCCTTTGGTGTCATGAACGCGGACGGCATCAAGAAACTGTCCCGGGATGGTTCGAGCCACGAATGCCCAGAGCGATTCACCTCGCCGTGCGGAGGCCGGGTCAGCCGTGGTCGACACGTGACGATGATGCGTGTGGTTGTGCTCCGTCGTGAAGTGGAGGTACAGCACCGAGAGGAGGTTGAGTCGGCCGATCCACCAACTGGGGGATCGAGGCCGAGTGTGTCCCAGTTCGTGGGCTACGATGATGCCGGAAATGCCCGAGCTCGCGCCGGTGCTCAGGGCGGCGCCCCAGAGGGTCCATCCGTGGGCGTCGGCTCCGGCGTGATGCAGGAGGGTCGCGATGGCGATGAAATGCAGGGCCGCATGTGCGTAGAGGAGAGCCTCGAAAGGCCGGCCCGAAGCGCGAGGTGGGTGCGGTCGATCGGCGCGACCGCATACCAGGTCGAGGACGGGGCCGATGAAGAGGATGTAGGCGAGTCCTGCGAGCGTCCACGGCCCACCGACGAGATTCCCGGCGATCACCAGCGATACCGGTGCCAGACCGAGCAGGTGCAGCCTCCAGGGCTCCGGCTTTGCGGGATCGAGATACATCATGACTCGGGGCTACGCCTCAGCGGGCTGTTTGCTCCGCAGCCTCTTGGCCAACATCGGCTGGGACGGTCGCTGGGGCCGGTCAGCTGATGGGTCGGCCCACGGGCCCGCGGAGCCAGCGCCCGGGCTTTTCGCCCGTGAGACCACCGTTTCGAATGACGGGCACTCCATTCACGAGGAGGTCGGTGATTCCCGTGCTGTACTGATGGGGATCCGTGTAGGTAGCCAGATCGCGAATCTCGTCCGGGTCGAAGACCGCCACGTCAGCTCGCATCCCCTCGGCGAGGACACCCATATCCCTTCGACCGAGCCAGCGAGCCGGCATCGACGTCATCTTCCTGACGGCTTCCTCGAGGGTCAGCACCTCGAGTTCGCGCACGTAGCGGGAGAGGACCCGGGCGAATGCCCCGTAGCTGCGGGGGTGGGGATAGCCCACGCCGTAGCCCACGGCGTCGCCATCCGTCTCGATCATGGCCAGCGGATGCTGCATGATCCGGATGACATCGGCTTCGTCCATCGCATGATAGATCGCGCTGAAGCCACCTCTCATCTGGAGGTCGATCGCCAGATCGATCCCGTTCTCGAGGGTCGGTGCCAGGCCGTGATCGATGGCGTAGTCGGCGAGGGTCCGACCGTTGTAGCTCGGGTCGGACGCCAGGACGCGAAATTGAATTCGACTGATGTCGTTTCCGACCCGGTCATTCTGGAAGATGTGCCTCATGTCATCCTCCATGCGGGCTCTGGCCTGCGGATCCGCCACCCGCCCGGCGAACGCATCCGTGCCACCCGCCAGCGCCCACTGGGGGAAGAGGATGGAGGAGCCCGTACTCGACGCCGTGTATGGGTACAGGTCATGGGTCACGTTCAGTCCGGCCGCGTTCGCAGAGTCGATCATGGCCAGAGTGCGCTCACTCCAGCCCCATTGCCCGGCACCGACGGCCTTGTGGTGATTGATCTGAGCGGGGATATCGGCTTCGGCGGCGATCCGGATGACCTCGGCTACCGACTCGATCAATCCGCTGCCCTCGTTGCGCATGTGACTCACGTAAATGCCGCCGTGTGATGCCGCGACCTTTGCCAGCTCGATGATCTCCTCGGTCTCGGCAAAGTTGGCTGGCACGTACAGCAACCCTGTCGACAGTCCGAGTGCCCCGTCACGCATCGATTCATCCACGAGCGCGCGCATTTCGTCCAGCTCTGCGTCCGTGGGGGCGCGATTGGCCATCCCCATGACCTGCGTTCGGGTCCATGAGTGCCCCGCGAAGAACCCGATGTTGGGCGCGGTTTCCAGAGATGAGGCGAATTCATCCAGCGGCCATGGCTGATCGCCCGAGTGGAGAGAAGCGACGAGCGTCGTGATGCCCTGACGCAGGAAATTTTCCCCGAGCGGATAGTCTGCGATGGACTGCTGGACGTGAGCGTGGTTGTCGATGAAACCCGGGGTGACGACCTGGCCCTCCGCGTGGATGACCGTTCGGCCCTGAGCCGGGTCGAGGCCATCCCGAGAGATCAGGGCGATGCGTCCGCCCGAGACCGCAACGTCTGCTCGAAAGCGAGCCGCACCGGTACCGTCGACGACGGTTCCGCCAAGGATGACGACGTCGTACTCCTGACCCCGGGCGGCGTGAGGGAGGGAGACAAGGCCGAGGGCCAGAAGGCCGATCATGAAGCTCCGAGTGGGCACGTCACACTCCTCATGGTCCGGGGTAAGGACAATCAACTCAAACCTCGACCCGATGCCCGAGCTCCGCTACCGCCTCCCGCTCTTCCCGCTGCCCGTCGTGCTCCTCCCCGGGGCGGTCATGCCTCTGCACATCTTCGAGCAGCGCTATCGTGATATGGTAGCCGACGCACTGCAGCACGATCGTCGGTTTGGCCTGATCTACCATGATTGGGATGATCATGGGCCCTTCCTTGCGGAGTACGGACAGGTTGGTTGCCTCGCCGAGATACGGGAGTACGAGGCGCTGGAGGATGGTCGCTATCTACTGATCGTGGAGGGTGTCGACCGGTTCGTCATCGACGACGGCCTGGAGCATCAGGCCCTGTACTTCGAGGCGATCGTCTCTCCCTACGCGGACGAGACGGCGATGGCGGGCGAGGAGATCCAGTTCAGGCGTCGTGAGTCGATCCGGCTCTTTGAAGAACTCGTGGGTCTCCTGCCGGAGTCACCGGAGGGACTCCCAAAGCTTGATTCGGCGGCCGAGACCTCGTTTGTGCTTGCTCAGGCGATTCACGTGGACCGACCCTGGCACCAGCGCCTGCTCGAAATTCGCGATGAAGGCTCACGTCTCGAGCGGATCGATCAGGTACTGCGGGCGGTCATCCGTCGCGGGGGTAACTGAGTCCAATCCGTGGGGTGGCGAAGAGACGATCAGCCGCTATCATCCGGCGCCCTCGACAGCCGCCGTCGGCTTGTCAGCGGCTGACCTGCTCATCTCCCGATCCCGTTTCGAGCCGGAGGCTCATGTGGCAACTCCTCACGAGAGCGCTCAATCCCTCATGCGGCTGTACGATCTTCGACGTGAGTCGAAGATGCGCGAGGCCCGTCACTGGTACATCCGTTCCTTCAACCCGGCGTCGCTGGACGACATGGCCGAAGTGATGCAGACGGACGAGTACACGTATGTTCGCATGGTCGTGGGTTACTGGGACATGGCAGCTTCCTTCGTCGTTCACGATGCGATCGACGCTGCGATGTTCCGTGAGGTCAGTGGGGAAATGCTCGCCGTCTACTCCAAGGTCGCGCACATGATCGAGGATGTTCGTGAGCGCTTCGGGCAGCCCACGCTGTTCAGGAACGTGCAGGTCGTCGCCCAGGAATGGCCGGGTGCCGACGAGCGGATGGCTGGCATGCGCGAGTACTTTGCACGTCTGGCTCAGAGTTAGAAGGGGAAGTCAACATGTCGAAACAGAAGGTCGTTCTCGCGTACAGCGGAGGACTCGACACCGCGTGTATCCTCAAGGATCTGCAGGAGCGGGGTCACGAGGTCATCGCCTACGTCGCCGATGTAGGGCAGCAGGAAGACTTCGAAGACGTCGCCAAGCGCGCCCTCGAGACGGGTGCGTCCAAGGTGTTCGTCGAGGACCTGAAGCAGGATTTCGTCGAGGAGTTCATTTTTCCCGCGATCGCCGGCAACGCCGTGTACGAGAATCGGTACCTTCTGGGGACGTCGCTGGCCCGGCCCGTGATCGCCCGCCGTCAGGTAGAGATCGCCCGGGCGGAGGGTGCGGGTGCGGTTTCACACGGTGCCACCGGCAAGGGGAACGACCAGGTCCGCTTCGAGCTGGCGTTCGCGGCGCTGGCACCGGACCTGAACATCATTGCACCCTGGAAAGACCCTGACTTTCTGACGCGATTTCAGGGTCGAAGTGATCTTCTGGAGTACGCGCGCCTTCACTCGATCCCGGTCGAGGCGACCGTCGACAAGCCGTACTCGAGTGACGAGAACCTCATGCACCGGTCGTATGAGGCGGGGATGCTGGAGGACCCGGAGGCATCGCCGCCTGAGGACATGTTCAAGCTGACGCGGTCGATCGAGGACGCGCCTGACATTGCCACGGATCTCACCATTCACTTCAGCGACGCGATGCCCGTTCGCGTGGTGTGCGCGGCGGAGGGGGTGGAGCTGACCGAGCCCGTTGCCCTCTTCGACTATCTGAACGTGAAGGGCGGCGAGCACGGGATCGGCAGGATCGACATGGTCGAAAACCGTTTTGTAGGCATCAAGTCTCGTGGTGTGTATGAAACCCCGGGTGGAACGGTCCTGCACCACGCGATTCGGGATCTGGAGGGGATCGCCATGGATCGAGAGGTTCTCCGCTTGCGAGACATGCTCTCCCCGCGGTTCGCGGAAATCATCTACAACGGGTTCTGGTTCTCGCCCGAGATGGACTTCATACGGGCTGCATTCCGTCAATCCGAAAAGCTGATCGACGGCGAAGTTCATCTTCGTCTGCTGAAGGGGAACGTGATCTGCAGAGGGCGTAGTTCGACGAGCTCACTGTATGACCAGGAGCTTTCGTCGATGGATGTAGCCGGTGGCTACGACCAGGAGGATGCGCGTGGCTTCATCCGGCTGAATGCCCTCCGACTCAAAGCCCACAACGTGATTCTCGAACAGGCGGCCGAGGAGGAGTGATCCGTTTATCCGGCGTGATCGCGTGACGACGTGAGTCGGGTTCGGATCGATCGTGTTGTGAATGCCGCCACGGCAAGAGTCATCAGGAGGAGTACGCCCATCGTGCCGTAGCCGACACGGTCAGCATGGCGACCCATCGCGGCCTGGCGCTCCGCGAGGCAGCTCCTCATCCACGACCCAAGAGAATCCCCTCGCTCCGCGAGGCCGATCGCCGTGGATTCGGCGCGATCGCGAGCCTCGTCCATGCAGTCGGGCTGACGGAAGACGATGCGGCGCTCGAGAGATTCCATGTACCCGGGGAGGCCGACGTACGCGCCGGCTGACAACGCCGCGAGGACGAGCCACATGAGAACGAGTCGGCCCGACGAGACGCGTGGGCCGGGTGTCTGCCGGCTCCCCCTTCGCACGATCAGCGATTACCGACTCGATCCGGATCCGCGTTGAGAGGTTCGGTACGCCACCACCACTGGGTCGGGAGGGCACGTTCCCGGGGCCAGACTTCGTCGAGGGTATCCGCGTCGTACATCCGGCCATTCTTCATGACGTACTCGATGTCGACCGTGTTCTGAAGGTCATCGAGGGGATTGGACGCCAGAATCTGGAGGTCGGCCAGCTTGCCCACCTCGAGGGAGCCGAGGTCACCCCCGAGTCCGATGGCCCTCGCGCTCATGATCGTCGCCATTTCGAGGGCCGTGTGATTGTCCATTCCTCCGGACGCCATCATCCAGAGCTCCCAGTGAGTGCCGAGACCCTGCACCTCACCGTGTGATCCGAGGCCCGCCTGACCACCGGCGTCCATCCATTTGATCAGCTGTTCGGAGTGGAGTACGTGCGGGTACTGGTCCGGGCGATACCACTGCGTGCTCTTCCACTTGTCCATCTCGTCGTGGGGCGTGAACCGCTGCAGCCGGTCGATCTGATCCATGTCGGTATTCGTCAGGTAATACTGACGGCCCGAGGGCCCACCGTACGCCACGATGAAGGTGGGTGTGTACACCATGCCGCTCTCCGCGCCGAGTTGGACGACGTCATGGTAGAATGGGCTGATCGGGAGTGAGTGCTCGAGGCCGGCGTACCCGTCCTGAGCGAGGGTAAGGTTCATGGTGAAGTTCGACCCCCCCTCGGTCGTCGGGGTGAGTCTCAACTCTCGAGCGGCCATCACGACCCACTGCCGGACCTTTCGGTCTCCGGCCAGATACTGCTTGATGGTCTGTGTGTTGTAATGATCGGCGTACCGCCTGAGGACGTCCCGTGCGTCGTCCAGACTCGAAATCTGATCGGCGCCGAAGATACCGGGTCCAGTGGAGAAGAGACGCGGTCCGATCAGATCGCCGGTCTCCATGAGGTCTGCGTATGTGACGATGTCCTCGCTGGAGGTCTGCGGATCACGCTGCGTCGTTACCCCGTAGGCAAGCTGCGCGAGGAGCTGCGACACCTGACGCCGGTGGACGCCCCAGGCGAACCATGTGTGGGCGTGGATGTCGACGAGCCCGGGGTAGATGGTTCGCCCCGACATGTCGCGCACGTCGGCATCTTCCGGGATCTCCACCGACCCGGCGGGGCCCACGGCAGAGATGCGGTTGTCGCGAATGATGAGGTCGCCCCGTTCGATGACCTCGTCGCCGTTCATGGTGATCAGCCGGGCCCCGGTCAGTGCGATGACACCCTCCGGTCTGTCCTTCTGGGCGATGATCTCCACTTCGAAGCGGGCAGCCTCATACACGGGACCCTCTTCGTTCCCCACGCCGTCCTCCGCGGCCTCGTCCGGCTCTTCCGCCGTCATACCCTCCTCTTCGTCACCGGTCTCTCTCGGAGCTTCGGTACGCACGGCCCTGACCGAGTCCGCGATCAGAGCATCCGCCGTCCCGACGTCGTATTCGAAGTAGCTCCGGCCGATGGAGTAGTGGGCAACGGTGGCGTCGTGGCTCCAGCCGATGAAATCACCGCCGACCCTCGTCAGTCGTCGGGTCGGGACAACGGAAGAACTGGATACCGAGACGGTGGGGGGCTCGCCTCCGACGGGGGGAACGGTGATGAGGTAGACGTTCCGATTGGCGCGAACGATGGCTCGGTGCCCGTCGGGTGACAGCACGACCTCGTCAGGCGTCGGGGCGCTACCGGGACCGGGGCGTGCCGGCGCGGTCACCTTCACCTCCACGCGAATATCCGTGCCGTCCATACGCATCGAGAGCAGGCCCTCGCGGCCAGCCCAGACGTACATCCGCTCCGGATCGGGGCCCACGTGCGGCGTGTTGCGCCCCTGCTGGGTCTGCCCGCTGCCCACCCACGTGATTCGCTCCGCATCTCCTCCCTCGGCGGGAAGCCACACGTACTCCAACTCGGCTGCCGCACTGTGGCTACCGAAGTCCTCCAGGGTCCGCATGCGGTGCATCCTCGAACCACGAACGGCCATGAGCCGAGAGCCGTCCGACGTGTAGGCGATCTTGTCGTAAAACGCGCTACGAGTGGTCAATCGCTCCGGATCCCCGCCGTCGACGGGCACGCGCCAGATGTCTCCACCGACCGAGTCGTTCCACGTCACATAGGCGATCCAGCGTCCGTCCGGTGACCATACGGGCGCATGCTCCACATCCGTTGACGCGGTGAGACGCTCGGCGTCCCGCAGCACTGGAAAGCCTTCGGTCTGTGTCCCTGCAGGTTCGGTGAGGTTGGAGATCCAGAGGCGGTCGAGGGCCGAGAAGACGACGCTCGATCCATCCGGCGAGGGACGGGCGCCTCTGATCTGCGCGACGCGAAGCGACTGGTCGTCGATCGGGTACTCGAAGATGGACAGAGCACCGAGGTCCTGCTGAATGTGAGCGCTGAAGGGGATTTCGGTTGCCTCGCCGGACGGGATGCTCACGCGCATGATCTTGCCGCCGTAGCTGGTGATCAGCGCTCGGGAGTCTGCCGTCCACGCTCCCCCGGGGTAGACGTCGCGATCGCGCGTCCGCCCGCCCTGTGAGTCATCGCGCTGTACATCCATGACCAGCCATTCCTCTTCACCCGTCTCGAGGTCACGAAGCTTGAGCGCCGTTCGGGCATCGTAACGGGTGGCATAGACCAGCCACCGCCCATCCGGACTCGGCATCGGGCGAAAGGCGCCCTCGTGCTCGTGCGTCCGGACGAAGACGCGGCCACTCTCACGATCGAGCATGCCGATCTGGTAGCTGCCCAGCTGTCGAGCCGATGACCGTGGTCCGTGCTCGGGGCCGAAATCCGGATCTCCGGGCTCCGGCATCAGCCGGTCGTAGTCCTCCGGATTCCACTCCAGCGCCGCGTCCGCGGCGGCTCGCTCACCCCCCCACATGGCCGACGGGTCGAGTCCCAGCCCGGATGTGCCGCCGACGAAACCGTCCGCGGTGAGTCCGCCACCGAGGTTGCCGCTCAGGTTCAGCCAGACGTAGCGATCATCCGGGCCGAAGGCGGCGCCAAAGTGCGAGGCGGGTGTGGGTCCCCCCTCCGTGCGATGACCGGTCACCTGCACGCCTGACCCTCCATCGACGTGGTACAGCCACTGCTGTGTCCCCTTCGTCGTCATCACGTAGGAGCCATCCGGCGTCCAGACGGGCGACATGTAGTTTTCGCGTTCCCCGTCGGTGAGCTGATGAGCGTCAGACCCGTCGGCGTTCGCAATCCAGAGATTTTCCGACCCGTCGCGGTCGCTGACGAAGACGATCCTGCGCCCGTCGGGGGAGTACCGGGGCTGCATGTCGTAGCCCTGGCCACTCGTGATCCGGGTAGCGCCTCCGCCGGAGATCGGAAGGGTGTAGAGGTCGCCGAGGAGCTCGAAGACGATCGTACTCTGATCAGGCGACAGATCGAGCGAGATCCACGTTCCCTCCGTCGTCGTGAAGTCGAGGGTGCGTGTCGGGATGAGGGGTAGTCCGTTCTCCTGCCGGGCTTCTCGGGCTGAACTGTCGTTCTCCTCTACCGTTTGCGCTGCGAGCGCGAACGGAAGCAGACAGAGAGCTCCGATCAGGGCGATCGAGAACGACAGGTGGCGAGGCGACATGAGTGCTCCGATGCTCGGGTTGGAATTGCGTGAGGTCTACAGATGGGTTCGCGGTAGAGGCGCCGCAGCGTGTCGTCGGTTCAGTCGGGTCGGCTGCCGCCGAACAAGCCGCCGAAGAAATCACCCTCGTTCCAACGGGGACGGTCCTCCTCCTGAGCGATGATATAGCCGGTGAGAAAATTCACGCGTGCGTGATCGGCTCCGGCCCCGAAGTCGAAATCCTGGCTCATGTCGTCGAATGGCGTGTGATAGCGCTCCTGGCGAAAGGCGGTGTTCATCGCGCCGCCGTCCCGATCATCTCCCGTTTCGAACCCGCTCTTGATGAACAGCGCCGGTATGCCCTGTCGAATGAAGCTGAAATGGTCACTCCGGATGAAGAGCACCTGCTCCGGGATCGGATCCGGGCCGATCCCGATACCCATGTGCTCCGCTGCCTGCGCGACGGATGCTCCCATGCTCGAGTGCTCCGATCCGTACGGCACGATGTCGCGCAGCGGGTGGAAGAGGAACGGCATGTCGAGCGAGAAATTCGCAACGAGGCTGGACGCAGCGACCGTCGGATTGTGGACGAAATAATCCGAGCCGAGCAGTCCCCATTCTTCGGCGGTGACGATCATGAAGAGGACTGAACGCCGAGGTGGCTCAGGGAGAGTCGCGAAGGCTCTCGCGATCTCGAGCACGATCGCTGTTCCTGAAGCGTTGTCGTGCGCTCCGTTGTAGATGTCATCGCCGTCGACCTCCACGCCGAGGCCGAAGTGGTCCACGTGTGCAACGTAGGTTACGTATTCGTCCTTCAGGTCGGGATCGCTGCCCTCGAGCTTCGCCAGCACGTTCCAGCTGTCCACGTTGCGATGCGAAGTCGAGGTCGTCATCGATACCCGGCTCTCGAGCAGGATGGCCTGGGGCGTTCCGGCCTGGGCCGTCGCGATGGCTGTCTCGAGGGATACGGAAGCCCCCTCGAAGAGCGCGTCGACCGCCGAATGATTCAGCGAGGCACTACCGAGCATCTGCGGTTCGCCGCGGTTCGGCGCGCCGTCTCCATCGAGCCACGCGAAGCTGCCGCGCTTCGAGCGGGCTGCGTTCACGTCCCACCGCAGGCGTGGATCGTCCGGCGCCCAGAACGTCATGGAGCCGATGGCCCCGCGGGAGATGGCCTCCGATACCTTGGTCGCGCCCGAGGAATAGTAGGCCCGCTCGTTACTGGGGAACGAGGCGGGTGCGCCACTGAGGAACATCACGACCTTTCCGTCGACATCCGCATCCGCGTAGTCGTCGTATCCCAGGTCTGGGGCGCTGACACCGAAGCCGACGAAGACGACCTCGGCACCGTCGATCTCGACCCGCTCGCGAAGAGGGTCCGCTCCCAGATAGAAGTCGTCGTCGTACGTCATCGACCGTGTGCCCACCGGAGTCGATACCGACAGACTGCTCTCCTGTTCGATGACCGTACTCTGACGAAGTGGGACTTCCTGGCGCCAGCTGCCCCCCGGGCCGGCCGGCTGCAGGCCAAGTGATCTGAGCTGCTCTTCTGCGTAACCGGCTCCCCCCGAGTAGCCGGGGGTGCCCGGGGCGCGTCCCGAGAGGGAATCGTGGGCGAGTACCTGCATGTGCTCTTCGATCATCTCGGGTCCGACGGCCGCCAGAGCTGTCGCGACCCCGGCCGTATCGAGGCGTACGGGTTCGGAGCTGTCGTCGGAGCACGCGGAGATGGAAAGGGCGAGCAGCAGTGTGAGCGTGCGAGCGGTCTGAGGCATGAGCGGAGTCCTTCGAGAAGCGCGGGTTCGGTCTCAGAGCATGAGCGGCCTCCGAGGAAGTTGCAATTGCCGGTCGGTGGGGGTTCTGCCCAAGATGCGCATGATGACGACTCAATATCCGCCGGTCTCGAGGCCGAGCCGATCCGGATCAGGCCGCAGGAGCCGGGTCGCGTTCGCCGGGCTCCTGTGTCTCGGGGCGTTACTGGGCACACCGTCGAGTGGCGGTGCCCAGGTCGATATCCGGATTGCTGCCTACAACATCAGGCACGGTCGAGGGGTGGATGATCGCGTCGACCTGCCGCGCATCGCGGATGTCCTGCGCTCTCTGGACGCGGACGTGATTACGCTGCAGGAGGTGGATGACCGCACGGAGCGCACCGATGGCGTGGATCAGGTGCAGGTTCTCGCCGAACTCCTCGGCTACGAGGGGGTGCACGGCCCGCACCGACCCTACCAGGGGGGCTTCTACGGAAACGCGGTGCTGACGCGCCTGCCGATCCGAGGGGAGCGCACTCGTGCAATTCCGCCGGCGTCCGGCAGCGCGCTCGCAGTTCACGAAGTCGAGGTGGTGCTGAGTGATCAGCCCCTCTCGACGCTCGTGGTCGTCTCGGTCCACCTGGCGGGTTCGGAGGACGAGCGCATGGCGCAGGCTGATTCCGTCACCAGCCACTTTGACGAGCGCGCGTCGCCTGTCATTCTTGCGGGAGACTTCAACGGGAGGCGGGAGAGCCCCGTGCTGGATCGTCTGGCGCGCGACTGGGTGATCCTCGCGAAGGATGGATCCCCGCTCACCTATCCATCCGGCAACCCCGACCGCGAGATCGATTTTGTCATGATCCGCCCGGCTGATCCGATCCAGATTGTCAGCCACTCAGTCGTGCCAGAGGCTGTCGCCTCCGACCACCGACCCCTCATTGCCGAGCTCCGGATCCGATGAAGCTACTTCTGTGCAGCGACCTTCACACCGACCATTCAGCGACCCGAAGCCTGGTTGATCGCTCGCATGATGCGGATGTCCTGGTGTGTGCGGGGGACCTTGCCGTGATGCGCAAGGGCCTTCAGCCGGTCGTGGACTTGATTGCTGCCGCTGCCTGTCCCGTGGTGATCGTGCCGGGCAACGGGGAGTCGGATGATGAACTCGCCGTTGCGAGCGACGGACGGTCTAATCTTCACGTGCTTCACGGGTCCGGGTGCGTGATCGGGGGACGCGCCTTCTGGGGGGTCGGAGGGGCTGTTCCCGTTACGCCGTTCGGGTCCTGGAGCTTCGACCTGACGGAGGATGAGGCGAGGACGCTTCTTTCGGGGTGCCCGTCGGATGCTGTCCTGGTGACCCATTCTCCTCCGCTGGGGCATGTCGACGAACCCGCGGCCGGCGTGCACTTGGGTAGTCAGGCGGTACTCGAGACGATCGAGCAGGCGGTGCCTGCACTCGTCGTATGTGGTCACATTCACGCGTCGTGGGAGAGGGAATCGAGCGTCGGTGCAACCCGCATCGTGAATGCGGGACCGGGTGGGGTCTGGGTGGAATTGTGATGCCGCTGCGCGTCCAAGGGCCTATGATGTCATCGACCACTCCCCTGGAGTCATGCCTCATGAAGCATCTGAAGATCGCGACGCTTCTCGTACTGATCGTTTCGCTGTCCGCCTGTTCCACCGCACCGCCGGTGTCGTCGCCCGCTGAGCGTCCGGCGTCCGCCGGATCCGCCCAACCGGAGCGCGCTGAAGATGGTGTGCCGGGGCTGGGTGTGCCGGACAACGCGCCGGCTGCGGTCGATGAGGAATGGACCGGACACGGAGGTGACCTCGGGGAGCAGCGGTACAGCTCGCTCGCGCAGATCAACTCGGACAATGTCGGGCGTCTCGATGTGGCGTGGACGTATGACATTTCTCGTCGGGGGGCCCGGCTGGAATCGACCCCGCTCGTGGTCGACGGAGTCATGTACGCGACCGGTCCCATGAGCACGGTTTTCGCACTGGATGCGCGCACGGGCACGGAACTCTGGTACTGGGATCCCGGGATACCGGATGAAGAACAAGGGGGGCCACCAGCGTGCTGCGGAGACGTGAATCGCGGGGTCGGGATCCACGGAGACAAGGTTTTCGTGGGCCTGCTGGACGGGCGACTCGTAGCCCTCGACCGTCACAACGGTCATGTGATCTGGACGGTTCAGACAACGCCCGCCGGAGAGGACTACAGCATCACGGGTGCGCCTCGAGTGTTCCGGGACAAGGTCGTCATCGGCAACGGCGGGGCGGAGTACGGTGTGCGCGGATACGTGACGGCATACGACGTCGAGGACGGCGAGCAGCTGTGGCGGACCTTCACGGTGCCGGGAAACCCGGCTGACGGTTTCGAGAGTGAGGCGATGGCGCGTGCTGCCGAGACGTGGAATGGCGAGTGGTGGGCGATCGGTGGTGGGGGGACGGTTTGGGACGCGATGGTTTATGACGGGGCCCTGAATCTCCTTTACATCGGCACGGGCAATGGCTCCCCGTGGAGCCGCGAGTACCGCAGTCCGGGTGGTGGAGACAATCTGTATCTCTCGTCGATCGTCGCACTCGACGGCGACACGGGTGAGTACAGGTGGCACTATCAGACCACGCCGGGCGACGACTGGGACTACACGGCAACCCAGCCCCTCATGCTCCTCGACATCGAGATCGATGGACGCACGCGGCAGGTCATCGTGCAGGCGCCGAAGAACGGCTTTTTCTATGTCATCGACCGCGTGACGGGCGAGTTCATTTCAGGTCAACCGTTTGCGGACGACGTGACGTGGGCGACCGGAATCGATCCTGATACCGGCCGGCCGATCGAGACGCCGGAGGCCCGGTATGGTCAGACCGGCCGGGGGGTGTACCTCGCGCCGGGACCGACCGGTGCGCACAACTGGCCACCGATGGCGTTCAACCGCGAGACGGGGCTGGTCTACCTGCCCGCGAAGAACAACAACTTCTTCTACCAGATGACGGACCGGCTCGAGTACACGAAGGGCGTCTGGAACACGGGGACGATCTTCCGTGGAGGTGACCGCCCCGTGCGCCCGGAGATCCAGGGGCCGACGACGTTTTTTCTGGCCTGGGATCCCGCGGAGAATCGTGAAGTATGGCGCGTGGAGTCCACGGGGGAGAACGGGGGTACGCTGTCGACGGCCGGCAACCTCGTCTTCTGGGGCAGCGGGGATCGCATGATTGCCTTCGATGCTCGTTCCGGAGAGGAGCTCTGGTCTGCCGAGGTTGGTCGCGGCACGTCTTCGCCCATGACGTATGCGCTCGACGGTCGCCAGTACGTCACCATCCTCGGTGGACGGGCGACACGGGGCGCTCGTCCCGATGCGGACGCACCGGCAGTGTGGACCTTTTCTCTCGACGTGGCGGGCAACTGATACGGTCTACGCCTCGCGTGAAGCCGGCAGATCAGGGTCACGGCGAATCGATGAGGGGCCTCGGTTCGGCGCCTCGAGGAGGCCGGCATCGCGCGGCCGAGATGTCGATTCGCTGAGCCGAGAGATGGTTCGTAACGGACAGGGGGCACCCCATCACTCAACCCTTGGGCCGGGTTAGCTGTCCTGTTCTTCGTCTACGTGGGCACAAGGCGTGCCTCATCCCTGACCGAAGATCACTGCTTTGATCCGACGACGAAGAGTCCGCCCTCTCGAGGCCCTCAGGGTCGCCGTCACCGGGCTGGCGCTGGTGGCTGCGGACCTCGAGGCTCAGGCGGGTGACGGCGTCCAGCAGACAACCGAGCTGTTCGCAGGTGACTCCGTGCGCGTGAACGGAGCCACGGTGGGCCGTGTTCTCTCGGTGGAGGGCAACGTCTTCACGCTGCTCAGCCGGGGAAAGCCGGTCTGCCGAGCCGGGGAGATGCACGGTGACGCACCGATCTGCGATCCCGCGCCGATCCGTCGAGAGACGCTGGCTCTGGACGAAGTGACGCTGGAGCGCCGCACCGAGAAGGGGAATCCGAATCTGTGGATGCTGGGAGGCGGTGTCCTGGGGGGTGCTGCGTTCGGGGCACTCGGGTACGCGATCGGACCGTCCGTCGGCTTCGGAAAGGTCGACGGGTGCACGGTCGGGGCCGGGACTACGTACTGCCTGAATCCGGTGCCGCGGGAAGAGCTCGAGGCCCGGCAGGAGGCGAGGGATCAGCGCCGGGGTGCGATGTTCTTCGGCGTGGTCGGCGGAACGTTCTCGGCGATCATGGCGCGCATGCTCTCCGTCGGTTGGGTAGAGATCATCCCGACCATGCCTGTCCGCTCGGAGGAGGGCTGGGGGGTTTCGATCAACCTCCCGTCGGACTGACGGTCTCGCTTCGGGCGACGAGGTAGCGGGCACCCAGATCGGCGAAGCGTTCGGTCACGTCCTCGATTCCCCCGAATCCGGAGGCCCCCAGCGCCTCCCTGACCTCGTCCAACGTCCAGCGCCTCAGTCGAAACGCGTCCCGGTATTCGACCGAGCCGGTTTCCGTGCGCAGCAAGGTATGCTCGCGGTACTCGTACATCGCAGGCTCCACCTCGTCGATGGAAACACTGCGAATGATCTCGCTGCTCTCGATCTCCATCGATTGGAAGACCTCGGCGGCTGGTACGTCGAGGAGAAAAGGGCTACCGGGGTTGAGGACTCCGGATGCCCCGCGAAACGTGTCGTGGAGCGAATCTTCGGTGAGGCAGTACGCCAGCACGGTAAACACGCACAAAACCAGGTCGACCCTGTCGGTCTGTGGAATCCTGTCGATTGTGCCGCCCCGGACCTCGATACGGTCCGCAGCCTCGGGCCCGAGCAGGGAGGCGCGGTGCCGCAGGGCTGCCAGCATGCTCGTGGATCGGTCGACTGCGATGACACGGCGACCTGACTGAGCGAGCGGAAGGGCCATCCGGCCAGAGCCGGCCCCGAGATCGAGAATCGTGGCATCGCGGGGCACAAGACGGTCGATTTCGGCGAGGGTCTGCGAGGTCATCTGCCTGTAGAGCCCGCCGAAACTGAGAGACATGACGGTTTCGTAGTGAGCAGCCCACGGATCGTGGGGCACGTCGGGATCCACAGTCGACATCTCGAAAAGCTGCGGCAGGAGTCGTCACTGCTCAATGACGGGCGTATCGTACAGGATGATTTCCGCTCGGCTCTCGTGGTGGTCGGCCCTCTCGACGGGCTGCCTCGTCGCGCTGTTTGCGGTGGCCGCCGCCCCGGCTGCCCGGACCACTCTCGTCGCGCAGGAACGTCCGGTCGCCGTGACCTTTCTCGATGTCGGCCAGGGCGATGGAATCGTGATCAGGGCACCCGACGGCCGATTCGCGATGATCGATGCAGGTCGTGGCTCACCGTTGCGGCAGCTGACGCGCCTCGGTGTACGTGAGCTGGCCCTGATGATCGCGACGCATGCTCATGTCGATCATATCGGCGGTGTGGACGATGTTCTGACGGCACGCCCGGTCGACACGTACCTGGACAACGGGACGCCGCACACGACGAAGACGTACCTCGACCTCATGGCCCATGTCGAGCGTCTGGACGTCCGCTACCTCGAGGCGGTTCGGCGCACCCTGCTGCTGGGGGGCATTTCCCTGGAGATTCTTCCGCTGCCTCCGGATATGGGAGAGCAGAACAATCGATCTGTGGGTGTTCTTCTTCGTTACGGTGACTTCACCGCGCTCATGACGGGTGACTCCGAACGAGAGGAGTTGGATTTCTGGTTGGGCGAGGGGGTGATCGATGAGGTGACTCTGCTCAAGGCGCCACACCACGGAGCGGCCAACGGCTTCTCCTACGATTTTCTCGAGGCCGCCAGGCCGGACGTGGTCGTGATCTCGGTCGGGGAAGGGAATCCGTACGCCCATCCACGTCCCGAGGCTCTTGCCGCCTACACCTCGTATGCTGACCGCTTGTTTCGGACGGACCGGGACGGTTCCGTGACGATTTTGGGGTACGCCGACGGCACGTACGAAGTCGCACTCGGTGAATTCGCGTTCGATGACCCGGGACTGAAGGCTCCGGTCGCTCGTCGGGACGAGTCCGTGATCCCGGCTGAAGGGTTGGTGCCCGGGGAAGGGTCCGGGGGCCTCGAAGGCATGCTGGCTTTGACCGTTCATCCCGAATTGTCAGGCGATGACCCTGGCGACCTGAACAGTGAATTCGTCGTCATTCAGAACACGAGCACGGTCCGGCTCGGCATCGGACTCTGGCGTCTGTGCGATCTATCGAGTCGTTGTTTCCGTTTCCCTCCGGGCACGAACGTTGCGCCCGGACGCAGTGTCGTCGTCTACTCCGGCTACGGCTCGACTGACGGTGTATCCTTTTTCATGAACAACCATCGGTCAGTCTGGAACAGCAACGGAGACGAGGCCACGCTGTTCGACTCCAACGGGCATGCCATCGCGAGGCACGTGTATGAACAGGAGTGAAGCGGAAGTGTGGTGTGTGGACTCGATCGAGGGTTCGATCGCGATTCTTGTGGAGGTCAATGACGACGCCGAGCCGGCCGTCATCGAGATGGCTGCCGACCTTCTGGGAGACGGTGCAGTTGAAGGAGCGGTCCTCGTGGTTCCACTCGGTGACGTCGGCGAACCTCTCTGGCTTCAGGCCGAGCGCGACCCGGAGAGGGAGGCGCACATGCGCGAGGAGGCCGGGCGGATCCTCGAGGAATTGCGAGCGCGTGATCCCGGCGGGGACGTCAGTCTCTGATTGGACCGATGCCCGGGCTTGCTTCGTGCCTTCGTCGTCAGGCGGCGACCGGGTGCCGGATGGCCTCGACGGCACGCCAGACCTCGGAATGGAAGTGATCCTCGCCGAGCTTCGCCACGATGCCGCCGACGGTCAGCGCATCGAAGAGCGGGCCCTTGGTGCCTGCGATCCGGAAGTCGCCACCACGCTGTCGGATCTCGTCGATCAACTCGTGCAGCAGGTGCAGACCCGTCGAGTCGGTACGGTTGATGGGGTAGGCGTCGAGAACGAGGGTGCAGCCCCGTGTCAGGTTCGAAATCGCGTTGCGTGCAGCGTCTCGAAGGGCCTCGGCGTTGCCGTAGAAGAGTGAAGCGTCCATCCGGATGATGGCGATGTCCGGCTCAACGATCACGTCGGGGTTGCGCAGCACGTTTCGGTACTGATTGGATCCGGGCAGCCGGCCCAGGATTGCGATATGCGGTGTCGTGATCTGGTGGAGCACGACGACGACCGAGAGAGCGACTCCGGTCAGAATCCCCTGTTCGATACCAAGGACGAGTGTGATCGAAAAGGTCGCGAGCATGAGGGCGAAGTCCCGTCGGTCCTCTCGCCAGAGCCTTTGCGCGCTGCGTACGTCTACGAGTCCGGCCACGGCGACCACGATGACAGCCGCGAGAATGGCTTTGGGCAGGTGGTAGAAAAGTGGCGTCAGGAACAGCAGCGTGATGCCGATGACTGCCACGCTGACCAGGGACGACAGCTGCGATCGCGCGCCGGCCTGGGCGTTGACGGCGGTGCGAGAGAAGCCACCCGTTACCGGGAACGAGTGGAACAGGGAGCCGGCGATGTTGGCGGCGCCGAGGGCCTTGAGCTCCTGATTTGCGTCCAGGTCATACCGCAGACGGGACGCGTAGACCTTCGCAACAGCGATCGACTCCATGAAGCCTACCAGAGCGATCGCCAGGGCCACCGGCATGAGGGCGATGATGTCACCGAGGCTCAGGGCGACATCCCCGACCGGCGCCACACGCCCGAAGCCGACACCCGGCAGGCCGAGGGCGGGAAGACCGGTAGGGATGGTCCCGACGATCGCGACTCCCACGGTGCTCAGGGAGAATCCCCATGCAGCGATCGTGCCTGCCGCGACTACGATCATCGGTGCCGGTAGTTTCGGAGCCCAGCGCCGGAGGGCGACACCGGCGAGGATGGCACTGACGCCCAGAGTGAGGGTCGGCAGGTGCATCGCACCTGCCTGCTCGAGCCCCGATCG
Source organism: Gemmatimonadales bacterium (assembly GCA_038120095.1). Lineage (GTDB taxonomy): Bacteria > Gemmatimonadota > Gemmatimonadetes > Longimicrobiales > Gaopeijiaceae > UBA2589. The sequence goes on from JAYOKZ010000005.1 coordinate 53,761, forward strand.
AAGCATTTCGTGGACGGCCCCTTTCGGGATGGTCAGGCCCGTCAGCCCGCCGAGCTGGCTCGTGCCGATGATGAGGGCCGCGGCGGACGTGAAGCCCGCCAGTACGGGATGAGACAGCAGGTTCACGAGGAACCCGGCGCGCAGCAGCCCAAGGGCCAGCTGAATGAGGCCGGTCAGCAGGGACAGGGTGACCGCGAGAGACAGGTAGCGATTGGCGTTTCCGCCGGCGAGGTCTCCGACCCCGTGCGCGACAAGCAGTGCGACCATCGCGACCGGCCCCACTGCGAGCTGGCGGGAGGTACCCAGCAGACCGTACACGACGAGAGGGACCAGAGCAGCATAGAGCCCGTACACGGGCGGGAGCCCGGCGATCAGAGCGTATGCCATGCCCTGGGGAATCAGCATCACTCCGACCGTCATTCCTGCCGTGAGATCCCGACTCAGATCCGCTCGCTCGCAGTCCACGAGGGAGTGACCGAGCGGAGACTTCCGCAGCCAGGTCGGGAGCCAGAGTGTGCCGGCTCCTTCGCCTGATCGATTCGATGCGTCGGTCAAGCGGCCCCCGCAGGCTCCGGCGCGGGTCGGAGTCCTGCCCAGGAAGCAAAGGGTCCGTCGACCAGTGTCACGTCGAGCCCTGCACGAGCGAGGAGCGCCGCGGCCGCCGATGCACGGTTCCCCGAACGACAATACGCGAGGACCGGCTTGTCGCGCGGAATCTCGTCGAGTCTCGACGCCAGGCGAGTGTACGCGACGTTGAGGGCTCCCGGGACATGCGCGCCGCTGAACTCGGCGGCTCCACGAACATCGAGGATGGTCCAGCGTGTCGGGTCGACCTCGGCGGGAACATCCGTGAAGTTCACGCGCGGGATCACGGCCGTCGTGGATTTGCTCTCAGCGAGGGCTGAGGGGGACGCGATCCCCACGATTCGGTCGTATCCAATTCGGACCAGCGTACGAACGGCGAGGTCGACGTCTGCGCTGTCGATGATCAGGTAGATGTCGGTGGCCGGATCGACGTAGGAGCCCACGATCATCGGAAAATTGATCCCCAGGGGCGCATGGAGAGAACCGGGAATGTGCCCGTCCATGAACGCTGCCCGATCCGCGCGGGTGTCCACGATGACGGCGCCTTCCCGGGATCCGTGAGCTGCCAGCTCTGCTACGGATTGTACCTCGGGCCGAGGAAGCTCCCCGAGAATGGGCACTCCATTCTTGTTGAGGTCCTTCATGCGAGCGAAGTAGAGCGGAGGTTCGGGCTGTCCGTCGAGGATGGAGCTGACGAAACCGCTTTCGGAGTCGAGGCCCAGAGCCGCGTTGAACTTCCGTTCGTACCCCACCGTCGACATCGGGACGGCGCCGAGTGCCTTCCCGCATGCACTTCCGGCGCCGTGGCCCGGCCAGACCTGAATGTGATCGTCCAGAGCGAGGAAGCGCCTCGTCGATGCAAACAGGCGACGGGCCGCAGGTTCGCGGGCTCCACTCACGCCGGCAGCTGTTTCCAGCAGGTCGGGGCGTCCCAGGTCGCCCACGAAGACGAAGTCACCGGAAGCGATCCCGATCGGCTCGTTCGCCCCACCCCCCATGTCCGTAATCAGGAAGCTCATGTGCTCCGGTGTGTGTCCCGGCGTGTGCAGTGCCTGGATCCGGATGTTGCCGATCATGAACTCGTCGTTGTCCCGCAGGAAGTGGACGTCGTACTCCGAGGCTTTGGCCCAGTTGTACTTCCAGTCTTCATCTCCTTCATCCGACAGATAGAGCTTTACGTCATGTTGCTCGGCGAATTCCCGGAGGCCGGAGAGAAAGTCGGCGTGGATGTGCGTCTCGGTGGCCGCGACGATCCGGAGCCCTTCCTCGCGTGCGATTCGGACGTAGCGATCGATGTCGCGCTCCGGGTCGATTACGAGCGCTTCGCCGGTACGCTGGCATCCGATCAGGTACGCGTACTGGGCCAGCTCGGGATCGAAAATCTGACGAAAGAACATGCTGCGAGTCTCCGTGAAATCAGCTGTGCGGGAGGAAATGTCGGATTGCGCCGTAGACCCAGACGCCGAGGAGTGCACTGAGGAAAGCAGCCGCGATGACCGTGACGCCATTGCCAAAGAGGACGTAGATGGGTCCCGGGCAGGCACCCAGAAGCCCCCAGCCAAGGCCGAATACCGTCCCCCCGATCCAGTACTGCCATCCGGGTGCCGAGAACGAGTCGCTCGGCATGTCCATCGGACGATCGGTCATCGGACGGGCGTCGAACCGCTTGATCAGCTGGATCCCGATGCCCCCCACGGCAACGGCCGACCCGATGATTCCGAACATGTGGAATGACTGGAACCGGAACATCTCCTGAATCCGGAACCAGGAGATGACGCCGGACCGTGTGAAGACGATTCCCAGAACGATGCCGACGAGGAGGTAGGGCCAGAGGCGCTCCGGTCCTTCTTCTGCGGCATCGCCCTGGCTGGCGCGGTCGCTGCTGCCCGACGCATGTGCGGCCATCAGAAACCACCTCCGAGGAGCAGGGGAAGCAGCACATGCGTGGAGAGCAGACCTCCCGCGAAAAACCCCAGAACCGCCACAAGCGAGGTCACGCGAAGGGCGGACAGGCCGGATATCGCGTGCCCGGAGGTGCAGCCATTGGCGTAGCGCGTTCCGAAGCCCACGAGGAACCCACCCACGACGATCATCACGAACCCCGGAAGGGTCGTGAGGCCGTTCCATGAGAAGATTTCCGAAGGAACGAGGCCATCCACACTGAGGATGCCGAGTGCTGCGAGATCAGTCTGAGTGGCTGCCGAGATCGACTGGCCCTCCGTCGAGGTGACCGCGGCGATGGCTCCTCCGATGACCAGTCCTGCAGCCATTGTCAGGCGCCATGCCCCAGCGGATCTCCACGAATAATGGAAATACTCGATGTTGCGCGGGAACGTCGCGGCGCAGACGTCCCGGAACGTCGAGGAGATGCCCCATTTGCGTCCGCTGTAGAGAAAGGTGATCGGAACGACGAGTCCGATGAGTGGCCCGGCCACGAACCATGGCCAGGGTCCGGTGAGGAGGTCGATCATGATGTGCTTTTCGGGTTTAACGGGGAGAGAGCCTGATGATTTCGAGTCAGGAGACCGCGAGTCTGGCCCTCTGTTCTGCGACCTCGTCCTCAAGTCGGCTGCACATGATCTCGCACAGCACGACCACGGACGGGTCATCGATGGTGTAGAAGGAAAAGAGTCCTTCCTTGCGGCGACTCACGTATCCGGATGTGCGAAGGACCCGAAGATGCTTGGATACGTTCGCCTGGTTGAGTCCGGTCGCTGACACCAGATCGGACACCGTGTGCTCCCCTGCCATGAGCGTGTTGAGAATGCGCAGCCGTGCCGGTTCGGCGAGTACCGCGAACCGGTCGGCGATGATGTCGATCACTTCGGGTGAGAGCTGCTTTGGCATCGGAACAGGCCTGTCATAGAAAGACTATATGCGTATATAGTCACATAGTAACCATCGAAGGTCAAGCTCACGCTTCCCGACGAGAGACCGTTCGTTTGCCGGTCGAGCTGTTCGGGGGCCATCGTGTGGGGACTCTTCGCACCCGCAACGCCTGATGCATCCGATGTCGAACCACAGACGTGCGCTCCTCGTCGCCTACTCTCTCCTCGCCGCGCAACTGCCGACGGATGCTTCGGTGGTCGCCGGTCAAACCCGGGCAACGGTCACCGAGGAACGCCGTACCTTGGCCACGTACGGATTTTCCGAGCCCAATCCCGTACCGATCCTGACGCAGGACACGCGCCTCTACCCGTACCACCGGTTCGAGGGATACGCGCACGATTCCGAGCCACGAGAGTGGACCGTGCTGACGCTAGAAAATGAGTGGGTCGAGGTCTGGGTCCTGCCCGAGGTCGGTGGCAAGGTGTGGGGTGCCCGGGTCAAGGCGACCGGGCACGAGTTCATCTACCGCAACGAGGTGATGAAATTTCGGAACATCGCCCTGCGGGGTCCGTGGACCTCGGGGGGTATCGAGTTCAACTTCGGCGTCATCGGGCACACACCCGCGACTGCCACGCCGGTCGAGTATCTCACGCGTGAGAACGACGATGGCAGCGCGAGCGTGTTTGTCGGTGCGACGGACTTGCCCTCGCGAACGCGCTGGCGGGTCGAGATCAGACTTCCCGCGGACCGTGCCTACTTCGAAACGCACGCCCAGTGGCAGAATCCGACCACCCTGGAACATCCGTATTACAACTGGATGACCGGCGCGGCCTTCGCGCAGGACGATCTCGTCCTGTCGATTCCGGGCGAGGCGTACCTCGAGCATCCCGGAGGCGAGCGCCGCTGGCCCGTGGACGTGGAGGGTCGTCGTCTTTCCGTATACGACGAAAATCGGTTCGACGGAAACAAATCGTACCATGTCGTCGGTTCGTACGACGACTTCTTCGGCGGCTACTATCAGGAGGACGACTACGGGTTCGGCCACTGGGGACGGTACGAAGACATTCCCGGCCAGAAGCTCTGGCTGTGGGCCCTGTCCCGTCAGGGGGGGATCTGGGAGGACCTCCTCACGGACACTGACGGCCAATATGTGGAGTTTCAGGCCGGCCGCCTTCTCGTGCAGTACTCGCCGACGGGGGAGATCAACCCGATCTCCGAAGTTGGCTTCGAGCCCGGCGCGTCGGATCGCTGGTCCGAGACCTGGTTCCCGGTCGAGGGCCTCGGCGGACTGACCGAAGCATCGAAGGAGGGTGCCCTCTTCGTGGAGCGCGATCAGGGACGCCTGACGATCCGGGCCCACGCCTTCGGCGCCGGCACGGATACGCTTCACGTGATGGTGGCGGGCGACACCATCCTGGCATCGGTCGCCGAGTTCGACGTTCTCGAACCCCGGTCCTGGTCGGTGGCCGTCCCCGCCGGCGAGGACGTTACGGTCGCGCTTCCGACCCTCGGACTTCGGTACGACTCGGATCCGGCGGCCACGAGACTCGATCGCCCGTTCAGTACATCATCCGACGCGGTAGCCTCGATTCCGTGGGCTGATCGAACGGCCGAGGCCGCCTCGGAACTGCTCCAGGGGCGGAGACTGCCGGAGGCGCGAGCCGCGTACGAGGCGGTGCTCGCGGTGGAGCCGTGGCATCGTGACGCCCTACTCGGCCTCGCCGATCTCGAGTACCGAAGGGCGCGATACTCCGACGGACTCGCTCTCGTACGCCGAGCGCTCGAACTCGACGCATACGACGCCGAGGCGAACTTCATCGCAGGGAACCTCTATGCCGCGCAGGGAGATGATCTCAACGCGCGCGAGACGTACGGGTGGGCCGCGCGCTCGATCGCATTCCGATCAGTTGCCTACCAGCAGCTCGCAGCCGTCGCACTGCGTTCGGGTCGCGTCACGGATGCGCTTCGGTACGCCGGCCTCGCGCTCGACTATGATGCGTATGCACTTCCTGCCCTGCATGCGTCCGCAGTCGCAGCCCGACTCCAGGGCGAGCAGGACGTCTGGAGCGAAGCTCTGCAGCGGATCTCGGAGATCGACCCGATGTCTCACGTCCCGTCAGCGGAGCGATGGCTCGCAGCCGGAGCGAATCCGGAGGCCGCGACTACCTTTCGAGACCGGCTGCGCGGAGAGTATCCCGGTCAGGAACTCCTCGAACTCGGTCTGGCGTATGGAGCCCTCGGACGCACCGAAGAGGCGATCAACGTCATGACTCTGGCGCAGAATACGGTAGCCGAGCCGCTGGCGCGGGCATGGCGGGCCCATGCGACCGGCGATGCGGGGTTCCTTGGCGAAGACCTCTCCGTCGACTTCGTGTTTCCGTTCCGGCGAGAAATGGTGCCTGTATTGGAGTGGGCGTCGTCCCAATCGGATCACTGGGGCTGGTCGTACCTCCACGCGCTCGTGCTCGCCGCGCGGGATCGAGGAGCCGAAGCCGGTCTGGTGTTCCGGGATCTGGAAAACGAACCCGATTATGCGCCGCTCTACGTGACTCGGGCCCTTCTCGCCGGCGCCGAGGCCGCTGATCAGGAGCGGGATCTTCGCCGTGCCGTAGAACTCGATCCGACCTCACGTCTGCTTCGGATTCCGCTGATTCAGCACCTGCAGAGTGCGCACCGGTGGCGCGCCGCACTCGAGGTGTCCTACGCCGCCCTTGAGGCGTTTCCCGACGACTTTGATCTCGCTCTTCTCCACAGCCGGAGCCTGAACGAAGTGGGTGACTTCGAGCAGTCCCTGGAGATACTGGAGCAGATCCGGGTTCTTCCCTCGGAGCACTCATCGGAGGCGCATGCCCTCTTCGCCCACGCGAACCTGATGGCGGGCCTGGCGCGCCTCGACCGCGGCGAACCGGATGCGGCCGTGGTGCACTTCGAAGCGGCGATGACGTGGCCTGAACGGCTCGGTCAGGGGAGACCTTACGAGCCGGAAGAGCGGGTCGGGCGATTCCTGCTCGGACTGGCACGATCCGCCTCAGGTGACAGTGAGGCTGGGGATTCAGCGTGGGCGGAAGTGGTTGACGCCACACCTCCGTCGGTATTTCAGGGAGGATCGGTCACCCGCCTCGACCTTCTGGGGGCAGTTGCCCTCGAGCTGCTCGGACGGCGAACGGACTTGCATGACTTCGGCGAGGCCCAGGGAAGGAAGCTGCGTCCGCTCGTGCAGGCTGTTCGGTCGGCGGCTCGGACCGACACGTCCGTTGCACGAGCGATCCAGCGTGCCTCCGAGGCCACGGTCGATGTCTTCGGCGACGTCGAGGGAAGGATCGTGAGACGAGCGATTGCGGCAGCCGCTCGCCGATGATGCTATCGACCACCCTTCCGTGGGAGTACTTCTTCGGCGATCGCGGCGTGATAGACGAACACGGCCATGATCACGGCATTCTTCTTCAGGTGGTCCAGCGGAATCGTGTCAAAAAAATCGAGATTCGTATGACCACCGGTTCCGCCGACTCGGGCTTGTAGAAACTGGAAGGCAGGCAGACCGACATCGTCGAATGGGACGTGATCGGTGCTGCCGACGCCCTGAGGTGAGATGGTCGTCATGCCCATGTCGCGCAGCGGTGCCATCCACGCGGAGAACGGCGCTCGGACGTGCTCATTGCCCTGGAGCCAGATCCCTCTGTACTCGCCGGGGCCATAGTCCTGGTTGAAGTAGACGGAGAAACGATCGTACGCGTCGGTCGTCCCGACCGAGGGGTCGAGCGGATCGCCGAAGTGCTCGCGAACGTACGCACGCGAACCCCAGAGGCCCTGCTCCTCGCCGGACCAGAGGGCGATACGGATGGTCCGCCTGGGTGCTGCGCCGACCGCTTTGAGGATCCGCATCGCCTCCAGCATCACGGCGACTCCCGATGTATTGTCCGAGGCGTTGGGGCTCGCATGCCAGGTGTCGAAGTGGGCACCGAGCATCACGACCTCATCCGCCCGATCGGTTCCACGGATCTCCCCGACGACGTTGTGTGCCTGTGTCACTTCGGCGCCGTGCCGATTCCTGACCTCGACCTCGATTTCGACGGGGATCCCTCGGGCCGCGATTCGATACATCCGGTTGTAGTGCTCGGGCGTGATGGCGATCACGGGCACCGATTCGAGGGTCTCAGCTCGGGCCCACCGGTCGACCTTCGCCCCGGCGCGAGCAAATCCGCGCACTGCGCCCGGCCACCCGCTGCTCGACTCGAGGACTGCGGCGACCCCTTCCTGAACATAGAACGCCAGCTTCTCGGCGGCCGTCAGGACGTCCGGGTTGGTGGGCGCCGGGGGGTAGAGGCGAGAGAAGTATGGGTCCGGTCCCGGCGGCGGAACGATCACGTCCCGTTCGAGAGCCCTCAATTCCTCGTCTGAGCGACGAGGTGTCCCCGTCTCGAAGCGTCGCTGGTCCACCACGGCCGGCGGCGTCGAGAGTACGGCCATCCCACGGAGCCTGCCGCGATAACGCTCGAGGTCTGCCCGGGTCTGCAGGTCGCCGATCACGGTCGAGAGTCTCTGCTTCCCTTCTGTGCCCGGGGTGTGTGCGATCGGATACCCCACCATGGGCGAGTAGTCGGGTTCGAGCATGTGCAGTGATACGTACTCGTTGTCCCAACTCACGCCGTAGTCCATGAACGGCTCGCGATCCACGTTCTCGAGCCCGGTCCGCCTGAGTTCTCCCACCACCCATTCCTGCGCCCGAAGCATATCCTCCGAGTTGGTGAGGCGCGCACCGATGACATCGGTCAGGTAGGAGAACGTGTTCGGGAGTTCCGAGCGCTGGAGCCCCTCTTCCCGGATTCTCGCGATCATGTCGAGGTCCACGGGCCAGCGCGGATCCTGGGCGACCGCTTCCCCGCCAGTTCCAAGCTGAGTGAGCACGACAAGAAGGGTCAGGCAGACGCGATTCACGGTGTGCTCCGGTTCATGGTCATACGGCCCGACCACCATAGCACGTCATCCCCTGATCTGCCGAAGGGGAGCCCCATCCCGGAACTCCCCCGCAGCAGCGTCCGACAGATCGTGGGTGCCGGCCGGCCTGGATCAGAACAACCCGGACACCACGCCGTCGACAAGATCCACGTTCATCGCGGAGGGCACGGGCCCAAGGCCGGGCATCGTCATGATCGCCCCTGTCTTGGCGACGACGAACCCGGCCCCCGCAGACGGGGTCACCTCGCGGACATGGATGTTGAAGCCGGACGGTCTCCCGAGGAGAGCCGGATCGTCGGAAAAAGAGTACTGAGTCTTGGCGATGCACACCGGTGCCTCACGGAGCCCTGCGGCCTCCAGTACCTCGATCTCCTTGACCGCGGATGGATGAATGTCGAGGCCATCCGCACCGTAGATGTCACGGGCGATGGTTTCCATCTTCTCGATCAGGCCCATCTCGCTCGGATACAGCGGCCGGTACTCGGCATCACCGCTCTCCAGGCTCTCCCAGACGGCGTCGGCGAGGTCAAGGCAGCCCGCGCCTCCTCCACCCCACGGGTCAGCAACAACGGCCCGGACGCCCATTTCCGCGCATCCATCGATGACGGTGGCGAGTTCGGCGTCCGTGTCCGTGGCGAAGCGGTTGATGGCCACGATGGGAGGAACTCCGAACTTGCGGACGTTCTCGGCATGGGCCTTCAGGTTCACGAAGCCTCGCCGGACGGCATCCACATCCTCCGTCCCGAGTGCGTCCCTCGCCACCCCCCCGTTCATCTTGAGGGCTCGCACCGTCGCCACGATCACGGCCGCCTCGGGGTTCAGGTCACCGAAGCGGCATTTGATGTCGAAGAACTTTTCCGCACCGAGGTCCGCACCGAATCCAGCTTCCGTAACGACGACATCTCCCAGGGAGAGCCCGACCCGGGTCGCCGTGAGGGAGTTGCAGCCGTGAGCGATGTTGGCGAACGGTCCTCCATGAATGAGGGCGGGCGTGCCACCGAGGGTCTGCACGAGGTTCGGGTTCACCGCATCCTTCAGCAACGCGGCCATGGCGCCCGATACGCCGAGACCCTCGGCTCGAATCGGCTCGCCCGAACGCGTGTAACCGATGATGATGCGATCGAGACGCTCCTTGAGGTCGCTCGTGCCGTCGGCCAGGCAGAAGATCGCCATGATCTCGGAGGCTGCCGTGATCACGAAGCCATCCTGCCTCGGGACTCCTCCGGTCCGGCCGCCCAGCCCGACGACGATGTCGCGTAGCGCTCGGTCGTTCATGTCGATCGCGCGCGGCCACGTGATTCGGGTTGGGTCGATGCCGAGTGTGTTCGGCCGGTAGAGGTGGTTGTCCAGGACTGCCGACAGCAGACCGTGAGCGGAGCTGATCGCGTGAAAATCTCCCGTGAAGTGGAGATTGATTTCCTCCATCGGGACGACCTGGCTGTGCCCACCCCCGGCCGCTCCTCCCTTGATGCCGAACACCGGCCCCAGGCTCGGCTCTCTCAGGCACAGCACGGGGTTCCGGCCTCTCAGATTCAGGGCGTCGGCCAGGCCGACCGAGACCGTCGACTTGCCTTCCCCTGCCGCGGTCGGACTGATACCTGTCACCAGGACCAGCTTCCCGTCAGCTCCGCCTCGTTCGCGCGCTACGTCGAGAGGAATCTTGGCCTTGTAGTGGCCGTGGGGTTGAATGTCCCGGGCCTCGAGCCCGATCTTCGCGGCGATCTCCTGAATTGGACGGAGTTCGGCCTCCTGCGCGATCTCGATGTCGCTCTTGATAGGTCTGCTCCCTGAATACCTTCGGATCAACTGAGCTTCGGGCGCCAAGATCGATTGGCTACTCCTGAAGGCGCAATGTTCTCATGTTTGATCATCACCGTACGGGCGTCGCGTGTCGTTGCAGTGACGCTTCCTCATTCCGCGAACGATTCCGGCTCCGACATGCGCTCGATGACTCGATTCTTACCACTTTGGACGATGCTCGTGGCCGGAGCACTCACGGTTCCGCGCGGTGCCCTCGACGCCCAGCAGAGAGGGGTGGAGCAGCGCATTCGTGCGACGCGGACGGATGTAGCCCCGACGCTCGACGGTATCCTCGAGGAGCATGTGTGGGGGCGCGGGGGCGTCATTGATGAGCTCGTCCAACAGGAACCGAACGAGGGAGCGCGGGCATCCGAGGACACCGAGATCTATCTGCTGTACGACCCGGAGACCCTGTACATCGGCGTGCGTGCGTGGGAGCGGTCCGAGTATGGCGTGGTGGCCACGGAGATGCGTCGAGACTCGGACCGGATCCTCGACGAGGACAACATTCAGATCATCCTCGATACGTTCCGGGATTCCCGATCGGGGTACATGTTCGTCACGAACCCGTTGGGCGCGCAGCTCGATCAGCAGATCTTCAATGAGGGCCAGGGTGGAGCGAGGCAGTTCGGGTTCTCCAGCTCGAACATCAACCGCGACTGGGACGGTGTGTGGCACGTCGCAGCGAGGACGCTGGATGACGGGTGGGTTGCCGAGATCGCCATCCCCATGGTGACCGTCCGCTTCAGCGATGCCGCTCAGCAGAGCTGGGGCCTGAACATCATGCGAAACATGGGCGGCAAGAACGAGCAGGCGTTCTGGGCTCCGATCTCGAAAGAATTCACCATCACGCGTGTGAGCATGGCCGGCGTCCTCGAAGGAATGGAGGGCCTGAACCGTGGCATGGATCTCCGAGTGACACCGTTCGTGACGGGCGGTGGAAGCAGCAGGCTCGAGGCGAACTCGGAGAACAACGACTGGCAGCGCGACTATGGACTCGACGTGAAGTACGGGCTGTCGGCCGGACTGAACCTCGACCTGACGCTGAACACGGATTTTGCCCAGGCCGAGGTTGATGATGAGCAGGTCAACCTGACGCGATTCGCCCTCTTCTTTCCGGAGAAGCGCGACTTCTTCCTGGAGAACTCCGGACAGTTCCGGATCGGTTCCGCGAACCCCTTCAACCGCTATGCGGAATTGTTCTTCAGTCGTCGAATCGGGCTTACGGATTCAGGTGACAACGTCCCCATCATCGGCGGCGCCAGGGTCACGGGAAAAGTGGGTCAGAACGACGTTGCGGTCATGAGTGTGCAGACCGACGAGGCGCTGGGTACCGCTGCTGAGAATTTTTCCGTTGCGAAGTTCAGTCGGAACTTCGGTCGTTCCCGGATCGGGGCCCTGTTCATCAACAAGACCGATATCGACGCGTTCGGAGACCTCGCCGCCGATACGAGCTACTTCAATCGCACGTATGCCGTGGATGCCGTCTTCGCACCCCACCCGAATTTCACCATTCAGGGGTTCGTCTCCGGAACGCAGACATCCGGCCTCACCGCCCCGGTGGACGATCCTGCGACCCCTGCCCGAGAGGATGAGGGATGGGGTGGCATGGGTAGCTACATCAACGCCGAGTGGCTCGACACGAATTGGCGGATCTACGGCGAGTACGCCGATTTCGAGAATGACTTCAACCCCGAGGTGGGCTTCCTGCCACGCAGAGGAATTCGGACGTCCAAGTGGCATATCGAACGGAACCCGCGACCTGATTTCTGGGGGATCCGTGTCCTGTCTCCAATGGTCAACTACATCTACACGACCGACCAGACCGGACTTCGTATCGCGGACCGATGGCACTACATGCTTGGCGTCCGGTTCGACAATGGCGCATTCCTCAATTTGTGGTTGAACGACAATTTCGACCGCGTCGATCGGGACTTCTCACTGAACAACGTGGTGATCCCGGTCGGGGACTACGACTTCAACGAATACCGTGTCTCGTTCGATTCGAACCCCTCGCGTCGGCTCTACTACAGCGTGATGCTGGCCCCGCAGCAGTTCTACGGAGGTGACCGGTTCGACACTCAGGGGAAGGTGGGAGCGCGGCTGTCAGATCGCCTCTCGACGGAGGCATCGTGGACCCGGAATGACGTTTCAATCCCGAATGGCGAGTTCACGGTCGATCTGGCCACACTGAGGGTCGACTTCGCGATCTCGCCGACGATGGCGATTCGGTCCATCACACAGTACAACTCGTTCGTCGAGCAATTCAGTTCGAGTGCCCGTTTCAGGTGGACGTATCGTCCCGGCAGTGACGTGTTCATCGCATACGACGAATTGAGGCGTGACCCGACCGACCCTCTCTCGGCGTTCACGTTTCGCGATCGACGCCTGATCCTGAAGGCGACGTTTCTCCTGACCGGCTAGCCCTCGGGCGCACCCAGGAAGACCGGGTGCATCCGGCCTGTGCGAGCCATGTTCACCCGGAGCTCGTTGCTGCTGCGGCTGAACAGGGTCGTGAGCTTGCCGTTGATGGCGCCGAGCGCGAGGTCGTGGCGCTGAAGTGTGGGGTCGTCGAAGTCACGTTCCACCCATGAGGTCGGGTGGAAATCCTGCACCAGCCAACCTTCGTCTCTGGCCCGTTGCACCGAAGGTCCCCAATCGTCGGGTGTGGTACCGCGCCCGACGATCACCCCCTGACCGCGAGTGTCCAGGCCCCGCTTCAACACGAAGCGTTCACGGTTGCCCAGCACCTCGGCGTACTCGGTGGCGTCGAGCAGCCGGGCGTTTCGAGACCATGGAACGTGTTCCTGGAGCATCGCCCAGTCATCCGGGTCGAACAGGTATCGAAACGTCGGATCCGACATGATGGCGAGGCAGAGCTTGTCGTCACCCACCCACCGGCCGCGCTGACCGTTCTGAACGAAGAGCGAGCGGTTGCGTACTGCCCTGACGAAAGGCTCGATGGAAGCCCGGTGGTGGAGATACCGCTGCATGCCGTACTTCTGGTATGCATGCTGGACAGGGATACCCCTGACCCATGCCGGCCCTGACTCATGGTACTCCACCTCTCGGGGGTCTGCCTCGAGACACTGTACCCGCTCCCATTCGAGGTGACGGGTGAAGTCCGTGAGTTCGAACCGGTTCCCTCCCTCCTCCCTGAGCAGGACGACCCGGTCGGGATGCCGGCCGGTATCCTCTCGACATGCCGCGAGGAACCACTTCGCCATGAACCCTTTCTCCTCATGCGGCATCGCTGGTGGCATGGAATAGCCGCGCCGATCCATGAACTCTCGCCAGGCCCGATTACAGATGCCGGAAAAGACGAACCCACCGGGACAGTTCGCGTTCGTCTCCAGAATCCAGAAGGTGCCGGCCGGATCGAGCATGAGGTCGAGCCGGCAAATGTGGACCTTCATGTTCCGGGTGTCTTGATCAGCGGCGAGATCGTCTGCCAGTGCCGGCGGCGTCGACAAGGCATTGCGCACTGCTTCGTCGTCCCGGGAGGCGCGTACGATGGCCTCGATTGCGCGGTGGTACGCTGTGGTGACTGCGTGCAGCCGATCCGCCCACTCTCCCCGTACCATCTGCGCAGGCCCGAGAAGGAACGGCTTTCCCTCGCTGAACATGAATCGGTTCTCGGCGTGTTGCCGCAGCGCCCGGCCTTCCGGGGAGCGGCCCTCTTCGAGCAGAGCCGCGTGGAACTCGTGGTCCAGACCCGGCCAACGAGGGGTCTCGGACACGGATGTCTCGCCGGACATGGGTTCTCTCCGTTGTGCGACGTTCATCGGGCTTCCCGCACCTCTGCATCAAGTCTACGACGCTGAAGTTCTCCGTCGCCAGTTCCACAGTCTGGATCAGAGGCTCGTCGAGAGCGGGCTCGAGGCGTATTGTGACCGGTGTATCCGTTGCTCCCCGCAGTCCCGGGGCAACGTTCGATGAGCAGCCCCCCACGTCGATGCCCGTCAGCTCGCAGACCTCGCCGTCCGTTGGAGACCTCACGGGCGGTTTTGCGTCCGCCATCGTCTCGATCACCGGAAACGTCGCTGCGGGCGTCATCGCATTTGCCCCCCTTGGGCCGGACTTCGTCGGGTTCGGCATCCTCGCAGGGATGTTCTCGTCGATCGTCGCGGGGCTGCTATGCGCGTTGAGCGGCGGGGCTCCCGGTATGATCTCGGGGCCAAAAGCCACGACGGCGATGGCGTTTGCGGCGATGCTTTCGACGCTACTGGCCACGGGACGGTTCGATCTCGCGACGTCCGACGGAACGGAGCTGCTACTCTCAGTCGCGTTCGGAGCGGTCGTCCTGAGTGGAAGCGTGCAGGTGCTTCTGGGTGCGTTTCGTGTCGGTGGGCTCGTCGAGTTCATGCCGTACCCCGTCGTCGCCGGGATACGAAACACAACGGCGATTCTGCTCATCACGGGTCAGTTCTGGACATTCGTTGGTGTGCCGCGGCAGGCGTGGGTGGAATTCCTCGCCGATCTTGGCCAGATCCAGCCGGCGACGGTGCTGGTCTCGACCGGGACCCTTGTGGTCGCGTGGAAGGGGGGACGCTTCCTGCCGAAGCCCGCGGTCCCTGTCGCTGCGCTGCTGATGGGAGCGGTTCTGCACCACGGGTTCGCCGCTCTGACCGAAGGTGTCCGACTCGGGGCCGTACTTGGCTCTCTGCCCTCGGCCGTTCCCTCGCCCAGCCTTGCGCTTCCGATTCTGGCCTCGATTCCAGCCATGCTCGATTCGACACTGCTGGTGGCCATCCTGACCGGGGCACTTGCGATGGCCGTGCTCGATTCGATCTCGGCCATGATCTCGCTCGTGAGCTATCAGAGCATCGCCGATCGCAGGTTCGACGCGAACCGACAGCTCCTGGCCCAGGGCATCGGTTCCGCTGTCGGAGCAGTGTTCGGGGGACTGACCACGTCCGGCATCCTTGCGAGGGCGGCGGTCAATTATCGAGCCGGAGGAAGGACGAAGTGGTCGGGGGTCGTCAACGCACTCGGCGTGCTGATCCTGGTTGTCGTCCTGTCGCGGCCTCTCGAAATGCTCCCGAAGGCGGCGATCGCAGGACTGATCATGGTGATCGCCTCGTCGCTGTTCGATCGCTGGAGCATGCAGCAGGTTCGCGAAGCGCTTCGGCCCGACGCGCGTAATCGACGCGACAAGGTCCTCGCTTCGATCCAGATGGGGTTCGTGGTCGTGGTTGGTGTCACCGTCAACCTCGTAGCCGCGGTCGGAGCCGGGATCCTTCTGTCGATTGCCGTCTTCGTCGCGCAGATGACTCGTTCTCCCATTCGCCGAATTCGGACCGGTGAGACCCTCCGCTCGGCACGGCAGAGGGCACCGCAGACGGCCCGGATCCTGACTGAACAGGGACGTCGGATTGTCGTGGTAGAGGTCGAAGGGACCATTTTCTTCGGTACGGCAGAAGCGCTGGCGACCCGGGCCGAAGCGCTTGCAGACGAGGGCGCCGATTTCCTCGTCCTCGATATGAAGCGAGTGCAGGGTGTCGATGCAACCGGACTCAAGGTGCTCGGCCAGACCTTCGCACGCCTGAGAAAGCGCGGCGCCACGCTGGGGTTCAGTTACGTCTCACCGGGTGTTCTGAGGAGTGAGATTGCCGAGGATCTCGAGGCGAACGGTATTCCGGATGCCCGCATGTGGCCGAGCACGGATCGTGCGCTGGAATACTTCGAGGATGCGCTGCTGGTGAAGCTCGGAGTGGATGAGTCCGACGAAGAAGGCTGGTCGCTGACGCTCTTCGTCAGGGAATGGGGGCTATCCGAGGAGCAGTGCGATAGGCTTTCCGCCTATGTCGTGGAACGTCGATTCGAGGGGGGAGAGGTGCTCTTCTCCCAGGGCGACACGGAACGAGCGATGTATATGATCCGGTCCGGGGCCGCAGACGTGTCCGTTCGTAGCCCGGACGACGATCTCGAGCATCGGGTGAGTACGGCTGCAAGAGGCACTGTCCTGGGTGAGATCGCGTTGTTGGACGGAAACCCGCGCTCGGCCTCAGCCACCGCGACGAGTCCGATGTCGGTCTACGAGCTCACGTTTGATTCGTTCGAACGGCTGCTGCGCGAGGAGCCAGCCATCGGGCTGCGCGTGTTGTCCGGGGTGGCGGAGATCCTCGGTGAGCGACTGCGGCGGGCGTCTCGGCTGATTGGTGAACTCGAAGCCTGAGCCACGGAGCTCGCGTCCGATCCGATCACTCCCGAATGGGCGACCCTGCATGTCCGCCCGGGGCAGGGGCAGACAGACGCTGTCGCAGGGGACCGAGATAGGCACCGAGGAAGAGTGCACGCAGAATCACGTAGGCGATGAACGCGATCCACAGGCCGCGGTTCCCCCAGACCTCGATCAGCGGGAGTGATACGAGGATGAATGCGACACAGGATCCGATGCTCGCGTTCCGCATCTCACGTGTACCGGTCGCACCGATGAATACCCCGTCGAGTTGGAAGGCCGCGAAGGATACGAGGACGTAGCAGGCCGTCATCGGGAGATAGGCTCGGGCGACTGACCGGACGACGTCGAGGTCGGTCAGGCCTGCGATGACCGTGGGCCCCGTGACGGCGATCAGTGCGGCGAGCCCGATCGCAGAGGCGGCGGAGAGCTCGGTCGAGGCTCGCAACGCGTCATCGAAGCTGCGACGATCACTCGCTCCGAAGGCACGACCGACGAACGTCTCGGTCGCGTGGGCATACCCGTCCAGCAGATACGCCGAAAGGCTGACGAGCTGAAGGAGGATGTGGTTTGCCGCGAGTACATGGTCACCGAAGCCGGCACCCTGATTCGTGAACCATGCGAATCCCAGCAGAAGGAAGAGCGTTCGGAGCATGATGTCCGCGCTCGCTCCGAGCGTTCGCCGCACCCCTGAGGCATCGAGGATGCGCCGCCAGGGCCAGAAGGCATCGGGATCCCGGCGCTCCTGCGAGAGCACGCGAAACGCCAGACCGAAGGCGAGGCCCAGGGTGACCCACTCTGCGATCACCGTGCCGATTGCGATCCCCCGAATGCCGAGACCCATGACTCCACCGAGGGCCACATCCAGTGTGATGTTCACCCCGTTGAGTGTCAGCTGGGTGGCGAGAAGATGTCGCATGCGCCCGAGCCCGACGAAGGCGCCGAGCAGGGCGAACGTGGCGAGGCTCGCCGGGGCGCCCCAGATGCGGAGGTCGAAGTACGCCCTGGCAAGCTGCTCGACCTCCGGCCCGGCGTCGAACAGGCGGAGCGCGAGTCCAATGATCGGTCGCTGCAGAATGAGCAGGAGGACGCCGATGGCGACGGCCAGGATGAGTGAACGTCCGAGCGCGGCCCGGACCTCGGCCGTATCCCCCGCTCCCGAGGCCTGGGCGATAAAGCCGGTCGTCGCCATTCGCAGGAAGCCGAAGCTCCAATAGGCGAAGTTGAAGATGAGGGCCCCGACCGCGATCGCACCGATGCCCGCCGCGGTCCCCGTATTGCCCATGACCGCGGTGTCGGCGATCCCGAGGAGTGGTACCGACGAACTTGCGATCACGACCGGTACCGCGAGCCGAAGGACGGCTCTCCGGGTGACTTCGGTCTGGTGCGTGTGGCTCAGCGGAACGTCTCCCTGACGACGAGCGGGCCGATCAAGGTATCCGATTGGCGGCGTGGCCGTCCGACCCTCACATTGCCGAATCAACCCCAACGGAGGCGAGCGGCATGTCGGATCCATCACGGCGGAGCGGGCGCACGCCCTCTGAACTATACGGACTGGACTCGGACGTTCCCACGGCACTGACGCGCCGTGAGGCGATTCGTCGAGGTGGGGTGGTCGTTGGAGCAGCCGCTGCGTTTCCGTCCGGTCTTCTGGATCGGCTCTCGCGAATCGGGTCGCAGGATGCCGTCATCCCCTGGACCAACGCTCCCGCTCCCGGGGGGCGGGCCAACACGCTGGACTGGCAGTCGCTGGAGTCATGGGTGACGCCGACCGAGCATCTCTTCAGCGTCGGCCACTATGGAATTCCCGAGGTCGATGGAGATGCGTGGCGGCTGGAGGTCGGAGGGATGGTCGATCGCCCCGCAACGTTTTCGCTCGACGAGATCCGGTCGCGTCCGAGTCGCGACGTCACGATGCTGCTCGAGTGCGCGGGCAACCGGGGATTCGCGACCTTCCAGG
The DNA here is from genome assembly GCA_038120095.1 of Gemmatimonadales bacterium. Classification (GTDB taxonomy): domain Bacteria; phylum Gemmatimonadota; class Gemmatimonadetes; order Longimicrobiales; family Gaopeijiaceae; genus UBA2589. The sequence goes on from JAYOKZ010000005.1 coordinate 72,072, forward strand.
GGGCGGTCCACAATGCGACGTGGACCGGCACACCCCTCGCCCCGCTGCTTCGGGAGGCGGGTGTTCAGGACGGGGGAATCGAGGTCGTCTTCTTCGGTTCCGACACCGGGACGGAGACCATCCGCGACATGGAGGTCGAACAGAACTTTGCTCGGAGCCTGTCGATCGAGGATGCCATGGGCGACGACGTCATCCTCGCATGGGCAGTGAACGGAGAGCCGTTGCCAACCGGCAATGGGTACCCCCTCAGGCTGATTGTTCCCGGTTGGTACGGAGTGGCCAATGTGAAGTGGCTGACCCGGATCGAGGTCCGCGACACGCGCTTCATGGGGAAATTCATGGCACGGGACTACGTGACCCTTCGCCAGGAAGGTACGGATGCCGACGGTGTGTGGGCGGAGACGTCGGTCGGCCGCACGAACATCAATTCCACTCCGGCGAAGGTGGTCCGAACGGAGGGCGGATACAGGATCCACGGTGCAGCGTGGGGTAAACCCATCGACAGGGTCGAGGTCAGTATCGACGGCGGGGCGTGGCAGTTGGTGACGCTTGGTGAGGGCAGAGACGATCCTCATACGTGGACGTTCTGGCACCTTGACTGGGACGCCGCTCCCGGAGACCACACCGTGATGTCTCGGGCCGTGTCCACGGACGGCGAGATTCAGCCGACGATGGAAGATCCCTTGATGGTTCAGAAGATCACGTACTGGGAAAGCTACGGCAGCATCGTTCGGGAGATCACCATCCCGGACGAATAGCCGGGAGCGTCACGAGCCGGGGCGTTTCACCGGGAAAAGGAGCGGTTGGGTCCACGACGGAGTCCGGGGGCCGCCAACCGGACCCGGGCCTGACGTTTCGGGCCATTCTGCGTCGTCGACTCGTGCATCCTCCGGGACCGCCTGCCGGGCCCGGTTTCGCTCCCCGCGCATGCGAATCGCTTCGTGACAGGCGTTGACCTCGCCGAAGCCCGAGCGGGCGGCGGCACCCTGAATGGCGGCCTGCCCCAGATAACTCCATGCGATCAGCTTGTGATCGGAGTCGCTGAAGAAGGAGTCGTCTGCAGGCGTGGCAAGAAACAGAGTGCCCCAGAGCGCGCTGAGGCCGGCCCCGATGACGTCCAGCCTGGGCGCCGCCTTGCTGGTTGTACATGTGAAATAGTCGAGCTCCGCATGATCAGGGGGTGGACCCTCGACGAAGATCCAGCTGCAACCGCCTGCGCCCGCCGCGAGGAGGAAGAGGACGATGGTTTTCATCCCGCGCTTGCCTGTCATGGATTTCTCTCTGTGAGCGTCACGTCGCACTTCCTGAATACGGTCATCCGTTGGCGTCACGGACGCCGCCTTTCCGGGTCGGCGTGAGCGCCGTTGTCGGTGACGGGCAGAAGATCGAACGCGTCGTCGACCTCGGGTGCTCGCTCTTTCAGGTCGGCCAGTGCCCGGATCAGGTCCCCGGCATGCGTAGCGAGGAATGCGTTGAAGTCGGTGAGTCGGTTGTAGTAACGGATGCGTGACAGAAGGGTCGCATTGTTGATCGGCTGGTTCCGGAATCCTGCAAACGTCAGAGCTTCGAATTCGGGTGCTACGCGTTCGTCGAAGTCGCGCAGCGCCTCCGCGATGACGGGCAGGCGCTCCACCACCTTCTGAGCGGGTGTGAGCTGTGGGTCTTCGTACACGGTCTCGAGCCGCTCCACGAAGTCGTCGAGGTACCGACTGAAGCGCTGCACGTCCCGCCAGCGCGCGAGGGCCCGCCGGCATTTCACGGAGTCGGGTCCGCTCCCTGCGCGCGAGCAGAAGTACCGCGCTGCTCCCACGCGCCCGACGAAGGTTGCAAAGCTCTCGTTGAAGGCGACCTGTCCGGGGAGGAACAGGTGCTGGTGGGAAAGCTCGTGGATCACGGTGGCCACGACCTCGACGTCATCGGTTCGCAGCGCGGTAGACAGGATCGGGTCGTTGAACCAGCCGAGGGTGCTGAACGCTGCGGTGGGTCGGACCCAGGTGTCGTACCCCTCTGCTGCGAGTTCCTCCTCCTCGTCGAGGGCGGCCTGCAGGGAGAAGTGCCCCTTGTACGGGACGTGTCCGACGATTGGAAACCACCAGGTCTTCGGAACGAGACGATCCGGGTAGGCTGCCGTGACGACCATGGCGAGCGTATCACGGTCCAGCTGCGTGAACATCGTATACGAGTCGCCCACGTCGATCCCGAGTTCATCTGCGGCGAAGCGCCGGGCCTCGACAACGTAGGACAGCTTGCCTCGAACATCCGGATCGACGGTGCTGTCGTTCAGTACCTCGTGGATCGGCTGGCGGGCTCTGAGGATCCCCATCTCGGCGATCCCCGCCCTCACGATATAACCGGGAGAGCAGCTCGAGCATCCCGCAGCAAGCAGGAACGAGGAGGCCGCAAGCACGGCTCGCCCTCGGCGCGAGCGGATCCAGGTACGGCCGCTCATCCGGACCCCTCCGCGCGCCCGGACGGTTGGAAGGGAAGACGCCCGGTACCGGGGGTCAGTTGCCACCCCCGAGTGAGCGCATGAGCGGGACGCCGCCTTCGGTCGGGACGTAGACGACCGAGCCAGCCGGCATGGTACCCAGTTGCTCGATGTACTTGAAGGTCAGGTACTCCGGGGTGAGGCCTTCCGAGATGATCTTCTGGGCCTCTGCGATGCCTCGTGCCTCCTCGACCGCCTGCTGCGCACGCTCCTGGATGATTTCGGTCTGGAATCGCTCCTGCTCGACCTGCTGCTCGCGCTCGATCCGGGCCTCGATTGCTTCCCGCACTCGGGGCGGTGCCTGGATGTCACGTACGAAGACGTCCACTACCTGAATGCGATCGCCGGCCTTGTCCTGGATTGCGAGGCGCATGTCGTTGGCAATCTCGCGCCGATCCGGCGAGAAGATCTGGTTGATGGACTTGGTCGCGACTGCGTCCCGGACACCGTTACGCATCGCGTTGAGCACGATACTGCTCTTGATGCTCCGCTCGCTTCCCAGTCGTTGATAGAGTTCCGGTGCCGCGTCCCCATCGAGCTGGAAGAGAATGGCGACCTCCAGGGACACGTTGAGTTGCTCACTCGTCTGCGCTTCGATTCTTTCGATCCCGCCATCCGCCGGGTAGCTCTGCTCGCGCACCGACATCTTCTCGATGCTCGCCAGCGGGTTGATCAGATGAACCCCCTGCTCGAGTGGAGTTTCGTCGACGTTCCCCAGGAAGTGCTCGACCCCGACCTCGCCGACGGAAATCACCGCGACGGTGTTCGAGAGAGCGAGTGCCGCACCGGCAGCCATGAATCCGTATCCGGCGACACGGGCCTTCCCGGCAGCATTCGGCTTGCCAGTTGAGGGCCCGACCGTGCGAATGACCGCACCGACGAGGATGATGAGGATGGCGACAATGATCTGTCCCATGATGGCGCTCTCCCGGTTCGGCAGGCGTTAGCGGAAGTTTCATCTGGCTACGTCTGTCTGGCGGCGACAGGTCCGGCGAGCGGCGTATGAGAAGCGGTCACGTGGCTGTCTCATCGCCGAGGTAGGTCCGGTGTTCAGGATCGACGGCGATCCGCAGCTCGACGAGATCCACGGCCTCCGCCATCTCGGGCGGGATCTCGTTCGCCGCTTCACGCAGTGCGGTCGCCGCATCCGGTGCCGTGACGCTGAACGTGTGATATCGCTGCGCCCGGCCGCCAAGGCGGATTGTGACCTGGTATTGCATGCGTTGAATCTACCGAGCCTGAGGGTATCGCTCTATGCTCCGAAGATCTTCGAGGTCAAGATCAGGTTCGGGAACGACCGTTGAATTTTTTCTATCGATGCGCGTGGGGTCTGGTGCGCCTTGTCGCACCCGTACTTTCGATCGGTGATTCCAAGATCGCCCGGGGCTTGGCAGGACGTCGGCGCGCCCACGAGCTACTCAGTCTGTGGGGAGACACGATCCGGGATCCGGACAGACCGCTCGCCTGGTTTCATGCCCCCAGCGTCGGCGAGGGCCTTCAGGCCCAGGCCGTGATCGCGGAACTCCGCGCGCTTCAGCCGGATCTTCAAATCGTATTCACCTTTTTCTCTCCTTCCGCGGAGGAGCTCGCACGCTCCATGGACGTGGATGTCTCCGCGTATCTTCCATGGGATCTGACCGGGCCGGTCGGCAGGGTGCTCGACGCGCTCAAGCCCGACATGGTCGTCTTCACCAAGACCGAGATCTGGCCGGTGCTCGTGTCGGAGGCGGGCCGCAGGAGCATCCCGGTCGCGATCGTGGCAGCCACCGTGCCGGAGGGGGCCGGTCGGTCCCGGCCGATGGCACGTCGGTTGCTCGAGCCGTCGTGGCGCCGGCTCTCGCTGGCGGTGACGAATTCGGAACCTGACGCCGAACAACTCCGGGGACTGGGGGTCCGTCCGGGTGTCATCGAGGTCGAGGGAGACCCGGGGATCGACTCTGCGGCCACCCGGTTCGATGCGCGAGATACGAGTGCGTCGTGGGGTGAGTGCCTTCGGAATGACGCGAGGCCGACGGTCGTGGCTGGATCGACGTGGCCTGCGGACGAGGACGTCCTGATCCCGGCCCTCGAGGATTTGCGAGGTACCGTCGACGGCCTCCGCCTCGTGATTGCGCCTCACGAACCGTCGGAAGCGGCGGTGTCCGGTCTCCTCCAGCGTCTCGGGTCAGCAGGGTGGCGGGCCACGACCCTCGCGGCTCTCGAGGCTTCGTCGAATCCCGACGGATCGGGTGAGCTGCTCGCCCCGGATGCGATCGTGGTGGAACGCGTTGGTGTGCTCGCCGCCTTATACGAGGTGGCGACCGTGTCGTTCGTTGGGGGAGGGTTCCACCGTCGCGGTCTCCACTCCGTGCTCGAACCTGCCGCCGCGGGCAGTCCTGTCGTGTTTGGTCCGGGGCATCGGAACGCGCGTGCTGCGTCGGACCTTGTTGCGCTCGGTGGTGCGGTTGCTGCAGCGGACTCCGCGGAGGTGGCGAGGGCCCTTCACAGCTGGCTCAACGACGCCGGTCGGCGGGCCGAGGCCGGTGCGGCGGCTGTGGCGTATATTGACCAGCATCGCGGCGCGGCACACCGGTGCGCCCGCCGCCTCCATTCACTCGTCTGGACCACTCCATGACTCACAATCCGCCCGTGTCGCAGATCTCTCCCCTCGAACTCAGCGACCGGCTGGTGGCAGGGGACATTCCGATTCTCGTGGATGTTCGAGAGTACCACGAGATCGAGATCGCCGATCTTCCCGATCACGGCCAGCTCCGGATCCCGACGGGTGAATTCCTGCAGCGGATCGATGAGGTGCCGACCGATGCCGAGGTGGTCGTGTATTGCCGAAGTGGCGGGAGAAGCGCGTGGGCGGCTGCACTCCTGATGGGTCGGGGGCATGAGCGGGTGCTGAATCTCTCGGGGGGTATCCTCGGGTGGAGGGACGAGGTCGATCCGACGCTCCGGGCCTACTGAGCTATGAGGTCGCCTGGCGGCCTCTTCGGGCCGAGTCGGTTCGTCGCGATCCTTCCCATGTTGCTCATCGGCGCGTGCGTCGATGGGAACCCCGAACGGGAGGCTGGGCCAGCCGTCGAAGTCCCCGCCCCGGAGCTTTCAGACCCGTTGGGCGAGGGAAGCGGGGCACGGCGTGCCCCGGGAAGCGAGGACCTCTACGCCGTGGGAGACGACGAAGGTCCGGACAGTGTGGCCGTGGCCGAGGAGGCGGTGGTCGAGGGTGTGGGAGACGAGGAGGACCCGACCGAAGCCGAAGGTTCTGAAGCCTCGTCTTCCGCCCCTGTCTCTCGACCTTATCGACTGCCAGCCGGTCTCGGTGCGGCAGGACCGCCCGCCCCCCGGTCACGAATCGAGACGGAAGACTTCGACAACGTGCGGTTCCTCCGGCCTGACAACGTGCGAGGGCTCTACGTGAGTGCGTGGGCTGCCGGGTCGTCGAGGCGCATGGACGAGTTGATCCAGATCGCTGCGACGACCGAGGTCAACGCGCTGGTCATCGACATCAAGGACGCGACGGGGTTTATCAGCCACCGCACTGACGTTGCGCTCGCGCGAGAGATCGGCGCGGATGGTGAGATCCGCATTCGGGACCTTCCGGGCCTGCTCGACCGCCTTGATGAGGCGGGCGTCTACCCCATCGCGCGCATCGTTGTCGTGAAGGATCCTCTTCTCGCTGCCGCCCGCCCGCAAACCGCCGTACAGGACACGTCAGGCGGGGTCTGGATGGACAGCAAGGAGATCATCTGGCAGAACCTCTTTGACGAGGAGCTGTGGGACTACAATGTCGCGCTGGCCCGAGAGGTCGCCGAGATGGGCTTCCCTGAGATCCAGTGGGACTACATCCGTTTTCCGGATGCCCCCGCGTCGGATATGGCACGAGCCGTCTTCCCGGGCGGAGAAGGGCGCAGCAGAGTCGATGCCGTTCGTGGCTTCCTGCGCCACGCACAGGACGAGCTCTCCGACCTCCCGGTCCGCTCAACGGCGGATGTCTTCGGCGTCACGACGACGTTTCGACGCGACGTCGGGATCGGTCAGCTCTGGGAAACCTTCATCGACGTCGTGGATGTGGCCCTGCCGATGGTGTACCCGAGCCACTATTGGGAGGGCAGCTTCGGCTACTCGACGCCCAACGCATATCCCTACGAAATCGTGTACTCCGCCCTGCGAGACGCCCTCCGCCGCTCGGACGGTGTTGAAGGCGCCGGCAGCACACGGCCGTGGCTGCAGGACTTTACGCTCGGCTCACCTGCCTACGGTGATGCGGAAGTCAGGGCCCAGATCCAGGCGACCTATGACGCGGGAGTGTCGGAGTGGATTCTCTGGAATCCCTCGACGCGTTACTCGATCGGAGCTCTGGAGCCGGTCGGCGGATTCGAGGCTGATCCCCTCGTTCGCGTCGCGGGCGTGCTGACCCCCACCTCACGGCGCTTCGCAGTGATGGACTCGGTATCGGCGGTCGAACAGGGACGGGACGGGGAGGAGCCGGACACCTTGATGGAAGGTGCCAATCAGACGGTTCACGAGTCGGAGCGAACACCCGCCGTCGTGATTCCGACGAACTGGACACTCCCTTCCCCGAGCGGACCTGCCGTCGTCGACTCCATCGGCCCCGCTGGACGAGTCCGAATTGACTCGCCGGCAGGGAATCATTGACCGGCGCTCGAGCCCAACCGGATCGGCCTCAGGCTGAGGCGAACTGCAGCTCGTGGAGCCGGGCGTAGAGGCCTTCCTCGGTCAGCAGCTCCGAGTGCGTCCCTTGCTCTTCGACCGCCCCACGGTGCATCACGATGATGCGGTCGGCATTCTGCACGGTCGACAGACGGTGTGCGATCACGAGGCAGGTGCGCCCGGCAAGCAGTTCGTCGGTCGCGCGCTCGATCTTTGCCTCGATCTCCGAGTCGACCGAACTCGTCGCTTCATCGAGGACGAGGATTTGCGGGTCGAATGCGAGGGCTCGCGCGAAGCTCACCAGCTGCCTTTCTCCGACCGAGAGGTTGGAGCCACGTTCGCCGAGGGCCTGCTCGTACCCGCCCGGGAGTCGCCGAATGAAATCCGCGGCCCCGATTCGCTCTGCCGCGTCCTCGATCTGACGGGGTGTGATCTCGGGCGATCCGAGGCGCACGTTATACGCGACGTCCTGGCTGAAAAGAAACACGTCCTGAAGAACGAGTCCCACGCGTTCTCGAAGCGCCGCCAGACGGACTTCGGTGACCGGGATCCCATCCAGTGTGATCCGCCCTCTCTGCACGTCATAGAAGCGCATCAGGAGGTTGATGAGTGTGGTCTTCCCCGCACCCGTGTGCCCCACGATGGCTACTTTTTCCCCCGGGGCGATCGTGAAGCTGACGTCCTTCAGGACCCAATCGGGCTCGCCGTTCTCCAGCTCTCCGTACGCGAACCACACGTGTTCGAAGACGATGCGCCCGCCCCCATCCGCGGGGAAGGTGCGGGGAGCCTCCGGGTCCGCGATGTCGATATCCTCATCGAGCAGTTGAAAGACACGCTCTGAGGACGCCATGGCGGCCTGCAGGAGATTGTACTTCTCCGAGAGGTCCTGAATGGGTCGAAAAAAACGCCGCGCATACTGAAGGAAGGCCGCGATCACACCCACGGTCAGCAATCCCTCCAGCAGACGCAGCCCACCGTACCAGAGGATGAGGGCGAGCGCGAGTGCCGTGAAGAACTGGATGACCGGAAAGAACAAGGCGTAGTACGTGATGGATCGGAGGTGGGCCTGGAGGTGGTCTTCGTTGAGTTCCGCGAGCCGCTCGGCGTCAGCTTGCTCACGGTTGAAGAGTTGGACCACGCGCACGCCCGTGATGCGCTCCTGAAGAAACGCATTGATCCTGGCGATGCGCACCCGGATGTCGCGGTACGCGCTCCGTATCCGGGACCGAAAGAGAAACGCAGCCCAGAAGACGAATGGCAGGATGCTGAACGAAACCAGGGCGAGTCTCCAGTTCATCTGGAGCATCGCCCCGATGATGAACGCGAGCGTGAAGATGTCCCCGAAGACCGTCACCAGGCCGGAGCTGAACAACGTGTTCAGCGTCTCTACATCATTGGTGATGCGCGTCATGAGCCGGCCAATCGGATTCCGATCGTAGAAGCGCAGGTCCGCGTGCTGGAGTTTCTGAAAAATTTCCCGACGCAGGTCGTACATGACCGATTGGCCGAGCCAGGTGGTCACGAGCGCCCTCGCGTACTCCAGGACGAATCCCGCGACGAGGGCGGCTCCGTACAGGGCAACGAGGTAGATCAGCAGGTCGCGATCTCCGGTCGGGATGGCCTCGTCGATGACCCGCTGAGTGATCCACGGCCCTACGACGGCCATCCACGAGCCGAGCAGCAGAACGACGAGCGTTCCGGCGACCTGCCAGGCGTAGGGGCGCAGGTAACGGACCAGCCGACGCATGAGTCGTGCGTCGTAGGCTTTGCCAAGAGCCTCTTCGTGGTGGAGCAGGGATCCGTCAGCCATGGTCAGGGGCTACACGATCGTGCACGGCAGAGGTCCGTCGGGCTACTCTGCCAGTCGGCAGGTTCACGGCACACTCGCCGAATCCTCACGATCACCGACGGAGCGCGACGTTGCCGGTGGGGGCGTCCACCCGGTTGCGGTTCGTTTTATCATCTGACCATGAATGATCCGATCAGGGTCCGGGGCGCCCGGCAGCACAACCTCAAGGACATCGACCTCGATCTCCCGCGCCGTACCTTTACCGTCATCACCGGACCGTCCGGATCGGGCAAGAGCTCCCTCGCGCTCGATACGCTCTTTGCCGAAGGACAGCGCCGCTACGTCGAGTCGCTCTCGACGTACGCGAAGCAGTTTCTCGAGCGGATGGAAAAGCCCGACGTCGACTCAGTCGAGGGGATCTCGCCCGCTGTCGCGATCGAACAGAAGAACCCCACCAAATCCAGCCGTTCGACCGTCGGGACAGCGACCGAGGTGTATGACTACATGCGCCTTCTGTGGGCGCGTATCGGTCGTACTTACTGCCCCGAGTGCGACCGTCACGTGCAGCCCGACACCGTGTCTTCGGCGGTCGACCGCGTTCTGGAGCTGGGTGGGGGTGTGCGGATTCAGGTCGCCTTCCCACTGCCCCGCAGTGAGGAGATCAAGCACGAACTGGTCGTGTCCAACCTGAGAGCGCTTGGCTTCGTCCGGCTTCTGGTTGACGGTGTGTCGGTGGATATCTCCGGTCCGGACGCGGAGTCGCCGGGCGAACTCGGCCGTGATCTGACGGCTTCCGACGAGCTGCTGGTCGTGGTCGACCGGATCAAGACCGACCCCGACGAGACGGACCGCCTCGCCGACTCTCTCGGCACGTGCTTTGTGGAGGGTGAGGGAGAAGCTGTCGTCCTCGTGTCGAAAGACGATGGTGGGACGGACCGAATGCTCTTCACGGAGCACTTCCGTTGTCCGGAACATCCAGAAGCCGTCTTCCTGGAGCCGACACCTCAGCTGTTCTCGTTCAACAACCCCTTCGGGACTTGCTCTCTCTGTACAGGATTCGGGGCGACGCTCGACTACGATCCCGAGTTGATCATCCCTGTCCCTCAGCGCTCCATTGCGGACAACGTGGTCGATCCCTGGGCGGCGCCCCGCTACAAGCGCGAGCGAACGAAGCTGAAGGAATTCGGGACGAAGTGCGGCGTGTCCCTGGATTCGCCGTGGGAAGAGCTGCCGGAATCGTTTCGAGAGGATGTTCTGTTCGGGACGAAGGGGTTCAAGGGAGTCATCCCCTTCCTGGTGTCACGCGAAAAGAAGCGATACAAGCAGTACATTCGCGTGTGGCTCCGGAAGTATCAGGCTCCCAAGACGTGTCGTCAGTGCGGGGGCGGTCGCATCCGGCCCGAGGCACTGAACGTTCGTGTGTCGGATTGCAGCATCGCCGCCGTCTCGGAACTGCCGCTCGAGGATCTGGCGGTCTGGTTGGAGCAGCTCCGGCTCAGTTCGATGGAAGCGCAGATCGCCGAGACGATCATGCGAGAGCTCACTGCCCGGGTGGGCTTTCTGGTCGATGTGGGGCTCGGATATCTCTCGCTCAGCCGGCAGATGCGGACGCTCTCCGGGGGCGAGGCTCAGCGTATCAACCTTGCGAATTCCCTCGGGTCGTCACTTGTAGACACCCTGTATGTCCTCGACGAGCCGACGGTCGGGCTGCACCCGCGCGACACGGGGGCCCTGCTCGACCTGCTGCAGAGACTGCGGACTGCAGGCAACACGGTGGTGGTGGTCGAGCACGATACTCAGGCGATTCGGGCGGCCGATCACGTCGTGGAGCTGGGTCCCGCATCCGGTGAGCACGGCGGACAGATTGTCTTCGAGGGTACGTCGGAGGACCTCGCGGAGTTCGACACCGTCACCGGGCGGTATCTCTCCGGACGGTCCTCGATCAGCAGAGGCGGTGCTCCCCGACCGATCGATGGGCCCTCCCTCGTCCTGAGGGGAGCGACCCAGCACAATCTGCGCGATGTGGACGTGGACATCCCGCTCGGAACGCTGACGGTCGTGTCGGGCGTTTCGGGATCGGGAAAATCGACACTCATCCACGATGTCCTTTACCGGGCGGCCGAGCGTGAACTCGGCTCCGGAGAGACGAGCGCCAAGGAGCATCTGGGGGAGGTCGTGGGTGATTACACCTTACTCGAGGGGCTCACACATATCGACGAAGTGGTACTCGTGGACCAGGCGCCCATCGGCCGGACGCCTCGCTCCAACCCCGTGACCTACATCAAGGCGTGGGACGGGGTGCGGAAACTCTTTGCGGACGCGCCCGTTTCACGGGAGAGGGGATACACGCCCGGCCACTTCAGCTTCAATGTCCAGGGCGGGCGCTGTGAAGAGTGCAAGGGGGCGGGAGCGGTGGAGGTCGAGATGATCTTCATGGCCGACGTCTACGTTCCCTGCGAGGCCTGCGAAGGGCGTCGGTACACCCGTGAAGTGCTCGACGTGAAGGTTCGGGGCAAGACCATTTCCGAGGTCCTGGAGCTCACGGTCGACGAGGCGATCCGCTTCTTCATCCGCGAGCGCAAGCTTGGAAAGACGCTGTGGCAGCTTCAGCAGGTCGGTCTCGGATATCTGCGTCTGGGTCAACCTGCGACAACGCTGTCGGGCGGAGAGTCACAACGTCTGAAGGTGGCCCGAGAACTCGCTCGAGTCTCCGGCAAGAAGGGTCGGAAGCTCTACATCCTGGATGAGCCGACCACCGGTCTCTCGGGAGAAGATGTTCGCAAGCTGATCGAGGTGCTCGGGCGGCTCGTGGATGCCGGGAATACCGTCCTCGTCATCGAGCACAACCTGGACGTGATTCGGGTGGCGGACTGGGTCATCGACCTCGGCCCGGAAGCTGGTGTCCGGGGAGGCCAGATCGTCGGTGTGGGTCGCCCGGAGACGATCGCAAGCATACCGGAAAGCCACACTGGACGTTATCTGGCGGAGGCGATGCGGGAGGCTGCACGCCACAGTGGAGCCAGCGCCGAGGGACCGACTGGAAGAGCTCGGGATGGAACTGGACACGGAGCTTCTCGGTCACCGGGGGATTCCGTGAGCGCGTGATGCGTGAACCGCCGAGCCTGAGTGTTCTGATGCCGGTGCGCGATGGTGGAGACTGTCTCGACGAGGCGATGGCATCCGTCATCGGGCAGTCGTTCACCGACTTCGAGGTCATCGTCGTGGACGATGGCTCCACGGACGGTACCGCCGAACTTCTTCGTGAGTGGTCGGGCCGGGACGAACGGATCCGAGTCGTCTCGGGAGGGCGGGTGGGGATCGTCCGGGCGCTGGAGATCGCCCGGCAAGAAGCGCGAGGGACATTCCTCGCACGGATGGACGCCGACGACATCGCCGACCCTCGTCGCTTCACGCTGCAGTACGAGTTCATGATGGCGAATCCTGGATCCGCAGGATGTGGTTGCGGCGTTCGTTACTTCCCGGAGGGATCCGTGCGGGACGGCGCGCGACGCTATGAAGCATGGATCAATCGGATACGGTCACCGGAGGATGTACGACGCGCCATCTGGATCGAGTGCCCGCTTGCACATCCGACCTGGTTTCTGCGTGCTCAGGTCGTGGCCGAGGCCGGGGGATATCAGGATCTCGGGTGGCCGGAGGATTACGACCTGATGCTCAGGATTCACTCGGCAGGCCATGCGCTGGCGAATTTGCCGCAGGTCCTTCACGCGTGGAGAGAGGGCCCGACACGGTTGTCACGAACCCACATACGCTATTCGACGGCGGCATTCCTCCGTTGCCGCGTGCACTATCTCCGTGAGGGCCCTCTCGCCAACGACCGAGCGGCAGTCGTGTGGGGTGCCGGACCGGTAGGAAAGACCTTTGCAAGAGCTCTTCAGGCGGCCGGCACGCGAATCGCGGCGTTCGTGGATCTGGATCCCCGCAAGATCGGTCAGGAAATCCACGGCGCTCCGGTGATCGACGCGGTGCAGGCGGTCGAAATTCGGGGACCTCTGCATGCGGCTGCGGTCGGCCAGCCGGGCGCCCGCGGCCAGATCGAAGCACTTCTCGAGCAGGGTGGCTTCGTCCCCGGTGAGGACTTCGTCGCGGTCGCGTGACGGTGAAGCTTGCAAATACGAAAAAGCCAGCATTTACAAGGGTTTGCGGGGCATAAACCATCCTGAGCCGCAGCTTGGTTTGAGGCTCCCGTGGGGTTATTTTTCAGGGTCTTCGGAACCCTCTCCAGACCCTTCGAAATCGCCCCCGCGGACGGCCACGACGACGAGCAGACGCGTGTCAGGTTCCGGAGCGTTTTTCGACCCATCTGGGGCACTGTTCCTGAACGCATGACAGGACGATCCCGCGTATGAGTGACGAGCTCGAACTCGGAGGCAACGGAGGAGGGCAGACCGTCCTGGCCCGCCTCCTCGAAGACGAAATGAGGGAATCGTTCATCGATTACTCGATGAGCGTCATCGTGCAGCGTGCGTTACCCGACGTGCGAGACGGACTGAAGCCGGTGCACCGCCGCATCCTGTACGCGATGAGTCAGGCGGGATTGAGCCCGGGGCGGTCGTACAAGAAGAGCGCGACCGTGGTGGGTGACGTGCTCGGCAAGTACCACCCGCACGGGGACTCGGCGGTCTACGACTCGATGGTGCGCATGGTGCAGGATTTTTCACTGCGCTATCCCCTGGTGGACGGTCAGGGGAACTTCGGTTCGGTCGACGGCGACTCTGCTGCTGCCTACCGGTACACGGAGGCCCGCCTCATGCCGCTGGCGACGGAGCTGCTGGCGGACATCGAGAAGGAAACGGTCAACTACGCCGACAACTTCGATGGGAGTCATCAGGAGCCGACCGTGCTTCCGGCGCGCGTGCCCAATCTCCTCATCAACGGGTCGTCAGGGATCGCCGTCGGCATGGCGACCAACATTCCTCCGCACAACCTGCGGGAGGTTGTGGCGGCTACGACGGCGCTGATCGACAATCCCGATCTTCCCCAGGAAGACTTGGAACTTCTGGTCACGGGCCCGGATTTCCCCACGGGAGGGTTCATCTGCGGTCGAGAAGGGATCCGCGACGCCTACCGGACCGGCCGTGGACGGATCGTCATGCGCGCGCGCGCGGCCATCGAGTCGATCGACGCGAACAGTGAGCGGATCGTGATTACCGAGATCCCGTTCATGGTGAACAAGTCTAGGCTGATCGAGCAGATCGCCCAGCTGGTCCGGGACAAGAAACTGACGGATATCCGGGATCTCCGAGACGAGTCCGACCGAGAAGGCATGCGGATCGTGATCGAGCTCAAGAGAGATGCGGTACCGGAGATCGTGTTGAATCGCCTGTATCGTCACACGCAGATGCAGTCGACGTTCGGCACGATCCTGCTCGCGCTGGTCGATGGCGTACCCAAGGTGATGTCACTGCGCGAGACGCTGCAGCACTTCATCGACCATCGGCTCGAGGTCATCGTCCGTCGAAGCGAATACGATCTCGCCCGTGCGCTGGAGCGCGAACACATCCTCGAAGGTCTCAAGATCGCCGTCGACAACATCGACGAGGTGATCAAGATCATCCGGGGCTCGAAGGATACTGAGACCGCGTCTGCTCAATTGCAGGAGTCGTTCGACCTCTCCGAACGTCAGGCGAAGGCGATCCTGGACATGCGTCTCGCGCGGCTCACCGGGCTCGAGATCGAGAAGCTCGAGGAAGAGCTTGCCGAGGTCCGTGCGTTGATCGCTGAACTTCAGCGAATCCTCGGATCGGAAGAGGTCCGGATGGGCATCCTCAAGGATGAACTCGCCGAAGTGAGTGAGAAGTACGGTGATGATCGTCGCTCGGAGATCACGCACGCTGTCGGTTCCTTCAACGTGGAGGACCTGATCGTCGAGCAGGACATGGTCGTGACCGTGTCTCACCAGGGCTACGTGAAGCGCTTGCCGGTTGACACGTATCGTGCGCAGCGGCGGGGTGGGCGGGGCCTACGAGGCATGGACACCAAGGAAGAGGATTTCGTCGAACATCTCTTCGTGGCGTCGACGCACGACTACCTGATGATCTTCACGCGTCGAGGGCAGTGTTATTGGAAGAAGGTCTGGGAGATCCCGGAAGGCAGCCGGGCTTCGCGGGGGAAGCCCATCGTGAACCTGCTCAACCTGGGGCCTGACGAGAAGGTCGCGGCCGTCGTGCCTGTGCGTGAATTCAGCGAGGATCACTTCCTGATTTTCGGAACCCGCCGCGGGATCGTGAAAAAGACGGCGCTCTCGGCCTACGGCAACGTCAGGTCGGTAGGACTCAACGCGATCAACATCGCCGAAGGTGACGAACTCATCGAGGTTCGGGTCACCTCGGGTGGCGACGAAATCCTGATCGCGAGCCGCAAGGGAATGGCGATCCGCTTCAACGAAGCCGATGCCCGACCGATGGGCAGGGCGACCGGGGGTGTTCGTGGGCTCAACCTGCGGGCCGGTGATGAAGTGGTCGGTATGGTGGTCGCTCGGGAGGAGTCGACCGTCCTGGTGGTCGCGGAAAACGGCCTCGGCAAGCGTACCCCGATCAGTGAGTACCGGCTCCAGAAGCGCGGCGGATTCGGTGTCATCAACCTCAAGGTCTCGGAGAAGACCGGTGAGGTAGTGACGGTGCGTGCGGTCTCGGAGGAGGAGCAGCTGATGTTCATCACTCGCAATGGAGTGGTGAACCGGCAGCGAGTTTCGGAAATCCGGGTGATTGGTCGCGCGACCCAGGGTGTGCGGCTGGTGAACCTCGATGACGGCGACGTCGTCATGGACGTCGCCCGCGTCGTCGCGGATGACGAAGGCGGGGATGCTGTCGAGGGGACCGATGCTCCGGCCGGAGACACGTCCGCGATGACTTCCACCGAGGTGGCCACGGGCGATGAGGGCGATGACTCGGAATCGGTCCGTGAAGAATCGTGAGTGACATCGTTCAGGGGCAGGGGCTCGTCGGACTGACCGAGATCGAATCGGCAGCCCGTCGGCTCGCGGGCGTCATCGTACCTACGCCCCTGATCCCCGCTGACGCCGTGTCAGAGCGAGTCGGCGCGCAGGTCCGCCTCAAGTGCGAGAATCTGCAGAGGGCGGGTTCGTTCAAGATTCGGGGTGCGTACAACTTCGTGTCCCAGCTCTCCGACGATCAGGTTTCGAACGGTATCATCACCTACTCGTCCGGGAATCACGCGCAGGCCGTCGCGCTGGCGGGGCAACTGCGTGGTGTGCGGGTTGTCGTGGTGATGCCTACGGACGCGCCGAAGGTGAAGCGTGACGGTGCCGAACGACTTGGAGCCGAGGTCGTCTTCGAGGGCACGACGTCCGTCGAGCGGCGGTCACGCGCGGAGGCGATTGCCGCGGACGACGGCCTTGTGATGGTGCCTCCGTTCGATCACCGCCACATCATCGCGGGGCAGGGCACGGTCGGACTCGAGATTGCACGGTCGTGGGAGGATGTGGATCTCGTCCTGGCTCCGATCGGTGGTGGAGGACTCGCCAGCGGTGTGGCGGCTGCCGTGAAACGTCTGCTGCCCTCGGCCCGCGTGATCGGTGTCGAACCCGAGGGTGCGGCGTCCATGCGTCGGGCGCTGGACCATGGCGGGCCCACCCTGCTGCCGGAAGTCGATACGATCGCGGACGGTCTCAAGCCGGTGATCGCCGGTGAACTCACGTTCGAACACGCTCGTGACCTCATGGATGACGTCGTCACCGTCGATGATGATGCGATCCGCGAGGCGGCGGGAGTTCTGGTGCACCGTCACAAGCTGGTCGTGGAGTTCAGTGGCGCCGCCACGACCGCGGCCGTTCTATCCGGAAAGGTCAGGTGTGAGGGAGGGCGCATCGCGGTGGTGATTTCCGGCGGAAACCTCGGCATGCCCGCGGAGTGTGGGGACTGCCCGGCAGCTTCCTTCCGCGCGGTCTGACGCGATCAGGCAGCCTTCCCAGACATCGTTTCGAGCGACAGGGACCATGCGACGAATCATCCTCTTCGACATCGACGGGACGCTGCTGTGGGGTGGTCCGGCCAAGAGCGCCTTCGTGGATGCGATGAACGAGACCTACGGCACGCCCGGCGAGGTCGATGGCGTGAGCTTCGCCGGAAAGACGGACCCGCAGATCGCCCGTGAGCTGCTTGCCGGCTCGGGTATGCCTCACGATCAGATCGCCCGGGGGCTGGATGAGCTCTTTGGGCGTTACCTCGGGTATCTCGAAGCCCGTCTGCCCGATGACCCGGTGACTGTGCTGCCCGGCGTCCCCGAGTTGCTCGAGGCCCTCGCCGGCTACGACGATGTCGGGGTCGGTCTGCTGACCGGGAACGTGGCTGGTGGCGCGAAGCTCAAGCTCCTGTCGGGTGGACTGTGGGGTCACTTCGAGTTCGGCAGCTACGGCTCTGACCACGAGGAGCGTGACGAACTTCCGGCCATCGCCATCTCGCGTGCTCGTGACCTCTGGGGTGGGACAGTCACGGCGGACAGGGCCATCGTCGTAGGGGATACGCCTCGCGACATTCAGTGTGGAAAATCCGGGGGTACGCGGACGTTGGCCGTCGCGACGGGCTCGTTTTCGGCGGAACAGCTTCGGGCCCATCATCCGGATTACGTCCTCGACGACTTCACCGCTACGAGTTCCGTTCTGGAGCTCCTGCTGGCCTGAGAGTCAGCCGGGCAGCCGTTGCCGACGGGTAGCGCTTCCTTGATCCCCCGGAGGGGCCGAAACATCTTCCTGACCTTGATCCTCGAGGGAAGGTGCGCCTCGATTCGTATGGAAATCACTCGACTGGCGTGACTGCCGAGTCGTTCAAAGGAGTACGACGTGTCCAGAGGCGAAGATCGTCGCGCGGCCCGAGAGGCCCAGGCCGGCATGAAAAAATTCTACTATCTGTTCGGTGCGGTTGCCGTCATCGGTATCGGGGTTGTCGGCTACAACGTCGGGAGTGGAGTTCTCAGTGCGGCCGCGACGGCCCCCATCGAGCTCGAGTTGAGTGACGACGAAGCTCTGGTTGCCCTCGCTCAGGGGGTTACGCTCGGGGATGATCAGGCTCCTGTGACGGTCGTCGAGTTCGGAGACTATCAGTGCCCGGGCTGTGGTGCGTTTGCTTTGTCGGTGAAGCCTCAGCTCGAGGGAACCATGGTTGCGTCGGGTGAGGTGAAATTCGTGTTCTACGACTTTCCGCTCATCTCGATTCACCCCAATGCGTTCCTGGCCGCACGCGCCGCGCGTTGCTCCGCAGACCAGGATGCGTATTGGGAGTATCACGAGGTGCTCTTCCGAAATCAGTCCCGGTGGGCGGTTGCTACGATGCCGGCGAGCGCCTTCGAGGATTACGCCGAGGAGGTCGGCATGGACGGGAGCACGTTCTCCGCGTGCCTCAACAGCGACAAATACGCGGACGTCGTGACGGCGAACATGCAGCTCGGCTCACGTATGGGCGTCAGTGGCACGCCGACGATCATGGTCAGGGCGAATGGGGATCTCCGGCGGCTGAGCGGCAACGACTTTCAAAGCATCTCCAATGCCATCCAGGAGATGACCGGGTCGATGGACGGCGGTAACTGAGGTGGGTGACTCCGTGAAAGTCCGGCTTCTCTTCGTGGATGACGGAGAGTATCACAACGCGACCGTGGAGATCCCCGCCGGTTCCATCGAGGCACATGAGCGCCTCATCGATTGCCTCCGCGAAGACGAGGCCGTACAGAAGACGATCTTCGTCGACGTCGATCGCCTCGTCGCGGCGCATATCGCCGACTGACCCACGTCTCGGCACCCGGGCGGGGCGCACTGCCCGGCTCGGGTGCAGCTGACGGAGGACTCGGGTCAGGCGTCACCCAACTCCTCGAGGGCGCGCTCCAACGTCCACTCGTGGACGCAGGGAGGTGGCCAGTCGCCGAGGGAGGCCGCCGCGAGGATCGTCTGCGCCTCCTGCCACGCTCGCTCCGCCGTTGGAGCATCCAGAAGTCCGGTTTCTCGGGCTTCCTCGAACTCGTCTTCATCGAGGAGCACTACCTCGCCCGATGGTGTCTGCCATACGTCGAGGAAGAGATCCGTCGTGTGCCAGATGGGTCCGTCGATCACCGGAGGTGTCAGGATGTTCGCGTAGAGTCCGGTGAACGTGCGGTCGGCCCGATGAAATCGCCCGATGTCATGCCACACATCCGGGAAGGTGAACCACAGTGCGAGGGACTCCCGTTCCAGCATGATCGCCCCGTCGTGGCGCATCGCGACCTCGACTTCGATCGGTTGCGACAGGGTAACGATCACGCCGTCGTCCTCGTGAACCAGCCTCTGGTCGTACACGCGGACTCGATCGGGCGGGCGCCGATAGTGAATGGCGACCCGTGGCGCGGAGCTCATCGAGTTGCAGCGCCTTCCGGATCCGTCTCCGCCGTCGCTCCTGCAGTCGGGGGCGAGATGGCCTCGACAAAGATATCCATCACACCTCCGCAGACCGCGGGGCTCCACGTCGTGAAATCCTCGGTGAGGTCTACGCGGACGCGCTCGGCCACTCCACTCTCAATCACACGGTAGGCCGACTCTATGACCTCCGCCTCTCCGCAGCCTCCACCCACCGTACCGGTCAGCCCGACGTCAGGATCAACGAGCATGCGGGCGCCGACCTTCCGTGGTGTCGAGCCTCTCGTGTCGACGATCGTCGCGAGCGCACAGGCGCGTCCGGCATCTCGGGCTGCAACAAGGGCGGCCGCCAGTGTCTTGTCGTCCTCGTGGGTCATGGCTCTTGATCCGGTCCGCCGAAGAAGCGCTCGGCAACGCGTTCGACACTCCTCAAAGGTGCACCCGTTCCACCACGATCCAGCATGACGAGTTCTGCCGCAACGGAAACGGCGATCTCCTCCGGCGTCTCGGCGCCGATGTCGAGTCCGACCGGGGCGTGAATACGCTCCAGGGCAGCGCGCTGGAAACCATCCTCCAGGAGTTGGACATACGTCGCTCGTACCCGCCTGCGGCTGCCGATCATGCCGATGTAAGAAGGTCCCGGATCCACGCGGAGTGCGCGGATGAGACATTCGTAATCGTATTTGTGTCCTCGTGTGACCAGAAGCAGAAACGACCGCTCGTGCAGCCTGACGTCAGCGAACGGATCCGAGAAGTCGGCACGGACGAGCCGGTGGGCATCGGGAAATCGCTCTCTCGTCGCAAACTCGGGCCGATCGTCGAGGACCGTCACGCGATATCCGAGGAGGCTGCCCATGTGCGCGATGGGTTGGGCGACGTGGCCTGCACCGACGACGATGAGTTCCCGAAGGGCCCGGCGGACCTCCACGTACAACTCGACCGTCCCGCTCTTGGTCTCGAGCACTCGGATCCCGTCGCGTGCGCGCGAGTTGTCCAGGGCCGCGCCGAGTTGCTCGACCGCAAGGGCGTCCACGACCCGGTTTCGAAGAGAACCGTGGGTTTCGGTCCCGTGGACTGGGTGGCGAACGAGGACAACCCGAGCTCCGGCCGCCACGACCACCGAGCCTGAGACGCCCACGACCGTGCCCGCTGCCGCACTCCCTCCATCGCTGGATGAACGCAGCAGGATTTCGGAGGCTTCGGAAGCTCCGAGCGCCGACACGCCGGCTTCGTCGGCGCTCATCGTGGTCGATCCTCCGTTGTGGTGGACGGCGGTTGATCGCGGTACGGTACGTGTCCGGATCGCACCGCGTCATAGTCGGAGGGTGTGTCGATATCGGTCACGACCCGCGGATCCCGGACGACAGCGAGGGCAGCCCTGGTCAGATGCCTGAGTACGACGCGTCGAGCGCCACCAACCAGCCCGGGATCGGTCAGTTCCGGGAACAGGGCCCGGGTGAACACCGCGGGGTGACCGCGCTTTTCGTGGCGAACACGGTCGATGAAGTATTCGTGCACAGGCAGCGCGAGCGGCGCCGACTCCGTTGCAATGCTTGAAAGCAGGTGTCGGACGATGGCGCCGTCCACGAGTGGGTAGTCGACAGGAAGCCACGCGATGGCGTCTACATCCTCGCTGAGCGTTCGGATGGCGAGACGCATCGAGGTGATGGGGCCTTCGCCCGGATCAGGATTCTCGATGATCGTCGCCCCGGTCGCTCGAGCCGCGGAGATGATCTTGGCATCGCCGGGTGGGACGACGACGATGACATCTTCACATCCGCCGTCGCGGAGTGCGTCGACCACCCGCTGGACGAATGAGCGCCCATTCAAGTCCATGGTGGCTTTCGGTGTTCCCATCCGCCGGGAGGCCCCGGATGCTGGAACTACACCAACGGTTTTCAGCTCGATCTGCGTATCTCGGGCCTCGTGGGAGGCGGCCGTCGTGGCCCGGCCGGACGCGAACGTCACCCTCGGTCGCCGGGGAAGGCGCCGTACAGGGTGCGGTCCGCGGACGCCAATTCGAGCAGGGTGGGAGCAGGAGTGAATCTCGGTCCGAGCTCATCGGCGAGCTGCTCCAGCCGATCGACGAGGCCACGGGGGTGGAGGGTATCGGCAAAGCGAAGCAATCCCCCTCGAAATGGGGGAAATCCTGTCCCCATGATCATCGCGAGGTCGACATCGGCCGCGGATGCCGCGATGCCATCGCCGAGGATTCGGACCGCTTCGTTGATCATCGCGAGGACCAGTCGTCTGCGAATGACGCGCTCTCCGGTTCCGTCGTCGAATGAACCGCCCGAGGTAGCTCCTGACCTCGGAACCGAAGGCAGTTCAGCATAGAGAGCGTGGTCAACGCCGGCCTCCCGGTCACCGTCGTAACGGTAGAAGCCTGCACCGCCCTTCTTTCCGAGTCGCCCGGTCCGCGCCAGCTCCACGAGGGCCGGCGCAGGCGTCAGTCGATCACCCAGGGCATGATGAAGCGAGGCGCCCGCATGCCCGGAGACATCGATCCCGACCTCATCGACCAGTCTCAGAGGACCCATCGGCATCCCGAAGTCCTTCGCGACCCGGTCGATGGTCTCGATCGATGCCCCGTCGGAAAGCAGGAATCCGGCTTCATTCAGGTACGGTCCGAGAATCCGGTTGACCAGGAAGCCGGGACCGTCGCCGACGACCACCGGGACCTTCCCGAGATCAAGCGACAGTCTGTAGATGGTCGCCACCGCCTCATCCGACGTTTCGGGTCCGCGGATCACCTCGACCAGGGGCATTCGGTGCACGGGGTTGAAGAAGTGCATTCCACAGAAGCGCTCCGGTCTGGTGAGCGCTGTGGCCATCTCCGCGACGGAAAGGGAAGAGGTGTTGGTGGCGACAATGGTGTCATGCGGCAGGAGACGCTCCACCTCGGTGAGCACCGCCTTCTTCACTTCCATCGATTCCACGACCGCCTCGATAACGACGTCGGAGCCGGTCAGTCCGTGGTAGTGGAGACCGCCGCCGATACGATCCATGGCCTGATCTGCTTCTCGTCGGGTGATCCGGCGGCGTGCGACCCCCTTGTCGAAGAGCGACCGCGCGTGCCGGAGTCCCTTCGTGACCGACTCATGCTCGATATCCTTGAGCCAGGCTTCCACACCGTTCGCTGCCGCGAGTTGAGCGATGCCACCGCCCATCACGCCGGCCCCGACCACGCCAACCTTTCGCACGGGGTGGGGAGAGACCCGGGTAGCGGTGGGCAAGCCGGTCCCCTTACGAGATCGCTCTCGCATGTGGAAGATGTGCACCAGATTCTTGCACACCGGCCCCACCAGGAGGACCGATGCCTCCTTCGCTTCGGCTTCGAGGCCCTCTTCGACAGACTTGCCGAGTGTTCGGCCCAGTACGTCGAGGATGGCAAGGGGGGCGGGGTACCGGCCACCGGTTTGCGCGAGCACGCGCTTGCGGGCGGCCCGGAGCACGAGCGCCCGGCCTGGAGCTGTCCCGTCGAGGATTCGTTGAGCGATGGATCGACGTGGCAGACGCGGCGCTCCGGTGGCGCCGACGAGTCCGACGGAAAAGTCGCGGACCGCGTCGTGGAAGATCGCTTCTGGAACGACACGTGATGCCAGTCCAATCCGGCTCGCCCGGGCAGGTCGGACTTTTTTTCCGGTAAGCAGAAGGTCGAGTGCAGCCTGAAGGCCGATCAGGCGGGGCAGCCGCGTCGTCCCGCCCCAGGCCGGTAGAATGCCCAGCTGCACCTCGGGGAGGCTGAGCGTAGTACGAGGTGAGTCAGAGAGGATTCGGTAGTCGCACGCGAGGGCCATCTCCAACCCTCCTCCAACGCAGACCCCGTGGACTGCCGCGATGGTAGGGACGGGCAATGACGTGATGTCGGAAAAAATCTTCTGACCCATGCGAATCTGCGTTTCTGCCAGGGCTGGGTCTTCTGTACTTCCGATCACATCGATGTCGGCACCGGCGATGAACGAGTCCGGTTTGCCCCGAATCACGACCGCCCTGATCCGGGCCTGTCGCGCGGCGCTTCCAGCCTCCTCGATGACCCCGGCGAAGCGGGTCATGACGGTTTCGGAGAGGACGTTCATGGACCTGTTCGGGTCATCGAACGTGATCCAGCCGATCGCATCGTCATCGATGTTGAAGGTCGGGCTGGGGCTGGCTGTCATGTCGGCAGGGGAAAGTCGTCCGAGAGCGGGCTGACCGTACCCGGTACGGGCCGTCACAGGTGTCGAAGGATACCGAACAGGTGAGCAAAAGAAAGCCGCCCGGGCGCGGTGAGCGTCCGGGCGGCTCGAAAAACGCCGTATCGCGGATTCCGCCTAGAGCTTCACACGCTCCTGAGCGTTCGAGCGAGTCAGCGAGACCGTCATCGGCTCACCGCCCTCGACCGTGATCGGGATGTTCCAGTAGAGCTCGGTGTACGCCTGCTCGTAACGAGCATAAACCCAGTACTGACCGGGTTTCACCATCAGGCCGCCGCGGGCAATCCCGTTGGCATCCGTCGTATCCATCACCCAGTCCAGCCCCAGCGTGCGCTGCTTCGTGGTGAAGACCGTCCCCACATCGGCGAACGCGTCGTCGGCCCAGTTGTCCTGGAGAACCCGTACCGAGTCCGATGCGCGGATCGTTCCCTGCTGCAGCTCGTCGAAGGCGGCGAAGGTCCGCTCCTGTTCACGCTCGGCGGCAGAGAGCTGACTGTCCCAGTCATTGAACTCACGGAACAGAACGACGTAGTCACCCGACCCACGGTTCAGCGTCTCCAGCACCTCACTGAGGGTCTGCAGCGTGTCACGGATCGTGGCCCACCGACGAGTAGCGGCATCCCATTCCCCCTGGGCAGCCTGCACTTCGGCGCGCCGCTCCAGCAGTTCCGAAGGGATTTCGGGCTCGGGCGTGCCATACGCGGTGGTGATCGAGTCGAAGAGGGCGTCACGGTCGAACGGAATCAGCTGAACCTCTACGTCGGAGAGGAGCAGCTGCATCGTGCCCTCACCGTCGGGGTTCGGAACGTCGATCTCCATCGTCACCACGACTTCGGCCGGGCCGCAGGCAGCTACCGCGAAGAGCAGGCTGAAGGCGAGTGGGAGGGTCCTTCTCATGAAACTGTCTCCATCGAGCGTCAAAACGGGGATCCTGAAGCCTACGAAGTTAGTGGCCGCAAAATGGCGGATCAACCTTGCAACGGCTTGAGGGATCGCAGGGATCATCCCTCCGGGCCGCACCGGACCCGGACTCTGATCAATTCCGGATGTAGTCCGGCAGGATGAAGTTGGATGGGTCCTGCGCCACACCGTTCACCTTCACTTCGTAGTGGAGGTTCGGCGCGGTGGTGATGCCGGAGCTTCCAACCTGAGCGATGACCTGGCCACGAGTTACCTCGTCCCCCACCTGCGCGATCAGCTTGGAAGCGTGCCCATAGAGGGTCGTGAAGCCGAAACCGTGGTCGATTTCGACTGTCAGACCATAGCCGACGATCCAGCCCGAGCGCGTCACGCGCCCCTTCGCTGCGGCGGCGATGGGTGTCCCGGTGGGAGCCGACACATCGATTCCTTCATGGGGGAGCGGACGATTGTGGACGGGGTGCATTCGCGACTGGGAGAATCTGCTGCTGAGCCATCCGCGTGTCGGCAGGATGGATGGTGTCGACTCGAGCAACTCCCGGTGGTTCCGAACCGAGTCTGTCGCCTCGGCGAGGCTCTCGGAGAGGAGGCGCGCACGACGCTCGAGTGCACTCAAGTCATATCCGATCGCATGGATCCGCTTCGTCGCGAGGGAATCGGTCGACCAGAGAGCCGATGATTCCGGCGTGCCGAGACCCGGACCACCAACCCCTGCCTGCAGAACCTCCGGGTCGATGATTTCGAGACCGGCGAGATTACGAAAGCGCGCGTCGTTCTCGGCGACGCGATCCAGGGACTGCTCGAGGCCTGCGATTCGGGTCTGAAATTCGACCAGTTCCTGTTCCAGAGCCTGGTTTCTGGTCTCCAGGTTTCGTGCCTCGGTCCGGTTGAATGACCCCAGAGCAATCAGAGCAGAACTCGTCGCGACCATTGTGCACGCGACGGCAGCGGCGCCCCCCAGCCATCGTAGCGCTCGCGTCGAAATCGAGTACTGCTGGACCGGGTCGTCCTGTCCTCGCATGACGAGGAAGGTCCACCTGTCTCCGGTCATGAAACCACCTATCGTCCCAGGATCTTCGTTCCGAACTGCACCATGGGGGGACGGCGCTGAAGTTCTGCGCCAAGCCTTAAAAGCTACGCTGTACCAAAAACCACCGTCAACCGGGCGCCGACGGAGGGCCGGCCTGAACGGAGGCGGTGGCTGGAGTCCGAGATCATGATCCGGCACTCGCCCACTCGGGGTCTGCTCGCGGAAAAAGAGGATCACCCGGCGTGACCGAGCGACCGGTCATCTCCAATGCCACGGCCTCGTCGAGCGTCGGTACGCGATCCAGTCCGAGTCGCTCCGCGAGCACGGCCATCGATCCCGGAGCGACCGGCTGAAACATGGCTGCCAGGACGACCAGGACATGAGCGAGCGTCGAAAGCGTGTCTTCCAGGTCGTCAGCCTGAGCGGGGTCCTTCGCCTGGGCCCACGGTTGACGCTCTTCCACGTACACGTTCGCGGCCCGTGCGAGGTCCATGGCCGAGGCGAATGCTTCGTGCACACGGAGGCGTGCGATAGACGCCCGGGCCCCCGACAGCGCAGAGAAGATTTCCGACTCGAGTCCCGCGGAAGAGCCGTTTGGCACCACGCCACCCCGGTATTTCGCAATCATCGAGATCACGCGGCTGGCCAGGTTTCCAAGAACGTTGGCGAGTTCATCGTAGCGGGTCAGGAATCGTTCGGGGGTGTAGGACGCATCACCTCCGGTCGGCATCTCTCGCATCAGATACCATCGGACGGCGTCGGTTCCGAACGTCGCTCGCAGGGCGAGCGGATCCACCACGTTTCCGAGTGACTTGGACATTTTCGTGTCACCGACGACCCACCAGCCATGGGCGAGGATCTGCTTCGGGACCGGCAGACCCACGCCCATCAGGAGCGTAGGCCAGTACACCGAATGCGTCGTGAGAATGTCCTTGCCGACGAGATGCATGTCGGCAGGCCACCACGAATCCGTCACGTCGTCGAAGCCCTGTTCGCCTGCGGGGCGGGACGGATCGATCGCACCTGACGCCGTGAGGTAATTGATCAGTGCGTCGACCCAAACATACGCGACGTGATCCGGGTCGAACGGCAGATCGATCCCCCAGGTGAGCCGGGTCTTTGGACGCGAGATGGACAGATCCCCCAGGGGCTGCCGAAGGAAACCGAGGATTTCGTTCCTCCTGACCTCCGGAACGATCCACTCCGGATTCTCCTCGATCTGTCGGATCAGTTCGTCCTGCCACTGGCTCATCTTGAAGAAATAGTTCTTCTCCTCGACGTAGGTCACCTCACGACCGCAGATCTGACAACGGCGGTCGTCACCGATGTCCTTCTCGGTCCAGTAGCGCTCATCGGAGACGCAGTACCAGCCCGAATACGTGCCCTCGTAGATCTGATCGCGATCCCAGAGACGCTGGAGGAAAGCGGTGACGACCGCCTTGTGGTCGTGCTCGGTCGTGCGGATGAAGCGGTCGTGGGAAATTCCGAGTGTGGTCCACGCGTCTTCGAAACGTTCGGCCATCAGGTCGCACAGCGCGATCGGGTCGACGCCCCGCTTCTCTGCTTCATCCTGAATCTTCTGGCCGTGCTCGTCCGTTCCTGTCAGAAACAGGACATCCCGGCCGTCCTGACGATGAAAGCGTGCGAGTACGTCCGTGAGGATCGTCGTGTACGCATGGCCGATGTGCGGCTCGCCGGACGCGTAATAGATCGGGGTCGTGAGGAACCGACGATCCACCTCGCTCATCGGCGGCTCTCTCCTTGATCCGGCCGGCGTGTCATCGGGGATCCGACCTCGCGCTTGAGTTCGGCCAGTGGGACGGTTCTACGCTCGCCGTCCGCGTTCCTAAGTGTCACCAGATCGTGCCAGATATCGATGCCCACGACACGCTCCTCGCCGGCAGAGGTTCGGATGGTCTTCCCTTCACGTGGGAAGCGCCGGCGCGCCTCGACATACGACGTGTGCTCGTACATCAGGCAGCACATCAGCCGGCCGCAGCACCCTGAGATCTGCGCCGGATTCAGGGAGAGCTTCTGATCTTTTGCCAGCTGGAGCGAGACCGGCTTCAGCTCCGGAAGCCAGGTCGAGCAGCAGAGCTCTCGACCACAACGGCCGACGCCCCCCAGGAGTGCGGCCTCATCTCGAACACCGATTTGCTTGAGTTCGATACGGGTACGGAAGGTTCGCGCCAGGTCCCGGACCAGCTGTCGGAAGTCGACACGCTTATCCGCCGTGAAGTAAATGATCAGCTTGTTTCGATCGAACTGCCACTCGGCTTCGGTCACCTTCATCTTGAGACCGTGGGTGGTGACCAGCTTCCGGGTTTCAACGCGTACGCGATCCTCGTCAGCTCGGAGCGACGACCAGAGCTGCAGTTCGTCCTCTCTCGCCAGCCGCACGACCTCCTGTTCAGGAGCCGGCGTTGCGCACCCTCCGCTCGAAGAAGAACACTTACGTTCGGCAATGACGCCGACCGCGGATACCTCGCCCAGGTCTTCGCCCCGGTCTGCCTGAACGATCACGTGCTGGCCCGGGCGCACATCGATACCGGCGTAGGAAAAATATGCCTTGCGCGTCCCCTTGAAACGGACCTCGGCGAAGCCGGCCATGGCTTGCTTCGCCTCAGCCTTCGCGCCAGGCGCCGATTGCTTCGTACTTGGCCCAGCGCTCCGCGTGAAGCTTCTTGAGCGAGAGCTTCCCCAGCTCCGAGAGGGTCCGGGCCAGGACATCACGAAGTGAGTCGGCGGCGGCATCCCAGTCCTCATGAGCGCCCCCTGCGGGCTCCGGTACGATCTCGTCGCAGATGCCGAGCCGATGGAGGTCGCTCGCGGTGAGCTTCAGGGCGTTCGCCGCCTTCTCCTTGTGCTCGGCGGAGCGCCAGAGGATGGCGGCGCATCCCTCGGGAGAGATGACCGAGTAGATCGCGTGCTCGAGCATCAGGATTCGGTCGGTCACACCGATTCCGAGCGCACCTCCCGACATACCCTCGCCGATGACGGCGGAGACGATCGGCACCTTGAGCCGTGACATTTCGCGCAGGTTCACTGCGATTGCCTCGCCGATGCCGCGCTCCTCCGAGCCCAGCCCGGGATAAGCTCCGGGGGTGTCGATGAAGGTGATGACGGGACGCCCGAATTTTTCGGCCTGACGCATGAGGCGCAGGGCCTTTCGGTACCCCTCCGGATGCGGCATGCCGAAATTGCGACGGAGATTCTCCTTCATGTCGCGGCCCTTCTGCTGGCCGATGATCATGACGGAGCGACCGTTCAAGCGTCCCCAACCGCCGACGATCGCTTCATCGTCTCGGTACCCACGGTCCCCGTGTAGCTCGACCCAGTCGGTGACCAGTCGGGCTATGAAGTCGAGGGTGTAGGGACGCCGTGGGTGACGGGCTACCTGAACCTGTTCCATCGGGGTCAGGTTGGCGTACGTCTTCTTCTTGAGGTCCTCGAGCTTTTCCCGGAGGACCGTCACTTCGTCGGACACGTCGATACCCCGCCGGTCGGCGAGATCCAGAAGCTTGTCGATTTGCGTCTGGATTTCGACGATATCGCGCTCAAAATCTAGATGCACGGCAATCGCCAACATTCTGCGAGAATGACCTCAAGACTATCCTGAAGGCGCCTAAACTCGTCGGATCCAAGGGTCTTTCGCAAGCGAATCCAGTGGGGAACCGGGCCTCGTGCTGGTGCGGGCCTCCCGTCGCGCGGGTCCCCGGGGATGAGGATGTCCGGGCAGCGGACGGGGAGAGTTCAGGGATGCGTCCTCGCCGGTTCGGGCACGAAAAACCAGACGATCATTCCCATCAAGAGAACGGAGATCGCAGCGAGGATCGTATTCGAGCTGTAGCCAATGTTCGCATACAGCAATCCTGCGATCGCACCTCCGAGCGCGAACCCGACCTGACCGAGTGCAACGGTCAAGCTCATGAGAGAGCCCCGCCGCTCGTCGGAGACCAATGCTGTCAGGAGCGCGGAAAAGGGACTGATCCGCATCGCGACGAGGACCATGGTGAAGAAAAAGAAGACGTAGGCCGGGATCGGGCCCGTGACAGCGCGTGTGGTGAGTACCATCAGAATCGACAACCCGACGCACGACATCAGGATCATCCCTTTTCGGCCGACCCGGTCGGACAGTCGTCCGGCGTTCGGCCCCGTCAGCACGTTCGCGATTCCACCAACGACGAACATCAGGGCGATCTGATCTCCCGTCAGCCCCACCGAACGCTCGAGCCACGTGGGGAGATAGATCACGAAAATCGAGACGCCGAGGAACATCATGAAGAACGCCCCGGCCGCCCACGCGATTTCCGGGCGGCGGAGCATGGTCATGTAGTTCTTCGCCGCCTGCCCCACCGTCAACTTCTGATCGCTTCGACGAACATTCGGCTGTGGTACGCGAAAAAAGAGCAGGAAGACCGTAAGGGCCATCGTCACGGCGAACAGGTAGAACGGAGACCGGAACCCCCACCGGTCCGCCATGAGGATCCCCATCGGGATGCCGAAGATCTGGCCGAAGGCCGATCCGCTCATGACCCATCCCGTTGCCCAGCCCCGTCGCTCGTACGGAAAGTAATCTCCGATGTAGGAGACGGCGGCCCCGCTGAGCATGCCGCCTGCAGCCCCCGCGAAGCTGCGGACGGTGATGAACGAGTAGTAGCCGGTGACGAAGCCGTGGAGTACCAGAGCGATCGCCATCGACGTGCATCCGAGCAGAAGGATCTGTCGACGCCCGATCCGGTCCGACACGGGTCCGGCGAGGATCGCGAAGATCCCTACCATGATCGAATAGACGGACACGAGCGTGCCGAGCAGTGCGTCGGAGATGGCGAGCTCATCACCCACCCGGGGAAGGATCGGTGACAGGATCATCGTCTGGCTTGCCGACGAGAAGACGAGCAGCCAGAGCGTGAAGACGATGACGTAGGGCTCGAGCCGCGTTGTCTCTCCGGAAGCTTTCAACCGCCCTTTCGCTCGATGTAGCCGGGATAACGCTGAACCGTAGGCATCATCACGAGGTTGAAGATGTCAACGTGCGGCGGCGCGTTTGCAACGTAGATCACGGCGTCTGCTACATCGTCGGCCGTCAGGGGCACCGTGTCGGAGTAGACGGAGGCGGCCCGATCGGAGTCGCCGTCGAAGCGGACCTCGCTGAACTCCGTCTCTGCAAGTCCCGGGTCTACACTCGATACTCGGATCTGGGTGCCGAGGAGGTCGATGTTCATTGCCTCGCTGAGCGCGCGGACCGCGAATTTCGTGGCATTGTAGACAGCGCCCTTCGGGTAGACCCATCGGCCTGCGATCGAACCGATGTTGATGACGTGCCCGCTGTCACGCGCGACCATGTGCGGAAGGACCGCGCGCGTCACATAAAGGAGGCCCTTCACATTGGTGTCGATCATCTCGTCCCAGTGGTCGAGATCGCCCTCCTGCAGCGTATCGAGCCCCTTCGCCTTGCCGGCGTTGTTGACGAGGACGTCCGGGATCAACCCCTCTCCCACCAGATCGTCGACGTACTTTGCGACTGCAGACCGGTCGGTCACGTCCAGGACGGCCGTGTGAGTCTCGATGCCGTGGCGATCGGCCAGCTCCGCAGCGAGGCTCACGATGCGGTCCAGCCGGCGTGCCGATAGAAGTAGATGTGCGCCCTGAGCTGCGAAGTGCCGGGCGCACGCTTCACCGATTCCGGCGGAGGCGCCGGTGATCAGGACGCGTTTACCAGCGAGTCTGTTCATGCCGAAGGGGGTCCGGGACGATAGGCCGGGTGAGATTCGCCAAGCCCGGGCGGGGATGCAACCGGGTCGAGTCGGTGCTACCGTGGCGTCCAATCCACGAGGGAGGGCTGCGTGAACAAGAAGCAGGTGGGTGCGTGGGCGTTGTTCGACTTCGCCAACTCGGTGTATCCGGCAGTCATCGTGTCCGTCGTCTTCCAGATCTACTTCATCGAAGCGGTGGTGGGGAACGAGGCTGGCGAGGGGGATGCCTGGTGGGGCCGGGCCGTCTCCCTGTCTGCGCTCATCGTGGCCCTGAGCGCTCCGATCCTGGGTGCCATCGCCGATCGTGCAGGAGTTCGGAAGCGCTTCATGGCGCTTTGCGTGGCCATGTGCATCACGGGGGTCGCGCTGTTCACGACGCTGCAGCCCGGGATGGTGCTCTACGGCTTCCTGCTCTTCCTTGTGGCCAACGTCGGCTTCGAGGCCTGTCTCGTCTTCTACAATGCGTACCTGCCCGACATTGTGCCGCCCTAAAAGCTGGGGTGGGTATCCGGGGTGGGCTTCGGTGTCGGCTATGCCGGGTCGGCGCTGGGACTCGTCATGGCGATTCCCTTTGCAGCGACGAACATCCAGATCGTGTGGATTCTGGTTGCGGCGATGTTCCTGGTCTTCTCGCTGCCGACGTTCATGTACCTGCCGCGCGACGGCGGGGGCTCGATGACGGTTCCTCAGGCTGCCGTCTGGGGACTGACGAGTTTCCGGGAGCTCTGGGGAGAAGTCATGGCTCACCGGGAGCTGCGAAAGTACCTGCTGGCCTATTTCTTCTATATCGACGGTGTGCTTACCGCGATCTACATGTCGAGTACGCTCGCGTCGACCACCTTCGGATTCGAGCAGACCGAACTTATCTACCTCTACCTGGCGATCCAGATCGCCGCGCTCATCGGGGCGTTCCTTCTCGCAAGGCCGACGGATCGTCTTGGGCCCAAGAAGGTGGTGACGGGTGTCCTCGTGCTCTGGATCTCCATCGCAGTCGGAATCTTCTTTGTGGAATCCAAGGCCGCATTCGCCGTGATCGGTCTACTGGCCGGATTCGGTCTGGGATCGATCCAGGCGGCCAGCAGAACCTTCATGGCGAGCCTGATTCCGGATGGCAGGGAGTCGGAAATGTTCGGCTTCTATGCGCTCTGCGGGAAGTCGTCATCCGTGCTCGGGCCACTCATCTTCGGCCAGGTGGCTCTCATGACGGGAGGGAACCAGAAGCTCTCCGTCGTGTCCATCAGCGTTCTGTTCCTGCTGGGAGCTCTTCTCCTGCAGCGTGTAGACGACCCCAAGGCGCCCCGGCCGGTGGTTTGACCTGATGCTTCGATCCCGGACCGCGGTTCGGATCGCCGTCCTCGCGATCGTCGTCATCGCGTGCGTCGCCGGAAGCATCACGGGAGCTGCATCGTCGCGTCAGTCGGCCACCTTCGACGAGATCATCCTCGCAGCCGGTGGTGCGCGCGCGGTGACCCTCGATCGATGGGACATGGTCACGGATCAGCCACCCTTGATGATGTGGCTCTACGGTTGGGCCGTTGCGTCGGCGGATCCCGAGCTGCCATCCGAGGCGCGTGCCTGGGATTTCAACGGTCGATGGGACTACGCGAGAGCACTTTTCTTCGAAAGCTCGAACGACCCGGAGTCGCTGCTGGCGCGTGCGCGTGCGGTGACCGTAGCGATGGCGGCCGGACTCGTCCTCGTGGCCGGCCTTTTCGCTCTCTGGGCTGGGGGGCCTCTGGCCGGGGTTGTGGCAGCCACCTTCACAGCGGTGACACCGGACGTTCTTGCTCACGGGGGTGTGGCCTACAATGACGTCCCGCTTGCTCTCGCATTTCTTCTGTGCGTGTGGGCTCTGGACGCACTGGTGCGGTGGCCGACCTGGCGGACCGGGATCTGTGCCGGGGTCGCCCTCGCGTGCGCCTTCGGCATGAAGATGAGCGCGTTGGCTCTGGTGCCGATCGCGGTCGCACTCCTCGCGATGGAGGGGGCGTCACGGTGGCGAGACGAGGGGTGGCGACGAGACGTCGGGATCGCAGCGTGCGTGTGTCTGGTCGCCGCGTACGGTGCTCTGGTCGTCATGTACCGGGGGGACCTCACCCTGTCGCTGCTGCGCTTCAACTTCTGGCGGACGGTGATCCACGCCTCCGGTGGTCACCCCGCGCCCGCTTTTCTTCTCGGGTCGACCAGTGCGGACGGCTGGTGGTACTACTTCCCGGTGGCATTCCTGCTGAAGACGCCGGCGGGGCTGCATCTCGCACTGATCCTGGCACTCTGGCTTCTCGGGTCATCCCTCTTCAGGGAGTGGCGAATCCACCCGAGGGCGGTGGTGACCGGCATGCTCGCCTGGACGGGTCGAGCGCCCGCTGCAGGCTTCGTGATCTTCACAGCATTCCTTCTGCGATCCGATCTGAACACCGGCTTCCGGTATGCCCTTCCGGCCATGCCTCTGCTGTGCGTGTTCATTGGGGTCGTACTCGGTGTACTGTGGTATCCGGTCGACGGCAGCGGGGATCGGTCTCTGACGAGATTGTGGAGGCCGGCCGGCCGGATCGTGGCGGCTGTGCGGGTGCTCTTGGTCCTGGCTGTGAGCATGGCGGGCTTCGCGACGGTCCGGACGCACCCGTGGCACCTCTCTTTCGTGAGCGTCTGGGGTGGCGGTCAGGTCGCCGGATGGCGCGTTTTGTCGGACTCCAATGTCGATTGGGGTCAGGGGCTGCTGGAGCTTCGACGGTTCATGCAGGAAGAGGGGGTGGCGAGCGTTCGTCTCTCCTACTTCGGCAGCGCGCGTCCGCTCGCGTACGGCATCGAGTACGTTGCGCTACCGAGCTTCTTCCGGCTGGCGGAAGACCGAACCCCAGGGGCGGAAAGAGACCCCCGGTTCACGGTCATTTCAGCGACGAATCTCCACGGCTTGTACTTCCAGGGGCGTGATCCCTTCGCGAGCTACAGGGAGCGAGTGCCGTATCGGGTACTCGGTAACGCGCTTTTCGTCTTCGACGACGCACCGACCTGAGTCGGGCAAGGTCAGCCTCGGCCGGCCCCCTCCATGTGGGTGGGAGGTGGGCTACGTAGTTCCACTCTCGTCGAGCGCCAACAGCGTATCGAGAAGAACGTTCGTCCCGTTCACGATGTCATCGGATTCGGTACGCTCTTCCGGGGCGTGGCTGATGCCCCTCACCGACGGAACGAAGATCATTCCGACAGGGCAGAGCAGTGCCATGCTCTGGGCGTCATGGCCGGCACCGGAGGGCATGCGCATCGAGGATAGCCCACGTGCCGTGGCGCTCCGCTGGATCACGCCACGGATGACTTCGTCCGTGGGCGCCGCCCGACTGATGTAGAAGCGGTCGAAGGAGAAACGGACCCCGGTGGCCTCCGCGATATCCCCGGCGCGGGCCCGAATCGTTTCGAAGGTCCGCTCGATTCCCTCCATGGACAGGTCGCGGATCTCCAGGGTCATGCGCACGCGGCCAGGGATGACGTTCGGGGCTCCGGGCTCGGCTTCCAGGCGACCCACGGTTGCGACCTGGCGCCCCGGGGTATCGCGTGCGACCCGATGCGCTGCTGTCACGAAGCGGGCTGCTCCCACCATCGCGTCCTGCCGGCGGTCCATGGGTGTCGTCCCGGCATGATTCGTCATGCCGTCCACCACCACGTTCCAGCGCATGATGCCGACGATCCCCTCGACGACGCCGATGTCGACCTCGTCCTCATCGAGGACGGCACCCTGCTCGACGTGAAGCTCCATAAAGGCGGCCAGCGTTCCCGGAGCACGTCGGGCCGCGTTCAGGTGGTCAGGATCTCCCCCGAGTCGGCGGAGCCCTTCTCCAATCGTGTATCCCGAGGCTGTTTCTATGTCCAGTTCGAATGCCTCGACTTCCCCGACGAGCGCACGGCTACCGGTCTTTCCCCCCTCCTCGTTCGTGAAATAAACGATTTCGAGGGGGTGCCGAGTGATGTGTCCGGCGTCAGCAAGGACACTCGCGACTTCCATCGCCCCCATCGAACCGACCTGGCCGTCGTAATTCCCGCCGCCCGGCACCGAGTCGATGTGTGACCCGAACATGATGGGGCGGAGTGAACTGTCCGAGCCGGCTTTTCGGGCCACCAGGTTACCGACCACGTCACGCTCAACCGAAAAGCCTGCGTCTCGCAGGTAACCCGAACACCAATCGAGTGCTTCGACGTTCGCATCACTGAAGGCAACCCGATCGATCCCGCCGTCGTCATTGGCTCCAAAGGTGGCGAGCGTCTTCATTCGATCGTCGAGTCGCCGTGCATTCGCAGACAGGCCCTGCAGGGAGATGCCGACGGGACTGCGCGCAGTCACGCCCTCCGGTACGAGGCCCGTGAGCCAGGTCCCGGCCACACTCATCGAGGCCATACGTGTGAAGGAGCGTCGAGTGATCATGACTCGAACTATAGCGTGGCCCGGGTCTCATCACGACCTTGGCTCATCCTTTCGTCCGTACTTTTGGAGAGACGATATGCGGTTCCGTACAGGGCTCACGTTGCTGCTGGGGCTGGGTTTCCTCGTCTCCGGGTGCTCCATCGAACGCCGAACAGATCGGGAATCGGAGCAGAGTACCGACTCTGGTCGGCGGCAAATCATTCGCCCCGAGGGTGTCGCGAGTCTTCCGGTGTTCTCACTGGCTGTGCGCTCCGGCGACCTGATC
Organism: Gemmatimonadales bacterium; assembly: GCA_038120095.1. Lineage (GTDB taxonomy): Bacteria > Gemmatimonadota > Gemmatimonadetes > Longimicrobiales > Gaopeijiaceae > UBA2589. The sequence continues at coordinate 107,944 of JAYOKZ010000005.1, forward strand.
TTCCTCTCGGGCCAACTCGGCGCCGTTCCGGGGGAGTCTCCGCCGCGGGTCATCGAGGGTGGGATCGAGGCGGAGACGCGGCAGACGATGGAAAACATCATCGCCGTTCTGGACGCCGCGGGTGCTTCCCTCGAAGACCTCCTCAAGTGCACTGTCTTCCTCGCGGATATCGCCGACTACGAGGCGATGAACGCCGTCTACGCGGAATACTTCCCGACGGATCCGCCAGCGCGAGCTGCGTTGGCCGGCAGTGGGCTGGCCCTCGGCGCCCTGGTGGAAGTCGACTGCATCGCGGTCGCTCCCGAGGGAACGTGAGGTCGAGCGCGATCAGCCGAGGGGGAGGCCACCGTCGACCGGGATGATCACGCCCGTCGTACTCGGCAATGACGTGACGGCAGCGAGCACCGCATACCCGCAGTCCTGCGGCGTTGCGAGGCGCCCCAGCGGTGTTCGGGCGACCATCATTTCACGGCGCTCGGCCGTCCAATCCCGCGTCAGCTCCGTTTCCACGAGCCCCGGTGCGACCGAGTAGACTCGTACGTGCGGAGCGAGCGCTCGGGCGAGTGAAGCGGTCATGTTGTCGAGCGCTGCTTTGGAGGCGCAGTACGCCACGTTGCTGCCATTGGCCATCCGGCCCGCCACAGACGAAATGTTCACGACCGTGCCACCGCCTCCGGCCTCCAGCAGAGCGCGACACGCCCGGATCGTGGCGAAGGGGCCGCGGACGTTGGTCCTCAGGATCTGGTCGAAGAGCTCGTCATCGAGCGCGTCGAGGTCGTCATGGGGGATCACGCGAGTCGTCGCCGCGTTGTTGACCAGAACGTCGAGTCGGCCTTCGCAGGTGGAGATCGACTCAGCGAGCTCCCGGAGTGCGACGGTGTCCTCGGCGGACGCCTGGACGACCCGGTGGCCGTCGCCGGGCAGGCTCTCCTTCACCGCATGTGCTCCCGCCTCGCTGTCTCTGTGCGTGATGACGAGTCGGGCGCCCGCTCCAGCGAGGGTTCCAGCGATCGCGGCCCCGATTCCGCGACTCGCTCCCGTGACGAGCGCGACGTGTCCGCTCAGAGGACGTCCGAGTTCCATGTGCCTCTCTGCCCGCGGGGGCGATAACGGGATCATGTGAATCTCTCCAAGCTAGACCGTCCGTGCCCCGAGCGCGCCGCCCCGATTAGCGAAACTGTGGCGTGACCCTAGTTTGTCCGAATCTCATTTCCAGATCGGGAGGAATCGTGGGAGACGTCACTCGTCGAGACTTTGTTGCATCCACATCCAGGCTTGCGCTCGGTGGAATGATCGTCCCACGCCACGTCCTCGGGGGACGGGGGTTTCAGCCACCCAGTGACACCCTCAACGTCGCGATCGTCGGGGCAGGCGGGATGGGTGGCGAGAACGCCCAGGAACTCGGCTCGGAGAACATCGTCGCCGTGTGCGACGTCGACCTGGAACTCGTTGCGAGCAAGGTCAGGGAGCGGATGACCGACGGGGACGGCAATCCGCGCGAGAAGGGTCACCGGTGGGCGGAGCAGTTCGAGAGGGCGTCGAAATACACCCGCTTCGAAGAGATGCTCGAGCGTCAGGCCGATATCGATGCGGTCCTCATCGCGACACCGGATCACACGCACGCCGTGATCGCGGCGGCCGCCATGAAGGAGGGCAAGCATGTCTACGTGCAGAAGCCTCTGACCTGGTCGGTCCACGAGGCGAGGGCCCTCCAGAGCCTGGCGAGTTCGACCGGCGTGGTGACCCAGATGGGAAATCAGGGGCACTCGAGGGACGAAGCCCGACTGATCAACGAGTGGGTCCAGGCCGGCGTCATCGGCAACGTCCGGGAGGTCCACGTGTGGACCAATCGGCCAATTTGGGGGCAGGGCCTTCGGCGACCCGCCCCGATGCCCTCGGACTTCGATCCGAACTCGACCGACCGCTCGTGGTGGCCCGGCTCGCTCGCGGAAGCGCATGCGTGGGGACTCGCGGGAGAGTTCCCCGTTCCGGCGCACCTCGACTGGGATCAGTACCTCGGGCCGTGCATCCGGGACGTGGCGTACCACCCGATCTACCATCCCTTCCATTGGCGTGGGTGGGTCGACTTCGGCGTCGGTGCGCTGGGCGACATGGGCGCCCATCTCATCGATCATCCGTTCTGGGCGTTGAACCTCGGCTACCCGGACACGATCGAAGCGACGTCGACGCCGTGGGGCGGACCGTCCGAGGACCCCGTGTCCTACCCGATGGCGACGAAGGTGCATTACGAATTTCCGCGCCGCGGCCTGATGCCGCCGGTCTCGCTTCACTGGTACGATGGGGGGCTCATGCCCCGTCGGCCTGATCTGCTCCCGGCAGACGTCGAGCTGGAGCGTGAAGGCGGAGTGATCTTCGTCGGGGAGCGCGGCCTGCTCATGCACGAAACGTATGGGGGGAACCCTCGCCTCTTCCCCGAGGAACTCCACGAAGAAGCGGACGCGGTTCCGCAGATGTACGATCGCATCGAGGGTGGCCACGAAATGAACTGGGCGAACTCGTGCAAGTCCGGTTCGGAAGCTACGTGCCCGTTCTCCTACGCGGCGCCGCTCACGGAGGTGATGCTGCTCGGGCTGGTCGCATTGCGGGCCGGACAGGGGGTGAAGATCGAATACGACGCCGCGGCCATGCGGGTCACCAACTCGGAGGAGGCCAATCGCTTCCTCACGCGCGAATACCGGGAAGGATGGAGCCTGTGATGAACCGATGGGATCGAGCGTCGTTTGCCGTTATGGCCGTATTCTTCTTCGCGGGGTGCGCATCAGGTCAGTCCGAGGACACGGCCGGAGGCGGAGAACCCGATGCGAGCGTGTCGGCTCAGGCCGCGCACAATACCCTCTCCGAGACCGAATCGGCCGAGGGGTGGGAACTGCTCTTCGACGGAACCTCGATGGAGGGTTGGCGGGCCTACGACGACACGGAGCTTCCCGGCGGATGGGAGGTGGTGGACGGAATGATCTCCCGGACCGGTCCGGGTGGAGACATCATGACCGACCGGGTCTTCCGTGACTTCGAGCTCAGCCTCGACTGGCGGGTGGAAGACCGCGGCAACAGTGGCATCTTCTACCTCGCGGCGCAGGGCGAGGAGAACATCTACCACAGTGCTCCCGAGATGCAGGTGCTCGACGACGAGCGTCATCCCGACGGGCAGAGTCAGCTCACCAGCGCAGGTGCGAACTACGGGCTCCACCCGGCCCCTCGTGGCGTCGTGCATCCCGCTGGCGAGTGGAATCATGTCCGCATCATGGTTCAGGAGAACCGGGTCGAGCACTGGCTGAACGGCGAGAAGATCGTCGAGTACGTGATCCGTTCGCCCGAGT
>JAYOKZ010000006.1:0-1080 GCA_038120095.1 Gemmatimonadales bacterium
GGCCGGTGGGTGGCGCGGCCCTGGCCGGTGGTGTCTCCATCCTGCTCGATGGGCTCGCCTTTATCGCAAAGGGTTTCGCCGAACTTCCCTTTGCGAACGTCTGGGTCTCGTCGTGGACGGTGGCTGCTGCTGGCTTGGGCTGTTTGCTCGCCATCTGGACGGCACGCCGCCCGGGCGTGGGTGCGTGGGACCGACGTCGCCTGATGCTGATCTTCGCATCGGCTGCAGTGCTCGGGTGGCCGGGCCTCCTCGCTCTGGAGGGGCGTGGCAGTGTCGATCTCTGGATGATCGACGTAGGGCAGGGGGACGCGGTCGCGATCCGGTCACCGGGTGGCTCGTGGATGCTGGTCGATGCCGGTCCTCCGAGCACGGCCGAGGTCCCAGCCCAGCCCGTCGTCCGGACACTGCGGTCCCTCGGAGTGACGGCGATCGACGTCCTCGTACTCACGCACCCGGATGCTGACCATATCGGAGGCGTTCCGGGTGTCCTGCAGGCTTTTTCCGTACGTCGAATTCTGGACCCATCGCTGCCGGTAGGAAAACAGCTCTACGCCGATGTGATGGTGGATGCCCGAACCCGGCGCATACCATGGACGCAGGCTCGTGCCGGCCAGCATTTCACGGTGGACGGGCTCGCTGTCGAAGTGCTGCACCCGTCGGATTCCACCGTGGTTGCAGCGCTCGCCAGTGGACACGATGCCGAGGCCAATCATGTGTCGGTGGTCCTCCGCGTTTCGTGGCGAGATATCGAGATCGTGCTTACCGGCGACGCCTACGCGAACGTGGAGGAGTCGCTCGGAGAAAGGCTCGGCGACATCGACATCCTCAAGGTGGGGCACCATGGGAGCCTCACATCCACCAGTCCGGCCTTCCTCAGAGCTGCCATGCCCGAGCATGCGCTCATCTCGTCAGGCCGATCCAACCGGTATGGCCATCCAGCACCTCTCGTTCTGGCTCGACTGTCGGATGTGCGTGCACGGATTCACCGCACGGACCTGCACGGCACGGTGGTACTGCGTGTGTCCGGCGACGGTCACGTACGGGTCCGCACGGATCGTTAGTCGCTGGCCAACGATGGAA
>JAYOKZ010000006.1:1090-51737 GCA_038120095.1 Gemmatimonadales bacterium
CCTGGCTGGACTCGATGAGACGCCTGACCCGAATCCGTGGAATTGTCGCCGCTTTCGTCACCGGTGTTGTCGCAGGAGTCGCCATGCCGACGGCGGCGGCGTCGACCCGGGAGGCACAACCGAGTCGTGTGTTCGAACTGCGCACATACTCGGCCGCTCCCGGGAGGCATTCGGCACTCCTCGCTCGCTTCCGAGACCATACGGTCCGGATCTTCGATCGACATGGCATGACGAGCGTCGGGTACTGGACTCCCCGGGATGGGCCGGGGGCGAACGAGACGCTGGTCTACCTGCTCGCGCATCCGTCCCGGGCGGCAGCCGACGCGAACTGGCAGGCGTTCATCGCAGACCCGGAATGGCAGGAAGTATTCGAAGCCTCCCGTATCGATGGTCCCCTGGTGGCCGGGCTGGAGCGCACCTACCTGGATGCGACCGACTTTTCCCCGATCAGATGACCAGGGAGTGAGGGGCCACTTCGCCTGATCGGCAGTACTTTTTTGTGTGAGCTTCTACCTCCAGCACTCAGATCTTCATGGCACTTCAAAGCCACGTTGTCACGATCTCTCGGTTCCTTGTCGATGAAGAGCGCAAGCACCCGGACGCAACCGGAGCGTTCACGAGTCTCCTGTCCGATATTGCGCTGGCGGCAAAGGTCATCGGACGAGAGGTAAACAAGGCCGGCCTGGTCGACATCTTTGGCGCTGCAGGTGAGGAGAATGTCCACGGTGAGGAGCAGCAAAAGCTGGATGTTTTCGCCAATCAGGTCATGTACCGTGCGCTGGATCACACCGGTCTGGTCGCGTGCCTCGCCTCCGAAGAGAGTGAGGAGTTCATCCCGATTCCCGAAAAATTCTCAACGGGGCCGTACGTCGTCATTTACGACCCGCTCGACGGTTCATCGAATATCGATGTGAACGTCTCCATCGGGACGATCTTCAGTATTCATCGGAAGTGCACCGATGGCGAGAGAGGTAGCCTCGCCGATTGTCTTCAGGCGGGTAGCAGGCAGGTCGCAGCCGGCTACGTGCTGTACGGTTCCTCAACCATGCTGGTGTATACGTCCGGAGCAGGAGTCCACGGCTTCACGTTGGACCCGTCGATTGGTGAGTTCATCCTCAGCCATCCGAACATGATGATGCCTGAGCCTCCCAAGAAGGTGTATTCCGTCAACGAAGCGTATTTCAGCCGCTGGTCGAGGGGCCAGCAGCGGCTCGTGAGCCACTTGAAGAACGAGGGAGGTTTCGGCTCGCGCTACATTGGCTCAATGGTGGCTGATGTCCATCGCACGCTGCTTCAGGGAGGGCTCTTCATGTATCCCCCCGAGGTGGGTCAACCGGAGGGGAAGCTCCGACTCCTCTACGAGGCAGCGCCGATGGCGTTCATCGTCGAGCAGGCGGGCGGGCGTGCAAGCACCGGAACCCGTGATGTCCGGGACGTTCAGCCGACGGAGCTGCACCAGCGTGTACCGATCTACATCGGGTCAAAAGATTACGTGGATCTAGCCGAGGAGATACTCGCGACGGTCGAGTAGCGCTCAGGCTACGTCAGGGACAGGCCGAGTCAGTGACGGATTTCGGGGTGCCTGCCGAGCTCCGCAACGACCGTGTCGAAGTCGTCCAGCAGCTGACGCCGCATGACGTCGCTGACGAACGCATGCTCGAAGCCGGCGCGTGCAAGGGTCGTGAGCTCGTCACGGGACATGCTCAGTTGGTCCCGGGCATGGCGGTACTCGTCTCTCAGGGTCACCCCCGACATGAGCCTGTTGTCGGTCCCCAGGGAGACGGACACACCTGCCTGTTGGTACAGTCGAGCGGGGTGAGCGGCCAGAGTCGGGACGACGCCGGTCTGGACGTTGGAGGTCAGACATACTTCGAGTGGTATGCCTTCATCACGGACTCGCCTCAGAAGAGCCGGGTCTTCGCGCAGTCGGGTCCCGTGGCCGATTCGGCGGGCGTGGCCGACGTCGAGGGCCTGTCGGATGGATTCAGGCCCGAATCCCTCGCCCGCGTGCAGGGTGATCGGTAGCCCGGCTGCATATGCCTGATCCACGGCTTCCCGGTGATCCGAAACCGGGTGGCCCGCCTCGGCTCCGGCCAGGTCGAATCCGCAGACACCTCTGCCTGCATAGGCGACTGCCGCCTCGGCTGTTTCTGCAGTGATGTGGGCCGCGTGCGAGCGCAAACCGCACACGATGATCGCCGAATCGATTCGGCCACCTGCATCTGCGACCTCCCGCTCGGCACGGCGCATGCCGTGGAGCGCTGCTTCCAGAACCTCATCGATGGTGAGTCCCTGACGTCTGTTCAGCTGTGGACAGAAACGGACCTCTGCCCACCGAACGCCTTCGGCCGCGTGGTCGAGAATCAGCTCGTGGCTGATGCGCTCGAGAGCGTGCGGATCCTGCATCACCGCCAGCGTCAGCTCGAATCGTTCGAGGTACTCTTCGAGGGTCGCGCCGTCGCGCACGAGCATGTGCGATTTCAGGGCATCCGGGTCTGGAGCGGGAAGGCTTATGCCTCGCTCGACGGCGAGCTCGAACATGGTCGTTGCGCGAATCGAGCCATCGAGGTGGACATGAAGCTCCGATTTGGGCAGCGCCGCCAGGAAATTGTCGTCAGCGTCCACGCCACCTCCAGAATCCTCGGTGCCCGACCGTCATCGGATGCGTATCGAGTATGAGTCCCCAGTCACCATTCGGACGACCACACCGTCTTCTTCCACGAAGCGTACGACCTCACCCACAGGCCCTCCTCCGGTCGCGGCGATCATGCGAAACGTCCCGTCCCCGATCGGCTCGAGATGCACCGGCTCACCGATACTCGTGGCCCAGGGATTCATGGAGACGAGGCGGCCGTTCAGCGCCAGCACGCGTGTCTCGCCACCACGACTCCTGTAGACGCCAGCGAAGCGCTCCCAGGCAGGATTCCACTCCACCGTTTCGGCCGTGCGGACTGTCGTGTTCGCGACGGCCTGACCGACCGTTTCCATGAGCTGCTGTCCGATCTGGGCGGGGTTGGAGTCGTTCGTGTTCGTGAGCACGATCACGCCGACCCCGGACGCGAGCTGGATACTCGTGTTGGTGGCGTATCCCGGGTAGCTACCCCCGTGGCCTACGTACAGAATACCATCGCGCCGCTGCACACTGAATCCGATCCCCTGGCCACGTGTCCAGGTGGTTTCAAGCATCCGGACGCGGTGCATTTCTCTGAGTGAAGCGGTGCTCAGTAGACGATCGTCGCCGCGAGTCCCCTGCCGGAACTGAGCGGAAACGAAGCGTGCCATATCCTCCACCGTGGACGTAAGGCCGGTCGCGGCGGCCATCCCGCGAGCATCCACGAAGGAGAAAACCTGACGGGAGCCGTCGGGCATTCGGTTGCCGTAGCCGGTCGCCATCATGGGATCGGGGAGATCTACGCTCGAAGAGCCCATGTCGAGGGGGTCGAAGATGTTCTCCTGCAGGTAGTCGGCCCAGGTCATCCCACTCACTTCCTCGATCACCATGCCGGCGATCGTGTAGGCCAGGTTCGAGTACTTCCATCTCACTTCGGGAGAAAAGGGGGCGACTCGATCCGGCATCAGTGCCCGGACCTCACCCGCCGTGGGGAACTCGAAGTCGGTCCAGTGCGAGCTTGCTTCTCGGGGCAGCCCGGAGCTGTGGGTGAGCAGGTGCTCGATCGTGATGGGCGGGTCACCGTCGGATGCGGCTCGAAAGGAAAACCAGGGAAGGTACTCGACGACTGGATCATCGAGGCGCAGCAGGCCCTGCTCTCGTAATTGCATGATGGCCGTTGCAGTGAAGAGCTTGCTGTGAGAGGCCATGCGGAAACGTGTGCTGGTCTCCATCGGGCGCTCGGAGGCGAGGTCAGCGTGACCGAAGCCCGCCGACCAAACGAGGTCTTCTCCTGCGACCACCCCGACGACGACCCCAGGCAGGCCTCGAATCTCGACCTGGCCCTCGAGCCAATTGGAGAACAGTTCGATCTGGGCAGCGACGTTCGGATCCTCAGCGACCGACTGGGCGGAGGCCGGGGGCGGGGCACCCATCGCGATGAGTGCGCTCAAAAAGAACGGACGTACCTGTGACGGGGTTGGCGCACGCATGATGTGCCTCGCAGGCATGGGGGATTGCGGAGCCCCTCGGGCACCGGGTTCAGTGACGATTCTGTGCTTTCGATGGGCCGGGCGCGAGCGATCCACGAGATCCGGCTCCATCACATCGCCGCTTCAGAAGTGGAGTCTCGGTGATCGACGCCGGGGAAGCACCTCCCGACTCACGTGCCCGATATAGCCGCCGGGCCTTCTTCGGACGCGAAACCTTTTGCCACATCGATCAACGGCGCAGGATAGTCACCCGAAAAGCAGGCGGTGCAGTACGGACCCGCATCCGCCACCGCATCGACCATTCCCTCGAGGGAGAGATAGCCCAGGGAGTCGACACCGAGTTTGTCAGCGATATCGGACACGTCCAGACCCGATGCGATCAATTCGCCTTTCGTTGGCATGTCGATTCCGTAGAAGCATGGGAAGCGCACGGGCGGACTCCCGATGCGAAAGTGCACTTCGGTCGCTCCCGCTGCCTTGAGCATCCGCACAAGGCTCCGGCTCGTTGTGCCTCGCACGAGAGAGTCATCGACGACCACGACCCGCTTGCCGACGAGGACGTCCCGCACCGGGTTGTATTTCATGCGCGCACCGAAATCTCGATCTTTCTGGTCTGGCTTGATGAAGGTGCGCCCGACGTAGTGATTCCGGAGCAGGCCCAGTTCGAACGGAATGCCACTCTCCTCCGAATACCCGAGGGCTGCGGAGTTCGCGCTGTCCGGAACGGAGATCACCGCGTCCGCTTCGACCGGGTTCTCGCGAGCCAGTTGCCTGCCGAACGCTCGACGGGCCCTGTCCACCGATTCTCCCCAAAGCCCCGAATCGGGGCGAGCGAAATAGACGAGCTCGAAAATGCACGGGGCATGGCGCTCCGCGGCGTCCAGTCTCCCGACGGGCTCCACCGAGCCCCTGTCGATCTTGATCACCTCACCCGGATCGAGGTCCCGGACGTATTGCGCACCGAGGATATCGAGAGCGCACGTCTCGGAGACGACAACGTGCCCGTCACCTTTCCGCCCGAGGATCAGCGGCCGAAAGCCGCGGGGATCCCGCGCGGCGTACAGAGTGCCGCGCACGACGAGCGCCATCGAAAACGCTCCCACGAGGTGAGACAATGCCTCCATGACCTGCTCGTCGACGGTAGCGGCCCGTGATTTCGCGATCAGATGAATGAGGGTCTCCGAGTCCGACGAGGAACGAAAGATCGCTCCTTCGTCTACCAGCGTCCCACGAAGATCGAGTTGGTTCGTGAGGTTTCCGTTGTGCGCGAGTGCCAGGTCCCCGTAACGGTAGCGGGCTGTGATAGGCTGGATGTTCGCCGGGTTGCTGCCGCCCGCGGTGGAGTAGCGGACGTGACCGACTGCGGTCTCCCCCGTCAGGCTCTTGAGAGATTCCGGCCCGAAAATCTCGGATACGAGGCCCGCGCCCTTGTGGAGTCTTCCCTCCTCGCCGTCGAACGCAACGATGCCGCCGGCCTCCTGGCCGCGATGCTGGAGGGCGTACATGGCGAGGAATGCCTCTTGCGCGGCATTCTTGACGCCACTGATACCCACAACGCCGCACATGTCAGGCCTCCGACCCTGACGGAGCGTCCATGATTCCCGGAATGGCTCTGAAGTAGGCGTCAGCCACGTCACTCACGGTAGCCGAGACAGCACCGTCGCGGACCTTGATCGAGAAGCCGGATCCGACCTCCGAGACCGACCCGATCCTTTCCGCCGCGACATCGTAACGACCGGCGAGGGCCAGCACCGCCTCGGTATTCTCGGGGCTGCACGACACCACGATTCGCCCCTGAGACTCACCGAAGAGAGCGATCACCGGTCGGAGGTCCTCGTCCATCTGGACGTCAACGCCAAGTGGAGAGTCGCCGTTCCCCAGAGCACACTCCGCCAGCGCCGACGCCAGGCCTCCCTCCGAACAGTCATGCGCAGACCTGAGTACGCCGTCGTGGTTCATCTTGAGGACTGCCTGCTGAAGAGCACGTTCTCCTTCCAGGTCGACCGAAGGCGGTTGTCCGGCTACGAGATCTGCCGTGACGTAGAGATACTCCGATCCACCGAACTCTCCGGAGTTCGTCCCGAGGAGCACGATGTCATCTCCCGCACTCTGGAACGCGTGTCGGGTGATCTTCGCCACGTCATCGATCACGCCGACCATCCCGATCACGGGCGTCGGGTAGATCGCTGAGCCGTCCGTCTCATTGAAGAGTGAGACGTTCCCACCCGTGACCGGAGTCTCGAACGCTCCGCAAGCGTCCCTCATCCCGAGGACTGCCTCTCGAAGCTGGAAGTAAATGTGCGGTTTGAGCGGATTTCCGAAGTTCAGGTTGTTCGTGATCGCCGTGGGAAGCGCACCGACGCACACGAGGTTACGGGCAGCCTCGGCTACGGCCGCCATGGCCCCGGTTCGGGGCTCCAGGTACACGAAGCGGCCGTTGCAGTCCGTCGTCGCAGCGACGGCGCGGTTGGTCCCCCGGATCCGAATGACTCCGGAGTCGCCACCCGGGCGAACAGCGGTCGCCGTACGTACCGTGGAGTCGTACTGATGGTAGATCCACTGCTTGGATGCGACGTTCGGAGAAGCGAGGAGGAGCAGGAAGCTCCTCGTGAGGTCCCCTTCCGGGATCAGGTGCTCACTCAGGTCCATCTCACGGAGCGCGATGATCTCTTCCGACTCGATGCCTTCCCGCTCGTACGTAGGGCATCCCTCGGTCAGCGGCAGGGCCGGAATATCGGCGACGACCTGGCCATGCTCGAGAATCCTGAACTTTCCGTCGTCGGTGACCCGACCGATCACCTCTGCTTCCAGTTCCCACTTCTCGAGGATGGCCTGGACTTCGTGCTCGCGACCCGGATGCGCCACGACGAGCATTCGCTCCTGAGACTCCGAAAGGAGGATCTCGTACGGGGTCATCCCCGCTTCCCGGACCGGCACGTCCGCCATTTCGAGTTCGATGCCGCTTCCTCCGCGTCCTGCCATCTCGGACGCGGATGACGTGATCCCCGCGGCCCCCATGTCCTGGATTCCACTGATGGCGCCCGAGGCAATGAGTTCGAGGCTTGCCTCCAGCAAGAGCTTTTCCGTGAACGGGTCTCCAACCTGCACCTGGGGACGGCTCGACTCGTCGGAGTCTTCGCTGAGTTCTTCACTGGCGAACGTGGCACCGTGGATCCCATCTCGCCCGGTACGCGCACCAACGGCCATGAGCGGTGAGCCGGTGCCGGTCGCCGATGCCGTGATGAGGTCCTCGTGCTTCATCAGGCCCAGACACATCGCATTGACGATGGGGTTCCCCTCGTAGCCGCGATCGAACTGCACCTCTCCCCCGATATTCGGGATGCCGACGCAGTTGCCGTAGTCTCCGACCCCGCTGACCACGCCGCTGAAGAGGTAGCGAACCCGACCACTGTCCAGATCACCGAAGCGGAGGGAGTCGAGGACCGCGACGGGACGGGCGCCCATCGTGAAGATGTCACGGAGGATCCCGCCTACGCCTGTCGCCGCGCCCTGATAGGGCTCCACGGCAGAGGGGTGATTGTGCGATTCGATCTTGAAGGCGAGCGCAAACCCGTCGCCCACGTCGATGACCCCCGCGTTCTCACCCGGACCCTGAATCACCCACGGCGCTTTCGTGGGGAGAAGGCGCAGGAGTCGCTTCGAGTTCTTGTAGCCGCAATGCTCGGACCACATGGCGCTGAAGACTCCGAGCTCGGTGAACGTCGGGTCCCTGCCCATGATCCGCTGGACCCGCTCGAATTCGTCCGGCGAGAGACCGTGATCGGCAACGACCTCGGCTGTGATCTCCGGATCGCCCTCGCGGGGAGGAACCTGCATCGCTGTCGGGTTGGTCATGAGGTCTGGAGGCTTGCCACCATGGACGTGAAGAGGGCGACACCATCCGTCGAGCCGAGAAGCTCTTCCATGGCGCGTTCTGGGTGTGGCATCATGCCGAGGACGTTCCCGGCTTCGTTCGTGATGCCGGCGATGTTCTGCCACGATCCGTTCGGGTTGGCCTCCTCCGAGGTCTCGCCGGCCGCGTTGACGTAGCGGAAGACGACGCGTCCCTCTGCCTCAAGGGTCGCGAGCGTCTCTGTGTCCGCCCCGTAGTTCCCTTCACCGTGGGCGATGGGGATACGCAGGATCTGCCCGGGGTCATAGTCGGAGGTGAACAGGGTGTCTGCCCGTTCCACCAGAAGGAGGACATCCTTGCTTTCGAACTTCAGTGAATCGTTGTGCATGAGAGCACCGGGCAGAAGTCCGGACTCGCACAAGATCTGAAACCCGTTGCAGACGCCGAGAACAGGACCGCCCGAGTTGGCGAAGGCGATCACGTCTTCCATGATCGGACTCATCCGAGCGATCGCGCCGGCTCTCAGGTAATCCCCGTACGAGAATCCGCCGGGCAGGAGAACCACGTCGTAGTTCTTCAGCCCCCGTTCACGATGCCAGACGAAGGTGGTGTCGCCACCGACCTGCTGCGCGGCCTTGAACAGGTCGTAGTCGCAGTTCGAGCCCGGAAACGTAATGACTGCGACCTTCATGAATCCGTCTTCTCCGGGGTGCCGACCATGGAAACCTCGAAGTCTTCGGTCACGGGGTTGGCGAGGAGCTTGCGGCACATGGCGTCTGCCGCCTCGAGCGCGGCGTCCGCGGATTCCGCATCGATATCGATGTAGATCGCCTTACCCACACGTACATCGTTGACGCCTTCCCAACCGAGGGAGTTGAGCGAGTGGTGGATGGCTTTCCCTTGAGGGTCGAGAAGCCCGGGGCGGGGCTTCACGCGAACTTCGAGACGGTACTGACTCACGCTTGTTCCTCCAGACCTTGAACAGAGTCGGGGGTGGGTTGGGAATCGAGGTTGAGATGTGCGGCCCCCTGAGGGACCAGGTCGCCGTAGTCCAGATCACGGACTTCGGCCCGGGCACCGGCTTCGCCCTCCTCTTCGTCGAGGAGGGGGTCCCCACCGGGAATGCGGTCGAGGAAGCCCAGAAACACTGACTTGACGAGCCCCCACGCGATGTAAAGGACCAGTACCGTGAAGAAGTAGTACTCGGGCACGGAGAGGGCGGTAAAGATCGCCACGAACATGATGACCGTGTTGATGATTCCCCGGGCGGTACGAAGTCCGATCTTCGAGACCTTGCCGTAGGGGACGTGGCTGACCATCAGCACGGCGAGCAGCACCATGCCCACGCCCATGATCTGCTGCCACGGCAAATCGGCCAGATGCGTGGCGAAAATGCTCGTCTGGCTGAATGGATAGAAGGATGCGAGCGCCATTCCCGCAGAGGGCGACGGAAGGCCGTGAAAATGACGCTTTGCCTCGCCCCCCTGTTCGATGTTGAACCGGGCGAGGCGAACCACGACCGCAGTGATGTATACGAACGAAAGCACCCAGCTCCACTGAGCATCCGCAAAAAAGAGCGCGAACATGATGTAGCCGGGGGCAACACCGAATGAGACCGCGTCCACCAGAGAGTCAAGCTCCGCCCCGAACGCCGAGCCGGTTCGGGTGAGGCGCGCCACACTCCCGTCGAGCATGTCCAGAATGCCGGCAATGATGATGCACCATCCGGCCCACATGAAATCACCCCGGGATACCGACACCATCGCGTAGACGCCGAAGAAGAGGTTCCCGAGGGTGAATGCGGACGGGAGAATGATGACCCCGCGCTGGAGGGTCTGCCGGCGTCCCGGCATCAGGCCTCCTCGGCGCGCATCCGCGCCATCGGGGTCGAGCCTACGGTCAAGCGATCGCCGACCGAACAGAGGATCTCCCAGTGAGGTGGAAGGAAGAGGTCCACGCGCGAGCCGAATCGGATCAGGCCGAAGCGATGCCCTCGCTGCAGGGTGTCGCCCTCGTTGGGATCCGTGATGATCCGGCGCGCGACGAGTCCTGCGATCTGCTTTACCAGAACCTTCCCGTGCTCCGTCACGATCCCGAGCGACGCCTGCTCGTTGTCCTCGGACGCCTTGTCCGCCCAGGCGACGGCATAGGCGCCCGGCCGGTACACTTTGAGACCCACCGTTCCCGAGACGGGTGACCGCTGAACGTGCACGTCGAAGACGCTCAGGAAGATGGAGATCTTTCTGGCCGCCCCGCCGATGAAGGCCGGCTCCTCCACATCTTCAATCCGGATCACCTTTCCCTGGCCCGGCGCGACCACGAGAGCCTGGTCTTCCGGTACGTCTGGCTCAGGGTTCCGAAAAAACCAGAGAACAAAGACGGAGAACACGGCCATGGCCCAACCGGCCATGGCAAGTGCGATCTCCGCGGCTCCCGGGGAGAGATGAAGCTCCTCCGAGCTGCCGGGCACGCCCACCAGCCACGAGCCTGTGAAGCAGGCACCCGCGAGGAAAACGCTCGCCGCAGCGAACGGGATTCCCTCGCGGGCGATCTTCAACGGTCGTCCCCGAAGAGCGGAGGCTGATAGTCGGAGAGAGCCGTACCGGTGAGCCGCTTGAACACGTCCTTGTAACGCTCGGACGATTCATGGACCACCTCGTCGGGCAGGTCCGGCGGTGGCGGACTCTTGTCCCAGTCCAGGGTCTCGAGCCAGTCACGCACCGGTTGTTTGTCGAGTGAGGGCTGACCTCGTCCGATCCCGTAGCTCTCCTTCGGCCAGAACCGTGATGAGTCGGGCGTCAGTACTTCGTCGATGAGCATCAGCTCCCCGTCCTTGTGGCCGAATTCGAACTTGGTGTCGGCAAGGATGATGTCACTCTTCTCTGCGACATCACGGCCGAAACCGTAGATCTCCAGGGAAAGATCCTTAAGCCGGTCGGCCAGATCGTCTCCGAGGATCTCCTTCGTCTGACCGAAGGTGATGTTCTCGTCGTGTTCGCCCTGTTGGGCCTTGGTCGCCGGCGAAAAGATCGCCGGATCCAGACGCTGACTCTCCTGGAGTCCTTCCGCGAGAGGCTCACTCGCCAGTGTGCCACTCTGCTTGTACTCCTTCCACGCGGAGCCCGAGATGTAACCGCGGACCACGCACTCGACGAGGACAGGGTCCGTCTTGTGAACGAGCATCGCTCGCCGCGCCCACTGATCCCGGGTAGCCGCGAGCTCCGGGTGCCGTGCGATGATGCGCTCGGGGTCGACGGCGATCAGGTGGTGAGACAGTTGATCATTCAGCTGGTCGAGCCACCACGCGGTGATCTGGGTAAGAACCTCGCCCTTGTGAGGAATGGGCTGAGGCAGGACGACGTCAAACGCGCTCACCCGATCACTCGCGATCATGAGCAGAGTTTCCGAGTTCACCTCATAGACGTCCCTGACTTTGCCTCGGTGGAGGAGGGGCAGGGGAAGCTGCGATTCGTGCACGAGATTGGGATCAGACATGGAGTGTCGGAGCCTCGAGGTTCAGGGTGTTGGAGCGGTGCTTTTCGAGGACGGGGCTGACGGCGCGCTCGATGAATCGTTCGACCTGAGACGGCGCGCGTCCCACGAAGCGCATGGGGTCGACCATCGCCTCGAGTTCGTCGGAGCGGAGGCCAAACGAGTCGTCCCCTGCGATCCGATCGAGCAGATCTGCATCAGCACCTTCCTCCTTCATGCGCCTTGCGGCGGCCATCGAATGCTGTCGGATCGACTCGTGCAGCTCCTGACGATCCCCGCCTTTCGCGACGGCGTGCATCAAGATCGTCTCTGTCGCCATGAAGGGAAGGTGCTCGGCAAGATTCCGGCGAACGACTTCGGGATTCACGATCAGGCGCCGTGAAACGTTCTCCAGGAGGACGAGGCAGCCGTCGAGCGCGAGGAATGCGTCGGGGACCGAAACCCTGCGGTTTGCGGAGTCGTCCAGCGTCCGTTCCAGCCACTGTGTCGCAGCCGTGAACGCCGGGTCGATGGACAGGGTGATCACGTGTCGGGCCAGCGCGCAGATGCGCTCTGCTCGCATTGGATTGCGCTTGTACGGCATCGCGGACGAGCCGATCTGTTCGGCCTCGAAGGGTTCCTCGACCTCCCGGAGGTGGGCGAGGATCCGAAGGTCGTGACCGATCTTGGAGACCGAGGCGGCGGCGCCGGCAAGTGAGGCCTGCACCGCGTAATCGACCTTTCGGGTATAGGTCTGCCCGCTGACCGGGTACGTCGACGCGAATCCCATCCGTTTTCCGACCGCCAGGTCGAGCGCGTCCACCTTGTCGTGGTCGCCCGCGAACAATTCGAGGAAGGACGCCTGGGTACCGGTCGTCCCTCTCACACCCCGAAATCGGAGCACCCCGATCCGATGATCGAGCTCCTCGATGTCGAGGAGGAGGTCCTGGATCCAGAGGGTCGCCCGCTTGCCGACCGTGGTTGGCTGAGCAGGCTGGAAGTGCGTGTATCCCAGCGTTGGGAGGGAGGCATGGTCGCGAGCGAACTCGGTCAGCGCCTCGACGCAACGAAGCAGACGTGCTCGGACGAGTTCCAACGCATCCCTGTGGAGAATCAGATCCGTGTTGTCACCGATGAATGCGCTGGTCGCACCGAGATGAATGATCCCCTTTGCAGCCGGGGCGTCGTCACCGAACAGATGCACATGCGCCATGACATCGTGCCGGAAGCGTTTCTCGTATTCGGCGGCCCTGTCGAGATCGAGCGTGTCGACGGCCGCGCGCATCTGCGCGATCGCTTCGTCGGAGATCTCGAGTCCGAGCTCGGCTTCACTTTCCGCGAGCGCGATCCACAGGCGGCGCCATGTCCCGAAGCGTCGAGCCGGTGAAAAAATCTTCTGCATCTCCCGGGATGCGTATCGATCCGAGAGTGGGTGCATGTAACGATCGAGATCCAACTAACCCCTCCAGTAGAGGCTGGTCGTGTAATAACGGTTGGCGCGCTCAAGGTAGACGACGATCCGGCCCTGTTGGCCGGTCAGGGCCTCGAAGAACGCTGCGGCGTCGTCCGCGGTTCGAATCCGGCTGCGATTCATCTGAATGATCACGTCGCCCGGCTGCAGCCGGGTGCGAGTGGCGAGCTCTCCCGATATGTCCGCGATCAACGCCCCGGCGTCACTGCTGAGCCCGAGTTCGCCCTGAATCTGAGGCGAGACGGAGATGAGTTGGATGTCTCGGAAGAGGGTGACGCGAGCGGCGGTCGTGGAAGGAAACGGCACCGCTTCAAGACCGATCACGCGTGACTGTCCTTCAACCTCCACCGCCAGCTCGTCATGGGCCCGCAGGTCGAGCAAAACGCCCTCCCAGTCGAGCGGACCGGAGAGTGGTCGACGGTTGGCACGCAGGAGGATGTCCCCGGGCTGCAATGCCGCCTCGTCTGCGGGAGACCCTTCGGCCACGCGACTGATTCGCACCCCACGTGTGCGGCCCCATGCATCAGCGTCGACGGGTTCGACGTCGATTCCGACCCAGGCCCGCCGGATCTCCCCGAACTGGAGGAAATCGTTCGCGATCTGAAGCGCACGGTCGATGGGGATCGCAAAACCGAGACCCTCGCTACCGCCACTCCGAGAAATGATCGAGGCGTTGATTCCGATCACCTCGCCGGCTCCGTTGACGAGCGCGCCACCGGAGTTTCCCGGGTTGATGGCCGCATCAGTCTGAATCATGCCGAAGTAGAAGCCCTCATCCTCGGAGGACGGAGCGATGTTCCGGTCAACGGCCGAGATCACCCCGGTGGTCACCGTGGGTTCGCTGTCGGCAACGTAATTTCCGAGGGGATTGCCGATCGCGATCGCCCACTCTCCGATCATCAGACCACTCGCACTGCCCACGGGAGCGACGGGCAGGTCCACGTCCGAAATGCGCAGAACTGCGATGTCGGCGACCGGATCCGACCCGATGACTACGGCGTCCAGGTCGCGCCCGTCGGCCAGGGTCACCTTGATCTGAGACGCACCACTGATGACGTGGTCGTTCGTGATCACGATCCCATCCGTGCTGACGATCACCCCGGAGCCGAATCCTGCGCTTCTCTGCTGGGCACCCGGCGGCAGGATCATGCTCTCCCACATCGTTCGCGGGCGCACTCGACTGGTTCGAAGGACGTTCACGCTGACGACCGCGGGGGCGACGCGGGCCGTCGCGCGCACGATGGCCGTCATACGGCTCTCGTCGATGGTCGGGGATCTGTCGTCAGCCGGAATGCTCAGGCTGTCAGACGACCTCGGCATGGTCGAAGATCCCGCCTGAGAAGACGCCGTGCTCGGGTGACAGGCACCGGAGACCAGACCGACCACAGCGGCGAGCACGAGACGACAGGCTCCCTCCCTCATGCTAGATCGCGGTGCCTGCGGCATCCCAATCCTTGAGAAAGGCGGCGAGGCCCTTGTCGGTCAATGGATGCTGGCTCAACTGCCACAGGACCTTGGGCGGTAGTGTGCAGCAGTCCGCTCCGATCAGCATGCATTCGACGACGTGCATCGGGTGGCGAAGTGACGCAGCCAGGATTTCGGTGTCGAAACCGTAATTGTCGTACACCTGTCGGATCTGTCCGATCAGCTGCATGCCCTCACCGGAAATGTCGTCCAGTCGGCCCACGAAGGGTGAGATGAACGTCGCTCCGGCCTTGGCCGCCAGCAGCGCCTGAGACACTGAGAAGCAGAGCGTGACGTTGACCTTGTGACCCTCCGTCACCAGGTCGCTGCAGGCCTTCAGACCATCCTCCGTGAGCGGAACCTTCACCACCGCGTTTTCGTGGATGGAAGCCAGCTTACGGCCTTCCTCGACCATGGTCGCGCGATCCACGGCGACGACTTCGAGGGAGACCGGGCCATCAACCGATTCGCAGATCTCCCGGTACATCGAGGTCACGTCGCCGTCGGCCACTTTCGCTACCAGGGATGGGTTCGTCGTGATCCCGTCGATCAGACCCGCATCGGCCGCGCGCCGGATCTCCGAGAGGTCAGCGGTATCGAGGAATATTTTCATCGTGGCAGGGGGCTCCTGGTCCGTTCGGTGGTTGGGAGAGTATCAACGGTGCTGCCGCGGTCGCCCGGGTACGTGACCCGATGCAGGAAAAGTCCTGTCGACGGGGCCGGTGCCGAGGTCGTCAGTTCGTGCGGTGAGACGAGTAATCTAGCCATATCCTCGAGCGGGCGCCGACCGCTTCCGATGTCGACCATCGTGCCCGTCAGGTATCGGACCATGTGGTGCAGATAGCGATCGGCCGTGATGGTGAAACGCATCCCGAGTTCGGTGTCGCTCCACCCGGCAGCATGAATGTCGCACCACGTTCCTCGCTCGGGCTGACCGGCCTTGGCGAACGCTTCGAAGGAGTGTTTTCCCACGATCAGGGTGGCCGCCTGACCGAGAAGGTTCCGGTCAAGGGTCGGCCGGCGCCCTCCGGGTTTCATCAGGGGCCAGCACCAACGCCTGTGGAAGGGTGAGGCCGACTGGGCCGCGAGGCCGATTTCGTAGCGATATGTCCGGTCGATGGCATCATACCGGGCGTGGAAATCGGCCGTGGTGCGGGTGATCGCCTCGATCCATATATCGTCCGAGAGGACCGAGTTGAGAGATTTCTGCAGTTGCCCCGCAGTCCATGAGGACGGCATGTCGACGGACGCGACCTGGCCGGTCGCGTGGACGCCCGTGTCGGTGCGCCCGGACCCTGTCACGGAGCGATGGGAATTGGCGAGCTTGGAGAGGGCGGCCTCGAGCGTTCCCTGAACCGTGCGTTGGTCGGGCTGCACCTGCCAGCCGTGAAATGCCGCGCCGTCGTAATGGATGGTCAGGCGAAAACGGAGGGAGTCAGGAGCGTCCACTTCGACAAGGTAGCGAGCCTCAGGAGCCCGTCCAAGCGGGGGTCGAGTTCCGTCTTCTGGCTAGGGCAGGGCGCCCCAGATTGACCGAAAAGGCCTGCGGTCATTAGCCTTTCGGCCCTCTCTCGCCCTTCGCGGACCTTATCGATGACCGAACGCAGTTTTACGCACTTGCTCGAGCGCGTAGCAGAGGGGCAAGACCTCACTGCTTCCGAGGCCGAGGCCGCCTTCGATTCGTTCATGGATGGGAGTGCGACGGAGATCCAGATGGCGGGACTGCTCGTCGGCCTCAGGGCCAAGGGTCTCGCACCCTCCGAAGTCGCCGGGGGTGTGCGTGCACTCCGGACCGCGATGGTGCCCGTCGCCTCATCTGATCCGGACGTGCTGGTGGACACAGCGGGCACGGGTGGCGGAACCGTCACCACCTTCAACATCTCTACGGCCGCGGCGTTCGTCGTGGCCGGGGCAGGGGTGCCGGTCGCCAAACACGGCAACCGTTCGTTTACCTCGAGAAGTGGGAGTGCCGATGTGCTCGAGGCACTGGGCGTCACAATCGACCTGACGCCGGACCGGATGGCGGATGTTCTCGAGGACGCGGGTATCGTCTTCATGTTTGCCCCGCTGCTTCATCCCGCCATGCGACATGTCGGCCCTGTGCGTCGCGGATTGGGAATCCGCACCGTGATGAACATCCTCGGCCCGCTCACGAACCCGGCCGGAGCGCGCAGGCAGGTCGTCGGCGTAGCGGATGCTGGCCTGCTGGATCTGATCCCGGGTGCGCTGCAGGAGCTGGGGCACATTCGCGCGATGGTGGTGCATGGATCGCCCGGCCTCGATGAGGTAAGCCCTCTGGGCTCCACGCGTGTGGTCGAGCTCCGGAATGGAGAACTGCACGACTACGAGCTCTCGCTCGACGAACTCGGCGTAGCGCCGGTCGATGCCGATGAGATCGCCGGGGGGGAACCGAAGGACAACGCGGATACCGTGCGCTCGGTCTTGAACGGCCGACACGGTGCCGCGAGGACGGTGGTGGTCCTGAATGCGGCTTCGGCTCTTCTCGTTGCTGATCGAGCGGACGACTGGCACGCTGCGCTCTCGCTGGCCGAGGATACCATCGATTCGGGAGCGGCGTCGGACGCGCTTGAACGCCTCCGCGTCAGTACTTCCGGATGACTCCGACGACAATCCCCTGAACACGAACGTCTGACGCATCGACGAGGATGGGCTCCATCGTGGGATTCGCAGGCTGCAGACGGATCCGGCCCGCGCCCTCTCGATAGAGCTTCTTCACCGTCGCCGAATCGTCACCGACGAGTGCCACGACCATTTGACCGTCTTCGGCTCGGTCCTGCGCCTGGACAACGATGTAATCCCCGTCCCGAATCTGCTCCTCGATCATGGAGTTGCCCTCAACCCTCAGGACGTAGTTGTCGCGACGGCGACGGACCATATCGGGGGGGACGGCAAGGGTTTCCGTATCCTGAATCGCTTCAATTGGGAGTCCGGCGGCGACGGCCCCGAGCAGGGGAAGCTCGATAACCGGGGTCCCGGTGCCATGCCCGACCAGTTCGATCGAGCGACTCTCGTTGTACGACTTCCGGATATAACCCTTGCGCTCCAGATTGCTGAGGTGCTCATGCACGGTCGCCAGAGACGAGTATCCGAAGGATTCGGCGATCTCTTCGAAGCTGGGCGCGTAACCCTGGCCCTCGATGAAGGACTCGATGTAATCGAGGATCTCTTTCTGGCGCTTGGTGAGGGGCATGATGCTGTCCTCCGTCCGAGGGGGACCCGAAAAGGAACCGAATAAAGGGTACCCGAACGTTGCCCGAAACGCAAGAAGATCCCGCGCTGCCCGGCATCCTCGCTGAGATCGTGCAGACGAAGCGGCAGGAGCTTTCGGCCCTGGTGGGTCGTGCGAAGCAGCTGGAGAGCGCTGCTGCGCGCGCCGAGCCATCCCGTGGCTTTTCGCTCGCGCTGGCCGGCACGGAATCGGTGGCCTTGATCGCTGAATGCAAACGACGGTCACCGGGTGCCGGCCCGATCCGCCCGGAGCTGGATCCGGCGCGACTGGCGGCTGGTTACGAGCGGGCTGGCGCTTCGGCGATCAGCGTGTTGACCGATTTTCCCTTCTTCGGCGGATCGCTCGAAGACCTCGGCGCGGTTCGAGAGGCGACTTCGATCCCAATCCTTCGGAAGGATTTCACGCTCCATCCACTGCACTTGCTCGAGGCGCGTGCCGGAGGTGCGGATGCCGTCCTGCTGATCGTGCGGATCCTCGATGACGTCGAGCTGGAGCGGCTTCATCGGGACGCCATCGGCCTCGGCCTCGATGTCCTTGTGGAGGTTCACGACTCTTCCGAGCTGGAGCGAGCGCTTGCGATCGGCGCGCAGATCATCGGCATCAATAATCGTGACCTTGCGACCTTCACGACGGACCTGGGCACGACCGAAGGCCTCCTGGCCTCGATTCCCTCCGGGGTCGTGATCGTATCCGAGAGTGGAATCCGTTCTCGAGAGGATGTGCGGCGGCTTGGAAGTACAGGCGTGCACGCGATCCTGGTGGGAGAGGCGATTCTGACCGCGGCCGATCCATACCAGGAGGCGGCTGGCCTCACGGGGGTCGCGCACGTTGCCCGAGCCCCGACCGGTTGAGCGCGAACGATCCATGACGCCGGGACGGACACCCCTGGTGAAGATCTGCGGTCTGACGCGGAACACCGATGCGCTGTTCGCTCAGAGCGTCGGGGCCGACTATGTCGGCATGGTTCTGACTCAGGGCTTCGGCCGAAGCGTACCTGCCGGAGCGGGGCCAGGGGTCGTGTCAGGCGTGACCGTTCCGCGTGTCGCCGTGACGGTGGATGAGTCGCCCGGCGCGAACGTGGCTCTGGCGCGCTCGATCGATGCGTCGATCATTCAGCTTCACGGAGATGAGTCGCCGAGCACCGCCGGGCTGTTGAAATCGGAGGGCGGATGGGCCGTGTGGAAAGGGATTCGTGCGCGCTCGGTCGAGGACGTTCAGCGCGCAATCGACGCATTCGCGGAGACGATCGACGGGATCGTAGTGGAGGGTTGGCGGCCTGGTCAGGTGGGTGGAGCGGGGATGACACTCCAGCTGGCGGCTGACGAGTTTCGTGCGCTTCTTCCACCTTCCCTGACTTTCGTGCTGGCCGGAGGATTGAGGCCGGACTCCGTTGCTCGCGCAGTGGCACGCTTCCAGCCCGATGTGGTAGATGTCTCGTCAGGAGTCGAACTCGCCCAGGGCTCTAAGGATCCGGGTCTTGTCGAGGCCTTTACCCACAACGCCCGGACAGCCACCGTAGGCGAGCGGGCTGACCCTCTGGAATAACTCCACCTTGATCGGCACTACACACAACCAGACCGACCGTTTTGGGCCTTTCGGAGGCCGTTACGTCCCCGAAACCCTCGTGAAGGCGCTGGATGAGGTTGCGCACGCGTACGCGACCGCAGCGGACGACCCGGAGTTTCATGATGAACTGAGCGCCCTGAACGCGGACTTCGTGGGTCGTCCGACACCCCTTTATCACGCGAAGCGACTGGGTGAAGCGGCCGGGAATTCTCAGGTCTGGCTCAAGCGGGAGGATCTGAATCACACGGGCGCCCACAAGATCAACAACACGATCGGTCAGGCTCTGCTCGCCCGGCGCATGGGCAAGCACCGCATCATCGCGGAGACCGGTGCTGGTCAGCACGGTGTGGCGACCGCGACTGCATGCGCTCTGTTTGACCTCGAGTGCATCGTCTACATGGGCGAAGAGGACATCGAGCGTCAGGCGCTCAACGTCTACCGAATGAAGTTGCTCGGGGCCGAGGTCCGCCCGGTACGGTCCGGGACGAGGACCCTCAAGGACGCCACCAATGAGGCGATTCGAGACTGGGTGACGCACGTAGAGTCGACTCACTACATCATCGGATCGGTCGTTGGCCCCGACCCGTTTCCGAGGATGGTTCGCGACTTCCAGTCGGTGATAGGGCGTGAAGCGAGAGCTCAGTCGCTGGAGCGCCTGGGTCGGCTGCCAGCCTCCGTCGTGGCCTGCGTTGGCGGGGGCTCCAATGCGATGGGTGTGTTCCACGCCTTCGTGCCGGACCGGGGCGTCGAACTCGTGGGTGTGGAGGCGGGAGGCACCGGCCTGGAGACCGGGCGTCACTCGGCCTCTCTCGCCGCCGGTCGGCCCGGTGTTCTGCACGGCTCGCTCAGCTACCTTTTGCAGGATTCGGATGGTCAGGTCGCCCCCGCGCACTCCGTGTCCGCGGGTCTGGACTACCCGGGTGTGGGTCCGGAACACTCCTACCTGAAAGATTCCGGTCGTGCTCGCTACACGTTCGTGACGGATGACCGCGCATTGGCCGCATTTCACACTCTTTCCGAGCTCGAGGGGATCATTCCCGCCTTGGAGACCTCGCACGCCATCGCGCACGTTCTGGAAGAGGGTTCCCGGGTCGACGGTCCGATTCTTGTCTGCCTCTCCGGTCGTGGGGACAAGGATGTCAGCCATGTCGCCCGGGTCGAGGCTGGTGGAGGCTCGTCCTGAGGGGGGCGTGGTGAACGAATCGCACGTCACGGGCGACGAAGGTTCGGTTGACCCCGTCGGAGACTGGGACGGGCACCCGGTCGAGCAGGTTCGCGCGTTGTTTGTCACGCTTGGAAAGGCTGTCCGCGCGTTCCAGTTGTACGATGGCAACAATCCTGTTCGCAAGCGGTTTGTCGACGCGCTTCGCGAGGAATTCGAGCGCCTCTGGGGGGAGGTGGACGGGCTGGTGGTGTCGGTCGACGAAGACCGTCTGTCGCTCGACGGTCATGAGGTGTACGCCGCGGACAACCGAAACGATTCCCTGGCCTTCCTCTTCTTCAAGGACGGTGTTCGGGAGTTGACGTTCCTTCCGGGGATCGAGAGGGATGAGCTGGAGCGATTCCTCGGCGTGCTCCAGCGCGCCCGCAAGCTTGTCCCCGAGGGTGATGACCTGCTGACCATCCTGTGGGAAGAAGAACTCGAATTCCTCAAGTATCGCTACATCGACCTGCTTGCCGAGGGCGTGGCTCTCCCCGAGCCCGGCGAGGGTGTCAGCGGGGAGCGGCTGCAGGCCGCCCTGGCCGCCGAGGACGAAGAGATCGCGGCTCAGGAGGAAGCCGCCGAAACGGGCGATCCGGCTGCGGCTGCACCGGCGCAGACCGTGAACAAGGACGACTTCAACCCGACCCTCTACGCGCTCGACCCCGCTGAAATGGAAGCGCTTCGGGTCGAATTGAAGAAGGAACTCGGTCGGGACATCCGGGCGGATGTCCTCAAAGCTCTCTTCGATCGTCTTGAGGAGCCGGAGCACCGGGAGCGGCAATCAGAGGTGCTGGGGATTCTCGAGACTCTTCTCCCGAACTTTCTGAGTCGTGGAGGTCTGGTTGTCGCGACGAACCTCCTGCGGGAGTTGCGCCGCCTCGAAGAGGCTCCCGGAGTCTTTGACGAGCCGCGGCTCGACAGGAGTCGTCGGATCGTGGACGCGATCAGCGAACCGGAGCCCCTCCACGAGCTGATTCGCGCTCTCTACCTGGGTACGATTCGAGCATCACCCGTCCAGCTCGCCGCCTTCCTCGGATTTCTGCGTGGCCGTGCGCTCGAGCCGCTGCTGCGCGAATCGGAAACCGTGGAGCACAAGCAACTTCAGGCTGTTCTGAGGGAGGCGGTGCGGGGTGTAGCTGGCCAGAATCGCAGCCACCTCGTCAGTCTTCTCGACAGCCCTGATCCGGTGGTCGTAGCCGCCGCGGCTCGGCTCGTCGGACAGATGAAGGTCTCGGAGGGGGCGGTCAAGCTGGCGTCGGTTCTGCAGCACCCCGATGCATCGGTTCGACTCGCCGGGATCGAGGCGGCCATTGCCATCCGGGCGTCGACTGTCGCGACCTCGCTTCAGGCGAACCTCGAGGACGAAGACCGGTCCGTCCGGATCGCAGCGGCGAAGGGGTTGGGAACGCTTCGATATCGGCCCGCTGCTCAGGCGTTGGCGGACATCGTCGAGGGTAAGAGAATCCGTCAGTCGGATATCGCTGAAAAGGTGGCCGTGTTCGAGGCATACGGGCTGACCGCCGGGGAAGCCGGGGTGAAGGTGCTCGACAACCTCCTGAACAAGCGGGGGCTGTTCGGAAAGCGTGAGGCGTCCGAATTGAGAGCCGCTGCTGCGCTGGGGCTCGGACGCATCGACGCCGTGGCGGCACGCTCCGCCCTGGAGTCCGCTCTGCAGGACGATGATCCGGTCGTGCGCAGTAACGTGAATCGCGCACTGCGGTCGGGAGACTGACGTGGCGGCGCTCAACTATCAGGAGACCGGGCGAAAACTTCTGACCGCCATCTTCGGGGCTCTGAGCGCCCTCAGGCTCTATCCAATCGAAAACGAGACTGTGCAGCAGGCCCTCTCGGAGCTGCAGACACTCGTTCAGGAGATTGTCGATGCCGATGGAGCGGCCGAGGTCCGGGTCGTGGGTGATTTTTTCTTTCTGAACGAAACCCGCCTGCGTCTGGATCTGAGCAACTTTGCCACGTTCGGCTCGTTTGCCCGGGCGCTCAACGACCACGGCATTGGCGCGGTCGAGATTGTTGCGGGTGTGACTCGAGACGAATGGGCGCCATTCCTCTCGATGCTGCTTCGACCCGCCGATCCGGATGACCCGTACGGAAGCTTCGACGAGCGGTTCGCCCAGGCTCCCGTGAACCACATCTCACTGCGCCCCGTGACGGAGGTGGGTAGGCCGCAGGAAGATGAACGGTCATTGACCGCTGCCAAGCGGACCTATGCTCAGTCGGTCAGAGTCGCTCAGGAAGTCCTCGGCGATATCCGGATCGGGAAGGCGGTGAATGTCCGCAAGGTAAAGCGCGCAGTGCAGGGCATCGTTGATCAGGTGCTGTCGAACGAGGCGTCGATCGTCACGATGACGACCCTTCGTGATTTCGACGAGTACACGTTCACTCACTCCGTCAACGTCTCGATTTTCAGCGTCATTATTGGTCAGCGGCTCGGACTGGACCGGCTGCAACTGTACGAGCTCGGCCTCGGCGCGCTTTTCCACGACGTGGGTAAGCAGAGACTTCCCTCCGAGGTGATCAACAAGGAGGGAAGCCTGACGGATGAAGAGTGGAATGTGCTGAAAGAGCACCCGACGGAGGGCATGCTTCTGCTGTTCCAGATGCAGGGGTTCGCCGACGTCCCGTACCGCCAGATGCTCATGGCCTATGAGCACCACATGAAAGTTGACCTGTCCGGGTACCCCGAGAATCGCCGGACGCGTGAACCTACGCTCTTCTCACGGATTGTGGCTGTTGCCGATGCATTCGATGCCGGAACCTCGGTGCGCAGTTATCAATACGAACCGTGGCCGCCGGATGCGGTGCTTCGCGAGATGCGGGACAATCCGCAACGGGGGTTCGATCCCCAAATCGTGAAGGTGCTGATCACCGCGACCGGGGTGTATCCGGTGGGGACTCTCGTGATCCTCGACTCTCACGAGCTTGCCGTCGTGTCCGCCGTGAACCCGGAGCCGGAACTCCTGCACCTGCCGACCGTTCGTGTCATTTCCGACTCGCTCGGCCTCCCGCTTCCGGAACCTCGCACCGTGAACCTCGCGACCCCGGATCCGGCGACGGGTCGCCCTCGGAATCAGATCATCAAGACCAGTGATCCGAACCGGTATGGGATCCGGGTGAGTGATTATCTCATCTCATGATCTCATCCGTCTTCGCTGCCGTTCGCCGGGAGGGGCGGGCCGCTCTGATCCCCTACGTAACCGCGGGCCATCCGGCTGCTGATTCCACACTGCCCCTGCTGCATGCGCTTGCGGATGCTGGCGCGGACGTCATCGAATTGGGGATCCCGTTTTCGGATCCGCTGGCCGATGGTCCGACAATCCAGCGGTCATCCTTCCGATCGCTCCAGAATGGCACTCGGCTCGACGGCGTGCTCGCCGACCTCAGTCGCTTCAGGAGCGCACGTGACACGCCGGTCGTCATCTTTACGTATCTCAACCCGGTGCTTCGCTTTGGCGTGGACAGATTCCTTGAGGCTGCCTCGGAGGCAGGGGCCAACGGCCTTCTGCTCACAGATCTTCCGCTCGGAGCCGATCTCGACCTCGAGAAGGCGGTCGCCGGAAGCTCGCTCGACTTCATCCGGCTCGTAGCTCCGACCACGGAGGCCCACAGGATCCCGGACATCGCAAGGGGTGGATCCGGCTTCCTCTACTACATCTCTCGGACCGGTGTCACCGGGGTGCGCTCTGAGCTGCGCGGCGGTCTTGCGGCAGAGGTCGAAGCATTGCGCGAGGCGGTCGGGCTTCCCGTGGCCGTCGGCTTCGGGATCTCGACGCCACAACAGGCACGAGAGGTCGGGGCTGTCGCCGACGGGGTGGTCGTTGGGAGCGCCCTCGTGGAGATCCTGGATCAGGACGGTCTCGAGGCTGGAGCCGCCTTCGTGAGGGAAATCCGACTCGCGCTTGATCGATCCACGTAGGATCCCTCAGGCCCCGGTGGATTCTTCGGAGGAGAGCTGATCAAGAAGGGCTTGATCCGGCGTGACGAAGAGGGTCTGAACCCGATCCGGGACAACCGCCCCCGGGGCTGACCCCCTCGGTTTCCGGACATACTTGCGGAGCGTCCAGTCGACAGGGACGGTTTGAGATGTTCGGGCCCTGGAATGAAGGGCCGCCAGGCAGGCCGCCTCCTCGAGATCCCGGGCTGGAGGCGAGCCGGCCCCACGCCATCGAAGGATCACATGGGCTCCCGAGGCATGCCGTGCATGGAGCCAGATGTCATTCGGCGACGAATTTCTGAATGTCAGGTCGTCATTCTGACGACTGCCCCGTCCGACGCGGACCTCCAGGCCACCGCTCGTTCGAAAGCACCGGTAGGGGGTGGACTCCATCCGAGGACGGCGGCTCTGACGGGATGGTGACGGTGGAACAGCCTCACGCACCGTTTCGGCGTCTGCCGCGCCTGCATGCGCGGATGCGAGCAGGGTTCGCAGACGATCGACGTCCCGGGTGGCATCCTCGATCAGCCGGGGGATTCGCTCGGCCGCTCTCTCCGACCGGGATGCCCGATCGTAGTATCGAGAGGCGTTCTGGTGCGTGGCCAGCTCCGGATCCAGTTGCAGTTCGACCTCGCTCCCGTCGAAATCCTTCAGGGTGATCGACGATGCTCCCCCGGGAATCTCCCGGAATCGGGCCAGGATCAGGTCGCCGATTCTCCGAAGGTGGCTCGGGTCCTGCCGTCCGTCGAGCTGAGCAGTGAGTCGAACGACTCGCCGTTCGGCGGCGGCGATTGCATCCTCCAGCCGCTCGAGGAGTTCAGGTCCCACGGCGAGGGCTCCCGCAGGCCTGGCGTCATCGGCATCCGAGCACGCCGCGATCGCTCCGATCAGGGTCGAAACCGGCTGCGACCGGGTGCCGGGGAGTGGCACGGGGTAGGGTTGCAGGCCGTGCTCCGTCTCGAGAATGACCGGTGACGGGGGGTCCGTGGGTGCGGGCGCGGCGAGGCGTCGCCACGTTTCGAGTCCGAGACTGAACGGTCGATCCGGATGGTCTGCCAGGCACGCTTCGGCGTTCAGGGTTGATACCCAGGCGGTTGTGGACAGGAGTTCGCGGCGACGGTCGGGAGGGGGTACGGGCAGGAGCCGCGCCTGCCACTCCTCCTCGCTGACGTGGCCGTCCACCCACCGGCGCCCAGCAGAGTTCGGCAGGATCCAAGGTTTACCGATCCGCGCGGCGTCGCTGCCGCTCCGCGTGCGAAGTACATGACGGACCGTGTGGTCTGAACCTTCCGTGACAATGGCGTTCATACGATTCCCGAGGAGTTCGACGATCAGCGTCCACGGACCTCGAGCTGAGCGGCGGCTCTGCAGTTCCACAGTCAGGATCCGCTCGTCGGGCAGGGCCCGGATGCCGCGAACCGTGGCCGGGAGGCGAAGGTCCTGAGCCTGGGGAGTGATGGGGCCATGGCACCACACGCCACTGCGCTCAGGGTGGAGACGCCAGACCATGGTACGGTCGCGGAAGAACAGGACCGCTTCTCGTGTCCGCGCATCGAGACGGATCGCTCGGAGGCGCGCGCCACCGAACTCGCGGTCGAGTTCCCGGGCGAGCTCCCGCACCAGGACAGAGTCCCATCGGAGGGCCATGAGCCAAGCTAACGAGGTCTGGGATTAGAAGAAGCTGGAGTCCAGAAGGGAAGAGGCCTATTCTTCGCCTGACGTCAAATGTTTACGACTCTTCGTCGCTCAGTAGCGACTCATCTGACAACGTGCACCCACTGCTGAACGAGCTCCTCGAAGGTCGGCCACCCGAGTGGATGGTTGCGGGGGGCGCACGTGTCGCGCACATGGATCGCGTCGGCGCTCTGATGGACGCGTGGGCAGCCGACCTCTCACTCCCGGCGGACGAGTGCCGTCGGTGGAGGGCGGCCGCACTGGCACATGACCTGCTGCGTGATCAGACGCCCGAGGAGTTGCGAACCCACCTTCCTCCAGGGTTGGCCGAGCTACCGGGAGCCCTTCTCCACGGTCCGGTCGGGGCCGAGTTCCTTCGCCTCTCGGGAGTGGAGGACGGAGAACTGCTCACGGCCATTGCCTTTCACACCCTTGGCGATCCCCGCTTCCGGCGACTGGGGCGAGCCCTTTATGCGGCGGATTTTCTGGACCCGGGACGAACGTTCATGCAGGACTGGCGGGCAGCGCGTCGTGCGCGGATGCCGCTCGAACTCGATGCCGTCGTTCGAGAGGTTGCGACCGTACGCATCGGTCACCAGCTCGAGCGGGGGGCGCCCATCCAACCGAGGACCGTCGAGTTCTGGAACTCGCTGGCTCAGGGGACAGCATGAGTACCCGGCTCGGGAAGCTGGTCAGACGTCGAAGCGCGCGCGGCCGGGCCTCGAATCGGTCCCGCGCTTCAGCGGGCCGTCGTTCGCTTCTGGGGACCATCGGGCTGTTTGTCGGCGTTTCGGTGGTTGCCTTCCTCGCTGTCCTGGTCGTCGGCGACGAGCCCCCGTCTCGGTCGCAGAGTGCGCCCGCAGTTGTCTGGAACGGGGGGAGGGTCAGGGTCGACGTCCAGAACGGTGGCGGGGTGGCCGGCATGGCTCGGAGCGCGATGGAAATTCTGCGTCCTGCGGGCTTCGACGTGGTCAGTTTCGGCAAC
Organism: Gemmatimonadales bacterium; assembly: GCA_038120095.1. Taxonomy (GTDB): domain Bacteria; phylum Gemmatimonadota; class Gemmatimonadetes; order Longimicrobiales; family Gaopeijiaceae; genus UBA2589. The sequence goes on from JAYOKZ010000006.1 coordinate 28,079, forward strand.
GCGCCCTCGTTCGACCCGGAGAGACCCTCGGTGGTGATCGATCGGGTCGGTCGACTCAGCGAGGCGCGGGCCGTTGCCAACGCTCTTGGAATCGATAACGTCCTCAGCGAGCCCGACCCGAACCTCTATGTGGACGTGACGGTCGTCGTGGGAGGTGCGTGGCATCCCGGGGCTCGTGAAGCAATCTCTGCGATGCCGCGATCCGAGTCGTGGTGGGACCTGCGGAGCCGGCTCGGTTTCTGACGAACGATCGGATGGAGCACCTCCGGGGTGCTTGGTGGAACTACATGGCGAAGAAGAACAGGGCGCGAGGTCGGGCACAGGGGGAAACCCCCGAGGACAGCGGTAGCCCGGAGGACCGTCGGGCGCGTCGCCGGGCCATGCGCGGTGACGCCGGGCGGTCGAAGCATGAGGACGCGGGGTCCGTTGTGGAGTGGGCCAAATCCATCGCCGTGGCCCTGGCACTCTTCCTCGTCCTCAGGTCCTTCCTCATTCAGACGTTCGTCATCACGTCGGGATCCATGGAGGACACCCTCCTGGTGGGTGACATGCTCGTCGTGAATCGTGCGTCGATCGGATCACGTGTGCCGGGTACGTCGTTCAGGATCCCCGGTTACTCGTCCGTGAACCGTGGCGACGTTCTCGTGTTCGACCCTCCCCACGAAGAGACGCTGAAATTGATCAAGCGTCTGGTTGGCATGCCTGGCGACCGACTCGAGATGAGAAATCGGGTGCTCTACTTGAACGGTGAACCCGTGGATGAGCCGTACGCAGTGCATTCGGACGTAGGGGACGAGATGCATCCCTGGATGGGCTGGCAGCGGGAGCATCTCGCCCCGGGCGTCGATCCCGTGACCTACGCGCCGACGAGGGACACTTGGGGTCCGATTCTCGTTCCGGACGAGCACTACTTCATGCTCGGGGACAATCGAGAAAAAAGCTTCGATTCCCGTTACTGGGGGCTGCTCGAGGCCTGGCGCCTCGAAGGGCGGGCGGTGTTCACCTACTACTCGTACAACAAGGACTCCTTCCGACCCTTCCCGGCGATTCGGGAGGTTCGATGGAACAGGATCGCGCGTCCGATCCGCTGACGCCGGCTGCGGCATGCCCTGTTGGGGTCAGGCCGACCGAGCGAGCGGGCCTCACCGGTATTCACGTCCGGGCCTGTGCGCGCTTCCGACCCATCTGTACGAGCGTGTGACCGCGGAGTTGTCCGCAGGCCGCGTCGATGTCTCGACCTCGGGTCTCACGCACCGCGACCGACACACCCCGCGCGGCCAGACCCTCTTCGAATTCCCGGATGCGGCTGGGTCTGGACGGGCCCCACGCCTGATACGGAATCGGGTTGAACGGGATCAGATTCACGAAGGCCCGAACACGCATGGCGAGCGAGGCCAGGGGTTCGATGAGTTCTGGGCCGTCGTTGACTCCGTCGATCATGGTGTACTCGAACGTGATGCGCTTGCCACCCCCGACGTCGAAACGCTCCAGGGCGGCAAGGATCTCGGGGAGTGGATGGCGGCGCTCGAGCGGAATCAGTTCACGCCGAAGGTCGCTGGATGGTGCGTGCAGCGAGAGAGCCAGCCTGAATTGCTCGGGTCGCTCTGCGAGTTCAAGGATTCCGGGTACCAGGCCGACTGTGGACACGGTGATTCGTCGTGCTCCGACCCCGTAGCCGTGATTCAGAATCGTGAGCGACGGGTGAATCGCTTCCCGGTTCGCGAGGGGCTCGCCCATCCCCATGTACACGATGTTGGAGATCGGGCCGTAGTCATGCTCCTCTGCCCATCGCCGCGATGCCCGATACTGGCCCGTGATCTCGCCCGGTGTCAGTTGACGTTCGAAGCCCCCCCAGCCGGTGGCACAGAAGGTACAGCCCATGGCACACCCGACCTGGGACGATATGCAGAGGGTCAGTCGACGATCCGTCGGGATCAGCACGGACTCTACCAGCCCACCGTCGGCCAATCGCCACAGGTGCTTGACGGTTCCGTCTGAGCTGCGCTGCACGGCGTCCGGAGTCGGCTCGTCGATCCGGAATGCCTTCGAGAGCGCTTCTCTCTCAGCTGAGGGCAGGTCGGACATCTCCTGGACCGAACGCGCAAGGCGCTGGTAGATCCACGTTCGAACCTGGGTTGCCCTGTACGATGGTTGATCGCGGGAAGCAAAATGCTCACCAAGCGCCGCATCAAGCTCGTCAGGCGTGAAGGAAAGCAGGTCGGGTCGAACGTCCGCAGTCATGACGACTCGTTGAATCGAGATTGCATGCCCGGTAACTTAGCCGCCGATCGAGGGAGGCAGGTACCGCTTGTGACCTGTTCGAGCTCATCCTGAAAGGCGCGGCGGTTCGCCGAAACCGAAGCACAGGAGCTGAAACTCTGGTGGAGCGACTCCGTGCGTGGGGCCCGGCGGTAGGCTGGGCCGCTGTTTTGTTCGTTCTGAGCGCCCTTCCACAATTGGGCAGAGCTCCGAGTTTTCCCTTCAGCGACAAGGTCGCTCATGTCGCGATCTACGGGATTCTCGGAATCACCCTGGCGTGGGGGTGGTCCCGGTCTCCCCGTCCCGTCTCTCACCTCGTGTTGCTGGTGGCCGGGGCGGTGTACGGTATATCCGATGAATGGCATCAGATGTATGTCCCGGGCCGCGTCCCGGACGTGGCGGACTGGCTGGCCGACGTCGTGGGTCTGGGGGTGGGGTATGCGGCGGCACTTCAGTTCGTCGAGCGAGTGAGAAGAAATGACGAAGTCGAGGAAATGACGTGATCTCTCAAGTTCAGGTCGAGAAGACCGGTTTGCGAAGCCGTATGGTCGGAGGGCTCCGCGCCGAGAACGAAGGCGAGGTTCTCGTTCTGGCGGGGTGGGTGCATCGTCGCCGCGACCTCGGCGGGCTTCTGTTCGTGGATCTACGGGACCGGAGTGGCGTGGTACAGGTGTCGTTCGGGCCTGACTGGACTCAAGCAGAGTCGCTCGAGCGCGCGCACGACATCGGACATGAGGACGTCATTCGTGTCGAGGGGGTCGTGGCGTCACGTCCCGACGGCGCCAGGAACGATGACATGGTGACCGGGGCAGTCGAGTTGCGCGTCACGACCCTCGACATCCTGTCCGACGCCCGAACACCCGAGATCCCTGTGTATCGCGGCCCGGAAGACGAGCTGCCGGCCGAGGAACTCAGGCTGCAGCATCGAGTTCTGGACCTCCGCCGAGCCGAGCTCCAGGAGAAGCTGATCCTGAGGCACAAGCTGGTCCTGGCGACGCGAAACTACCTCGACGGACAGGGCTTCGTAGAGGTGGAAACCCCGATCCTGACGAAAGCGACGCCCGAGGGGGCCCGCGATTACCTGGTGCCCAGCCGCGTCCACAAGGGCGAAGTCTACGCGCTGCCCCAGAGTCCGCAGATCTACAAGCAGATCCTCATGGTAGCCGGTTTCGACCGGTACTTTCAGATCGCGAGGTGTTTCCGCGACGAGGATCTGCGCGCGGATCGGCAGCCGGAGTTCACGCAGATCGACGTGGAGGCATCCTTCGTGGAGGTCGACGACATTCTGGCCTGGATGGAGGGCCTGATCGGGTCGCTGGCTGCGGTGTCCGGCGTTGAGGCTCCAACGCCCTTTCCACGCCTCACATGGAAGGAGTCGATGGAGCGTTTCGGGTCGGATCGACCCGACCTCCGATACGAACTCGAAATCGAAGATTGGACAGAGGCGACGGCAGACCTCGACTTCGGCGTCATTCGCAGTCAGGTCGCATCGGGAGGCCGTGTCCGCGGTTTTCGCCTCGCGGGTGGGGGCCGACTTTCCCGCCGGGAGATCGATGTGATCGAGCAGGCCGCGAAGGCGGCGGGGGCGCCCGGACTTCTGTGGGCCAAACGGAGCCCGGAGGGAGCCTCAGGTCCCCTCGGCAAGTTCATGACCGGAGAACAGGCCGACCGGGTCGGTCTGGGGATAGGGGATCTCGTGCTCGTTTCGGCCGGGAGAGACGAACTCACGTCCCCGACGCTGTCCTCGGTCCGCGACGCCGTGATCCTCGCATTGGAGCTCCCTCGAGTACGTGAGCACGCATGGCTCTGGGTCACGGACTTTCCGGTCTTCCATGAAGAAGACGGTGTTCTGGCTGCGAGCCACCACCCGTTTGTCATGCCGCACCCCGACGATATCGACGACCTCGAGGCCGATCCGGCGGGGGTTCGGGGCACAGCCTATGACATGGTGTACAACGGAACGGAGTTCGGGTCGGGCAGCATCCGCATCCACGACCCCGACCTCCAGAGGCGCGTCCTGCGGGTCCTGGGCCTCGGTGAGGACGAGATCGAGACCAAGTTCGGCTTCCTCCTCAACGCGCTCGCAGCGGGAGCTCCACCCCACGGTGGCATTGCTCTGGGGATGGACCGTATCGTTCAGAGATTCACGGGCTCGTCGAGTCTCAGGGATACGGTCGCGTTTCCGAAGACGACGGCGGCCAGGGCTCTGTTCGAGGGTGCCCCGACGCCACCGGGGGCGGCTGCCCTCGCTGAGCTTGGATTGCAAGTGAAGGAATCGGACCCGCGAGAGCGGGACGAGCCAGAAGCCTAGACCGCTTCGGGGAGTGAGCGTGGCCGACACCGAGACCATGGTAGAGCACCGGCTGGACACGGAGGGCGCCGATCCCCTCATGCTCGCCGGCGTGAACGACCGGAACCTGCACGAGCTGACGAGACTTTTCTCGGTGCGGCTCGTCATTCGGGGAAACCAGCTGGTCCTTCGAGGCCTGCTTGAATCGGTCGAGCGAGCCGTTCCGGTCGTGCAGCACATGATCGAGCTGGCTCGGCTTCGAGCGCCGTTCGACACAACGGACATCGCTCGCTTCGCGGACGGGGTGGCTGCGCTGGGCCCAGACGGGATCGTGCACCCGGACGAGGAGGTTCGCATCGCACTTCCCGGATCCCGTCGCGTCATCGTGCCCAAGTCTGATGGGCAGCGTGCATATCTCAGGGCGATTCAGGCCAACGATGTCGTCATCGGGATCGGTCCGGCAGGCACGGGGAAGACCTACCTTGCCGTGGCAGCCGCGGTGGACTCGCTCTACAAGAAACGGGTCAAGCGGATCATTCTGGCCCGCCCGGCCGTGGAGGCTGGCGAGAACCTGGGCTTCCTTCCGGGCGACCTGCAGGAGAAAGTGGACCCCTATCTGCGTCCTCTCTACGATGCGCTTGAGGACATGATGCCGGTGGAGCGGGTGAGCCGTGCCCTCGAGGACTCCACGATCGAGATCGCCCCGTTGGCGTACATGCGCGGCCGAACCCTCTCGGATGCGTTCGTCATCCTCGATGAGGCGCAGAACGCCACCCGGGCGCAGATGAAAATGTTCCTGACCCGGCTGGGGCTGAATTCGCGAGTGGTGATCACGGGAGACAAGACGCAGATCGACCTGCCACGGAAGTCGGATTCCGGCCTTCTCGAGGTGGAAGCCATTCTCGGAGCGGTCGAGGGGATCGAAGTGGCCTACCTCGACGGGAAGGATGTCATCCGGCATCGGCTCGTAAAGGACATCATCGAGGCCTACGAACGGGGCGAGGACGGGGCGGTCGAGTGAACCGTCGCGCTGATGAGCGGACCCCCCGCTCTGCTGCTCAGAACGCCCCGGGTGATCCCGCTCTCTCGACCGCCGAGCAGGTTCGCTACCACGGTGCGCGCGTCGCTCTGCTCGTGGGGCTGAGCGCCTTCATCACGAGTCTCTTCCCGCCGGAAGAGGGCATGAACGTGACCAGGTACGACGAGGGCATGGTGGCCCCGGACGACGTGATCGCGCAGATCGAATTTTCGATACCCAAGACCGTTGAGGAACTGGAACGGGATCGTGGCGAAGCAGCCGAGGCCGTTCCGCGAACCTTCGACGAACGCCCCTTCGTGGGCGACTCGGTCGCGGCGAGTCTTGGCGCCTTCTTCGACGAGATCGACGACGCGGTCGCTTCGGGCGATACGCTGCGGGTCGGTCGGATCCTGGAAGCCGAGAGAATCAATGCCTCGCCTTCGCAGATGGACTACCTGCTCGACTTCGCGAGGCGGAACGTCCTGCGTGTCGCGAGTCAGACCGCAGCTCTGGAAATTCTGGCGCGCGGGATGGCTGACCGGGCCGAGATCACCGCTGTCACGACGGAGGTGATCTACGTTCGGACGATCAACGGGTCGGAAGTAGTCGAGCGCACCAGGCGGCTCTCGGACGTCGTCACGTCGCGAGATTTCTACGCCGAGGCCGTGCTCTACCTGCCTCCCGGGTCACCCCCGGACGCGCAGGAACTCCTCAGGCTGGTCCTCATCTCGCACCTCGAATTCAGCCTGACGCCGAACGAATCCGAGACCGAAGCTGCGCGTCAGGCAGCTCGTAACTCGGTGCCGCTCACGAAGGGGATGGTCCTCGAGGGCGAGGCCATCGTTCGCGCCGCGGACCCGATCGGACCCGTGACTCTCGAGCGCTTGCAGGCGTACGAGGGCGCGTTGCGTGATGCAGGCATGCTGGAGTCGGATGAGCCCGCCGTGACCGCCGTCCTGGGTGCAGGCCTCCTGACGCTCTTGCTTCTCTCCATCTTCGGACTGCTCCTGTTTTTCAGCCGTCCGACCGTCTACGCCAACGCACGATGGCTGCTGTTTCTGACCCTGCTCGTGGGGACGTACTTCGCAGCCGCCCTGGCCATCCATCGGGGCGGGCTGGCCCCTGGCTGGCTTCCGATCCCCTTCGTCGCCCTTCCGGTTGCGGTGCTGTGGGACACCCGCATGTCACTGCTGCTCGTCCTGGTTCTCGCCGCGATCACCGGGACCATTGCACCGTTCTCCGATTACAGCACCGTGCTCGTCGTCATGGCGGCAGGGGCGGCGGCCGCCATGTCGGTCCGCGCCGTCCGACGGCGGTCTGAAACGTGGGTGTCGATCGCCATTATCGCCGGCGCAGCGAGCCTCGTCCTGTTTGCGCAGGGTTTGGTGACCGCTCGCCCCCTCGTCGACACCGCAGGAGCGGCGCTGGCGGTGACGGGGAACGCGACGGTGTCGGCGCTGCTCGCGGTCGGCTTCCTCTGGGTCTTCGAACTGTTCACGGGGATCACGACCGAGCAGACTCTGCTCGAGTGGGCCGATCCGACCCGCCCGCTCCTGCGTCGACTTTCGATGGAGGCGCCGGGTACCTACGCTCACACGATCAATGTTGCGAATCTCGCGGAGGCTGCCGCCAACGAGATCGGTGCGAACGGGTTGCTGTGTCGCGTCGGTGTCCTGTATCACGACGTGGGGAAAATGCTCAAGCCCCACTATTTCGTGGAGAACCAGAGCGATGGACGAAACCCTCACGACAAGCTCAAACCGGAGACGTCGGCGTCGATCATCCGGGAGCATGTGACCGAGGGGGTTCGTCTGGCTCGCGACGAAAAAGTCCCGGATCTCGTTCTCCGATTCATTCTCGAGCATCACGGCACCCAGCGCATCGGATTTTTCTACGAGAAGGCGCGTGAGGAGAATGGGCCAGACGTCGATCCAGCCCGGTTTACCTATCCCGGTCCGAAGCCGCAGTCGAAGGAGACCGCACTCGTGATGCTTGCCGATTCGGTCGAGTCGGCGGCCAGAGCGATGCGAGACCCCACACCCGAGCGGATCCGTGACCTCATCGACATGGTTGTGGGTAGCAAGCTGGCGGAGGGACAACTGGATGAGGCTCCACTGACGCTTGGGGAGGTGTCGCAGGCCAAGGGGCAGTTCGTGAAGATTCTCGGCGGCGTAGTGCATCGCAGGATCGAGTACCCCGAGACTCGTCATCTGACGGACGGTGAAGGTGAGGCGGAGCCTGCGGATGTGGTGGCAGCGGTTCGAGCCCCGGATGCAGAGCAGGGCGATGCGTGAAGCGTCCGGCGAGGAGTTGGTGGTGACCGTCAACGGCCACCACCTCGCCGTGGGTGATTCAGGGCTCATCGAACGCGGTGTGCGAGCGGCTCTGAGGTCAGAGGGTGTGCTTGCGGGCGAGGTGTCGGTGACCCTGCTGGACGATGGGCAGATCCAGGAGTTGAACTCGTCGTACCTTGGCCGTCCTCACCCCACGGATGTGATCGCCTTTTCCCTCGGCGGCGATGCCGACGTGCTCGGGGACGTATACATCGGACGCGATCAGGCGGCCCGTCAGGCCAGTGACCTCGGAGAAACTCTCGAAACGGAGCTCCTGCGCCTGGCGATCCATGGTACGCTGCATGTCCTTGGCTACGATCACCCGGAGGGTGCCGAGCGAATCGAAAGCTCGATGTTCGTGCTGCAGGAGCGCCTCGTCTCGGAAGTGCTCACCGCGAACTGACGGCTCGCGCCTCCGGGTTGCTTCGACCCTGCACCCCGGGGATCTTCCACGGCCCTGCGGCGCTTCGCCGAGGGGGTCCTCAAGGGCGCACGGGATCGTCATGACCACCGAGCACGAAGAAAACGTGGCAACCTCGGCTCGCGTGGAGGCGTTGGTCGTCTCCGGCGAACTGGGCTCGGCATGCGCGCTCGTGGAGCGCCTCCATCCGTCCGACCTGGCGGACGTGATCGAGGGACTGGAGGAGTCGGCTCGGATCGCTCTCCTGTCAGGCCTCCCCGCTGAATTGGCCTCCGAGGCGCTCGCCGAGATGGATATCGGTGACAGTCGAGCGGAGCTTCTCACGCGCCTCGCTCCGGAGAAGAGTGCGGAGCTCATCGGGGAGTTGCCGGACGACGACGCTGCGGACCTCATCGGGGAGCTGGCTCCGCCCGACCAGCAGGCAATCCTCGACCAACTCACGGACGAAACGGCCGGAGAGTTGATCGGACTTCTGCAGTACGATGAGGATTCGGCCGGAGGTCTGATGACCACCGACCTCGTCTCCGTCCTCTCGACACTCACGGCTGCGGAGGCCCTTGACGATGTGCGGGTTCAGGGTCGGGAAGTCGAGGATTTCTACACGGTGTTCGTGGTGGATGAATCACGTCGCCTGATGGGCACCCTTCGCCTGGATGATCTCGTCATCGCGGACCCGACGCACCGAATTGAGGGGCTTGTCGAGGAGCCGGTCGCCACAGTGCGACCGGAAGAGGATCAGGAGCAGGTCGGACGGTTGATCAGCCGATACAATCTGGCGTCGATCCCTGTGGTGACATCAGGTGGTCTGCTTCTCGGCCGGATTACGTTCGACGATGTGATCGACGTGATCGAGGCCGAGCAAACCGAGGACATTCTTCGCCTGGCCGGAGTCTCCGATGAGGACGAGCTGCGGCATACGTGGACCGAATCCGTTCGTACGCGCCTTCCGTGGCTTGCGCTCAATCTCGTGACTGCATCGCTGGCCGCGTCGGTCATTCTGGTCTACGAGGATGTGATCAATCAGGTCCTCACGCTTGCGTTCCTTGCACCGATCATCGCCGCGATCGGCGGCAGTTCCGGGACACAATCGCTCGCCATCACGATCCGCCGGCTCACGGTGGAGGGCCCCGGGAGCGCACGTGGCTTCGTCATGAAGGAATTGCTCATCGGACTCGTGATTGGTGCGGTCTTGGGGCTGGGTATCGCAGTGATCGCATCCGTGATTCCCGGTGGACACCCTCGCCTGGGTCTCGTGGTCATGCTGGCCATGTGGGGTAACCAGATCGTCGCCGGGTTTGCGGGGGCGTTCGTGCCGGCAACTCTGGACAGGATCGGGGTAGATCCGTCGGTGGCATCCTCCGTCTTCGTCCACACGCTGACTGACCTGTGCGGCTTTTTTCTTCTGCTGGGACTCGCATCGAGGCTCCTCCTGGAGGGCTGACTCCATGAGGTTCCTTCGGCGAGCCCTTGCGATCGCGTTTCGCTTTGCCCCGGTCGCCATCTCCTTCATGCGGGACCGGAGGTCGCTGCTGATCGTTGGTCGTCCGGCAACTCGGACTCCGGAACACCACCAGCGGAGAGCCGAGTTGCTGTCGGCGCGGCTGGCTCATTTTGGCCCGGCCTTCATCAAGATCGCGCAGTTGCTCAGCGCACGAGCGGACATCCTTCCCGAACCCTATCTGTCGGCGATCGGCAGGCTTCAGGATCGTGTCCCTCCGGCGCCATCCGATGCCATCCGACGGGTCATCGAAGGTGAACTGGGCGCCCCGGTTCGGGAGCTCTTCGACGACTTTCAGGAGGAGCCTCTGGCCGCGGCGAGTCTCGGGCAGGTCCACAGGGCACGCGTGAACGGCCGCGATGTCGTGGTCAAGGTCCTTCGACCCGACGTCGAAACGATCGTGGCCCTCGACCTCGCGATCTCCTTTCGGCTCCTCTTCTGGCTGAACATCCTCTTTCCCAATCATCATGTTCGAGCGTTGACGAACGTGGTGCGCGAGTTTTCGGTGCGCGTTCGTCAGGAGATGGACTTCCGCCAGGAGGCGGAAAACCTCCAGCGCTTTCAGGCGTCCCTCGTGCGGGACCCGACCGTCCGGGCGCCGCAGATTGTCGAAGGCTTCACGACGCGGCGGGTTCTCGTCATGGAGTATTGCGCGGGAACGAAGATCGACCGTTTGCACGACCATTTCTCTGCTGGCCGCCTCTCGTTCCTTGCGGTGATGAAGAAGCTCACCAGCGTCTACATGCGGATGATGATGGTGGACGGGTTCATGCACGCCGACCCGCACCCGGGAAATCTTCTCGTGCAGGACGATGGGACTCTGGTCGTGCTCGACTGGGGATCGGTCGTGGAGGTGCCTCGCTGGACGCGGGAGTCGATCCTGGGGATCGCGCTCGCCCTGGGTCGCGAGGACATCGATTCGGTGATCAACGGCATGTATCGCCTCGGCATGATCAGTCCGGAGGTGTCGAGGGGTGAGATCCGGGAAGCGGCTACGGAGATCCTGAGGATCGTCGAGCGGGCGAAGACCACGAACAACCGGATGATTATCGAGGAGGTGATCGGACAACTGCTCGACACCTTCTACACGTGGCCACTGATGCTTCCCCAGGAGCTGGTGTACTTCCTCAGAACGTCGGCCCTGATCGAGGGACTGGCCTTTCGTTACGATCCTCAGTTCGACGGTCTGTCCTTCATCCGGGCGCTGGTACAGGAGAATCGTGCGGAACTGGCGAAGGGAGCCGGTCAGCAGCCGGCTCAGCTTGCCAGGAGTTTCGTCGAAGAGTCGCAGCAGGTCGTTCGGTCCGTTCGGGACCTCGTTACGCGGGCTGAACGGGAGGAACTGCGGGTTCGTGTCCACCCTCGCGACATTCAGCAGCAAGAACGCTTCCTGCACCTTCAGGCTCGCCGTCTCCTTCTGAGTATCTTCGCCTCGGTCACGGCGGTCATCACCTCGATTCTCTTCATCCCGCTCAGGAACTGGTGGCTCCTCGGGTCCGGCCTGGGGGCGGCGCTCATCATGTTTATCATCGTGCTCTTCATCCCGACCCATCTTCTGGAACGTCCCCTTCGTCATGCACGCGGGATCGGCGCCCCATGAGCCTCACGGCGGGAGCGCCCGAGCAGGCGACGGTTCTCCAACGCTTCCGGGACGGGAACGTCCTGGGGCTCGCCAGAGCGATCACGGTGGTTGAGAACGAGCGATCCGGGTTCCAGGAACTCTTGCATACCGTCATGGAACGAGGCCCTCAGGCCAGGCGTGTCGGTTTCACGGGCCCACCCGGGGCCGGGAAGTCGAGCCTCGTTGCCGCTGTCGCGACCGAGTACCGCAAACTCGACGAGTATCTCGGAGTCGTGGCCGTCGACCCCACATCGCCGTACTCGGGTGGTGCCCTCCTGGGCGATCGCATACGGATGAACGACATCTCGACGGACCCCGGAATTTTCATTCGATCCATGGCAACGCGCGGATCTCTGGGAGGACTCGCGACCACGACGAAGGAGGTGGTCGACCTCATGGATGCCTTCGGCTTCGATCGCGTACTCGTCGAGACCGTCGGCGTCGGGCAGACAGAACTGGAAGTCACTGCGGCGGCCGATACGGTGGTGGTGGTCCTGGTACCGGAGTCCGGCGACGCGATTCAGGCCATGAAGGCCGGTCTCATGGAGATCGCCGACATCTTCGTGGTCAACAAGGGTGATCGCCCGGGGGCCCCCCGTCTGGTCAAGGAACTCAGACAGGCGCTCCACCTGCGCGCCGGGCGTGCACTTGGGGATATCCCTGCCCACCACGGGGTCGACCTGGGGCAGGTGATGAAGGCGGAGCGAACGGCCAGCCCCCCCTCCAAGGAGGCTGACGGGTGGTCCATCCCGGTTCTCACTACGAACGCCCTGACCAACGAGGGAGTCGACAGACTCCTGGAGACGATCAGTGATCATCGGCATTGGCTCGAGCGGAGCGGAGAGTTGGAACAGAGGAGGCGATCCCGGGCGGCGATTCGGATTCGGGATGTCGTCGATCGCGAGTTGAAGCGTGTCGCGTGGAACTCCGACGAGGTTCGGTCGCTGCTGGAATCGGGGGTGGACGCCATTGCCTCCGGCAGTGGCACGCCGTACTCGGCGGCTGACACGATCCTCGATCGCCTGCTTCGCTGACGCCCTCTGCCCCGAGGGGTGATCACGACTATCTTGAATCGGGAAGCAGGCGGCCGCCGGGTGCGGTCGACGGGACGATCCGCAGGGAGTCGTACGATGTCGACAATCGAGGAGGACGTGCTCAGTCGGACGGAGCTCGAACGCGCGGTGCAGGAGCGCGATCGCGACATTGCAGAGCTCAGAGCCCGTCTGGCCGAGTGGGAGGAGTCCTACGACGCCCTGTCCAAGCGTGATGTGCTTTTCAGCACCGTCTCCGGCCGCGAGGTCCGGCCTCTCTACACGAGTCTTGATCACGCAGCGGACGATGCCTCAGTCGGATATCCCGGGATGTACCCGTTCACTCGGGGGCCGTACACGACCATGTACCGCACCCGCCTCTGGACCATGCGACAGTTCGCAGGTTTCGCGACGGCCGAGGAAACCAACGAACGGTACAAGTATCTGCTCGCTCATGGGCAGACGGGTCTGAGTGTCGCGTTCGATTTTCCGACGCTGATGGGATACGACTCCGATCACGAGCGCTCGCTGGGTGAGGTTGGCGTCTGCGGTGTGGCGATCTCCTCTCTCGCCGATATGGAGCGGCTGTTCGAGGGGATTCCGCTCGATCAGGTATCCGTTTCGATGACGATCAACGGGCCGGCGATCATCCTGTACTGCTTCTACGTTGCCGCCGCCGAGAAGCAGGGGGTCGACGTCAGCGTACTTCGCGGCACGGTTCAAAATGACATCCTGAAGGAGTACCAGGCTCAGCACGCGTGGATTTTTCCACCGGAGCCGGCCCTCCGCTGTATCGTCGACATGTTCGAGTGGTCGAGTCAGAACACGCCGAAGTACAACCCGATCTCGATTTCCGGGTACCACATTCGAGAGGCCGGTGCGACTGCAGCTGAAGAGCTCGCCTTCACCCTGCGAAACGGTTTCGAGTACGTCGAGCGCGGGATCGCGCGGGGTCTCGATGTTGATTCCTTTGCTCCCCGACTTTCCTTCTTCTTCGACGTCCATAACGATTTCTTCGAAGAGATCGCGAAGCTCCGGGCTGCCAGGCGCATCTGGGCCCGTGGGATGAAAGAAAAGTACGGCGCGCGGAATCCGGATTCGTGGCGTCTGCGCATGCACTGCCAGACGGCGGGTGTGACGCTTACGGCTCAGCAGCCCGAGAACAACATCGTTCGTGTCGCCTATCAGGCGATGGCTGCAGCCCTCGGCGGTACGCAGTCTCTGCATACCAACTCGATGGATGAGACCCTCGCCCTGCCGACGGAAAAGGCTGTCCGCATCGCCCTGCGTTCTCAGCAGGTGCTGGCGTACGAGTCCGGCGTAGCCAACACGATCGATCCGCTCGCCGGGTCCCACTTCGTCGAGGCTCTGACCGATGAACTTGAACGGGACGCACTCTCGCTCTTCGATGAAATCGATGCGCTGGGTGGTGTGGTCCCGGGTATTGAGCAGGGTTGGTTTCAGCAGGAGATCGCCAACTCCGCCATGCGTCAACAGCGTGAAGTAGAGTCGGGCGAGCGCGTGATCGTCGGCGTGAACCACTTCACCGAAGGCTCCGGCGATATCGAGATTGACACCCTTCGGATCGGCCCGGAGGTGGAGCAACGGCAGGTGGCGAAGATGACGTCCATGCGCGCGGAGCGGGATGACGATGCCGTGCGGATGAAGCTTGCCGCCCTGACCGAGGCTTGTCGCGGTGAAGAGAATGTCGTGCCGTTCATCCTCGACTGTGCCCGCGCCTACTGCACCCTGTATGAGATTCGGGCGGCGATGGAAGATGTCTTCGGCTCGTACAAGGAGCCGGTCTTCTTCTGATTCGGGCCGTCCTGTTCGATGCCGGAAACACGCTCGTGCATCTCGACCCATTCCGCATGGTCGAGATCCTCGCAACCGAGGGTGTCAGGATCTCGGCGGAGGACTTCCAGGGTCATGAACTTGGCGCTCGTCGGATTCTTCACGATGGGATCGCCGAGGGTGGTTCCGGGACCGAACCAGAACTGTGGAGTCGGTACTTTCTTCGGCTCTTCGGTGCGTGTGGTGTTCCGGAGGAGAGGATCCCCCGGCTGGGCGAGCGGGTGCGCGAGGCCCATGAGATCGAGCACCTCTGGACCTTCCCACTCCCCGGGACTGGAGCCCTGCTGGCGGGCTTGCGGAATGATGGTTACCGCGTCGGCGTGATTTCGAACGCCGATGGACGTATGGAGGGAGTCCTGAACTCCGCGGGCCTGCGTGAGCACCTCGAGTTCGTGATCGATTCCGGTGTCGTCGGGGTCGAAAAGCCGGATCCTGACATTTTCAGAATGGGTTGCGAGACTCTGCAACTTCGTCCCGAGTCGTGCCTGTACGTGGGCGATCTCCACCCGGTCGATTATGTGGGGGCTCGGGGTGCAGGACTCGCGGCGGTTCTCCTCGATCCTGGCGGGCACCACCGAGGTCGAGCGGAAACTCTGTCGACACTTGATCAACTGCCGGCGTGGCTGGCTGGGGCGTCGTGGTGACGCGAGCGACTGAGCAGCATGTTCCTTGCCCTGCTCGATGGTTTGACTCGGGTACGAATCGACGCCCCCGTGACCTTCTCATAGATTCTTCGCTGAAGGGCCAGCGCTTGGCGCTGTGGCCCGCCTGACGCGCCCATCAACGCAAGACCTGAAGATGTCAGACGAACGAAAGATCCGGGTGCTGGTGGCCAAGCCGGGACTCGATGGACACGATCGGGGGGCCAAGGTCATCGCGAGCGCGTTTCGCGATGCCGGGTTCGAGGTGGTGTACACCGGCCTTCATCAGACACCTGAAATGATTGTGAACGCGGCAGTTCAGGAAGACGTCGACGTAGTCGCGATGTCCGTGCTCTCGGGTGCCCACATGACGCTGTTCCCGCGCGTGAAGGCGCTCCTCGATGAGGCGGGCGCGGATCACATGCTCCTGACCGGTGGTGGGATCATACCGGAACACGACGTGGTGGCTCTGGAGCAGCAGGGTGTGGGCCGACTCTTCGGTCCGGGTACCTCGACGGGTGATGCAATCGCGTACGTCAACGAATGGTTCGCTGCGACCCATGCCGGCTGACGGCGGGTTGCCCGGCCGCCTTGGTAAACTCTCCCTTGAGCTGAAGGCCCTTCGCGAGCAACTGCGCCTCGGAGGTGGTCAACGGCGGATCGACCGACAGCATGCGCAGGGCAAGCTGACCGCTCGGGAACGCATCGATCGACTGCTCGATGGGGAGTCACCGTCCGTCGAGATCGGGATGTTGGTTGCGCACGATCTGTATGAGGGTGAGGCTCCGGGTGCGGGCGTGGTGACGACGGTCGGGAGAGTTCACGGACGCGAGGTCGTCGTCGTGGCGAATGACGCCACCGTGAAGGCTGGATCCTGGTGGCCGGAGACGATCACCAAGATTCTTCGGGCTCAGGAGATCGCGATGCGGTGCCGGATCCCGATCATCTACCTGGTCGATTCGGCCGGCGTCAACCTGCCGTATCAGGGCGGCGTTTTTCCCGGTCAGTACGGCGCCGCGAGGATCTTCTTCTACAACTCCGTGATGCGCCGATATCTGCGCATCCCGCAGCTGGCCGCGGTCATGGGCCCCTGCATCGCAGGAGGGGCGTATCTCCCCGCACTCTCCGACGTGATCATCATGGTAGAGGGCACGTCCTTCATGGGTCTGGGAGGACCGAATCTCGTCAAGGGAGCCACGGGGCAATCGGTTGGTGCAGAGGAACTGGGTGGTGCGAAAGTGCACACGGAGGTCAGCGCGGTGGCGCACTACATGGTCCCCGATGACGAGACGTGTATTGCGCGGCTTCGACAGCTTGTTGAGGAACTCCCGCGAGATGTCACGTCATCCAAGCGTATGGCCACACCGCCGCGACGTCTGGCGTACGACCTCTATGATCTCCTCCCCGAGGATCACCGTGCCCCGTACAACATGCATGACGTGCTCGAGTGCATACTGGACGGGGAAGGGCTGGATGAATTTCAGCCGGGGCATGCCGGGGAAATGATCTGCGGGACCGGCTGGATCGATGGTCTTCCGGTGGGTGTCATCGCGAACGCTCGGGGAATGTTCAAGCCGGCTTCGGGAGGAGCACCTCACTTCGGGGGCATCGTCTACTCGGAAAGTGCCCGGAAGGTGGCTTTTTTCATCGAAACGATGAACCGCCATCGTACACCGCTTCTCTTCGTTCAGGATGTGTCAGGCTTCATGGTAGGGCCGCAGGCAGAGCACTCGGGAATCATTCGGGCCGGCGCGGAATTCGTCGAGGCGATGGCCACAGCCACCGTTCCGAAGCTGGTTCTGACCCTCAACCACGCCTCCGGGGCAGGGTACTACGCGATGGCCGGCCAGGGCTTCGACCCTGACTTCATCCTCTCTCTCCCGACCGGCCGAATGGGAGTGATGGAGGGTTCGAGCGCGGTGATGGCACTCTTCGGCAGCCAGCTTGACTCCCTCAAGGAGGACGGCCAGCTACCCGATGCGGAACTCAAGACGAAGATGGACGAGGTCCGTGAAGAATACGATCGGCAGCTGGACGCCCGCTTCGCTGCCGCCCGGGGGTTCGTGGACGAGGTCGTACTTGCTGAAGAGCTTCGACCGGCACTCGGTCTTCTTCTTCATGCCGCACGTCAGAACGAGGGGCCACATATCGGCGCCTTTCAGATTCCTGGGAGGGCGGTATGAGCGGGGCGCGCGTGGTTCGGGTGGCCAGTGGGCAGGGCTTCTGGGGCGACGACATCGAGGCACCGGTTCGGCAGGTGGAAGGGGGTGGCATCGACTATCTGATGCTCGACTATCTGGCCGAAGTCACGATGTCGATCATGCAGAAACAACGCTCGCGCGACCCGAAGGCCGGCTATGCCCGGGATTTCATCGAACTCATGGAGCGGATTTTTCCAGCCTGCGTGGACGACGGTGTCAGAGTGGTCACCAACTCCGGTGGAGTGAATCCCGGCGGATGCGCCGATGCTCTCGTCGAAGCAGGCCGTCGCGCCGGCGTCGGGGGGCGTGCGAAGATCGGGTTGGTCCACGGCGACGACCTCATGGGTCGCCTCGACGGGCTTCTGGCGGACGGGCACGAGTTGGCGAACATGGAGACCGGAGCGCCGCTCGCCGAGATCCGCGATCGCGTCCAGAGTGCCAATGCCTACATCGGTGCCGCGCCCATCGTGGACGCTCTGAGGCTCGGCGCAGATGTGGTCGTTACAGGGCGGAGCACGGACACGGCGCTGACGTATGCACCTCTCATCCACGAATTCGGATGGTCGGGGGACGACCATGATCGTATCGCGGCGGGTGTGGTCGCGGGGCACATCAATGAATGCGGGGCCCAGTGCACGGGTGGAAATTGTCTGATCGACTGGTGGGAGATTCCGGACATGGCCATCGTCGGATTTCCGATCGTCGAAGTGCGCGAAGATGGTTCGTTCGTGGTCACGAAGCACAAGGGAAGCGGTGGCCGCGTGACTCGAGCATCGGTCACCGAACAGATCGTCTACGAGATGGGCGATCCGAGCACGTATATCACGCCTGACGTCGTCGCGGACTTCACGACGATCCAGCTGGATGATCAGGGAAGTGACCGTGTTCTCGTCCACGGCGTGAAGGGCGGGCCGCGTACGGACTTCCTCAAGGTCTCGATCGCCTATGCCGCCGGGTGGAAGGCGACGGGGACGTTGACGTACGCGTGGCCGGATGCGGCGGCAAAGGCTCGGTCGGCTGATCGGATCCTGCGCGAGCGCCTGCACCAGCTCGGACTGCACTTCGACGAAGTCCGCACCGAACTCGTCGGCTGGGATTCGACGCACGGTCGTCTGGCGGGTCATCCGCCTGTCGACTTGCCGGAGGTTCAGCTTCGGGTCGGAGTTCGTTCTTCAGACCGCGCATCGGTGGAGCGGTTCACGCGCGAGATCGCCCCGCTGGTCCTCACTGGACCACCCTCGGTGACGGGGTTCGCGGGGGGGCGCCCCCGGGTCCAGGAGATCATGGCCTACTGGCCGGCGCTCATCAGTCGCGAAGCCGTCGAATCGGAACTGCGAGTGGAGGTTCGAGACGTATGAGCAAGGTGCCGTTGGTCCAAATCGCTCACGCTCGATCCGGGGACAAGGGCGACACCGCGAATGTCGGGGTCATTGCGTACGATCCAGCGCATTATCAACTGCTTCGGGAGCAGCTGACGCCCGAGGCGGTCAAGAATCACTTTGGTGAGATGGTGTCGGGCCAGGTAGAACGCTTTGAGCTTCCGAACCTCGGAGCACTGAATTTCCTGCTCCATGGGGCACTCGGGGGTGGGGGCACGATGTCCCTGATGAACGATGCGCAGGGTAAAGTCTTTAGTACTGCACTGCTCCGGATGGATATCGAGGTCCCTGACGAGGTCGCGGCGTCGACCATGGGACAGGGGCGCGTACCCGAGGGCTGGTTTCCGTGAGTAGCGTCCTGATGTACGAGGTCGAGGGTCGGATCGCATGGCTGACACTGAATCGGCCCGAAAAGAGAAATGCGCTGAACAGTGCGCTCATCTCGGCGCTCAAGGTGGGGCTTGCGAAGGCAGGAGACGATGCAGGCGTGCGGGTCATCGCCGTTCGAGGCGCTGGGCCGGATTTCTGCTCGGGCGCGGATCTCGCGGAACTGGAGCGAATTTCCGAGATGGGGGAAGCGGAAAATCTCGAGGACGCTCGCTCACTGGGAGCATTGTTTCAACAAATGCGCCGGCATCCGAAACCCATTGTAGGAGTGATCCACGGCCGCGCTCTGGCGGGCGGCTGCGGCCTCGCTTCGGCATGCGATCTCGTGCTGGCCACGGAGGACGCGCAATTCGGCTATCCGGAAGTGCACCTCGGGTTTGTTCCGGCTCTGGTCATGACTCTACTTCGTCGGAAGATGGGTGAGGGCCAGGCGTTCGAGCTCGTCGCCCGGGGTGACCGATTCGGAGCCGAGGAGGCCAAACGGCTTGGTCTCGTCAACCGGACGTATGCTGCTGAAGCCTTCTCGGCGGCGGTCGACACCTACCTCGGTCAGCTGGCAACGAAGCCGGCGTCGGCAGTCCAGTTGACGAAAAAGCTGCTGTACGAGTTGGATGGATTGGTCTTCGAGGCTGGTCTCGAGCGGGCGGCCGCGGTGAATGTGGAGGCCAGAATGACGGACGAGTGCAAGGCAGGGGTTCGTCGCTTCCTGGACCAGTCGAGCGGCTGAGGCCGGAGTGTTCGTCCCGGATCGCCGTCGCGCAGATGACCGTTTGCTGGAGTGGAAGGTGCGACTGTTCTCCATGGCCGCGGTGCTGGGACTGGTGGGGATCTACCTGGAGGAGCGAAGGCTCACGGGTGTCGCGATCCTCCTGTTGGCAGGTGGAGTGCTCATGCGGCTGATCCCGAACCTTTTCATGGTGGAGCCCGAAAGAAGCGACCTCCACGGAGAAGAGTCGGCTCCCGAGTCCTCGGCCGACGAGACTCGGGCCGGAACGGATCCGTAGGTCCCCGGAGCGTCACATTCTGGCATTCCGGGAGCGGATGGGGTGTGAGACCCTTCTCCATGGACCCAGCAGCTGTGCTTCGATCCAGACTCGGCTTTCCGGCGTTCAAACCGGGGCAGGAACAGCTGATCAGGGCCGTTCTGGAGGGGGAAGACGCACTGGGAGTGCTGCCCACCGGAGGGGGGAAAAGCGTCTGCTATCAGCTCCCCGCCATGATGCTCGACGGCCTCGTACTCGTTGTCAGTCCCCTGATCTCGCTCATGGAGGATCAGGTGGGTCGTGCTCGGGCCGTGGGCCTGAGGGCGCACTATTTGGCGTCCGGCCAGCCTCGAGGCGAGCGGGGATGGGTTGTCGACGCGCTGGCCTCCCGGCAGGTCGATCTCCTCTTCGTGTCCCCGGAGCGGCTTTCCATCGGCTGGTTTCGGCAAGTGCTGCAGCGAGTCCCGCTCGCCGCACTCGCCATCGACGAGGCTCACTGCATCAGTGAGTGGGGTCACGACTTCCGACCAGCATACCGGGAGATTGGTGGGTTTCGGGCTCAGATCCCTGCTTGTGTGCCGGTGCTCGCCCTCTCCGCCAGTGCGACACCCGCCGTTCGAAGAGACGTATCCACTTCGCTTGGACTCCGGTCCCCGTCGACCGTCGTCCAGTCGTTCGACCGGCGCAACCTGTGGTGGGCGATCGAAGCTGTCCCCCGATCGCGCGATCGTCTCGGGCTCCTTGCCGGCCGGGTCTTCCATACGCGGGGCGCTTGCATCGTCTACGCACCCACCCGAAATGCTGTCGAATCGGTGCGTCGGCGTCTCGTGAGGGCCGGCATCTCCGCCGAGGCGTATCACGCTGGTCTGCCCGGCGCTGTCCGCTCGGACGTCCAGAGCCGGTTCATGGAGGGAAGGAACCGGGTCGTCGTTGCCACGAACGCGTTTGGAATGGGAATCGACAAGCCGGACGTTCGTTTCGTCGTGCACCTGCATCTTCCCGCGAGCTTGGAAGCGTACTATCAGGAGGCCGGTCGGGCCGGGAGAGATGGGGAGTCCGCCGTGTGCCTCGCATACCACGCGCCTGCCGATCGCGGTGTGGCGAGGCGTCTGATCGACCGGAGTCATCCCACGGAACTGAGCATGAGGTGGCTCGATTCGCGACTACGCCGGGCGGCAGGTCCGGGTCGCATACTCGACTGCGCCGATGAACGATCGTTGCGCCTGTTTGGGCCAGAAATTGCGGAATGGCAGCGTGCCGACGGGGCTGGCGGTCTCGCCTGCCTCGAGCGGATCGGTGCGATCCGAGTCGCAGGCATTCGGTTCCTCGAAGGCGTACCGATCCCGGGGGCACTTCAGATGCTCGAGCGCCCCGATTGGTGTCGGGCGAGGAGGCTGCGCCGGAAAGCGCTCGGTCGACTCGTTGCGGTTCACCGTCACGCGTCGGGCCGGGGATGCCGCACTCGCGGTCTCTTGCGCTACTTTGGAGAGATATCAGAAGTCCGCTGCGGTCACTGTGACCGATGTGGCTGGGACTCTGCGATGGGATGTTCGTTGCCTGATGGATCGATACCTGACTGCTGACCATCTCGCTCTCAGAGAGCGAGTGAACCGATTCGCACGAGACGCGATCGAGCCCGTGGCGCGCGAACTGGACGAGTCTGGTCGTTTTCCATGGGAGAACGTCAAAGCCATGGCGGATATGGGTCTGTTCGGTATCGCCGTCCCGAAAGAGCTCGGAGGACTCGGCCTCGACCAACTCAGTTATATCCTCGTGGTGGAGGAGTTGGGAAAATTCGACGCAAGCCACTCCATCACGGTTTCGGCCCACACGACGCTGGGCATGTCCCCGATCCTGAATTTTGGAACGGTTGAGCAAAAAGAGCGCTTCGTTCCTCCTCTGGCGCGAGGGGAGGTGTTGGGTGGGTTCGGTCTCACCGAGCCGGGTGCCGGATCAGATGCATCGGGTACTCGCACTCGTGCCGAGCGCGACGGGGACGGTTGGCGCATCAACGGCTCGAAAATTTTCATCACGAACGCCGGGGTCGGTGAAATTTTTGTTGCCACGGCGGTGACCGAGCCCGGGCGCGGTGCGAAGGGGATCAGCAGCTTCATTGTGTGCAAGCCGACGGTCGACGAATCGATCGCAGCGGCCGTTGGTTGCGGCCATCTGGAAACTCTGCCCTTCACCGACGGGGTTCGGGCAGGTGAGAAAGAAGCGAAGATGGGCTGGTGTGCTTCCGACACGCGCGAGTTGCATTTCGAAGATGCCTGGGTCCCTTCGGATCAGCTGCTCGGGGAGGAAGGCCGAGGCTTCATCAACTTCATGAAAACGCTGGACTCAGGCCGTATCGGAGTTGCAGCCCTGTCGCTCGGACTGGCAGAGGGCGCCCTCGAGACCGCGGCACGTTACACCGTCGGTCGAGAGCAATTCGGCCAGCCGGTGTGGGATTTCCAGCAGGTTCAGTTCAAGCTTGCGGAGATCGCGACGGATATCGAGGCGGGCCGTCATTTGACGTATCACGCTGCGTGGCTCATGGATCATGGTCAGCCCTTTGCGAAGGAGGCTGCCATGGCGAAGTACTTCTGTTCGGAACTGGCCATGCGTGCGACGCTCGGAGCAATCCAGGCGATGGGTGGAGCCGGATACACGAGTGATTACCCGGTCGAGCGGATGATGCGAGATGCGAAGATCTGCGAAATCGGTGAGGGGACGAATGAGATTCAGCGTTTGGTCATTGCGCGGAAGGTCCTGGAGGAACTGCGGATCGATCCGGTCGTCGGTGAGGCGCCACAGCGGGTAATGGAGGCCGCGGGCGCGTAGACATTTCAAGAACGTCGGTCCGCAGCGGTCGGGAGGTTGCGCCCCGGTGACACCGGTCACCGCGACGCGACCCCGCCGCGCTCGGATCTGCCGACGCTCCGGTGGTCGCCGGAACTGCTCGACTCGCGACTTGCGATGAGGAGTTCGGGGTCGCCCGGGGGCGCGGCAGGGGTTCAGCTGATTCGACAAGACAATTGGAGATTTTCTTGAGGAGAGAAATCCTCGTGAGCGCGAACCCGCAGGAATCATGGGTTGCGCTCCGTGAAGACAAGCGTCTGGCCGAGGTCATGTTCGATCGGCCTGACCAGAACCGGGTTCTCGGTGACATATTCCTCGGCCGCGTCGATGCCGTATTGCCCGGCATTCAGGCTGCATTCGTGGACATAGGAACCGGCAAAGCCGGGTTCCTGCACGTCTCTGATCTCAACCTCGGTGACGAGGGGGATGAGGAACCCGGCAGCGATGAGGAGGCGACGGGCGACTCCGCGGAAGGCCCGTCCGAAAAGTCGCAAGGTGACGGCCGTGGCCGTGGGAAAGGTCGTGGCCGTGGCCGTGGCAGACGACCGAAGCAGCTGCCCCCGATTCAGGACCATGTCAAGAAAGGGCAAACGATTCTGGTCCAGGTCACGAAGGAGGCGATCAGCACCAAAGGGCCGCGCCTGACTGCCGACATATCACTGCCCGGGCGTTTCCTGGTCTACATGCCTTTCGCCTCCAGGGTGGGGGTAAGTCGAAAAATCGAAGGGAGAAACCAGCGGGCGAAGCTGCGAAAAATGGCGCAGAAGATTCTCCCGAAAGAAAGCGGTGGTCTGATCGTTCGCACGGTCGGCGAGGAGGTCACGCCCGAGAAACTCGAGCGCGAGTTCAAGCGGCTGTTCGAGCGGTGGCAGAAGATCAAGACGGATGCCGATGCGCTGACG
>JAYOKZ010000006.1:51747-54503 GCA_038120095.1 Gemmatimonadales bacterium
GTGGACTACGTGACGAGCGTAGATCCTGAATTGCTGGACAGGGTTCACCTGCACCGTGGCGACTCGCCTCTCTTCGATGAATTCGGCGTCGAGGAGGAAATTCAGAAGGCATTCCGACGAACGGTACCGCTCAAGTCCGGAGGAAGCCTCGTCATCGAACCCACCGAAGCGCTCGTTTCCATCGATGTGAACACCGGGCGATTCACGGGGAAAGGGAAGAAAGATCCCGAGCAGACGATTCTCAAGAACAACCTGGAAGCGGCTGGAGAGATCGCGAAGCAACTTCGCCTCCGGGACGTCGGTGGGATCATCGTCGTGGACTTCATCGACATGGAGTCGCAGGAAAATCGGGACAAGCTGCTCAAGGAACTCCGATCACACCTTGGTCGGGATCGGGCTCGGACGAAGGCATTCGAGGTCTCGAGTCTCGGTCTGGTCGAGATGACTCGTCAGCGAGTCCGTCCGTCGGTGTTCAATTCGCTGACTTCTATTTGCCAGTCCTGCGGGGGAATCGGAAGGGTCTATACACCTGCCAGCGTCGTTCGGCAGATCGAGCGTACCATCGCGCGAGCCGCTGCATCCCGAGATGAGAAGAGTCTGGTCGTGCGCGTGCATCCCGAGGTGGCGCTGCGGGTAATCGAGGAGGAGCCCGGCTTTCTGAAGCGGCTTGGTGCGCGCACCAAGCTCGAACTGCGACTCCGTGACGATCCTCTGATGCGCCTCGATGAGTTCCGTCTCCTGTCCGGTCCTGCGGAGACAGACGTGACGGAAAAGTACGCGGCGTGACGAGTTCAGGACGCCTTGACCGGATCCGGGCGCTTTCCGACATTTACAGGCTCCACATCAAAATCGATTCCACCTCGGGATCTCGATATGTACGCGGTTTTCCAGACAGGGGGTAAGCAGTTCCGGGCTGAAGCCGGAACCCGCCTCCGAATTCCTACGCTCGACGCTGAGATCGGGGATTCCGTGACGTTCGATCACGTGCTTCTTGCCGGGGACGGCGAAGATCAGGTGAAAGTGGGGGCTCCGACGGTTGACGGGGCGTCCGTGAAAGCCGAGGTGATCCGGCACGGCCGGGGCGACAAGGTGATCGTGTTCAAGCGGAAACGCCGGAAGGGCTACCGTAAGAAGCAGGGCCACCGGCAAAATTTCACGGAGATTCGGGTCGAAGAGGTCGCGCTCGGTTGAGCGGCGCCCGACCCTTATCGATAGACGGACAGCGTCATGGCACACAAGAAAGGTGTAGGGTCCAGCCGTAACGGGCGTGACAGCAACCCGAACCGCCTCGGCGTGAAACGGTCGGGTGGGCAGGCGGTTTCGGCCGGCAGCATCATCGTCCGTCAGCGTGGCACCAAGATCCACCCGGGGCGGAACGTGGGCCGGGGCAAGGATGATACGCTGTTCGCTCTTTCTGACGGCATTGTGACGTTCGAGCGGATGCGTGCCCGCAACGTCGTATCGGTTTACGCCGCGGAGTAGGCTCAGTCCTCTCCCCTCGCTCGAGGCCGAGGACGGGCGGTCGGTTCCTGGGGCATTGCCTGGCCCAGTTTCAAGTGTGCTCGGGGGGAACCCTCCTGACCCGTCGGGGTTTTGGTCAAGACTCCCGTAGACAGTTCGATTCGATCGCTGAGACGGGCCGACACAGGAAGGAGGTAGATGATGTCTACCGATGACCTTCGCGGACCACGCGTCCGTGTCGAGACAGGAGGCCCCGAGGTTCGGTCTCCGCAGGACCGGGGGGAACCGGTTTGGCGTCCCCGTGGGTTGGGAGCAGGGCTGGCGGCGACCCTCCTCGCAATCCCCGTCGTGTCGATGGAGCGGGAGGTTCTGACCGAGCCTCTGACTCTCGGCCCGTTCACGGTGGACGAGGCTCCGCGCAGATCCATTCCGCTGGACGCGCACCCGCGGGTCGAGAAATGGTTCGTCGACTTTCAGACATCGAGGCGGGCAGAGTTCGACCATCTCCTGGCGCGCAAGCAGCGCTTCGATCACGTGATCGAGTCGAATCTCAGAGCCCGTGGTATGCCCGAGGAACTCGTGTTCATCCCGATGATCGAGTCGCAGTACTCTCCACTCGCCGTATCTCGGGTGTTCGCAGTCGGACTATGGCAATTCATGAGCCCGACCGCCATGCAGTACGGCCTGCGCATGGACGAGTATGTCGATGAGCGACGCGACCCTGTTCGTGCCACCGATGCTGCGCTCGACTATCTCGGATATCTGCACGACCGGTTTGGTGGGTCGTGGTATCTCGCGGCCGCCGCGTTCAATGCCGGTCCGGGCCGCTTGGAACGGGTGCTCAATCGGCATGCGGAGGGACGTGCATGGGACGATGCTCTGTTCTGGGAGATCATTGATCACTTGCCGCGCGAGACCCGCGAGTACATTCCGAAGATGATCGCCGTTTCCAGGCTCGCTCGAGAGGTCGAGATCGTCGATGCCAGTGCGACCGTGACCCCGTACCGCTACGAGCAGATCTTCGTGCCGGGCTCGACCACGCTTCGAAGCGTCGCAGCTTCCCTCGATGCGAACGTGCAACTCATCGTCGCGCTCAATCCTCACCTCGTGCAGGGTATCACACCACCAGGCGAGATGTTTCCCGTGCGCGTTCCTGTGGGCAGCGGTGGCGCCGCCGTCTCGCGACTTTCCGGAGACATCCCGATCCGGCGAGCTGACGACGACTAGGCTGGACCGGCTCTCGCTCTACCAGGCATCCGGAACGGCCCGGGGGGCGTGGCGCGCCCACGCGCGTC
>JAYOKZ010000006.1:54603-102289 GCA_038120095.1 Gemmatimonadales bacterium
TCGCTCTACCAGGCATCCGGAACGGCCCGGGGGGCGTGGCGCGCCCACGCGCGTCCCCGACATCGCGGTAAGATTCGCTAGTCGAAGAAGGTGTCCACGTGGTCGTCAGACTGGGATTCGGTCATCCAGCTGACGGCCATCAGCACGGGGACATGGACGAGCAGTCCAAGGATGCCCTCGTGCATATCGAACGGTTTGTACTCCGGGTTTTGCCAGAAGAAGAAGGCGGTGGCTGCGCCGGCGATCAGACCCGCCATCACGCCTCGAGTCGTCGCTCTTCTCCAGTAGAGTGCTGCAACGACAGGCGGGGCGAATTGCGCGATGATGCCGTACGCCGATGCAAGCAACAGAACCAGAGACGATTCGGGGTCCTGCGCGAAGACGTAGGCAATCGCACCTGTTAGGAGGACCAACCCCTGCATCATTCGCCGCTGGGTCTGCTCATCGAGATCTACGAACTGCTGGATACCATCCTCGACAAACACGGATGCCGATGCATGCAGGAGCGCGTCGCCGGTCGACATGGACGCTGAGAGCGCGCCCGCGCAGAACAACCCGACCACGAGTGCCGGGAGGTCCGTCTCCAGAATCATGAAGGGAAGGATGAAGTCGCTGGATGGTGGAGAGCCCGGGAAAAGCACGCCCGAAAAGCCGATCAGGAACACCGGAATCAGAAAGAGCTGAAAGGTCGGAAAGAGGATGACGGTTCTGCGAAGGGTGTCATCGTCTTTCGCCGTGAACGCCTTCATGAACAGGTGCGGCCACATCATGAGGCCGACGGCGCTGACGAGGATGAAGGTCGAGTAGGCACCCCAGCTCCAGGGTTCGCCTGCCGCTGTAAGGCCGGGAGGATCGAGCAGCTCGGGTCGCTCCGCGAGGATCTGGGTGAACATCTCCCCGATACCGCCGTAAAGCGCGATGGGGAGATACAGCCCCAGGGACCAGGCGATGACCACCATGAAGATCCCCTGAAACGTATTGGTCCATCCGACCGCCATGGCACCCGCCGACAGGACGTATGCGATTACGATACCGTAGGCGACCGCCGAGCCCAGCCAGATGGGTACGTGTCCATCCGTGACAGCCTCGATGACGATACCCGCGCCGCGCATCTGCAGGGTCACATATGGCACGAAGGCGATCAGGCTGAGAAGAGCGATCAGAGCTGAGAGGTTTCGAGAAGGAAAGCGGCCCGTGATCAGTTGCGCCTGCGTCACGAAGCCATGCTTCCGGCCGAGCTTGGCCACGCGGGGCCCAATCCAATAGAACGGAGCCATGCCGAGGGCACCGTACGCCAGGATGTAGAACGCTGCCGCACCCCTGGAGTAAGCCCAGCCCGGTCCCCCGAGGAAGGCAAACGCACTGAAGACGGAAGCTCCGGTGACGAAGTACATCACCAGCAGCCCGAAGCTTCGATCCGCAGCCACGTATCCGGCTACACTGTCCGTCTGTCTTCGCCCTGCGAGAAGACCGATGGTGAGGGTCAGTGCCAGGTAGGCCGCGATGATGATCGTGACAACCACCCACTGCTCCATCAGGCGTCACCTCCGTCGCTGTTCCTGAACCTCTTTTCCACCCGGTCGAGCGACGCGAGGACGAGGACGCTGCCGGTGATCCACGCGGCAATCCACGCCATCGTGAATGGCAGACCGAAGAGGAGGGGCTCGGCCCGGGCGAAGGGTAGGATGCCTGGCCAGGTGACGAAGTAGAGCATCGCGAGGTGGTATACGCCCGCAAGGGCTCGTGCTGTCCTGAGGTTCATGGGTTGGATCCTGATCTTCTGATTCGACGTTTCACATCGAGTGGCACCCGCGTGCCGTATTCGGTGACGCCCGAAAGCCTGCTGAAGTAGCTGTAAGCGGCGGTCTGTACCGCTTCGATCACGGCGCCACCGTTACCTCCGTAGTTGGACATCACCGTGATCACGTAGGGGCGATCCGGGACGCTGACGATCGCCCACACGGTCGAGACCCCCGTAATACCTCCCGGCTTGAAGGCGATCGGCACCGAATTCGGCACGGGTGCTCGGATCGGTCCATCCTTCGGGAGCGTGAGTATGGCCGTTACCCGCTCGCACGCTCCCTCACTCATGGGGAGGTCACAACGGGCGATCCGCTCCATGATGGTGGCGGCGTCCCGGGGCGTGGACAGGTTCTCGTTGCCGCGAGCCGATTCTTCCGGCTGGATCATCTTTCGCTGCAGTTGCGTGTTCGGCGCACCCAGAGACGACGAGAGCGCGTTGATCTCGTCCATGCCCAGTGCGTCGATCAGGACATTGGTCGCCGTGTTATCCGAGTGCTGGATCATGTAGATCGCATAGTCCTCTAGCGACAGCGCAGAGCCTCCGTCCGTCAGCACATGGAGCACGCCACTCCCCCCGGTTCGCACGGCGTCCGTCAGTTCGATTCGCCGTCGCAGCAGGGAACGGTCTTCCTCCGCCCTGCGGAAGAGCTCCAGAAGGATCACCACCTTGATGGCGCTGGCCTGCGGAAAAACCATCTCGTCGCGCACGGCAAAACGATCACCGTTGGTCAGGTCCAGGACGTGGAGCCCGGCTACGCCCTCATACGCCTCAACGATCGACGCCAGTTCTTGCTGGAGATGAGCCCGGAGCAGGGCGAGTTGTTCTCCCTCCTGAGCTGCTGCTGCTGTCGCAATCGGGAGCAAAGCCCCGACGATGAGTGCGGTGCGGGTGATACGCATCGACGGTCCGGTGAATGACGAGGAGAGAGATCCTAAGCGCCCCGGCCGCCCGGGGCCACGCTCCTCGACATCCCGAAGGTTTGCCGGCTGATCTGGTGGAGACGAGCGTGTGCCGGCGGTCTCAGCGACCCTTGAAGTCAGGCCTGCGCTTCTCCATGAAGGCGGAGACCCCCTCACGACCGTCATCGGACCCGAAGGCATCCAGGAAACGCTCTTTCTCATAGATGAGCCCTTCCTCGAGCGGGAGCTCGAACGCAGCCCGAATCGCATCCTTGGCCAGCCTGAGGGATACGGGACTCCAACGAGTCATGCGAGCAGCAAGCTCGAGTGCACGGTTCACGTGCTCACCTTCGTCCACGAGGACATCGATATAGCCGATCCGGTGTGCTTCCTCGGCCTCGAGGAAGTCTCCCGTCAGACTGATGATGGATGCCCAGCCACGCCCGACGAGTCGGGCCAGTCGCTGGGTTCCGCCCCCACCGGGGATCAGTCCGATCCGGATTTCGGCCTGACTGATCCGTGCGGTGCGATCCGCCACACGAATGTCACAAGCGAGCGCGAGTTCGGAGCCCCCACCGATGCAAAAGCCGTGGATCGCACAGATGACCGGTTTAGGAAAGTCCGCCACAGTCTCGTAAATCCTGCGCTGCCTGTAGATCTCACGCTGCTGGTCCGGGGTCCGTGCGGCGAATTCGGAGATGTCGGCGCCGGCGACGAAGGCCTTGTCGCCCGCGCCGTGGATCACCACCACTCGAACCAAGTCGTCCTTCTCGAGGTCGTCGAACGTGTCGCGAAGAATCTGACGGACGTCGGCGTTCAGGGCGTTCAGCTTGTCGGGGCGGTTCAGTGTCACGACAGCGATGTGATCGTCGCGCCTGTCCACGAGGACGGGTACATCGGTCATGGGAAGGTGAATCCTTAGGAGAGGGGTTCCAGAGCGATCGTCTGTGCGCGGGGTGTCAGGTCGGCCACGTGTAGAACCCCTGCCCGCTTTTCTTTCCCAATTTCCCCTCGTCGACCATCTGGCGGAGGAGCGCGGGTGCGGCGAAGGCGTCCGAGCCGAGTGTTTCATGGAGGTACTCGGTGATACCGAGGCGCACGTCGAGCCCTACCAGATCCGTCAGCTTGAGCGGCCCCATTGGGTGTCGATAGCCGAGTTCCATCGCCTTGTCGATGTCTTCCGGTGACGCCACGCCCTGCTCGACCATGCGAATCGCTTCCATGCCGAGCACGATCCCGAGCCGCGACGAGGCAAACCCCGGCGCATCTCTGACCACGATGGGTTCCTTTCCGAGGCGTCGGGCGAAGGCGACGGCGGTGTCACGAGTCTGCTCGGCCGTCGACGGACACCAGACGACTTCGACCAGCGCCATGATGTGGACCGGATTGAAGAAGTGCATCCCGACGAAACGACCCGGGTCCCGAAGGGAAGCCGCGATCTGGGCAATCGAAAGGGACGAGGTGTTCGTGGCGAGGACCGCATGGGTTGGAGCCGCGGCATCGACCTCAGCAAAAATCGATGCTTTGAGATCCATCGATTCGGGGGCCGCTTCGATCACCAGGTCCGCTCCGGCCACTGCGCCGGTGATGCTGGTCGTCGTTTCCAGCCTGCTCAGGGTCGCATCACGGGCTTCGTCCGTCACCTTCCCACGGGCGACGCCCTTCTCGAGGTTGCCCTCGATGCGTTCCATGCCGCGCGAGACTGCTCCGTCGTCAATGTCGAACAGTCGCACGGAGCATCCGATCGCTGCGGATACCTGCGCGATTCCATGGCCCATGGTCCCCGCGCCGAGGACTGCGACCGTTTCAATCGTGCTCATGGCTGCTCCAGCAGGCTCGTGATCCCTTGACCGACCCCGATGCACATCGAAGCGAGGCCGCGAGCCGCGCCCTGCCGCTTCATCTGGTGCACGAGCGTCACCACGATTCGGGCTCCCGAGCATCCTACAGGATGCCCGAGCGCGATCGCCCCTCCGTTCACGTTCACTCGCTCAGGATCGAGGCCGAGTTCCGTCATGCAGGGAATGGCCTGCGCGGCAAAGGCCTCGTTGAGCTCTGCCACATCGATCTGATCGATCGACCAGCCCTGACGGGCGAGTGCCTTTCGGGTTGCGGGAACGGGACCGATCCCCATGCGGTGCGGTTCGACGCCGGCCACGGCTCCACCCGCGACGCGGACGAGGGGCTCGAGTCCGAGCTCTTTCCCACGCTCCGCGGAAACAACGAGAAGGGCCGCCGCGCCATCGTTGATGCCGGACGAGTTCCCAGCGGTGACGGTCCCATCCTTGCGGAATACAGGCCTCAGTCGGGAGAGCGATTCGGCTGTCGTATCCGCTCGGGGGTGCTCGTCCGTGTCGATGACCACCGGGTCTCCCTTCCGCCGTGGCACCGAAACGGGCACGATCTCGTCCCGGAACACTCCGGCAGCCATCGCGCGCTCGGCTCGCTGCTGACTCTCCGCGGCGAACGCATCCTGCGCCTCACGACTGACACCGAATTCGTGGGCGATCACTTCGGCGGTTTCGCCCAGACCGATCGTCCACTCCGGAGCGAATGCCGGATTCGGAAAACGCCAACCCAGGACGGTATCGGCCGTCTTGGGGTGTCCCCGGGAGTATCCGACCTCCGGCTTGAGCATGACGAACGGGGCGCGGCTCATGCTCTCCACTCCACCCGCGATGAACACGTCGCCCTCGCCGGACTGAATTGCATGAAACGAGGAGAGGAGGGCCTGCATGCCCGAACCACAGAGTCGATTTACGGTTTGGCCGGGCACGCTCACGGGGAGTCCCGCCCGCAGCAGAGCCATACGGGCCACGTTCCGATTGTCCTCGCCTGCCTGATTGATGCACCCGAACACCACGTCGTCGATGGTCTGCGGGTCGATCTCGTTCCTGGCCAGCAACCCGGTGATGGTGACGGCAGCCAGGTCGTCCGGACGGACGGGTGCCAAGCCGCCGCCGTGGCGGCCAATGGGCGTTCGAACGCCATCGATGATCCATGCTTCGCGCATCGTCCCTTCCGGTATGGGTTTGCGGGTGAGGTTACGCGGTGTCAGCCGTCGACGGCCACCCAGACGCTCTTGGTCTGCGTGTACTTCTCGAGTGCGGCCTCGTGCCCGAGGTCTCGACCGAAGCCACTGGCCTTGTAGCCCCCGAAGGGTGAGGCTGAGTCGTACTGGTTATACGTATTGATCCAGACGGTACCGGCCTGAAGCTCTCCCGCTACCCGGTGAGCCGATCCGATGTCCCGAGTCCAGACACCGGCGGCCAGTCCGTACATAGAATCGTTGGCGACCTCGATCGCGTGGTCCACATCGTCAACGGGAATTACGCATGCCACGGGCCCGAAGATTTCTTCCCGAGCGATCGTCATCGTCGGATCGACGTCGGCGAACACCGTGGCGGTGACGAAGTTGCCCTTCCCATTGACGGTTGTCTGCTCTCCTCCGGCGACGAGCCGGGCTCCGTCGCTCCTGCCGGCCTCGATATACCTCAGGACCCGGGCCAACTGCTCCTCGCTCACGATGGCGCCGAGTCGAGTGTTGGCATCCATTGGATCACCAACGGTCATGTTCTCTGCGCGCTTGGCGAACTCGTTGACGAAGTCGTCGTAAATCGAACGCTCGACGAGGATGCGCGAGCCTGCAGCACAGACTTCACCCTTGCCGTAGAAGATGCCCGTGGTGGCGCCGCGCACGGCAGCCTTCACGTCTGCGTCGGCGAGGACGATGTTCGGGGATTTGCCACCCAGCTCGAGCGAGACCTTCTTCAGTGTGTCTGCCGCTCCCCGCATCACGATCTTCCCAACCTCGGTGGATCCAGTGAACGCGATGGCGTCCACACCCGGATGGGCGACCAGCGCTGCCCCGGCGGTTTCTCCGAAACCGGGAACCACATTGAAGACCCCTGCTGGGAATCCGACCTCAGCGGCGAGCTCCGCCAGGCGAAGCGCGGTGAGCGGAGTCTGCTCGGCCGGTTTCAGAATCACGGCATTCCCGCATGCGAGGGCCGGGGCAACTTTCCACGCGGCCATCGAGAGCGGAAAGTTCCATGGTGTGATGCACCCGATCACTCCGACTGGCTCACGCAGGGTGTAGTTGAGGAACGGTCCTGCAACGGGGATGGTGGCCCCTTCGATTTTGTCGGCCAGTCCCGCGAAGTACCGGAAGTTCTCGATCACACTGGGGAGATCCACCTTGCGAGATTCGAAGAAGGGCTTCCCGTTGTCGGCGGTCTCGAGCGTACCGAGCTCGTCGGCGTTGGCCTGCAGTGCATCGGCGAGTTTCCAGAGGAGCCGGGAACGCTTGTGGGGGTTCATGTCCCGCCACTCCGGGTTCTTCAGCGCTGCGCGGGCGGCGTCCACGGCTCGGTCCACGTCGGTCGCCTGACCCGATGACACCTCGGTGATGACCTCGTGGCTCGCCGGGTTGACGGTCGCGAAGGTGCCGCCGTCAGCTGCAGCGATCCATTCATTTCCGATCCATAGCTGATTCCGGATCGTGTTCTCAGGCATCTGGTCTCCCGGTAGCGTCTGTAAGAACGAGAAACGGGGCCCGGAGATCGTTCCGGACCCCGCCTCGGCGCATCGTGACCTCCGACAGTGTCAGCTGCCGGTGAATTCGGCGGTCCGCTTCTGGACGTAGGCGTTCAGGCCTTCCTTGGCGTCACTGCTGGCGAAGAGCTGCGCCTGAAGCTCACGCTCCAGCGCCAGGGCGAGCTCGAAGGGCAGTTCTGCACCCGTCTGAACCGAACGCTTGATGAGCCCAACTGCCTTTGTAGCCTTGTTCGGGGTCGTGAACTGGCTCGCGTAGTCGACGACGGCATCCACGAACGAGTCGCGATCCTCGTGATCGTAGATCTCGTTTACCAATCCGTGTCGGTGTGCTTCGTCGAAGCCGAAGGTCGTACCCTCCGCCATCATCTGAATCGCGACCGGCTTTCCGACCAGACGGACCAGACGCTGCGTACCTCCTGTACCTGGCAGCACGCCGAGCGCCACCTCGGGGAGGCCCACCTTGCCGGAATCCTTTCGGGCAATCCGGATGTCCGCCGCCATCGCGATCTCGAGCCCGCCGCCAACCGTGTGACCATTGAGCGCGGCGATGACCAGCTTCGGCGTGTGCTCGAGGCGGTTCAGCGTCTCATTCGCGTGCAGGCAGAAGCAGTATTTCCATTCCGGATCGGCCTCGGAAAGCATGCCGATGTTGGCACCGGCGCAGAAGAACTTCTCCCCGGCACCCGTAATGACGATCACCTCGACATCCCCGTCGAAGCGTGCCCTGATGATCCCCTCGTCGAGCTGCCGCATCATCTCGTGCGTGTACGTATTTGCGGGTGGGTCGTCGAGCGTGAGAAGCGCCACCTTTCCACGAACTTCGTAGTGCACCAATACCGAATCGGACATCTGGGTTTTCCCCCGGAAAATGAATGCTCTGAGCCGCCTTGGGCGCGGATTCTTCGCGGATGCGGAGCCGTGTTTCGATCGCCGCCGCAGCCGCTCAAAGGTCCTCACGTCCGACTTGGCGGTCAACCGGCCCCAGGACGGGAACGGTGTACCCTCCGTGAACTCCCGATTGGGCAGGTGGGGGCGAGATGAAGGGACGACAGCCAGGATCCCCCCGGGCCGGGCTGAGATGCCGGGCTCATGCGCACACCTCAGCGCTTTGAGCGGGGTAGGACTCAGCGTAGCTTGGGGTTCATCGATGATGCTTACGAGGCCGACCCATGATCCGCCGACTCTTCCTGACCGTGGTGCTGTGCGCCGGGCTCCCCGTGCTCGCGATGCCCGTCGTCGCTCAGACGGGCGACGTGGTCATCCGAGTGCCTGTCACCGGTGTCGTCGAGCTGGGTCTGGCTCCGTTCATCGAGCGTAGTCTCGAGGAAGCTGCGGAGGCCGGAGCGGTGGCCGTGGTACTGGACATGGACACTCCGGGAGGCCGCGTGGACGCGGCCGAGCGGATCTCCGATGCGTTGTCGGATGCGGCGATACCCGTCTACACACTGGTAAACCGACGAGCCTATTCGGCCGGTGCCCTCATCGCTCTGTCCACGGACCGCATCTACATGCGGCCCGGTTCAGTGATCGGTGCTGCCACACCCGTGGACGGGAGCGGGACGAAGGCTTCCGAGAAAATCGTTTCGGCCATGCGCAGTCAGATGAGAGCGCTGGCAGAAGAGTCGGACCTCGACCCCGAGGTCGCGGCAGCGATGGTGGACGAGGATATTGCGATCGAGGGCGTATCCGAGGCCGGAAAGCTGCTCACACTGACGACCGAGGAGGCGGTGGACCTCGGGTATGCCGAGGAGGTCGCAGATCTCTCGGCACTCCTGGCCGAGCTCGATGCAGAGGGAGCATCCGTGGTGACGGCCGAAGCGAACTGGGCCGAACGGATCGTTCGCTTCTTTTCGAACCCCGTGGTGGCTCCTTTCCTCCTGTCACTCGGCTTCCTCGGTCTGCTGACGGAGATCAAGACGCCGACGTTCGGCCTGGCCGGAGCTGCGGGGCTGCTGGCTCTCTCGCTCTTTTTCGGATCGCACCTCATCATCGGGCTGGCCGGACTCGAGGACATTCTCATCTTTGCCCTCGGCCTCGGCCTGATCGGGGTCGAGGTGTTCCTCATCCCTGGATTCGGCATCTTTGGTCTCCTGGGAGGAATCGGGGTCATGGCCGGTCTGTACCTTAGCATGCTTGGATCGTTGCCGACGTCTCCGGACTTCACGCGGGCGGGTTTGGTTCTGAGCACGACGGTGGTGCTCATCGTGGTATCGGCGTGGGTCGTCATCCGCACGCTGCCCGGGTCCTCGCGCCTCGCCCGCAGCGGGATCTTGCTAACCGACCGGACGGATCGCGAGACAGGGTACGAGTCGGCAGAGTCGCGGGTCGACCTCATCGGAAGTCTCGGAAAGGCGATTACGGATCTCCGGCCCGCCGGAACCGCGCTCTTCGGAGAGGAGCGCATCGATGTAGTGTCGGAGTCGGAATGGATCACGGCCGGCACGCCGGTCAAGGTCGTCAGCGCAGAAGGGTACCGGCATGTGGTCCGTGCCGTGGATCAGGCAGAACTCACCGACGGCATGCCCACTGGGGCGTGACCCGTCTCACGAATCACTTCCTCCTACAAGGCTTCGGATATGGA
Source organism: Gemmatimonadales bacterium (assembly GCA_038120095.1). GTDB lineage: Bacteria > Gemmatimonadota > Gemmatimonadetes > Longimicrobiales > Gaopeijiaceae > UBA2589. The sequence continues at coordinate 64,445 of JAYOKZ010000006.1, forward strand.
AGGCGTCGCAGCGCTCAACGTGTTTCTCCTCACCGGCTCCATCCTGCTGGTATTCATCATCGCGTGGGCGATCCCCGTGCGTCTCTGGGTGGAGGCGCTGTCGGCGGGCGTCACCGTAGGGATCGGCACGCTGGTCGGCATGCGGCTGAGGAAGGTGTCCCCTCCGGCCGTCGTACGGCCGCTCATCAACGCGACCAAGGCCGGGCTGGATCTCGACATCAACGCACTGGAGGCGCACTACCTTGCCGGTGGTCGAGTCGATCGTGTCGTCGGCGCCCTGATCTCGGCGGACAAGGCGAGCATCGACCTGCCCTTCAATCAGGCTGCCGCGATCGATCTGGCAGGACGTGACGTGTTCGAGGCCGTGCAGGTCTCGGTGAACCCGAAGGTCATCAACACCCCCAAGGTCGCAGCGATGGCCAAGGACGGGATTCAACTGATCGCGGTTGCACGCGTGACGGTGAGAGCCAACATCAATCGCCTCGTCGGGGGAGCAGGCGAGGACACGATCCTCGCTCGGGTCGGTGAGGGTATCGTCTCGACGATCGGTTCGGCGGACTCGCACAAGGCAGTGCTGGAGAACCCGGACGCCATTTCCAAGACCGTTCTAGGCAAGGGACTCGATTCGGGCACCGCCTTCGAGATTCTCTCGATCGACATCGCGGATGTCGACGTTGGCAAGAACATCGGAGCCGAACTGCAGACGGATCAGGCAGAAGCTGACAAGCGTGTCGCTCAGGCTCGCGCCGAGGAGCGGCGTGCCATGGCCGTCGCCAAGGAACAGGAGATGAAAGCGCTTGTCGGACAGATGCGGGCAGAAGTCGTGAAGGCCGAGGCTCAGGTGCCGCTGGCGCTGGCTGACGCCTTCCGTCAGGGCAATCTCGGAGTGATGGACTTCGTCAAGTATCGGAACATCGAGGCCGATACCAGCATGCGGACCGCGATTGCCGGCCCCGACGAGACCCCGAACGAGACACTCGGCGAGTAGACGACAGGGCCATGGAGCAGCTGATCTTCTTCCTGGTGCTCATCTTCTTTTCGATCATCGAGTCGGTTGCTCGAAGGCGGAAGCAGAATGAAGGCGATGCACCGATCGATTCGACTTCCGCCGATCCCGACGGAGTAGATCTGGAAGAATACGCACGCGCTCAGCGGGCTCCTGTGGACCTGCCGACGTATGACGAGGAGCCGTCGTACGACGATGTTGCTACGGCGGGTGGCACGGTGCCGTCCTCGACACCCGATGGCTCGGCGCCAGACCAGCCGTCGTCGCGGACGATGCTTCCCGGTGGCCTTCTGGAGCAACTGGCCGGCATAGCCGCGAAGGTGGAGGCGGAGCGGCAGCGGATGGAGCGCGCCGAGGTCGATGTGCCGGTCGAGGATGACGCGACTCACTCCGCAGATGAGGAGAGGGTCCGTCAGCAGAGGCGTTGGGTGCAGTCGCAGGCGAGGCGCGAGGCACGCGCCCGCGAGCGGGAGGAACGGTCTCGGGCAAAGTCGGCGGAACGAGCCAGGACCCCCACGTATCAGCGCAGGGGGCCGGCACGTCCCGTCGCCAGCCACCGTGTGCATCGGGCCCATGCAGAGTACGGCACGGATCCGTCCGAACGGTCTCGCTCGGAGCAGGACGGCCTGGACCCGCTCGCGAGGACTCTGTCCGCGGACGCGAAGGCCATCCGTGGACAGCTCCTGAGCAACAGTGCATCGGCGCTGCGACAGGCGATCATCCTTCAGGAGGTGCTCGGTCCGCCGAAGGCGATGAGGGAGGAGCAGGCCTGAACCCGCATCCCACCGATCCTCAGGGATGAGGCAGGGGTGGGCCACCGGCCCGCCCCTGCCTGACCCTCGCCAAGCGGAAACGGCTTACATGTCGCCGCTTGCCATCTTGCGCAGGACCGTCTGAAGAATGCCTCCGTTCCGGTAGTACTCGACATCCACATGCGAATCGAGGCGTGCGGTCGCCTTGAAGGCCGTCACGGATCCGTCGGCTCCGGTTGCGGTCACGTCGACGGTGCATCCGGGCTCCAGACCGTCGGCGATACCCGTGATGTCGAATGTTTCTCGACCGGTCAGACCCAGGGTCGTGGGGGTTTCTCCGGTCTGAAACTCGAGAGGAAGGACGCCCATCCCGACGAGGTTGCTCCTGTGGATGCGCTCGAAGCTCTCTGCGATCACGGCCCGCACTCCAAGGAGGATCGTGCCTTTGGCCGCCCAGTCTCGGGAACTGCCTGTGCCGTACTCCTGTCCGGCGAGGATGATCAGCGGGGTATGATCGGATTGATACCGCATCGAGGCATCGTAAATCGGCAGCACCTCGCCGGTGGGAAGGTGCTCGGTGTAGCCACCTTCCTTTCCGTCGAGCAGAAGGTTCTTGATGCGCACATTCCCGAAGGTGCCGCGCATCATCACCTCGTGGTTTCCGCGGCGTGAGCCGAAGGTGTTGAAATCCTTCACCGACACGTCGTGCTCGCGGAGGTACAGCCCTGCCGGTTCGGCCTTCGGGATCGCGCCGGCGGGAGAAATGTGGTCGGTCGTGACGGACTGTCCCATGAGAGCGAGAACGCGTGCACCGATCACGTCCTCCGCCGGGGGAACGTCCATGGACATCCCCTCGAAGAAGGGGGGACGACGCACGTAGGTCGAGTCGGCGTCCCACTCGTACAGGCTCCCCTCCTCCGGCAGGGGGAGAGCCTGCCAGTTCTCGTCACCGGTCGTGACGACCGAATAGCGATCCGAGAACATCTCCGGCTTAAGGGCGCTTGCCACGGTCCGGGCCACTTCCTCGGGAGAAGGCCAGATGTCCTTCAGGTACACGGGTTCGCCGTCGCTGCCCGTCCCGAGCGGCTCCACTTCCAGGTCGAGATCCATGCGGCCGGCGAGGGCGTAGGCAACCACGAGCACCGGAGACGCCAGATAATTGGCACGAACGAGGGGGTGAATACGCGCCTCGAAGTTTCGGTTGCCTGACAGCACGGATGAGACCACCAGGCCGTGCTCGTCGACCGCGTTGTGAATGTGCTCGGGCAGGGGACCCGAATTACCGATGCACGTCATGCAGCCGTATCCGACAACGTGAAAACGCAGCGCTTCGAGATACGGCAGAAGGCCGGATTCGGTCAGGTAGTCGGTGACCACCTGGCTCCCCGGAGCCATCGCGGTTTTGACCCATGGCTTGACGGTGAGACCTCGTTCCACGGCGTTTCTGGCGAGGAGCCCCGCTCCGACCATGACGGAGGGGTTCGAGGTGTTGGTGCAGCTTGTGATCGATGCGATCACCACGGTTCCGTCCGTGATCTCCATGGAGTCCGCGCCGTCGCTCACCTCCACCGAGCGGTCACCGTTCAACGCGTGTCCCGATGGAACGAGCGAGGGCAGATCTTTCGCGAACTGTCGACCCATGTCCACCATCGCGATCCGGTCCTGGGGCCGCTTCGGCCCCGCCAGGCTCGGCTCCACCGTGGACAGGTCCAGCTCGAGCGTCGAGGTGAACTCGGGGTCAGGGGTCTCGTCCGTGCGAAACAGACCGAGCTCCTTGGAGACGGCCTCGACGCGCGCGATCATGCCCTCGTCGCGGCCCGTGCCACGGAGGTATTCAAGGGTGGAGTCGTCGACCGGAAAAAAGCCGATCGTCGCACCATATTCCGGCGACATGTTCGCCAGCGTGGCCATGTCGGGCAGGCTCAGATTGCTGAGCCCCGCTCCGAAGTACTCGACAAAACGGCCTACGACGCCGTGTTCGCGGAGCATCTCGGTCACACGCAGCACGAGGTCCGTGGCCGTGGCTCCGTCCGGCAGCGTCCCGGAGAGCTTCATGCCGACAACTTCGGGCAGCAGCATGTAATACGGCTGCCCGAGAACGACCGCCTCGGCTTCGATCCCACCGACTCCCCAGCCGACCACGCCCAACCCGTTGACCATGGTCGTGTGGGAGTCGGTTCCGACCAGCGTATCGGGGTAGGCGAGAAAGGAGCCCTCGTGTTCCCGCCGGTGGATCACGGATGCGAGATATTCGAGGTTCACCTGGTGAACGATCCCTGTTCCCGGCGGGACGACCGAGAAGTTGTCAAACGCCTCCTGCGCCCATCGGAGCAGGGCGTAGCGCTCGCGGTTGCGTTCGAACTCCTTTTCCACGTTGAGTCGGAACGCATCCCCGAAGCCGAAGTGGTCCACCTGGACCGAGTGATCGATCACGAGGTCAGCGGGGACGACCGGGTTGATTCGTGACGGGTCGCCACCGAGTTCCCGGATCCCGTCCCGCATCGCGGCGAGATCGACGACAGCCGGCACACCCGTGAAGTCCTGAAGCACGACTCGGGTCGGCATGAAGGGGAGGTCGGCGCCAGCGTTCGTGGGGCTCCATTGCGCCACCGACCGGACGTGGTCCTGGCTGACGTACGAGCCGCCGGCGTGCCTGAGGGCATTCTCCAACAGAATTCGAATGGAGAAGGGCAACCGATCCAACGTATCGATCACGCCCTCGCGTTCGAGGTGAGCGAGGCTGAAGAACGAGGTCGGTCCTTCGGGAAGGTCGATGCCGGTCAGGGCGCCGAAGGGATCGGGCGTATGGTTCGCCAACTGGGGCTCCGGGGAATGAGACGTCGAACGGGCCGGGGTCACATCGTAGCGTTCCACGCCACTGCGACCCAGCACATAAGAATTACAAAAATCGCCTGCCCTGTCAGGGCCAATCCGAGGTGGTTCCACCATAGTTCCGGCCCGGAGGGAATGGCCCGCTCGGGTCTGACTCGACGGGCGCGCTCTCCGAGGCGATACTGTGTTCCTGATGTACCCTGCCGGGGTGGCGGAACGGTAGACGCGGCGGCCTCAAAAGCCGCTGTCCGCAAGGACGTGCGGGTTCGATTCCCGCCCCCGGTACTCCAGCGGTCGGATGCTTCCGATGTTGCCTACGACTGCGCCGAATCGGCCGTGCGGGCATCTTGGGCCATGGTCCGAGCTAGTCTATACTTACGGGCTGAAATAGAAATGGAGCTTCAGCCGTCCCGCGACCAACGGCTGTCCAAAACGGAGCACACATGTCAGAGCACGGAAGCGAGGGATCGAACACCCTCTCCATCCGCGACAACCGGACCGGTCGAGAGTACGAAGTCGACATCCTCGAGGGCGACGTGATCCGGGCGATGGATCTTCGCCAGATCAAGGTCAACGACGGTGACTTCGGGATGATGACATACGATCCCGGGTATACGAACACCGCTTCGACGCGCAGCACGATCACCTACATCGACGGCGAGAAGGGCATCCTGCGGTATCGCGGCTACCCGATCGAGCAACTCGCCGAGCGCAGTTCTCACCTCGAGGTCTCGTATCTGCTTCTGAAGGGCGAACTTCCGACGCAGTCGCAATTGGACGACTTCGTGCACGATGTGACGTTTCACACCTACGTGCACGAGAATATCAAGGAGTTGTTCTCGGGCTTCCGATACGACGCGCACGCCATGGGTATGGTGATGAGCGGTGTCGCAGCGCTCTCCTCGTTCTATCCCGAGGCGAAGAGCGTCGATGATCCGGACGCGCGGTGGCAGCAGATCGTGCGCTTGATCGCCAAGCTGCCGACCCTCTCCGCATACGCCTACCGCCACCATCGCGGGCTCCCGTATGTCTACCCGGAAAACGAACTCGGGTACGCCGCGAATTTTCTGAACATGTTGTTCCGGATCGGAACCAGGGAATACAAGCCGAATCCCGTGCTCGAGCGGGCGCTCGACATCCTGTTCATCCTGCACGCGGATCACGAGCAGAACTGCTCGGCCACGACGATGCGGGTCATCGGTTCGGCAAACGCTGATCCGTATTCGGCGCTCGCCGGAGCGATGGGCGCCCTGTACGGACCGCTGCATGGCGGAGCGAATGAGGCAGTGCTCCGCATGCTCACGCGAATCGGCAGCGTCGACAACATCCCTGCCTTCATGGAGGGCGTTCGCAAGCGTGAAGAGCGTCTCATGGGATTCGGTCACCGTGTGTACAAGGCGTACGATCCGCGCGCCGCGATCATCAAGCGTACGGCGGACGAGGTTTTCGAGGTCACGGGTCGGAATCCGCTCCTCGATATCGCCCTTGAACTCGAGAAGATCGCGCTGAACGAGGACTTCTTCGTCGAACGGAATCTTTACCCGAACGTAGACTTCTACTCCGGGCTCATTTACCAGGCCATGGGTTTTCCGGTCGAAATGTTCCCGGTTCTGTTCGCCATTCCGCGGACCGTGGGCTGGTTGGCGCAGTGGGAGGAATTGCTGCGAGACCCCGAGCAGCGCATTGCGCGGCCTCGACAGGTCTATCATGGCTCGGACGAGCGTGATTTCACGCCGATGCAGGATCGCGGCTGAGCTACGCGCCCGTGGCAGTACACATGATGTGAAGGGGGTGCCCGCCTGGCGGGCGCCCCCGTTTTCGTTTCCCAGAGGGAGGGCTCGGCCTCAACGGACGGGCAGGAAGGCAATGACCAACCATCAGTGTATCGATTTGGAGCACCTCGATCTCGAGGGCGCGATCGCCTGCTACCTCGTGGATGGCCCTGAGCCGACGATCATCGATCCCGGCCCCACCACGACGCTGACGCGACTGATCGAGGAGTTGTCCGTCCGGGGTATCGGGCCACGCGACCTTCGTCGCGTGCTGCTGACGCACATTCACCTCGATCATGCAGGTGCGACCGGTGACCTTCTCGAGGTTTTTTCAGAGGCCCGTGTGTTCGTCCACGAGGATGGTGCGTCTCATCTGGTAGATCCAGAGAGGCTCGTCTCGAGCACGCGCAGGACGTTTGGGGACCTGCACGATCGCCTGTGGGGTGAGGTAAAGCCGGTGAAAAGCAATCGACTCGATGTCTGGAGGAGCGATGAGCGTCCAGCTTCCATCGCTGGTCTCCGGCCGATCTCCACGCCGGGTCACATCGCTCATCACCTCTCGTATCTGGATGAACGTGACGGAACGCTCTTTTCCGGGGATGCGATGGGCATCGTCCTGTCCGGAGGACCTCAGCATCCACCGACACCGCCGCCGGCCGTCAATCTTCCTGACTGGTTCCGAACCCTGCAGGAGATCGGGGAGATTGGACCCGAGCGGTTCGGCGCAACGCATTTCGGGCTACATGGCGATGTGGAGGATCGACGCCTGCAGCTGACGGAGCGCCTCGAGCTGCTCGAACGCCGCGTACGAGCGGCGATTGGCGAGGGGCGTGAGGAAGAGGACGCTGCAGCCTTCGAACGGGAGGTACGGCAGGAGCTCGCGCCGTTCATGGGTGAGGACCGAGTGAATCGTTATTTCGACATGTTCCCGGCTGCGACGGATTGGGCCGGTGTCATGTTCTTTGTAAAAAGGAATCCTTAGGGATGGGAACGATGGATCGACGTTCGCGGACATTGTCGGCCGCTGTGGCCGCGGTTCTTCTCGCGGGATCGCCTTCGGTCGGTACGGCTCAGGACGAGGTCGTCCGTATTGCGCGGCCCATTCCGGCGGCCCTGGACTACCCTCCTGCCTTCGAACGTGCGGTCGAGCGTGGCTGGCGCAGTGAGACAGGCGCTCCCGGACACAGCTACTGGCAGAACGGAGTGAGTTACGACATCGAGGCTCGACTGGATCCCGAGTCGGCAAGGCTCGAGGGGTCAGTCCAGATCCTGTATGCGCACGATGCCCCCGCCAATCTGAATTCTGTACTCCTGCACCTGCATCAGAACCTCCACAAGGAAGGATCGCCGCGGTATGACACTCAGGAGATCACGGGCGGTTTGGCGATCAAACGCCTTGCAGCTGACGGCGAAGAACTCCTGGAGCGGCCTGCCGGCGAGGGACCCGGCTGGGAGGTGGACGGCACTCTGATGCGGGTTCGCCCGACGATTCGTCTCGAGCCCGGTGACACGCTGCAACTCGATATCGACTGGGAGCTCACTATTCCGCAGCGGGGAGCCGGCCGGATGGGCCATTCCGAGAGGGAAGTGTACTTCGTTGCCTACTGGTTCCCGAAGATCGGCGTGTTCGATGATGTCGCCGGCTGGAGCGCACAACCGTACCTCGGCAATGCCGAATTCTATGACGAATTCGGTGACTATGACGTCTCGATCTCCGTTCCCGCAGGGTGGACGGTGATGGCCACCGGAGACCTTCAGAACCCCGGGGATGTATTTTCGGCGATCACCCTCGAGCGGCTGACAGCCGCCGAGACGTCCGACACCCTCGTGACCATCGCGGATGCAGCGTCGCGCCGTGCAGGTGTCGTGACGACGGCCGGCGTGGATGGATGGCTCACGTACCAGTTCTCTGCCGACCGGGTTCGCGACTTCGCATGGACCGCGTCCAACGTTCAGCGCTGGGATGCGACGAGTGCCGAGGTCGTCAACCAGATCTGGCCGGTGAAGGATTCGGCCGCGAACGAGGATGAGGCTGACGAGGAGGCTGATGAGGCGGGTGGTGAGGAGTCAATGGGACCGATCGAGCCTGTCGTCGATGGCACCCGTCGGGTCTTGATCCACTCATTCTGGCGCGAAGACGTAGCCCCCCTTTGGGCGGCGCAGTGGAGGTACGGTCGAGAGGCGATTGAATTTCACTCCGAGTACACAGGGTACTCGTACCCTTGGTCGCACATGACGTCCGTAGAAGGGATGGACATCATCGAAGGTGGCATGGAGTTCCCCATGATGACGGTGATGGGCGCGTATCAGGATTCGGAGCCGAGCGATCTGTTCAACGTCACATCACATGAAATTGGACACATGTGGATCCCGATGATCGTGGGCACCGACGAAAAGCGTCACGCCTGGATGGATGAGGGGTCGACGACGTTTCTGGAGAACCAGAGCAGGATGGAATTCTGGCCGGGGGTCGATCATCACCGGGTCGAGGCCCGGAGTTACCTGCAGGTGGCGGAGGCGGAGCAGGAGCAGAGCCTCATGCGGCATGGCGACTATTACGAGCCGGGACCGGGGTATGGCATCGCATCGTACCTAAAACCGGCCACCCTCATGGTCGCGCTGCGTGAAGTCATGGGCGAGGACGACTGGCGTGCGGCGTATCGGTCGTTCATTGCCGAATGGGCGTACAAGCGTCCGAGTCCGTGGGATTTTTTCAATACCTTCGAGCGATTCGCCGAGGAGGATCTCGACTGGTTCTGGACGTCCTTCTATTTCGAGACCTGGACGCTCGACCATGCCGTTGGGCGGGTCGCTCCAAAGCCGACAGGCGGTGCTGTCGTCACCATCGAGGACCGCGGGAACGCGATTTTTCCGGCGCGAGTCCGGGTACGGACGTCCAATGGGATGGATTTCGTGCACGAAATCCCGGTGGATCACTGGCTCGCCGGCCACGACCGGTATGAAATCGATATCGCAGCGTCGGCTGGATCCGTCACGCGTGTGGAACTGGACCCGAGCGGCTACGCACCGGATGTAGATCGCCAGAACAATTTCTGGCCTCGCGGCGGGGGCGGTTGATTCCGGGCGTCGCGAACAGGATGTGGCCCACAAAGGTCACCCAGGGGCAAAGGGTCCCGACGGAGGCTTCAGGAGAGCAGGGTAGGACGTCTCGCCAACCGAAGCGTTCCCACGGCGATGCGAGCGCTGAGAGCTCCAAAGAGAGCGCCTGTCAGGACCGTGTACAGGGCGAGGTCCGTGCGGTACCCTGGTCCAAGGACGGGAAACAGGGACAGTGCGGTGAAGGTCGTCGCAACGGCCCCGCCGGCGACGCCACCCCACGCTGCGACCCGACCCTCGGACAGTGTGTCGATCGTTCGGCGGTTTTCCATGAGTGCCAACAGGCCCGCGAATCCGAGGCCGGTGATAAATCCAGCGAGCCCGAAGTCCCGGCTGGGCGCCAGGATCGCGTCCTGAATCGGTCGTCCAGCCACCAGCGCAGCAAGCGAGCCCACGATGGCGCCGACCGAGGCCGAGGCCAGAGCCATCAGGAAGCCCAAACCGAGAGCACCTCGAAGCTTCCGCAGCGAGCCCTTCATGACATGCCCGAGGAATGCACCGTCGTTCTCTCGATGGATGGAGGTTCGGTTGTTTCGAACTGGCCGGCAGCGGTGATCTTGGATTGAGTCGGTGCGATTCTCAAGCCCGACGTGGCTACCGGGCCATGAAAGGTTCGATGGGTACTTCGAGGTGCTGAGCTAGCCGAAGTTCTTGATGCCCGGGGGACTCTGTCGCAGGGCGGTCAGGTACTGAAACGGACTCGCAGGTGCGTCATCCTTTTCTGTCCAATACTCCAGAGGTTGCGGGAGTGAGGTATGCAGGTGATCGAGGTCCGGAGAATCGAGTCTCCGGCCGTCTTCAGAGGGCGGAGTGCGTGAGTCGGACTCCCACAGCTTCTCGATCCGCTCTTCACACCTTGCGACGGAATCTACGGGAACGCGTACGGGTCTTTGCGTGGCCATGGTCGTCGGAGCAGGGAGCAGCGTTTCGGAGGTGCTGTCCTCCACCTGTGTTGTAGCCGGGGGTCGGGACAGGCCACGTCGTCGGACCGGCGTGCCAGGTACCCGCAGCGCCTCCAGCTCGTGGGCGATGACGTTGATGGTCGCTCCGTCGATCTGGAGTCGGCCGCGCACGGCCAGGAATGGCTCCATCCGGACAGCGGCTCGATCACGTTGATAGATATCAGGGCTCACAATGATGTTGATAGGACCATGTTCATCTTCCATCAGGACAAACACATAGCCTTTTGCGGTCCCTGGACGCTGGCGAGTCGTGACGAGTCCGGCGACACGCACCGTGCTCCCGTTTTCGAGGTGCTGGAGGCGGTCCGACGTTACTGTACCTGCTGGCAGGGTGTCCTGGATAAGAGACAGGGGGTGGAGCTCCGTCGAGAAGCGCAGCATCCGGTACTCGGCGATCATTCGATCGTGTGGATCGAGATCCGTAAAGCTCAAATCTGCATAGGGTTCATCTAGCGCCAGTTCGGTCTGAGGGTGGTCCTCCCGGCCTCCAGACCGCTCCCGGTCGGTCTCCGGGCCCAGCCACAGCCCTGTCTGCCAGAGTAATTCCCGGCGGGTCAGGCCGAACACACCGAATCCACCTACCCAGATGAGGTTCTCGATGGCCGGGCGCTTGAGTGCAGCTGGCGTACGGCGCAGGAAATCGAGAAGGGATCGGTATGGGCCGCCGTTTTCCCGCTCCGAAACGACATGCTTCGCGATGTCGGCTCCCCAGCCTCGCACGAAGCCCAGTCCGATCCGGAGGTTCGCGCCTTCAGCAGTACATTCGGCGTGACTCCGGTTGATGTCAGGCAGGAGTGTTTTGATGCGGTTTCTTCGGGCATCCCGACCGAGAGCATCGAGCGAGTAGAAGCCCATCGGCTGATTGTTGAACAACGCGACGTAGAATTCGACCGGATAGTAGTGACGCAGCCATGCGGACTGATATGCCAGCAGGCCAAACGCCGCTGCATGCGATTTCGGGAAGCCAAACTCCGAAAACGCGGTCACCTGAGCGAAAATTTCTCGTGCGGTCGTCTCTTCGACCCCGTTCGCCTGCGCTCCGGCCCTGAACTCCTCCCAATGGGCCGTCAGGGCCTCTCTGGAGCGTTTACGGCTCATGGCGCGTCTCAGAGACTCTGCCTGGCCGTCCGTAAAGTTGGCGAGCGCCTGACAGACCTTGAGAACCTGATCCTGAAAGATGATCACCCCCAGCGTCTCTCCGAGTGCTTCTTCGAGGAGTGGGTGGGGGTAGGGCACCTCGTATCCCGGTGCGTCCCGCAGCATCTCACGGCGTCGTACATAGGGATTTACGGCACCCCCGACGATGGGTCCCGGTCGAACGATCGCCACCTGGACGGAGAGGTCTTCGAGATTCCGGGGTCTCGTTCGTCGGAGCATCTGGATCTGTGCTCGGCTCTCGATCTGGAAGATACCCACTGTGTCACCGGAGTCGATCCGGTCGTAGATGACCTCGTCATCGAAGTCGATCCGGGAAAGGTCCGGGGCCTCGCCATGTCGATCGGCGATCAGATCGATGCTCTCTTCGACGAGAGAGAGCATGCCGAGCGCGAGAAAGTCGATTTTGATGAACCCGGCGTCATCACAGGAGTCCTTGTCCCACTGGCAAAGGAAACGGCCTTCCCACGCTGCGGGTTCGACGGGAACGATCTCCACGAGCGGGCGACTCGAGATGATCATCCCCCCGACATGCTGCGAGATATGACGGGGGAGGCCAGCGACGTCTTCGGCGAGATCTCCGAGTAGCTTCCAGAGGTGTCCGTCCGCTCGATCCTTGAATTCAGGGAGTGACGCGATCTCCTCGGCGAGGCCGGCTGCTGAGCGACGTTCGGCGAGCTTGGAGAGCTTTTCCAATTCACCCATCGGAAGGTCGAGTGACTTACCGATTTCGCGTACGGCGGACTTCAGGCGGTACGTCGGGAATGTACATACGAGTCCCGTATGTTCATGTCCGTATTTATTATACACCCGTAATATCAACTGTTCTCTTATGTCGCGTGGGAAGTCCAGGTCGATATCGGGCACACTGCGGAGCGCCTCGTTCAGAAAGCGCCCCAGGAAGAGGTTGTTCTTGACCGGATCGATGTGAGAGAGGCCGATCAGGTAGCAGATGATCGATGAAACGGACGAGCCACGCCCCCGGCCCGCTGGCAACCCGGAGGAGGCTCTGGGTGCTTCGCCACGTACGTCCCGTGCCACTTCGGCCGCGAGCTGCATGATGTCACGATAGACCAGAAAAAAGCCTCCCAGGCCGTGAAGGTCGACCAGACAGAGCTCCGTGTGCAATCGGTTCTCTGCATCCTGCTCCTCCGCGCTTCCCGGCTCGTATAGCTCGCTGATTCGCTGCAGACACATGGCAGCGAGTGATTCGATGGCCCCACCGCGCTCTGACCCCTCGAAATCGGGGAATTCGTAGCCCAGATCCCGGGTAAGATCGAAATCGGAGCATCGCTCGGAGATCAGAAGGGTATTCGTGAGCGCTTCCGGGCGGCTCTGGAAGCGGTGGTACATCTCCCACGGTGCAGCGAGGTGGAAGAGCCTGTTGGCCCTCCTGGCGCCGTGTGCGGCGTCCAGCGTGCTTCGATTCCGGATGGAGACGAGAACGTCCTGGAGTCGATGACGCTCCGGACGGTGGTAGTGCACGTTTCCTGTCGCGACGACCCCGAGGCCCAGACGGCCCGCGAGTCGTCCGAGGCCCTTGTTTCGCGCGCTGTCCCCCCGAACCGCGTTCTCCTGCAGCTCCACGAAGACGTTCCCGGGGCCGAACGCATGCAGGAGCCGGTGGGTGAGGGCCTCGGCGTCCGCGACGGAGGACTCCAGAGCAGCCGCGACGGGGCTTTTCGCGCATCCCGTGAGAAGGATCAGTCCCTCGGGACGCTGCAGCAGGGATTCGAGAGGAAGTCGTATGTCCCCACGCTCGGACTTCATATGTGCCTCGGTCAGGAGGCGACAGAGATTGGCATACCCGGTCGGGGTTTCGGCCAGAAGCGTGACGTGATGACCGGATTCAGGCTCCTTCACCCCCGAAAAGCAGTCACGGAGTGTGACTTCCGCCCCGGTGATCGGCTGCAGATTCGCCAGCCTGGCGGTTTGCGCGAACTCCATCGAGCCATAAAGACCGTTGTGGTCGGTCAGAGCGAGGGCAGGGTAGCCCAGTTCGACGGCCCGCATGACGAGCTCTTCCGGGTGCGAGGCACCGTCCAGGAAGGAAAACCCGGAATGGCAATGCAGTTCGACGTAGGGAATCGTCACCGGTGCTCCGCGTCACACGTCCTCAACCGAGCCGCGCCTGACCGAGCGGCCCCCTCGTTCTCTTCTTGAACGCGGAAACCGAACATAAACCGAAAATCATGCGGGAGCAAGGATGAATCGCACCACGTGTGTCTTCCGGCCCCACCGGGGCCACCCGGCTTGCCGGGGACCCCGGGGTGACCCAGAATCGAACTGTCGCTCTCTATCGAACCCGCATGCCCATGAACGAAGTCGTCTACGCCGCCGATATCCGGATTGACCGGATCAAGGGCCCCTACCGACACGCCTGGCTACCGGCGCATGAAGGCCCGGTCGAGTTCGGAGTCCATGGCGCGATCAAGGAGCACTACGGTGCCGACCCGGACCGCGAAATCACCACGACCCTCGATTACGTCATGGCCGCCACGGGTGGCTGACTGACCGGCACCTTTGGAGGCGCGCTGGAGGCGCGTGGGATCGGTGCGGGGGAGGGCCTGCTCAGCGGGCATGTCCGCGGCGAGGTCGGCAAGGAGGATGGTGTGCTCGTGATCCGTCGGATCCACGTCACGTACCACCTCAAGTCAGGGGAAGAGCATCGGGAGACCGTGGAGCGCGTTCACGCGCTGCATGCGGAGCGATGCCCGGTTTTCAAGACGCTCGAAAGGGCGATCGACATCACCACGGAATTCGTCCTCGAGACCTGATGACGTTCGAGACAGGTCTTCGGCATGATCTAGAATGAATGTCATATGAAGACATCTAATTCATTCTATGGCATGATTTTGAATATCTTAGATCAGGTCGACGATGCCCGGAAGATCGACTCGATCGCGAGGTCGAGACCCGCGTTGAATTCCTCGTCCGACTGCTGGGCACTCAGGCCTTCGACGAGCGCTCTGGAGAAGCTGGCAACCATCCCGGGCTGACGACTGAGACGAGCATTCGCCTCGTCACGCGAGTACCCGCCGGAGAGCGCAACGACCTTCAGAACGTTCGGGTGTTCGATGCAAGGCGTGTAGAAGCCGTCTACATCGGGCAGCGTCAACTTGAGCATGACGTGTTCGTCGTCCTCGAGGGCGCTCAGTCCGTCCATGAGAGCGGAGAGCAGCAGTGCCTCGGCCTCGGCCTTGTTCGGGCAGTGAATATCGACCTCAGGCTCCAGGATCGGAACGAGGCCGTGTCCCAGGATCTGCTTCCCCACCTCGAACTGTTGGTCCACGATCGCCCCGATACCACCAGCGTCCGCTTCCTTGACGACGGAACGCATCTTCGTTCCGAAGATACCGAGCGAGCGCGCCCGATCGAGGGTCGAATCGAGCCCCGGCATCGGCTTCATCAACTGAACGCCGTCCGAGATCGGGGCGAGCCCCTTGTCGACCTTCAGGAATGGGACGACGTCCCTGCTCGACCACAGGTAGGTGCCCGTCGGTACACCCTCGACGTCCCGATCCATCGTCCCCTCGAAGAGAATGGCACCCAGGATTCGATCACCGCCGAATGCCGGCATCGTGATGATCCTCGTGCGCATCCTGTGCACCGCATCGAACATCTCCTCCTCCCCACTCCATTCGTCTTCGCCGACCCCGTAGGAGGCGAGGGCGCGAGGGGTACTTCCGCCGCTCTGATCGAGGGCGGCGATGAATCCGGGCGCAGTCCGGATCTTTTCAAGCTGTTCGTCGAAGGTGCTCACGGCGGGGATCTCAGGGTGGATGTCGATGGGAATCCGAGGGAAGTCCTGTCCCACAATCTACGTGATTCGGCACCCAGCGGGATGGGTGGCCCTCTGGCGCTCCGGCACGCTTTTCGACAGCCTTCCGGACTCCTGAAGCAGTGCTCTTGCTGCGCATCCAAACGATCAACCCGCTAGAGACGCATGGATCTGACGATCACCGGAGAAGTCATCGACATCCTCGAGGAGCAGTCCGGACAGGGAAAGAACGGCATCTGGCGCAAGCAGCAGTTCATCCTCGAGGTGCCCGGCCAGTATCCGAAGCAGGTGGCGGTCATCCAGTGGGGCGACAACATCGACAAGTTCGGAGTCTCGAAAGGGGAGACGATCACTGCTCACGTCGATATCCAGAGTCGGGAATTCAACGGTCGATGGTACACGGACGTGAAGGCGTGGAAGGTGACGCGGAGCGCACCGGGCAGCGGCAGTGATGGGGCCGACAATGAGCCGTGGCCCGATCCTCCGGCGGATTTCGACGACGGCGACGATGGCCTGCCCTTCTAGAGGCAGGTCCATCCTCAGCTTCTCATGAGCAGGTCAGACGCGGCGGTCCGGTCGGATCGCCTCGAGGAGTTTCTGCGCGCCCCGCGGCGTGCACTTTGGGTCATGGCGCTCCCGATGATGGCGGGAATGACGGTCCACACGACGTATCTGATCGCCGATACGGCGTTCATCGGGACGCTGGGGACCGACGCCCTGGCTGCGGCAACCTTCGTCGCGCCTCTCTTCTTTTTGACGATGGCCCTCACGATGGGACTCGGTACGGCCGTGACGGCGCTGATTGCCCAGGCGGTCGGCCGCGGGGATGCTCAGACGGCCGACTCGGCGGCGGGCACGGCCATCACGACGGGTCTCGTCCTCGGAACGGCCTTCGGCGCCGCCGGCTTGGCCGCGGGGCCCTCGATGCTCGAACTCCTCGGGGCCGAGGGACGAGTGGCCGAGTTGGGATGGGCGTATTTCCGTGTGCTTGCCCTCTTCATGCCGCTTTTTTTCGTCTCGTCCGTGCTTCGCTCCATACTCACCGGAGAGGGGGACGCCCGGACGCCGATGGTGGTGCTGACCGTGGCCACGGTAGTCAACATCGTTCTGGACGCCCTGTTCATTCTTGTGCTGGATCTCGGGCTTACCGGGGCTGCGTTCGCAACAGTCGCATCGGTCCTGATTTCGGTGACGGCGTTCGCGGCGCTGCTCGCTCGCCGAACCCGGGCATTCGTCCGGCTCCGGGCGCAGACTCTGGTCCCGGACATTCGAGTTGTGGTGCCTCTGGCGGCGCTGGCCATGCCCATCGCTGCATCGATGATCGTGATGTCGGTCGGTACGATGCTCTACAACGGGCTACTTGCGGATTTCGGCCCTGTGGCCGTCGCGGCGTACGGGGCTGCTTCGAAGGTCGATATGATCGTCGTGCTTCCCATCTTCGGACTGGCCGGGGCTGCGGTCACCGTCGTCGGGATGTTCGCGGGTGCCGGTCGCAGCGACCTCGTGCGATCGACCGCGCTGTATACCTATCGCTGGGCGATCATCCTGGCGGGGCTCATTGGAGGAGCAGCGTTCCTGTCGTCCGGTCTGATCGTTCCGTTCTTCACGGATGACCCCCGGGCCATCGAAATCGGCACGACATATCTCGGTTACATGATCTTCGCCTACCCGATGATGGCGGTAGGGATGACGACGGGTCGGCTTCTTCAGGGTCTGGGACACGGATTGCCTGCCCTCATGATCACCACGCTTCGGGTGCTGATCATCGGCGTGCCCACGGCGTTCTTCGCCGTTCGGGTGGCAGGTCAGTCGATCGAGGGCGTGTGGGTGGGCATTCTTTCCGGTGGTGTGGCGGCCACACTGATGTCGCTCCTCATGGTGCGTCGCCTCATGTGGCGCTCCGATCCGACGCTGAAAGCCATGGCAAGAGCCTGATCACCGAGGAGTTGGAACGTTGAAAGCCATCACCTTTCAGGGAATCGAGCGTCTGGCGTACGAAGATGTCCCCGATCCGATGATCGTCTCGGACACCGACGCGATCATTCGGGTGACGGCCGCAGGAATCTGCGGGTCTGACTTGCACCCCTACTTCGGCCGGGAGGTGGGTCTCGACCGCGGGACCGTCATGGGCCACGAGCCGCTTGGCGAGGTCGTCGCCGTCGGAGCTGCTGTCCGCGTCCACGCACTCGGTTCGCGAGTCGTGGCACCATTCACGACCAACTGCGGGACCTGCTTCTACTGCACTTCCGGTCTGACTGCACGTTGCACCTCCGGGCAGCTGCTGGGGTGGGTCGAGCAGGGTCACGGACTCCACGGAGGCCAGGCCGAGTACATCCGTGTACCGCATGCCGACGCTACGCTGATGGCTGTTCCCGAGGGGCTGGACGAGGCTGTCGCGTTGCTGTCGGGTGACATCCTCTCGACGGCATCCTTCGGCGCGGACATTGCGGGTGTAACGGATGGGGACGTGGTGGTCGTCATCGGGTGTGGACCTGTGGGGCTCCTCGCCATTCTCGCGGCCTTCCATCGGGGAGCGGAGGCGGTCGTGGCCGTGGACAGGGTTCCGACCCGACTCTCCATGGCCGAGGGCTTCGGAGCGACGCCGGTGGACGCCGATTCGGCGGGAGACGCACGTGCCGTCGTGGAGGCCGCCACGGAGGGGCGGGGCGCAGATGCCGTGATCGAGGCGGTCGGAACCGAACAGGCGACCCGCCTTGCTGCGGATCTACTGAGGCCCGGGGGCCGGATTGGTGCAGTCGGCGTACACTCGGAG
The DNA here is from genome assembly GCA_038120095.1 of Gemmatimonadales bacterium. Lineage (GTDB taxonomy): Bacteria > Gemmatimonadota > Gemmatimonadetes > Longimicrobiales > Gaopeijiaceae > UBA2589. Next base: position 82,595 of record JAYOKZ010000006.1, read on the forward strand.
GCCTTTCTGGCACTGTCTCCCGGCGAGCTCTACGACCGGAACCTGACCTACTCCGCGGGGCGCTGCCCTGCGCGGCATTACATGCCGGCCTCTCTCGAGCTCGGCCTTCTCGAGCAGGAACGGATCGCGACCATGATCTCGCACCGCCTGCCTCTTTCCGATGGGATCGAGGCGTACCGCCGGTTCGCCGCTCGGGAGCCCGGATGGAACAAGGTGATCCTGTTGCCCTGAGCGAACCTGGTGTTCCGAGGGGGGAGCCGGGAGGGTTCAGTGCCCGCGAACGACCTCGGAGAGGGCGGCCCGGATGTCGTCGATGCACAGCTGCATCCGGTCCATATGGGTGCGAAAGGAGAGGACGCAGATGCGGATCGCGAACCGGCGGTCAACCATCGTGCCCGTCATGTAGACGTTCTGACGGGCGTTGATGGCGCTCAGCAGCGCTCGCGTCGCGTCGTCCCCAACGTCGCCTCGAAGTCGAAAGGAGACGAGCGACAGGCGTGGCTCGGTGACGATTTCGAGTTCGGGTACCTCGCGAATCCGGGCGGTCACCCAGCGGGCCAGATCCAGTTTTTCGTCGAGAGAAGCGCGGAAGGCATCGATCCCGAAGAGTTTGACCGGAAGCCAGATCCGCAGGCCGCGGAAATCCCGCGAGAGTTCGGCCGACAGGTCGCAGAAATCGACAAAATCCGGGTCGTGCTGCATGACCGGCATGTAGTCCGCGAAGGTCTCGTGCGCCCGGCGCAACGCGCTCTCGTCCCGTACGAGCAGTGCTCCTGTGCCGTAGGGAAGAAAGAGGCCCTTGTGGGGGTCGAGTGTCAGCGAATCCGCGCGCTCGAGGCCCGCCATTGCACTCCGGCCGCGCTCGGTCATCGCAAAGAACCCCCCGTACGCGCCGTCGACGTGGAGCCAGAGTTGGTGTTGCTCCGCGAGATCCGCGAGACCATTCAGGTCGTCGACGGCACCGGTGTTTGTCGTGCCGGCACTCCCCACGATCAGAAACGGAACTCGGCCGGCCGCCCTGTCCTCCGCGATCGCTGCCCGAAGGTGGTCGATCCGGATCTCCTGACGTTCATTCGTCTCGATCTGACGAACCGCCGACTCCGGAAAGCCCGCGAGCACGGCCGATTTCCTCACCGAATGGTGGGCCTGATCCGACGTGTAGATCACCCCGCCGGCCAGATCATCCCCCAGCCTTTCGCGTCGGGCCGCAACGATCGCTGTCAGGTTCGAGAGGGATCCGCCGCTGGTGAGAATGCCGCCGCTTCCCTTGCCGTACCCGACGATCTCACAGAACCACCGCACGACATTGAGCTCGATCTGAACCAGCGCGGGCGCTGCGACCCAGACACCGACGTAGCGGTTGACGGCATTCGCGATCAGATCGGCGACGGCGGACGGAAAAACTCCCCCACCCGGAATGTAGGCGAGGTACCCGGGCCCCGCGGTGTTGAAGGAGTGCGGGACTGCCTCCTCGAAGATCCGGTCCAGCAGTGTGTGGAGGTCGGTTCCCGTTTCTGGGAGGGTTTCAGCGAACGAGTTGGCGACCTCACGCCCATCGGTATCGTAGGACGCAGGCTGAGCCGGCAACGAGTCGATGTGTTCGATGACTCGGTTGGTGACCTGCTCTAGCATCGTCCGCATTTCGTCTGCCGACGGTTCGAGAGGGTACGCCTTCGGGTCAGACATCGGTTGGCTCCGATACCGGTGCGCGGCGGCCGCGGATCAGAAGGACAAGAACGAAGGCCAAAGCGGACATGACGATCCCGATCCCGGTCGCGCTGCGAGAGGCGGCAGTCGAAACCAGGCCGGCTTCGCCTGCCAGCGACACGGCGACGAGGGCCATCACACCGATGCCGATCGCGGCCATGGCCTCGGGGGTGCCTGGGCGTCGCGAGTACAGGCCCGCCACGAGAGGGACAAACAGGCTCACGCTCATGATGGAGTAGAAGATGGTGATCGTGTCGAGGACGCTGTCGAATCGAAGGGTCAGGACGAGTCCGCCGATCCCTCCCACGATGGCTGCGACTCGCGCCACCCGAAGGACCTCGAGATCCGTCGCCTCCGGGGCCACGTATCTCTTGTAGATGTCCTTCGACAGTGACGTCGACAGCATGAACAGGACGGTATCGGCCGAGCTGACCTCGGCTGAAAAGACCGCGGCGAGGCCCAGTGCTCCCAACAGAGGCGGCAGGCCGAGTGTGAGCATCGTCGGAACTGCGTACGCTCCGCTTGCCAGGTTTGGATCGAAGCTGTGGGCGATGACCCCGACCGACATCGGGATGAACGCGAAGGCGAGCAGTGCCACGGCCTGTAGCGCGACGCCCATTCGAAGGGATCGCGGGTCCCGCGCGGCGTAGCCCATCTGAACGAGCCCGGGAGACACGACGAACGAGGGCATCAGGATCACGAACATGACGATGCCTGCAAACGCGAGTGGATTCATGAAGTCGGGGTCTGCAGGAGCGGCCATCAGCACGGCATCGATCCCGCCTGCGTTGCCGACCGCGATCGGGATGGCAACGAGGAACCCGATCACGAGCACCGTGAGCTGGACGAGGTTGACCCAGGCGCTCGTCAGCAGACCTCCTGCGCTGAAATACACAACCATGATGACGCTTCCCAGCGTGGCGCCGACCCAGCGGGGTGTGCCGAGAACCCACTCGAGGATCTGCGACATCGCGATGAGCTGGGCGGCGAGGATGGCAAGCGTTCCGAGCCACAGGATCGAGACAATCGTGGCTCGGACCGCGGGGCCGTATCGCAACTCGAGGTAGTCGCCGGCCGTGTAGAGCCCATGAGATGTTCCCGCTCGCCAGATCCGTGGTCCGACAAAGACGGCGAAGACCATCTGCCCGATGCCGGCCGCGCCGACATACCACCACGCGGACAGCCCGGCCTCGTATCCGAGTTCGGATGCCGCGATGACTGACCCAGCCCCGATATTCGCCGCGAGGAAGGTCGAGAAGATCATTCCGGGACCGAACGAGCGATCGGCGACGAAGAAGCTGCTGGTGCCGCGAACCTGACGGGCCTTCACCAGTCCGAAGAGGACGAGGCCGAGCGAGTAGGCCACGAGTACGCCGAGGTGAAGCGCCATTGGCCCTTCGGGTGATCCGGTCAGCGCTCGACCTCCGATGCCGACGGAATCCCCGGGAGGCCTTCCGCAAATCGCACGGCACGCAAGATGGCCTCGGCCAGCACGTCTGCGGCGAGGGCACCGACGAGCAGAACGTTCGCTTCGCCGCTCCACCCTCCGGACGCCAGCGAGAAGACCGTGTCCCCATCCGAAGGCGTATGCGACGGGTATGTCGTGCGTGCGAGCCCGTCCTGCGCCATCTGCGCGACCTTGGTGACCTCGGCCTTGGTGAGTCTTGCGTTCGTCGCGACCAGCCCGATCGTCGTATTGCTTCCTGCGGGGGGGAGGGCGACCGGCAATCCATCTCTCAACCTTTGGCGGAGATCGAGGAAGCGTCGGCCGTCTTCGCTTCGCGCTCCGGCCACGATATCCCCGGTCGTCGGATCCACGATATCGCCGACGGCGTTGACTGCGACGGCAGCCGCAACCGTCAGCCCGCTCTCGAGCGTGACCGAAGCGGTACCGAATCCGCCTCGCATGGGGCGGGGTGGGTCACCCAGCTTCCCAACGGTGGCTCCTGCTCCCACCCCGACCGAACCCTCGTCGGGTGCCGCCGCAGATGCGGCCTCGGCGGCCGCATAACCACAGGATGCATCGGGTCGGATGCGCCGATCTCCCTCGAGCGCCAGGTCGTAGAGAATCGCACCGACCACGATCGGAACGGTCTTGTCCGACACCGCAACTCCGATATCCCGTTCGTCCAGGTACTGCATGACACCCGCCGTGGTCGAGAGCCCGAACGATGAACCGCCTGAAAGAACGACCGCGTGCACCCGCTGATTCGCATTCACCGGGTCGAGGAGTGCCGTCTCGTGGCTTCCCGGGGCGCCACCTCGTACGTCCACGCCACCCACCATCCCATCACCCGCGAGGACGACCGTGCAGCCCGTGGGACGCTCCTGCAGGGTGTGGTGCCCGATGCGCAGCCCGTCCACCGCCGTGATCCCCCACGGGGCCTCCGGTGTCGGCTGCGCCTGGCACGCCCCATGTACGAACGGGGCCCCCGCGAGGAGGACCCCGATCGCCGTGGTTCGTCTGTTCACGCCGGTTTCTCCACTCCCCGCTCGCGGGGCGGGAAGACGTGCCGGTTACTCGTTCCGGAACGCCTCCTGTTGGTTCGCATCGCTCGCGAAACAATAGTAGAAACCGTTCCCACCCGTTCCCTGCAGGTCGGACTGGCTGCAGCCGCGTGAGCCGTGGGCAGAGTTCCAGGAGGTTGGATTCTGACCACCCCCCTGCCGGTCGTGGTGGCCCACCGCGGCGCTGCCCTCGCTATTGCTCGTCCAGTTGGCGCACGCGTCGTGACCTTCGGCCGTGCTCACCGTGCCGTCGAGATTCGACCCCGTCAGGATGTCGTGCATGTTCGGCGAGTCTCCCCGTCCGTTCACCGGGTCGCCATTTTCGGTGAGGATGGACTCCTTGGTGAGATTCGCGTTGTCGGAGTGCAGGTCAGCGACGTTCTGCGCGATCATGTCGCCGGCAAAATTGTACCACGGGCCGTCGCCGATTCGATCACGTGCGTTGACGGCCGCGTCCCCGCCCATGGCAATCGCGCTCAGATAGGCTCGCCACGTGACGTCACCGAATCCCTTGGCATAGGCGAGGTCCTGGCAATGCTGATCCGCTCCCCGGAGTCCACCGAGGTTCGCACCGTCCCCGGGTCCGGAGCTGGTGATGAAGAAGCTGAAGTTGCCGGCCTGGGCGGAGAGGGGCGCGCTTACACCGAAGGCGGCGATCGCCGCGAGAATGAGGGCCTTCTTCACGGGATACTCCTCGCTGAAATGAGGTCGTCGCACGATGGGATGACGCCGCGCGACCATTGTGTGTGAGGTCGAAGAATGTCCGGGCAGCAACCCGGGTGGGCAAGTCGCCGGTTGTCAGGCCGGATGAGCACCGGGTCGACCGTTCTCGACCGCAAAGGTCGCCAGGGTCTCGACGGGGCCGCCGGGCGTGTCGACCTCGGGCACGCGGCGATAGGTCGTAGACCAGAGATCGGGTGTTACCGAGCAGAGCGCATAGCCGCGCTGACTGTTGTAGAAGTCGAAGTGTGGATTGAAGGGCAGGGCCCGAGCCCCGATGGCCGCCTGAGGTTCTCCGTTGCCTCCGGATGTCAGCGACGTGCAGGTGAACTCGGTCCCCACGATCTCGGAATCCACGTCATCGAAGTCCCGAAGAAGCCTTCCGACCCAGGTAGAGTGAATGTCACCGGTGAGCACGATCGGATTGGAAACGGACTCGGTCGCGAGGGTGTCGAGGAGGGCAGACCGGTCGGCGGGATAGCCATCCCACTTGTCCATGGTCCATGTCTCACGCCCCCGCTCATCGTAGCCGCGGAAGCGGGCCATGAGCACCTGTTGCGCGAGGACGTTCCACCGTGCCCCTGATTCAGCGAGGGCATCGAAGAGCCAGTCGCGCTGCGCCGACCCCAGGATGCTGCGATCGGGATTCCGGTGTGCGTCACACGAGGGCTTGAATCGATCCCCACAGGCCTGATCGTCGCGATATTGCCGCGTGTCGAGGACACTCATCTCCATGAGGGAACCGAGGGTCAGTCTCCGGTACATCAGGGCATTCGGACCCACGGGCATGGTCGACCGCCGTAGAGGCATGAACTCGTAAAACGCCTGGTAGGCGGCGGCACGCCTCAGCAGGAAGTTCTCGGGAGACATGTCGTCATCGGATGTGGCCCCGGCGTAATTGTTGTCGACCTCGTGGTCGTCGGTCGAGGCGACCCACGGTGCTGCGTGGTGGGCCGCCTGAAGGTCGACATCCCTTCGATAGGTCGAGTACCGGGCGCGGTATTGCTCCAGGGTCAGCACCTCCGGTCCCTCATGGGTCCGCACCCCGCCCTCCGCCCGGGCACCCTCGTAGATGTAATCCCCCAGATGCACGATCAGATCGACATCTTCCTCGGATAGGTGGCGCAGAGCTGTGAAGTAGCCCTGCTCGTAGTGCTGGCACGAGGCGAAAGCGAAGTCGAACCGAGACACGTGCGCACCGAGTTCGGGCAGGGTCTTGGCACGGCCCACGGGGCTGGTCGCTCCGCCGCAGTGGAATCTGTAGAAGTACTCCGTGCCGGCACCGAGGCCGCCTGCTTCGACGTGAACCGAGTGTCCGAGTTCCGGCAAGGCGTCGGAGCGGCCTGAGCGTACGATACGATGGAAGGAGTCGTCCGCAGCCAATTCCCACCGTACTTCGATCGGGTCCCGGATGGCTCCCGCATCTCCGACGGCCCCGGCATCGAGGCGTGCCCACAGGACGATGCTGTCGGGCATTGGATCACCGGAGGCGACTCCCAGAGTGAAGGGGTCGCTCGAAAAGCGGATGGGTCGCCCGATACAGCCCGGCAATCCTCCCAGGGCGACGACTCCGGCAGCTCCGCATCCGATCCGGACGAGGTCTCTCCGGGTGAGGGTGCGCCCGAAGAGATCGAACCAGTGTTCGGCCGCTGTCTTGCCGCCCCTCGGACTCATGCGAGCCCACCTGGCCGGCCACACGCCACTGAGGCCTGCCGCGTCGCTGTAGGCGGTGACACGGGCCACGCCGAGGGCATGCAGAGACGGGTGGCCAGAGTCCGACCGCGGTCCGGGGGGCTCTCGAACGTCATGATCGAAAGCTACGTGTATGCGTGGGTGCGCGCACAGCGATGTCCGCTCGCGTCGCAGCAGCTGTTCGCGAGCGGCCGTGTCTCCCCCGCGGCATGGGGAGAACTCAGTGCTTGCTCTCGGTGTCCTCCAGCCACGTCCGGATGGCGCGAAACTGACCCTCGCCATCGAGTCCGGCCTCGTGGATCACCATCTCACCCGCCCCGGACCCGAGGTAGTGCCCCTTCGCGAACGGGTGAAGAGTGTGCTTCAACCCGATATCCGATCGGACCCAGCGGTACATGGTCGGCAGGGTGAAGCCGGTGATGCCCATCGTCGTTTTGGCTACGTCGTCGTTGAACAGGTCGTGTCGCTCCTCCTCGGGCAACCGGTCGAAGAGCTCGGGACTGGCGACGTAGATGACATCAAGATCGATTCCCGCCTCGGCGAGTCGCGGCAGCGTCTCCTGCACGAAGGCGAGCGTGACGCCGGAGCCCTGAAGAACGACCGTTCCCCTCGGCTGACCATTCGCCGAGCGCAGCTTGTACACTCCCCGGGCGGCGGCCGAAGCCGGGGCCAACCCGAGGCGCTCCCGGTCCAGTACCGGTTCCCCCGGTCGCGTGACGAAGGGCACGATGACCGCTGGCTCCGCCCGAAACGATGCCGCGACGAGCGGCCATATTTCCTGCGGCTCCCATGGGGTCAGCGTGACTGCGGTACCCGCCACGTAGTTCTCCAGATGCAGCTGCAGCGCCTGGGGGTCCGCATGAGTCGGTCCGTCCTCGCCGGTTTTCATGCCAGCGTGTCCGCACTGAAGGATGAAGGGAGCGTAACGACTTTGCTCGACTTCCTGCTTCATCTGCTGGCTGATGGCGTGGACTCGGGCGGGAATGTGTCCGAGAGGGCTGATGAAGGCTCCGTAGGAGGCTCCGGCTCCGCAGTGCTTACCGAACCCGGAGATCCCGCTCAGAATGCAGGACAGACCATCCTCGCAGATCCCGCCCATCGTGAGCGTGCGGCTACCGGGGTTCTGCGAGTAATGGAAGAATCCCGGAGGGAACCCCTTGGAGGCTGCGGAGATCGCCGTCGAATCCAGCAGGTCCGCGGCCCCCAGAAGCACGGCCCCCCCCGACTCTCCGTTCAGGTAACCCAGAACTCGACCCAGCTGGGTACGCAGAGGGGTCTTCGAGCCGATCTCGAGTTCGAGCGCCTCCGGCGTAGAGGTCGGGTCGGACGCTCGGTAGAGACCGTCCAGGTCGGGTGCGTCAGGTCGGGGACGCCGACCGCGTGCGTTGAGGCCCTCCCGCGACGCTTCGAGACGCTTCGCGGCCTCCTCACACACGTCTCCGGCTTCGGCCGAGAGCCACGCGCGCAGCATTTCGAGTGTCGCCCAGTGGCAGGCCTCGAGGGCGTCGGCATCGCTCGGGTCCTCCACCTGGGGTACGTCGTTCGCTGCCTCACCGAGAAGGGGTCGGAGGGCGTCGATGTATGCCTCGGATCCACGCTTGTGCCCTCCCCCGTGGGATTTCTTGCCCGTGATACCGTACCCGAAGCCTTTTTCCGTCCGGTAGACGACGGCCGTCGGCTGTCCGTTGTCGAGGGCGAGGGCTCGTCGCTGCCCGGTCAGCACTTGTCCCATGTCGAAACCGTCGCTGACGAACACGACATTCCAGTCGTGCAGGTAGAAGAACTCCATCGGATCCCACTGGACGTATTCGCCCGGACGACTCCCCTCCCGGGTGACCTGATCCGAGTCGATGGAGGCCTGGTTCCAGTCGAGGTGACAGATCGCATTGTGGAGTCCGGACGATCCCGCTGCCGCCAGCGATTCGTACACCCGGCCGGGTGTGAGTCCGCCCTCACCCTCCAGCATGTGGATGCGAGGAGCGTCGGCTCCGAAGTAATCCGCGGCACCGAATGCGAGACCGATCGAGGCCCCCATACCCACGCCCGACGGACCGGTGGCGATCCGAACGAACGGCGTCATGGGGGTCGGATGGCCGTCCAGCGCCTTGGAGTGAAACCGCTTGAAGAGTGGTGTGGGCTGGGTCGGATTCCTGCGAAACCCCAGCAGGTCTTCCCACCGGAGCCGCAAGCGGTCTTCTCCGGGTAGCATCGCAGGATCGGCGATCCGCGTAACCTCGTCGCGCAGCGCCCACATCGCGTACAGTCCGGTTGCCTTGTGGCCTGCCGCGAAGGAGAGCAGGTCCTGATCGTCCCGAAGCGGATTCCCGATGTCGTACTGCATCGAGTCGAAAAGCGCAGCCGTCATGATGTGACCGGCCGACACCGAGCCACCGGGATGTCCCGACTGGGAGAAGTTGAACTGGATCGCCACGAGGGTCCTGTAGATCAGGTCGAATCTCGAGAGCAGGGCCAGCTCGTCGGCGCTTGCGACTTCAGGGTCGGTGCTGTCGACGTCGATCCAGGTGGCGCGACGGGGTCCAAAAGCTCGGCTCATGTGGTGTGGTCGTCCGTGAGGCGTGTTCGAGAGTAGGTGCGAACTCAGATGGTGAGTCCTGCTCCGGAGTGCATGAAGCGGGCGAAGCCCTCGGTATCGTATACGGCTGCCCCGATTCGTTCGACGGCCGTCGCGAGCTCATCATCGCTGTTGGCCGTCGAGATCCGTATGTAGTGTTGGCCTTCACTGCCGCGCTCGCTGAACGACCGGCGATCGAGAGCTGCAACTCGATGGTCGTGCAGCAGGAACAACGTGAAGAGTGTGGCCGGGCTGGTTGTGGACCGCACGTCTGGTCCAAGCTTCTGGTACGCCTCGAGGGCTCCAATCCGGTCGAGCGCTTTTTCGATATTCGGAAAGGCGTAGAAGGCACCTTTCGGGTTCTGGCACGTGATGCCGTCGACCCGGTTCAGTCCGGAGACGACGAGGTTGCGTCGCCTCTCGAACGCCTCGACCATGCGGCCGATGGCTTTGGGACTTTCCGACGAACGCAGTGCCTCGATCGCGCCCCATTGGTTGTACGGCGGAAGCGAGGCGAAGAAGTTGATGGCCAGTTTGCGGTGGATTTCCGCCTCTCGGACGGTCGGATACACCGCCCAACCCACTCGGCCACCTGTCCAGGCATACGTCTTCGATACACCTGACGCGATGATGGTTCTTGCTTCCATTCCGGGCATGGACGCGATGCTGACGTGTTCGTCCCCGTCGAAGGTGATCGCCTCGTACGACTCGTCGGAATAGACACGAACCGTAGGGTCCGTTCGCTCCAGGATGAGCTCGCTCAACCCCCGAAGCTGATCACGGGATGCCACCCCACCTGTGGGGTTGGACGGAAAGTTGAGAAAGATCAGGCCCGTGTTGTCCGTTATGAGAGGCTCGAGCTGCGTACGTGTCAGACCGAAGCCCTCCTCTTCCCGCAGGACGAGAGGCACCGGATTGCATCGGAAGTACGGGATGAACGATTCGAACAGCGGGTAGCCCGGGGAGGGGTAGATCACGTCCTCGCCGGGCTCGCTGTAGGCCATGTGCGCGAGGCCGATCGCCGGACGACCTCCCGGGTAGATCACGACTCGGTCCGGATCGATATCGAGGCCGTGCCGCTCACCGACGGATCGGGCCACCTCGACGCGAAGTTCGCGAATACCGCCCGGGTCGCAGTAGGTCGTCAGTCCACGGTCGATCGCGGCCTTGACCGCCTCCGCTATGTGCTGCGGGAGAGGAAAATCCGGCTGGCCGATGTTGCAGCGGATGACGGGCCCGCCATTGCGCTCGACCTCTTCGATCAGGGCCCCGAATGAAAACGCTGCTTCGGTGCCGATGCGATGGACACGCGGGGCGAAAAGCGAGGGGAGGTGGGCGGCTGATGGCATTGGTGCTGCGGTCAGATTCGCGGTGGCACCGGAGGATCATGGTGGTCCCGCCCGTTGGCAAGCCGTTGCCGCCGTGCAGGGCTTCGGGGATCTTCGAATCATGAATCCGGCCACCGTCCTGCCCTCCGATACAGAGTTGGCCGCTGCGTACCTGCAGCTCGCCGTCACCCTTGGCCTCGTTGTGCTGTGCGGTGTCCTCAATCGGCGCTATCGCCGACGGTACTTTGTGCTCTGGTCCGTTGCGTGGGCGGTGTATTCCCTCCGACTGCTCGCGATCATCACCTTCCTGATCACGGGCGCTCAGGCGTGGCTCTTCTGGCACCAGGTCGCCACTGGCTGGACGGCTGTCGCCTTCCTGTGGGCCGCCATGGTGTTCGCGCAGAGGGCGGAGTGGCGACCCGTGTACGGGGTTCTGGTGTTCTTTCCCGTGCTCTGGGCGTTCATCGGCATTTACGTGCTGGACAATTTCCTGCTGGCTGCCGGACCGATGATCGGCTTCCTGAGCCTCACCACGGCAGCTGCGGGATGGGCGTTCCTGCGCTATCACCGACTCGTGGGATCGCCGTCCGCCCGCTTCCTCGCGCTTGTCCTGTTCCTCTGGGGACTACATCACCTCGATTACCCGTTGCTCCGTGCCCGGGGTGCGTGGAATCCATGGGGCTACTACCTCGACATCACATTTTCGATATCCGTTGGACTGGGCATCCTGTTCCTCGTCCTGGAGGATCTGGACCAGGGCCTCACCAACCTGACGGCGCTGTCGGGCGAGTTGCACTCCGGGATTGCCCGACAGGAGCCGATGGCCGAGGCGATGCTGCGTCGGGCCCTGTCGCTGCGGGGAGTGCAGGGATCGGCCTTGTGGATCGCAACGGAGGGTGGGGGTCACTTCGTGCAGGGAGCGGGGGTCGCCGCGCTCTGGCCGTTCGAGGGCGCACCCGAGACAGCGCGTCGGGCAGCCATCCAGGTTCGCCGAGATGGAGTTCCTACGGTCGCGCGTTCGACGACGAGCGAACGGGACTCCCATGGACACGCGTACACCGCCGCTCTTCCGGTTCTCGGCGATGACGGGGCGGTCGGAGCCGTTGTGGTCGTGGGGCAGGCTCGAGATCCGTTCACGGTGCTGGATCATCGTTTTCTCGTGGCCTTCGGGCAGCAGGTAGGCGCCGCACTCTCGAACGAGGAACTGAATCGAGATCTGCTGAGCAGGTCGGAGGAATTGGAGCGGTTGCAGTCGCGAATGGTCCATCAGCACGAGGAGGAGCGAGCGCGGATCTGGCGGGAGCTCCATGACGAGACGGCTCAGGTTCTCGCGGCTCTCAACCTGCAGTTGGGCGTGATTGCCGAACGTAGCGACGAGGCTCTGGCTTCTCCGCTGGAGCGAGCCCGAACGTTGCTGGGGGAGGGTATCAAGAGCATTCGCAGCGTGACGAGAAATCTTCGACCCGTGGCGCTCGACGATCTGGGGCTCATTCCTGCGATGCGGGCTCTGGCCCGGGATTTTCACGAGCCTGATCGGCTTTCCGTCGCCTTTGATGCCCCTTCGGGCTCACCCGGTTTATCGCGAGATGCGGAGTCGGCCGTGTACCGCGCCATGCAGGAAGGTCTGTCGAATGCGGTACGTCACGGGGCGAGGTCCCGGATCTCCGTCGGTCTGATGCGGACCGCCACGCACGCGGTGCTCACCGTCGAAGATGATGGTCCGGGGTTTCCGGAGGATACGGCCTCTCGCCTGCGGAGCCGAGGTGGTCTGGCAGGCCTGCGGGAACGGGTGACCGCGCTCGGGGGTGAACTGATGATGGAAAATGGGCTCGAAACCGGTGCGATTCTGCGTGTTGGACTGCCCCTTCAGGACGAGTCGGAATCATGACGAATGATGTGGTACGCGTGGTCATCGCCGATGACCATTCGGTCGTGCGACAGGGAATTCGGGGAGTACTCGAGGAGGTCGACGGTCTCGAGGTTGTGGGTGAGGCGGGAGACGGAGGCGAAGCGCTTGCGCTGGTTTCCGACCTCGCCCCGGATGTGGTCGTGCTGGACGTGAACATGCCGGAAAAGTCGGGTCTCGAGGTGACGATGGAGCTCCGTGAGGAAGCGCATCCTGCTCGAGTACTCATCCTGTCCATGCATGATGATCCGGAGTACGTGCTCCAGGCGGTACGCTCCGGTGCGGACGGGTACGTTCTGAAAGATGTTGCGCCGGCGGACCTTCGAGACGCGGTCGTGGCGGTCCATGAAGGGCGAGACTACTTCACGGCCCGGGTCACTCAACAGTTGAGCGTAGCGCTGCGGAAAGAGATCGAAGAAGAACAGCTGCGGACACGACTCGGGTCGCTTACGAACCGGGAGCGTGAGGTTCTGCTCCTGGTGGCGCAGGGGCTGACGAATCGCGAGATCGGTGAAACGCTCTCGATTTCTCCCAGGACAGTCGAGACGCACCGCGAGCGGGTCATGGGAAAGTTGCGCATTCGAACGGTGGCGGGGCTCACGCGCTTCGTTGTCGAACACGGTCTGGATGAGGCCTGAACCTCGGACACCGTGCGGGTGAACCGGGTCCGTAGATTCACGAATTCCTGCTGACACCGGCTTCGTCCAGCTTCGCGATCTTGTTCCCGGAACGTCCCCGGGGTGGCTCGCAAAGAGGCAGTTCGATGCGGTCGCTCGTTCACTACATTCCCATTGCCACCACGTGCCTGACGATTGTCTTCGCCCCGATCGTCTTCCGTCGGTGGCGAGCGCGAAAACCGGCACCCCACCTCTTCTGGTGGGCTTTGGGCATCGCGATGTACGGTGTGGGCACCTTGACGGAGTCGGCAACGACTCTGTTCGGCTGGAATGAAGTGATTTTTCGTAGTTGGTACATTTCTGGAGCCCTTCTGGGTGGGGCACCGCTTGCTCAGGGAACCGTGTATCTCATGCTCGAACGGCGCACCGCGAATCGCATGTCCGCCGTCCTCGCCGCAGTCATTCTCGCCGCGGCGACCGCAGTCGTTCTCTCGCCCATCGACCATTCCCTGGTCGAAACCCACCGCCTGACCGGAGCGGTGATGGAGTGGCGCTGGGCACGGTGGTTCAGCCCATTCATAAACATCTACGCAGCGATTTTTCTGATCGGCGGAGCAGCGCTCTCCGCGTGGCGTTATCGTGGCAGTGCTGCCTTGCGTCACCGGTTCATCGGTAACTGCTGGATCGCGCTGGGTGCCCTGCTGCCGGGGATTGGCGGGACGGCGACCCGAATGGGGCACACGGAGGTTCTCTACGTCACGGAACTGATCGGAATCGTGTTGATCTGGCTGGGCTACACGTACAACGTGCGACCGAAGGAGCTCCGGGAGGCGGGGCAAGCACTGGGCGCGCCGGCCTGACCCGAATGCGTGGTTCCCCCGTGGTGAGACACGTCAGTGCGACGAGCGCCGCACGCCTCAGCCGCGGAGTGTGAGTGCCGCAAGCTCAATCGCATGCGTGACAGCATCGCTATGGGTTCCTCCACCGAATCCACGGCGTGTCAGCCACGACGTGAGCCGCCGGCGCACTTTCTGTCTCTCGTTCGACCAGGTGTCGTCGGTGAGTGCCGCAAGGACCGCGGGGCTCTGCCGGGAGACCCAGGATGCGACAGCCGCTCGGGCGAGGTCCTGATCGCTCGTGCCCTCTGAGTCGAAGACATCTTCGATAGCCTCGTGGGCGAGGTCCGGCGTGATTCCCTTGCTTCGAAGCTCGGCTGTAAGCGCAGAGCGGCCCTTCGGACGGTGCCGGAGGCGGTCGCGCACGAACGCGGCGGCGACGCCCGCGTCATCGATCAGGCCTCGCTCCTCCAGGCGGTCCAGACAGAGATCGATCCGTGCCGGACGAAATCCCTTTTGACGGAGTCGCCTGCCGAGCTCCGTACGGGTTCGGGCCCGAAATGAGAGCAGGTTCAGGGCGGCATCCCGTACCCGGACGTCGGCATCGTGATTGAGGAGGGTGTGGCGAGTGGATCCCGGGAGCGAATCTCCGACCCCGAGCCGACTACGCTCGAGAGCCTCCAGCATGACTTCGAAAGGCTCGGAGCCGTCGTCCAGGTGGATGAGCACCTTGAGGCCTCGGGGTCTGCGCGGCTGAATTCGGATGATGAACGGGGCAGTGCTCAAAGTCCGTCGTTCGTGTCCACGGTGTGCAGTGGTGGGGAGGGGGTGGGGAGTGCGGTCGTTACCACCCGAGCTTGAAGCGGTTCCGCTGTCGACGCCATGCACCGATCAGCCGCGCTGTACGTACCACTCGTCCATGAGGAGGTCGTGATAGAGGGTCAGCACCTTCCCGTCATCGAGTACGACCGTCAGGTAGTCTCGCGAAATCGTATGCCTCCACCACTCATCGTCGATGCGCCAGCGTTCCCGGATCACGGTAATTCGCCGAGCCGGTTTCCCCGGGAGTCGAACATAGGTCGGGGTGCCGTGCTCGTCGGTTTTCACCACAACCGATCTGGGTGTGTCGAGTGGCTTGAGGTAGGGGCGCTGCCGCATGGTCTGAATGGGTTCAGGAATCAAGACTGAGCAGGGCATGGCGACGTTCGGGGATTCTCGACCACGGGTCGATCTCGACGACTCGGTATAGAGGTGAATGCCCTATACGCAACTTGAGCTCTTTGACTGCATCTCTAAGTGAAGAAGGGACTTCACCTTGGTCAAAATCGAGCTCACCTGCCGCTCGCGCCCCATCGTTGTTCCGGTCGAACAGCTGGGTCTGCGTACTCTGGACTCCGAAATCGGTAAGCTCCAGAAGGAGAGTCTCGACAGCTCGTGGCGGAGGTGTGATCGCCATCTTCGCACGCAAGGGTGCGGCAATTCGTTCCCGATCGGAGGTGGATTCCCGAAGTACGGTTTCGACGAACCAGGAGCCTCCACCCTCCAGGTGGGCACCCATCCTGACACCGTTTACGCTGCGACCTCGACGGGCGGGACGAGCCAGGGATCGCTCGACGAGTCGATCCAGGGCGCTGTGCAGTGTGCCTGTGAGTCCGACAGGGTTGGGAAAATCGAGGGAGACACGGATCGGACGAGGGCGATGCCACGGGCGGACAGGATCGATCCGTCGTGCCGTCGCCCAGGCGAGCGCATGCCGTCCGTCTTCGCCGAATTGCGTGACCAGTGCCGGCTCGGGTAAGCGACGGAGCTCACCGAGCGTGCGTACACCGAGCCTCTCCAGCCGCTGGATGACGAGTGGGTCGACGGGCAGGGAGCCTGTCGGGCAATCAGCCAGGAATGCGAGGATTCGGTTTTCAGGAACAATGATCGGCCGGCCGGACCGGGCGGAGGCTGCCGCGACCCATGCTCCAAACTTGCCCGGTGCCATCCCGGCACGGGTTGCAGCGACGAGCGGGGAGGGGAAGACCCGGAAAAGAAGGCTGAGGGCACGGTCGACCTGCCGGACCGGCGAGCCGAACAGGCGTTCGAGACCATCCATTCCGAGGAAGACACGGCCCCGGCCGGCCGGTTCGATCACCGGTGTGAGTTCCGCAAGCGCCTCGAGCATCGTGTCGACAGCAGCGTCGTAATGGGCCGGATCGGGCTCGAGTAGTGTGAGGGAGGTGCACAGAGCGACAGCCTGGGAAACGAGCTGTCCGGGCCGGACCCCGGCTTCGTGAGCGCGTTCGGAGACCTGCCAGACCGTGCGGCGGGTGCGTTCATCGGGTGACAGGAGGGCGACCGAAGTGCTGTCCAACTCCGGAGAGCGGACCAGTTCCAGTCGGAGCTCGAAGGTCGGGAGCCAGAGGCAGAGGGCCTGCCGGCTTTCCATCGATACCCGGGATATGGTCGGCTGGAAGACGGTGCCTGCCCCGGGGCCACTGGCCCAGCTGGTGTCTGCGGCTGCCGTAGTCAGCCAGTCGCTGGTGGTACTGTGGTCATGAACCCGCCCACGACCTTGGCGGGTGGGAATAGACTGCGCGGAAGCGTGGGAACGAGCCATGGCTGGATGGGACACCTGAGATGGATGATCAAGACGGCAATCCTTCGTCCCGGAGCGCGCGTCGTGCATGGGCCCGGATCGAAGGATATTACCGAATAAAAGCCGAAAGTAGATACCGAACATAAACCGAAAATAGCGTTGTGCAAGCAGGACTGCCTTCGTGGCTGGGAGCATGTCGGCAGGGCTCCTCGCACTCGAGTTCGTGGACCCACAGCCGACACTCATACGCCAGGGTGGATGCTGCGGACCTCACCGGCAGACATCCCTCGAGCGAGTGTGATTCGGAGTCGAGAGCGTGAGCCGATTTGTCTCGAGGCGCCCTGCGTTCTCTCGAAATCCGAGCGAAGAAGCAGTGCGCCGTGACAGAATCGTTACAGTACTGTAACGGCAGGGTAACAACCCTTCCTTGGGCTTCGACGCAGGGTGCAGGTCAGTTGAAGCTCGTGACGGCTGGGGTGACATTCGCGCCGGGTACAAACGGCGAATGTCAAAAACGATCTTCCGTTTCAATGATGACCGCGATGATCAAATTCCGGCCTCAAGGGTAGGCGGCCGCGCAATGACACCTGATCCGGGCTCGAGCGTTCAGGCCACTCTTCGATCGGCCGCTCTCCCCGACGTTCCCGCTACCCAGAGGCTCGACCCCATGCCCTCCGTGCCTCGGCACCTGCGTATCCGATATCGGCTCTTCGGAGGATTCGCCGGTGTCGTTGCCGTAATGACCGTACTGGCGCTGGTATTGGTGACATCCGGCCTTCGTCGAGTGCTCACCCAGACATTCCAGGAGGAATTGGGGAGGCAGCTCGCTCTCGGTGAATGGATTCTGGAAAGCGCACCGGACCCCGTCCCGGATGCTCTCGCCCGCGAAATCACGGCACGCGTCGGATACCGCGTTTCTTTGATCTCACCGGATGGCGTGGTTTTGGGTGATTCCTACGTGGAGCCCGAGCGCCTTGCCACGGTTGAAAATCACTCCGATCGACCGGAAGTCAGAGGTGCTCTGGCAGGGAACGTCGCATTCGCACAGCGTACTTCTGCGACTGTCGACGAGCCGTTGCTGTACGGAGCTCGACTGGTGAGGCTCGACGGTTCGCCCATCATACTTCGGGTCGCGGCTCCCCTTACGGATGTAGAGTGGGCGGTCAGCCGAGCCCGCAATGCACTCATTCTCGGGGGGCTGCTCGCCATGATGGTGGCTCTGCTGATCGCATATTTCGTCAGCGGAGCGCTCAGTCGACCCCTGATCCGTTTCGTAGGATTGGCCCGTCGGCTCGCGAACGGAGAATTCGAGGCACGGGCTCCGTCCGATTCCGGCGTGCCCGAACTCGATGAACTCGCCAGGGCACTCAACCGGCTCACCGAAGAGCTGGCGACTCGGCTTTCGGAATTGCGTCAGGAGCGCGATGGGATGCAGGCGCTCATCGACTGCATGGCGGAAGGGGTGGTCGCGCTGACGGATGATGCACGTGTCTTTCGCACCAACCGAGCTGCGCGGCAGCTCCTCGAGGTAGAGTCGTTCGAAGAGGGGACTCCCGTTCAGGAACTGGTCCGCCACTCAGACTTGCGGCGAGTTCTGGTGGAATCCTCCGTGCGTCCCATCAGCCAACGTGAGGTTCAATTCGGTGACTCGCATCTGATTGTCTCGTCACGAACGCTCGATACGGGGGGAGCCGTGACGACGCTGCTCGACGTGTCGGAGACTCGGCGACTCGAGAATATTCGGCGGGACTTCGTCGCGAATGCATCGCACGAACTCAAGACACCGCTCACATCGATTCGCGGGTACGCCGAGACGCTCATGGAAGGTGATGCGCCCGATCACCTTCGGGACGGGTTCATTGCCTCCATCCGCAACAACGCGCTGCGGTTGCAGCACCTCGTTGACGATCTGCTCGATCTGTCCCGACTTGAATCGGGAGGCTGGGTCGCTCACCCGGAAGCCCTGTCGGTGCAGGAGGTTGCGAAGGAGGCTTGGGGTTGGTGTGAAGATGGGGCGGTGTCCCGTCAGATTCGCCTCGAGATCTCCTCTGATCTGAGCGTCTTTGCCGATCGCCACGGGCTCAGGCAGAGCCTTCGGAATCTGTTCGAAAACGCCGTGCGGCACAGTGACGACGGTGGGCTGATTCGCGTCATGGCGAGGGAGGCCGGCGAAGAATTCGTGAGCGTGGAGGTGCGCGATGAGGGCGAGGGAATCCCGTCCAAGGCTCTGCCGCGCATTTTCGAGCGCTTCTTCAGAGCCGACTCATCGCGCGCCAGGGATCTCGGGGGCACCGGGCTCGGACTGGCGATTGTCCGTCACCTGATCGAGGGCATGGGTGGCCGAGTCGAAGCCGAGAGTGAACTTGGTGCTGGATCGACGATCCGTCTCGTCTTGCCGTCTCGGGCGCCCGACGACCTCGGCCATGACCCCGAGGCGGCTGCGGAACGAGTGGAAAACGAATCAAGCTTGCAGGACCCCGCGGAAGAGCGGGTGCAGTCATCTACGCTGTTTCCAGGAGCCGCGAATGGCGCGGCCGCCTAGTTTCCAGTCTTAATCGGAGGTAATCCCCGTGAAGCGCCTTTTCACGATCATCGGCGTCCCCCTCGTCCTTTTCGCGTGCGGCGGAGGTGAGGACCGGACGATCATCCAGAATACTGGCTCGGACACACTCCTCACCGTAGCCCAGGGTTGGGCTGAAGCCTACGCGATGGTTGATCCGTCCATTGCGGTTGCCGTGAGCGGTGGTGGCTCCGGGACGGGTATCTCATCGATGATCAACGGCACCGTCGACATCGCCAATGCCAGCCGAGCGATGCGGGAGAGCGAATATGAGGCGGCCCGTGCGTCTGGCCTCGATCCTCAGGAGTTCATCGTGGGATACGACGCCCTCGCCATCTTCCTGCATCCGGACAATCCGCTGACGTCGGTGTCCCTCGAGCAGCTGAGCGGGATCTACGGAGAGGACGGCACGATCGAGACATGGTCCCAGCTCGGCATTTCCGTTCCGGGATGCGGCAGTGACGAAATCGTGCGCGTCAGCCGCCAGAACAACTCGGGGACGTACGCTTATTTCCGTGAGGCAGTGCTGACCGAATCCGAGTTCAAGCTCGGCTCCCGGGACATGCACGGATCAAAGGACGTCGTCGACCTGGTGGAAAACACTCCGTGTGCGATCGGTTACAGCGGCCTCGCGTACGCGACCGACCATGTTTCGATGCCCTGCGTCT
>JAYOKZ010000007.1:0-16943 GCA_038120095.1 Gemmatimonadales bacterium
AGAAAAGCTCCTCCAAGGTCGATCGTACCATCGGACATCGTCTTCATCCTCCCATCAGGTTGGTCATTTCATCTGCCAGCCCCTGAGTGCCCTGGGGCCCCTCGCCCGCAGTCGGACCACCCGTGGCCGCGCCGAACATGTTCATCTTGAGGTCGAAATCCGAAGGGTTGTTCGCCGCAGCCTTGGCCACCTCGAACTCCACCTGATTCGACTTCACGAGCTCCATCAGGTGCTGATCGAAGCTCTGAGACCCGTAATGGCTCCTGCCCTCTTCGATCAGGTCCGGAATTTCCTCCATCCGATCGGGGTCGCGCACACAATCGCGGATCGTTGACGTCATGAGGAGGATTTCCATCGCAGCGACGCGCCCGCCCTGACGCCTGGCCACGAGCCGTTGCGAAACGACGGCCTGCAGCGACTCGGACAGCCGAACACGAATCATTTCCTGCTCGCTCGGTTCGAAGACGGCGATGATCCGGGACATCGTCTGCACGGCGTTCTTGGTGTGAAGCGTCGAAATGACCAGGTGACCTGTCTCGGCCGCCTTGAGCGCGGTCTCGATCGTTGTCTTGTCCCGCATCTCTCCGATGAGGATCACATCCGGGTCCTGCCGCAACACGCTTCGCAGCCCGGATTCGAACGACTCGGTGTCCGTGCCGATATCACGCTGCGTGATCGAGCACTGGTTGTCCCGGTGAAGGAACTCGATGGGGTTCTCGAGCGTGACGATGTGGAGGCGACGGTTTCGGTTCATCCAGTGGATCATCGCCGCCATGGTCGAACTTTTCCCGGACCCGGTGACCCCGGTCACGAGCACCAGACCCCGCTCGAGACCCGCAATCCGATTGACGATCGGGGGAAGGCCGAGATCCTCGACCGATGGAATCTCGATCGGAATGGAGCGCATCACGATCATCGGCGATCCGCGCTGCTTCAGAATGTTGACCCGGAACCGGCCCACGCCCGGAAGCCCCCACGAGCAGTCATAGTCGTGCAGCTGCTCGAAGCGGTCGCGGTCTTCCTGATGGGGGATCAGTTTGAGCGCGATCCCCTTGACCTGATCGACCGACAGTTTCTGCTGGGTGAGGGGCTGAAGTTCCCCGTGAATCCGGGCCCGCATGAAGTCGCCGGCCTTGATGTGGATATCACTCGCCCCGCGCTCGACCGCCGCCTTGAACAGTTCCTGCATGGACTCCTCTCTTCCACCGCATTGGAAGGACGGAAGATAGTCCCGCGTGCGGGCCGACGCGATTGTCCCTCGTCTCTTGCCCGGCCGCGATCCAGCGGCACGGGTAGACCGGTCAACCGATCGCGCTGCGCCAGTCGAGGCCCATGCGCTCTCGAACCTCACTCATCGTCTCACGAGCAATCGACCGCGCTCTCGCAGCACCATCGTCCAGGATGTCACGCACACGCCCGGGATCCGCATGCAGCTCGGCCGCACGCTCACGGAACGGCGCGAATGAATCCGCGATGTTGTCGGAAAGAAGCCGCTTGCAGTCGACGCATCCGATCGTACCCGCACGACACTGCGCGTCGATGTCGGCGCGTGTGGCGTCGTCGCTGAAGAACTTGTGCAGCGTGAAGACGTTACAGATCTCCGGGCGACCCGGATCATCGCGCCGAACCCTCTGCGGATCCGTGACGGCCGTGCGCACCTTCGCCCACACGTCGTCCGGCTCCGACAGTACCGGAATCGTGTTGTCCAGCGACTTGCTCATCTTGGCCTCACCATCGAGGCCCATGATCCGGCCCACGTCCTCGGCGATCAGCGGCTCTGTCTCGGGAAACGTGTCGCCGTATGCAGCGTTGAACTTCCGTGCGACATCGCGCGTCATCTCGAGATGCTGTTTCTGGTCCTCACCCACGGGCACCCCGTCGGCCTTGTACAGCAGGATGTCCGCGGCCTGGAGGATGGGATAGTTGAGGATCCCGGCAGGGATCGAGTCGAATCGCTGTGACTTGTCCTTGAACTGCGTCATCCTCTCGAGATCCCCGACCGGCGTGACCGCGTTGAAGAGCCACGCCAGCTCGGTGTGTTCGGGTACGTCGGACTGTACGAAGATGATCGCCTTCTCGGGGTCCAGCCCGACCGCCAGGAAGGAGATCGCCAGGTCGAGGACGTTCCCGGGCGTCTCCGAGGGATCTCCACCGGCCGTGATCGCGTGCTGGTCCACGATGCACCAGATGCAATCGTAGTCATCCTGCATCGCGACCCAGCGACGCAACGCGCCGAGGTAATTGCCGAGGTGCGCCTCTCCGGATGGCTGCATGCCGCTGAAGATGCGCTTTTTCTTTCCGCTGGAGTCCGGGCTGATCATCCGAGCGTCCGTGGTCGCGAAGTGAGGTCGGACGGCTAAGTTAGCGGCGGCCGTATCGGGACGGCACCTCGCCTGCCCCTGATGCCACCCTGTTTTCTCCTCCCCACGTGGGGAGCATTCCGAGACCTGCCTCGCCGTGGATCCCCTTCTTCGCACCGCCCGAGACGCCGCCGAGGCGGCCGCACGCATTCACCGACGCGACGCCGGCCGAATCGTCCTGGCAGGAGCTACCGTCAAGGCACGCGCCGACTATGTGTCACAGACCGATATCGACGCGCAGGAGGCCGCTCTCGACGTCATACGAGCGAACCATCCGGATCATGCGATCCTCGCCGAAGAAAGCGACGATTCAGTCGAGGATCAGCTCGCCCGCTGGGACGGGCGCCCGCTCTGGATCGTAGACCCGCTCGACGGCACGGCGAACTTCCTGCACGAGCACCCTCACTACTGCTCCAGCGTGGCCGTCGCGGTGGACGGGCGTCCGGTGGCAGGGGCCGTGGTGTCGGGGTCGACCGGCGAGCGCTGGTGGGCATCCGAGGGCGAGGGGACGTACAAGAGTGGTCGCAGGATCCATGTCTCCTCCGAGCGCCCCCTGATCGAAGCCATGGTGGGGACCGGGTTTCCCTTCAAGATGCTCGAGCTCATGCCCGACTACCTCGGCCAACTGGACCGGGTCCTCCACTCCGCGTCCGGGGTGAGGAGGGCCGGATCCGCAGCTCTTGATCTCTGCTATCTGGCGCAGGGATCGCTCGACGCCTTCTGGGAGGAGATTCTCATGCCCTGGGATTTCGCGGCGGGCCTGGTCCTCGTTCGAGAGGCCGGGGGTGTGCTGTCCCGGCCCGACGGCTCGGACCTCGAGATCGCTCCCGGGAAGGTCCGGGGGGCGAACAGCCGGGCGCTGCTCGACGAGTTGCGGTCGACCCTCGGGGACTGAATACGGCAAGGCGGGCCCGGACCTCCTGTCCGGACCCGCCCGACCCACCGATTGAGGATATCGCGCCGCTACCGCGTAATCGCGATCCGTCGCCCCTTCGCTTCGGGAGCCTTCGGGATCGTCACCGTCAGAACTCCGCGGTCGAAGGTCGCAACGATGCTGCTGGAGTCGACGGTCCTCGGCAGGGTGAACGAACGGCTGAAAGAGCCGAAATATCGCTCGCGGACGTGGTACTTCCGCTCGTGATCCGATCCTCGCTCAGCCTCTGCCTTTTCTCCCGAGATCGTCAGCACGCTGTTCTCGAACTCGATCGCGATGTCTTCCTCTCCCAGACCGGGGAGTTCCGCAGTGAGCACGAGTCCATCGTTCGTCTCGGTCACGGTCACGGCGGGACTCCACCGTCCCTCCGTGGTGAAACCGAAGACCGGATCGTCGAAGAACCGGGAGAAGCGGGTTGGCATGAAATCGAGGTCAGCCCACGGAGCGAGAGCGGGCCGGCGGATGGAATATTTCGTGATGGCCATGGAAACCTCCCTGGAGGGTTGGCTGTTCAGATGTTCCTGCGATGCCACTCCAGGGAGCAATCACCGTGCCAGCCTGCCTGCCGTCAATCCTGCCAAAACGAACGTGCACAACGGTTTACAGGTATTCCAATACTGCCACAAGGGCTGTTCACGCGAGCGATCCTGCCGATTCGGCGGATCAACGTCGCAGGGCGAGCCGGGCCGCGCCCATCGGAGGGTCAATAGGTCGATCGACCACGTGGAGACCCACATCGACCAGGGCGGACGATACTCGGCGCGCCAGCGGACCGCCGTCGGCCAGGAGCCCTCCCCAGAGTACCACCGCAGAGACCGAGTCGCCGGTCCCGGCCCGGGAGACCACGCCCTGAACCAGCGCCGTCAGCGCCGCGACCGCCTCGCTGACGATTCCCGAGGCGGGAGCATCCCCCGAATCCGCGGCCCGAACGACCAGAGGAGCGAGGGCCGCCACGTCACGTTTCGCCGCGACATTCACCCATGCGACCAGATCTCCGGGATCGCTCAGCCCACACGCTTCCAGCAGTTCATCCGACATCAATCCCGACTCCGAGCGCCCGTCAAACTCCGTCATGACGTGCTGGAGCCCACGCAGCCCGATCCAGTAGCCGCTGCCTTCGTCACCAAGAAGCTGACCCCATCCGCCAACCTGAATCGGCGCACCGGACTCGTCCGAGCCCCACGCGATCGACCCCGTGCCTGCAATCAGGAGTACACCGTCTCGCTCCGGGAAGGCATCCTCGTATGCGGCGCAGACATCGGTTCCGACGTTGATTCGATGAGCCAGACGTCCTGACCTCAGGGCGTCCATGACAGCCCGGGCTGCATCCGGGCTCCCCGCACCGGCGAGCCCTGCCCACAGGCCCTCCAGCGGCAGACCGATGACATCCAGGGACGCGTCCCGGGTGAGTCGCTCCAGCGCTGCAGACTCCAACGCATCACCGATCGCCCGCGTCACGGCCTCGACGGCCGGCCGGGGATCGGCCACCGTCACAACCGCGCCGGGAGCCTCACCCCGAGCGACTTCTCGACCGTCCGCATCGACGATCACGGCACGCGTGTGCGTCCCGCCTCCGTCTACCCCTGCGAAAAGGCTCACGCCTCGGGCTGAGTCTGAAACAGTCCTGCGAGGGACCCGACGACGAAGGTGACCGACGAACCAACGAGCACGTACCACGGCCACGCCATGAGATCGCGCATGAGGGTGACCGTACCGACTCCGACGGCCACACCGATGATCGCAGCGAGCTGGCCCGGGCGCCTGGTGAAGACACCGAGCGCGAATGCGCCGAGCAGGCCCCCGTAGACCAGTGATGCAATCCCGAGCGCGACCTCGACCGCAGACGTTCCCTGAGACAGCGGGATGAAGAGGATCGCTCCACCGACGAGCAGCCCGGCCCAGATCAGAGTGAAGACCTTGCCTGCACGCAGCGTCCGCTCTTCGTCGTCCCGTGCCCCCACCATGGGTGCCCAGTAGTCGTACGCCGTGGCCGATGCGAGCGAGTTGATCGACGACGAGAGGGACGACATCGCGGCAGCGAAGACACCGGCGATCAGGAGCCCCGTCAGCCCGGGCGGCAGTTGCTGGACGATGAACGTCGCGAAGATCTCATCCGTCGAATCGAAGGTGCGTCCTTCGTAGAACGCCCAGAGCCCCAATCCCACCATGAGGAACAGAAGGAACTGCATGATCACGACCACACCGGAGCCGATCAGCGCCTTCTGTGCGGAGCGCTGGTCCGTACATGTCAGGAGCCGCTGCACGATCAGTTGGTCGGTACCGTGCGACGCCGTCGTGAAAATGGCCCCGCCGAAAACACCGGCCCACACGGTGTACGGGATGGTGAGATCGGTGGAAAAGTCGAGGACCTGAAGCTTCCCCTCGGCCCCCGCGACCGAGATGACGCCCGCCCAACCACCCGGGATAATCCACTGGATCGCGACGATCGTGACCACCGCGCCGAAGAGGTAGAGGCCCATCTGAACGGCATCCACCCAGACGACGGCCTTGATACCCCCGAAGTACGTGTACACGACGGTCAGCACCCCGATGACGGCGATCGACACGGGATACGGCCACCCGGTGATGAGCGCGAGTGGAATCGCGGTGGCGAAGAGGCGCACCGAATCGGCGAGGAGTCGCGTGACCATGAAGATGGCGGACGTGAAGCGCCGGGCACCGAGCCCGAATCGCCGCTCGAGGAGGGCATACGCCGTCGTAAGGGATCCCTCGTAGTACGCCGGCAGGAAGAAGGTCGAAACGATGATCCGACCTGCCAGATATCCGAGCGTCAGCTGGAGGAATACCAGAGCACCCGCATAAGAAACCCCGGGCACACTGAGAAACGTGAGCGTGCTCGTCTCGGTGGCGACGACCGAGAGCATGACGGCGATCCACGGCAGCGAGCGGCTGCCGAGAAAATAATCCGTGCCACCTTCCTGATCCCGTCCGAGCCACGCACCCCAGGCGGTGACGCCAAGCAGATAGACGACCAGAACAGCAAAATCGAGGGTCGTGAAGCCGGTCATCGGTTCACGCGAGACTGAACCGTACGATCGGTGATCGAGAGGACCGCGGCGTCTGCCACGGCACGACGGAGCGGCACGTGTTTCTGATTTTCACGCGTCGGGTGCACACGGTTGGTCAGGAGGATCACCCACAGGTCGAGTTCCGGGTCCATCCAGATCGACGTCCCGGTGTACCCGGTGTGCCCGAACGATTCGTTCGTGATGTAGTCACCACCGGACGAGCGCTCCGATGGCGTGTCCCATCCGAGTGCACGGGACGACGTATCGTCGAACCGAGTGGTGAATTCGTCCACCACGTCCGCCTCCACGATGCGTCGCTGCTCGGTCCGACGCACGGGGCACGGCTCTCCCGGCTCACCATCGGCCGAACACGCCGGCGCCACGCCGTCGTTGAGCATCATTCGGGCGAACACGGAAAGGTCGACCGCCGTCGAGAAAAGTCCGGCGTGCCCGGCGACGCCACCCATTGCGTCCGCATTCTCGTCGTGCACCGTCCCCCACACCATCTCATTCCGATAGATGGTGTCGATCTCCGTCGCGGCGATCCGCGGCCGAAGTGACGATTCAGGGTTGTAGCGCGTCTCCAGCATGCCCAGAGGATTCCATAGGCGCTCCTGCAGAAACGCGTCGAGTGTCTGCCCGCTGATCTCCTCGATGACCCACGCGAGGGTCATGATCCCGATATCCGAGTACGCCGTGCGCGACCCGGGATCCGACTCGAGGGCTTCGTTCGCGGCCGCCTGCTTGTAGGCATCCATTCCACTGAATTCGAAGTACCATGTTCGGAACGGGATCAGTCCGGTTCGATGCGTCAGGAGGTGCCGCACCGTCACCGAGTTCTTTCGCTCGTCTCCCGCCGCCCACCAGGGCAGATACTCCACGACCGGGGCATCGAGGTCGAGCGACCCATCTCCGACCAGCATCATGGCAGCCGTCGTCGTCCCGACCACCTTGGATACGGAAGCCAGATCGAAGATCGACGTGGGGGTCGCCGGCCGTCTCGTCCCATACTGGAGTTCACCGAAACCCTTCAGTGAGACGAGTCGACCATGCCGGCCGATTGCGACGGCAGCTCCGGAAAAAGCAGAATCCGCGATCCCCGCGACGATGACCGAGTCGACGACGGCAAGCCGCGCCGACGACATGCCGACTGACTCGGGCTCGGCGACGGTCTGATTGCTGCCTCGTGGGCCACCTCCACGAGCGGCGAGAATGCCCGCCGCCACGACCGGATCCTCGAGTTCGAGCGTCGCGAGTCGATCGGTCACCTTCGGTCGGTCGAGGCCTTCCCCGAGATCATGGAACGGCGGAAGGGGGATGGGCAGCCGGCCACTGATCGCTTCCTCACCGAAGAGAGCCGCGACCGCGGCCCTCTGCGAACGATCCCGGTCGCCCCACGCGAGCATGTAGCTCCCTACGTCCGGGACGGCTGCAAGGAGATAGGGATTGCCGAACGACACCATCACGGTCGGCTTCTTTCCCACGGCCGACGCAATGAGTTCGCGGAAGGGTTCGGGGATCGCCTCCTCCGTCGACCCCGCTGAGGCCGAGACGTAGGCCGTGACGATCACCCGATCGACCTGATCGACCGCGGAGAGCGCAGCGGCGTAGGCCGCAGAGTCGCTTCGCTCATCGAGGCGAATATTCACCAGGTCGACGACACGGTCCTGGAGCTCGGACGCGAATGCGCGGTTGGCCCACAGTCGAGTCGAGCCGGCATAGCGAATGTGCAGCGTCGGGGCCGTGGAGAGCCCATCCATCGGGAGGAGTCGATCCTCGTCCCGCACCAGCGTGATTGAGCGCGTGGCCGCCGTATCGGCGAAGGCATTGTGCGCTCCGATGCCCACGACGCGGTCCACCTCGTCGAGCGAAACGAAGCGATTGCGGTGCAGTCCAAGTCGGGCCTTCAGCGTGAGGATCCGTCGAGCCGACTCCTCCAGTCGATCACGAGTCATCCGCCCGCTGCTCACCGCCTCGACGATCGCGTCGATCACCTCGGACACGGCCTTCGGGGACAGCACCACGTCCGATCCCGCCTCGAGAGCACGGATCGACGCTTCCCCGAGACCGTACATGTCGGTGATACCCCGCATCGTCATCGCATCCGTGAACACGATGCCCTCGAAACCCAGATCATTCCTGAGAATGTCCGTCATGACCTCGGGGGCGAGCGTCGCAGGAGGCGCTCCTGGCCCGAGGATCTCGGGCAACTGCACGTGGGCCGTCATGATGGCATCGACACCCCCGTCGATCGCCGCCTCGAACGGGGCCAGTTCGAGTTCGTCAAGCCGAGGACGGTCCGCGTCCACCACCGGAATCCCGATGTGGGAGTCAGTCGACGTATCCCCGTGACCCGGGAAGTGCTTGCCCGTGGTGAACGCCCCACCCTCTCGCGCACCACGGATGAACGCGGTTCCGAGGCGAGAGACGAGATCGGGATCACCTCCGAAGGATCGGGTCGCAATGACCGGATTGTCCGGATTCGAGTTCACATCGAGCACCGGCGAGAAGAGCAGGTGCACGCCACTCGCCCGCGCTTCACGCGCCGTGATGCGACCGTACTCGTACGCAAAACGCTCGTCCCCGATCGCGCCGAACGCCATCGTCGGCGGAAAGTCCGTACCCCCGCCCTGAGGCAGCATGGAGGGGAGCGCGAAGGATCCGTTGATCCTCATGCCGGGGCCGCCGTTCTCGAAGTCGGCGGTCACGATCAGTGGGACCTCGGCGCGCGACTGCAATTCGTTGAGCTTGGCGACATAGGCATGCGGCGTCCCGATCGAAGGCGAAACGCCTCCAATCCGGTCGTCTTCGACCCACGCGCGCAAAGGCTCGAACTCCGGGCTGGTCGCCGTGACGTATCCTCCAGGTATCCACTCAATGATGACCTGTCCGATCAGCTCTCGAAGCGAAAAACCCTCGAGCGTCGTCTCGACCCACGCTTGGTCCTCGGCACCCAGCTGGTCGGCAATCTCATGCTCCAGGGTGCGGCGTTCCACGGAGAGATCGCCGACCGCGACCGGAGGTTCGAACTCGGACCCTGCCGACGAGCAGGCCGCTGCCACGAGCGCGGCACAGAGTGCCGCGCGCCGATCAGCGCGCACCGGTGGACGATCCTCGGCGAGGAATCAGCAGACCATCACCGATCTCGTACAATGGCGGGATGCGCGTCGGTGATCGACCGGTAATCCCGTTCTGACCCAGCATCGCCGCAGCGGCAGCTCGCTGGCTGGCTTCGGATCCGCTCCAGGCGAGCATATACGACTGTACGTTCGGGAAATCGGAGATCAGGTACGGATTGCCGAACGAAACCACGGTATGCGGGACGCCGATCTCTTCGAGGTAACGAACGAAGTCGACGAGTTCTTCCGGTAACGTGAACGAACCCGACACGTTCACCGAGGTGACGTAGGTGCTGACGATCACCAACGCCTGCTCTCGGGCGCGGCGGCGCAGCTCCCGATAATCATCCTCATCGCTGTCGCCATCCACTTCCTCAGCCCGGAGGCGGGGGTAGGTCTCGCGAAGCGCTCGGTTGAAATACCGGCCGGCCAGTACGTCGGAACTTCGGCGATAGGAAACCGACATGACCCTGGCCGACCTGGTGCCCGCAAGCGGGAGAAGATCCTTCTCGTTGCGGAGGAGCGTGATGGCCTTTTCGGCAATGTCCCCGGCGATACCGGTGTGATCGGGAATCCCGACTGTCTGCGGAATCTGCTCCATCGCGACGTATCGGTTCTCGTGGAGGCCCAGACTCTCCTTGGTCTGAAGTACGTGCATGACCGATCGGTCCAGTCGCTCCTCACTGAGCCGTCCTTCTCTGACAGCGGTCACGATCCCCTCGATCGCACCGCTCACGGACGCCGGCATCAGGATCACATCGGCTCCGGCCTCGAGCGCCCGGACCGCAGCCTCTCCCGAGCGATGCTGCCGTGCGATGGCGCTCATGTCCATGGCATCCGTGAAGATGATGCCGTCGAATCCCATGTCCTCCCGGAGCAGATTGGTCAGGACCTCCGGGGAGAGGGTCGAAGGCTCCCGAACGCCCCCATTCAAGGACGGAACGGATATGTGAGCCGTCATGATCGCACCCATACCCGAGTCGATCGCGCGCTGAAACGGGCGCAGCTCGACCGAATCCATGCGCGCCCGATCGTGGGTGATGACCGGGAGCCCCACATGCGAGTCCACGTTCGTGTCCCCATGCCCGGGGAAGTGCTTTCCGGTCGCGATCGCACCGTTCTCCTGGACCCCCCGAATGAATGCGATACCGAGTTCAGCAACCCTGTCGGGGTCCTCACCGAAGGACCGAACGTTGATGATGGGATTGTCCGGATTGTTGTTCACATCCAGAACCGGAGCAAACGGCACGTGTACGCCAACCGCTCGCGCCTCCAGCGCCGTGATTCGGCCCATTTCGTAGGCGAGGTCCTCACGCCCTGTCGCCCCGACGGCCATCAGGCTCGGAAAGTTCGTCGCCCCTCCCAGATCGATCGCGCCCGGCATGTGAATCGCGCCACGCATCCGGAAGCCGGCACCCGTCTCCAGATCCGCGGCGACGAGCAGTGGAAGCTCTGCGTGGGCCTGCAGGTCGTTGAGTTTCGCTGCGACCTCGAAGGGCGTACCGACGGACATGATCACACCGCCGATCTTGTACTCCTCGATAAACGAGAATACGCGATCATGACTCTCCGACCCCTCGGGGGCGAAGTCGCCCAGCACCCAGGGCATCAGGATCTGCCCGGCTTTTTCCTCGAGGGTCAATTCGGCCAGGGTTCGCTCGGCCCACGAGCGCGCGTCCTGGACGACCGGGGCGCTCACCTCGGCCTGCGCGAGGCTGTCGAACACCACCTCGAGCTGCGGAGCCTGACCGGCCGGTGCGGACGAGGCGTCGTACGTGGCGTCCGGCAGGTCGAGCGCGGGCGTTGCCGAGCCGACGACCCCCGAGCAACCGCCGAGCACGAGCAGAAGGCTCAGTGCAGGCAGCGGGGAGACCGATCCGCCGGCGTCGGCGCGCGCACGATGCGGATTCAATTGAATACCCTCGACATTCCTGGGGGACGGCTCTGATCGCGTCACCGCGCGTTGACGAACCCGAATGCGTGCCCGAAGCTTGCCGGAAGAGTCGATCTGCCGATCGACGCCCGGGGCATCCCGCGACACTGACCGCCGAAAGTATCCGTAAGAGCATGCGACGACAATTGCGTACATTCGCCATTCTGGGTGCCCTTTCAGTCCTCGGGTGCCTCGCCGAACGTGAGTCGGCGGACACGACCGCCACCGCCGGTGCCGACTCGATCGTGCGACCCGGTATCGAGGTTCTGATCCAGGACAGTCTGCACCTCGTAGCGGGCAGGAGGGTCGGACTCGTGACGAACCACACCGGTATCGACCGGAATCGTCGCTCGGACATCGACATACTCGCAGAACATCCGGAGATCGATCTGATCGCACTGTTTTCGCCGGAGCACGGTATCCGCGGTGAGGAGCGGGCCGGTGCAGCGATCGACAGTGGTTTGGACGAGCGAACCGGTCTCCCCATCTACTCGCTCTACGGAGAGACACGGAAGCCCACGCCGGACATGCTTCAGGATGTCGACGTGCTGATCTTCGACATGCAGGACGTCGGGGCCCGCTACTACACCTACGTATCGACCATGGCGCTCGCCATGGAGGCCGCGGGGGAAACCGGGATCCCGTTCCTCGTCCTTGATCGACCCAACCCCATTCGTGGTGATGTCGTTCAGGGCAATGTCCTCGATTCCGCCTACAGCACCTTTGTTGGCCTGTACGAAGTACCGATGCGTCACGGCATGACCCCCGGGGAGCTCGCCCGTATGTATGTGGGCGAGTTCGGCGTACGCGTGGATTTGACGGTCATTCCTGCCTCCGGGTGGCGACGCGACATGGTGTTCGACGATACCGGCCTCCCCTGGGTTCCGCCGTCACCGAACATGCCGGATGTTGCGAGCGCCCTCGCGTATCCGGGCACCTGCCTGTTCGAGGGCACACCCATCTCCGTGGGGCGCGGCACAGACCGTGCTTTCCGTTGGATCGGAGCGCCCTGGCTTGATGCCATGGAGCTCGCGGATGCGCTGAACGGGTACGGGATTCCCGGTGTGCGCTTCGAGCCCGCCAGTTTCACCCCGACCAATGCCGGCGACGGGAAATTCGAGGGTGTGGAGGTCACGGGAGTGGAGCTGGTCGCCGAACGTACCGATTACGATGCGTCAAGAGCCGGCATCGCGATGCTCATCGAAACACGCCGAATGTCCGGCGAAGCATGGGTCTGGTACGAGGCACACTTCGATCGACTATCCGGGACCGATGCCCTTCGCCTGGGGCTCGACTCTGGAGCTTCTTTCGACGCCCTCGTCGAAGGCTGGAATGCGGAGTTGACCGCCTTCGAATCTGTACGGGCGCCCTATCTCCTCTATTGACGCTCGGCTGATCTCGGCACGATGAGACGAAGTCGGTACTCGCCGGACGCTCGCCGCGGCCTCCTCCTCGGCGTGCTGGCGGTCGTCGCCTGCGGGGGTGTCAACGCGTACGGCCCGACACCTCCGGCCCCGACGTCTCCCGAGGAGCTGGCCGCCGTCCATGCGGCCGTGCGCGTTCCAGGGCTGGAGGATCGACGCTTCACCCACCGGACGTTCTGGACCTCGGTCGAACCTTATCTGGGTGGCGCCGTGACCTCGAGAGTCGCAGGCGAAAGCGCCGAGGGTCGAGACATCCGGCACCTGTCGTTCGGAGAGGGGCCCGCGACCGTTCTGCTCTGGTCCCAGATGCACGGCAACGAGAGCACCGCGTCGATGGCCCTGGCAGACATCATCCGGTTCTTCCACGAGCAGCCCGATCACCCTCTGGCCCGGCGGATCGCCGACGGCGCAACGGTTCACATGATTCCGATGCTGAACCCCGACGGTGCCGAACGCTTTCAGCGGCGGAACGCGCAGGGCATCGACGTGAACCGAGATGCTCGACGCCTCCAGACACCGGAAGGTCAGGTGCTGAAGGCCGTTCGTGACGAAGTGGATCCGGCCTTCGGATTCAATCTTCACGATCAGAGCGCGGCCGTCCGGGTCGGGCGCAGCGACCGGGGTGTCGCGATCGCCTTGCTGGCACCCGCGTTCAATGCAGCCCGCGACGTCGACGAAAAACGGCGACGTGCGATGCAGGTTGCAACTCTCCTGATTGATGCGGTCACACCGCTCGTGGGTGATCACGTTGCGAAGTACGACGACACCTTCAACCCACGTGCCTTTGGCGACCTGATGGGCGCGTGGGGTGCGAGCACGGTTCTCATCGAGTCCGGGGCGTGGGAAAACGACCCGCAGAAGCAATACCTGAGGAAGACGAACTTCGTCGGAATCCTGAGCGCCCTCGACGGGATCGCGACCGGCCGCTACGCCCGGTACGATCCAAGCGTCTACGAGTCTCTGGAGTACAACGGTCGGCGCGTAACCGATCTGCTGATCTCGGGCGGCACGATCGCCGTTCCGGGCCTGCCCCCCCTCGCGGCTGACCTGCTCGTCAACTACGACTTCCCGCTGATGCGCCGGGGAGGCGTGATTGCGGACATCGGAGATATGGGCGTATCGGAAGCGCAGGACACGCTCGATGTCGAGGGGCTCTTCCTCATTCCGTCGGGGGACGCGCTGGACATCGACGGGGGCCTGAACGTCGGCGCACCGGCACACTTCATTGTCGCCGAAGACCCGGACGGGCGAAACGTGGTCTTCCTGGTTGAAGGAAGCCTTCCGGAGGCACGCCGAGAGCGATAGGGACGCGCCACACGCACGTGTCCCCGCCCCGACGTGGCGAGCTGACCGTCCCCGTTCCTCAGCCACCTGTCTCAGGAGGTCATGGGCCCCCGAAGCGACCCAACCGAGCTTCGTGGCGGCTGGGGGAAAGAGGCCGAAGCCCATGATCTCGTGGCCGATCGATCAACGCGGCACGCCGAGGATCTCTTTTCCTCCTCTCACGGGACGTTGGGATGTCGTATGTCGAAGGAGGCAACATGAAACCCAAATCCACTCTCATCCTGTCGGTGCTCACTGCAGTCACTCTGTTGGCCGTGCTACCTGAAGGTGCGCGTGCCGGTACCGAGTGCACGGACGGATATCTCCTGTGCCTGAACTCCGCCGCCGCCAAGTACGATGCATGGGGTCAGCAGCACTTCGACATCGTGGACGACGTCGCATACCTCGAATGCGGCGCTGAATGGACCGGCTGCATACGCAGGAAGTTGCTCGGAATCTGAATGGAGCTGATGGACCCCTCGTGACCACCCCGCAACTGAACTGACATGCGACATCCCATCGCCCTGTATGCCGCACTCACCCTGGCCTGTGAACCGGTCGCACAGCGTAGCGAGGTCAAGACTTTCGACCCCGCGCGAGATTCGGACCTGCTGGTGTGCGAACCCCGACTCGTGGACTTCGAACCGGCATCCGGTATCGAGCGGGTCACCGCTGCATCGGACTCCTCGCTGCTGCTCCTGTACGCGGACGCACGAGAAGTCCTCGTCGTGGACGGGGCGCTCTCTCCGCTCCGAGCCCTTCAGCTCGAGTCCGAGGGGCCCACCGGAGTCGTCGCACTGCAGGATGCGATCTCGCTTGGCGACTCCCTGTTCGTCGTGGCCGACGGGCCTCGCCGACATTTGCGCGCCTTCACATCCGACGGCGACCCGGCTTGGGTCCTGCCCTTACCCGCTGTCCCGGACAGAATCCTGCCCACGCCCGTCGGGATCGTCGTATTTCCACTCCACCTGGCGGGCGTGCCGAGCAGTGGACCCTACCTCGTGCGGAACGGTGCTGTGGATGATCTCGCGATCGCGCCCGAGCCGATCCTCGATCCTCAGATGCGCACGCTCGCGAATCTGGTCTCTCCCACGCTTGCCCTGGGCACGAGCAGGATGATCGCCCCTCGACAGTTCATTGCACCGGTGGCCAGCGTAATCGAACTGGGGGGCCGATCCGAGCCAGCGCAGGTCCCGATGCCGATTGCCACGGCTACGGCGCACCAAGCATGGTGGATACCCCGGCCACCGTACCGAGTCGATGAGATGGAGCAGATCATCACCCCTGCGATGTCCGCGACGGGCGGCCCGCATGCGGGGGAAATTTCCGTACTCACGAGGACGGGTCACGACAGAGGAGAGCACCTCGAGAAGGTCATTGTACGCCTCGACCATGAGCTCGACGTGATGTCTGCCATGACGGTTCCCTTCAATGCGATGCATCTGGCCTGGCTGCCCTCGGAGCAGGCGTACTACGTGGTCACTGCGGACGATCACTGGCACCGATGTGAGCTTCCCGCCCCTGACTCACTCCCCGAGGTCCCCTGATGCGCGAACCTCACGTACCGGCCGTCTACCTGAGCGAGCGATTCTGGACCGACTTCGGAGCTGCAACCATCCTCGCGATGGGCGTTTGCGGATTCTTCGGTATCCCCGCAACCGCGGTCCTCAGCGTCATCGTGGGCGCCGTGTCGGCCGGGCAGGCCCAGCGGCATCGACTGGGTCGGAAGGAGGCAGAACCTCGCCCGGGATCTTCGTAAGAGATTACGAACGCGTCGCCCTGAGGTCGGTCACCCCCCCGGACGGTTCACGGGGAAGCGGAAGACCGAGCCAATGTCCGGACGCCACCATGGGCCCTCGAAGACCTGCCCGAGGCGGCGCTCGAAGTGACGCATGTCCGAGAGGAGTACGGAGTGCTTCGGGGCATCGAAGGGAACGAAGAAGTCCTCCCAGTGACCGAGTAACACGCGTGCGGGCCGCAGGTTGTCGATGAGGGCCTCCGGGTGCCACTCCACCTGATCGAACGTGGCGGGCACCAGAATCGCAAGATCAACGGGGTCGGCGTCGACCAGCGACCTCGGAGCCAGACCCCACGGCGCGGCAGCCACGGCATCCTGATAGTAGATGCGATAGCGAACGCGGCTCTCGTCGTCGAGAAAGTCGATAAGGAATGCGACCGTCTCCCCATCTAACCATTCTCCGGCATGCCCTGGCGGCGTCTGTCGCATCGCATCAGCGGTCCCCTGAAAGAGGGTCAGCCCCTCGAAATGGGGCCCATGCCGAGACTTCAGGGGCATCACCCGAACCCGGGGTCCGTAGAGGAACCATTCACCCGCACGCTCCTCATCCCCTTCGAAACCGTTCGTAACATCAAGGCGGTCGGCGAGGCCGGACCAGGTGCCGAAGAGGTTCGCCGTCGTGCGGTTCGCGAGGATTCGGGCCTCTGCGGCATGGCTCCCCGCCACACGGGGCACGTCCATGGCATGATCATAGTGTCCGTGTCCGATCAGAATGACCCGGGCTGCCGAGACGTCATACGGGGCCATGAACCGATCGACTGCGGCAGTATCCGCCTCGATCGCCTGGAGACCAGTTTGGAGGAGCGACGGATTACTGAAGAAGGGAGCGGCCAGAACCTGCTCACCGTCGAGGTCCATGACCCAGCCCCCCGCGCCCAGATAGGTCATCTCGACTGCAGCGCCGCCTCCACTCAGGTCGGTCGTCCCCTGAACCCCCGGGCCAAGCCTCGAAGCGCACGCCAGTACGAATGTCACACCAATCAGCACGAGGAACCCGCGCACGCCAACGAGGCGGGGGACCAT
>JAYOKZ010000007.1:16953-102143 GCA_038120095.1 Gemmatimonadales bacterium
GCTTAGAAGGCGCTGGAGGTCGGCCGCCGTCCTCGGAGTCTGAAGAGCCAGCATGACCAGCACACGCGCCTTGTGAGGGGGAAGGTCTCCGGCATACGCCAGGCCTTCCTCGTTCCCACGAGCGGTTCCCATGACCCGGCCCTCGGGCACGCGCGACGCGATCACCACCGGAACGCCCGCGGCCGCGATCTCCGCGTAGACCCGCCGCGCGGCCGGACTGGCCCGTCCACCCCCGAACGCCTGGAGCACGATGGCGGATGCCCCCTCCTCGTAGGCGGCCCTGAGTAGCGTTGCGTCATTCCCTGCGAAATCGGCCACCAGAGGCACCCGCGGCAACTCATCCGTCTGGGGCAGGAGCGGCAGCTCCGAAGATGTGGTATGGCGCGTCATCCCCGTGCGCCGAAACACGACCTCATCCGTATCCACGACACCCAGTGCTCCAAACTCACGCGAGACGAATGTGTCCACCCGGTTGTTGTCCATCTTGCGTACGTCGCGAGCGGAGTGGATCTCGTCATTCAGGACGACGAGGACCCCATGACCACCTGCCTCGGGGTGTCGTATCACACGAGCGGCCGACAGCAGATTCGCAGGCCCGTCCGCGGATACGGCACTCGAGTTTCGCATCGAACCCACCATGACCACAGGTCGGTCGTCGCTGACCGTCAAATGGAGGAAGTAAGCCGTCTCCTCCATCGTGTCGGTGCCGTGCGTGACGATGATGCCCGCCAGGCCTGCGTCAGTGGCGAACACTTCGTTGATTCGACGCGTCAGGCGGACCCAATGGTCCGGCCCGATGGCCGACGAGCCTACGCGACTGAACTCCTCCACTTCGATGCGCGCGACAGACCCGAGTTCGGGTACCGCCGTAACGATCTGCGCTCCGGTGAGCTGTCCGCCCGTCGACTGACCGGCGATGGTCCCGCCGGTCGCGATAACGAGGATGCGCGGGAGCTCCTGAGCCTGCAGTGACAGGGCGGGCCCGCCAAAGACGGAGCAAGCCGACGCCACGACCAAACACGCAAGCAGGCATCCCGTCCGAGCGGATGCCGGACATCCGGAGATGCTCAGCGTGCTTCCACCCCCTCTGACGCCTTGGCCTGAGCGACACGCTCCAGAAACAGGTCGGAGAGGTGGCGGGTGACGTCTCCAGCCCTCCCATGGCCGACCGGGCGACCGTCTACTTCACGGATTGGCCGGACTTCACCCGTCGTTCCCGTGAAGAAGAGTTCGTCTGCCAGAGCCAGCTCTTCGATCTGAATCGGTCGTTCTTCCACCACCATCCCGGCCGCCCGAGCCTCTTCCAGGACCACGGCTCGAGTGATTCCTGGCAGAATGTGTCCGGTGGTCGGATGCGTCACGACCGTCCCCCGAAATACCGCCCAGAAGTTCTGATGAGCTCCCTCGATCGCAACGCCATCGCGTACGAGGATCGCATCGTCCGCGCCCGCATCCTTTGCGGCCTGAAAAGCGAGGGCGTTCGGAAGCAGGCAGATCGTCTTGATGTCTACACGACTCCAACGTCGATCCGGGACAGTCCGAGCCGTAAAGCCTCGGCTCCACGACTCGTCCGATGGCCGGCTCCACTCCTTGGTGTAGGCGTAAATCGTCGGAGTGACATCCCCCTCCGGGAAGTAATGCGTGCGGGGCGCTGCCCCCCGTGTCAGCTGCATGTAGACCATGGAACGCTCGGCCTTCTCCAGCCCATTGCGCTCAATCAGCTGGCGATGCATCGACTCAAGACCTGACGTGTCATAGTCGATTCTCAGCCAGCAGAGTCCCCGCATGAGCCTCTGGAGGTGTTCCTCCAGTCCGAACGGGACACCGTCGTAAAACGGCGTGACCTCATACAGGCCATCTCCCAGTAGGAACCCCCGGTCGTCCGGCGAGATCTTCGCTTCGGACTTCGGCATGTACTCGCCGTTCAAGTAAACGGTGTCCATTGAAAGCTCGGTTCAGGTCAAGGGATTGAGTGGACTCCTCACTCCCGGTGCAGCCCCTCGCGGCACCTCCGCCGGAAAGATGCGCACGGGTCCCGCAAACGAAAGGGGAGGTCCGGTTGGACCTCCCCTCACTCACACCCAGTTTCCAGTGAGCCTAGCTCTCCGACGACCGCTCCAGCTTGTCGAACTCGGACAGCAACTCCGCCTCCGGAATCGCATCTGCTTCGGTGTCTGAAACCGGCTGCGCATCCACTTCGAGCGCCTCGACCTCGGTTACACCCTCACCAACCTCGGTCTCGCCCTCGTCGTCGCCAGCCTCGAGTTGCCTGGGCGCGTCCGCGGCCGGCGCAGAGATCAGACCCATCTCTGCTTTGAGCGCCAGGAGCTGGTCCTCGACACCCGGCGAACCCGGCCCCGCCTCGAGACGAAGAAATTCCGACTCCAGTGTGTCTCCGCCCAGCTCGGCATTGACTTCGGCCTGAGCCACGCTGCGGCGCTCTTCCTCCTCGATCTTGTCCGCCATGCGATTGAACGCCTCGAACGCAGACGTGTCCGAAAGCCCCGACATCGTCTCGTGGATCCGGCGCTGCGCCTGCGCACGCTTCTGCTTCGCGATCAGCAGGTTTCGCTTCCGCTTCGCCTCCTCGATCTTGTCGTTCAGCTGACGGAGAGAGCCCTTGAGCTTTTCGGTCTCCGCCGCCTGAGTTTCCCACGTCTGCTGCAGGACAGCAGCTCGCTCTGCATGCTCCTTCTGCCGGAGCAGCGCCTGTTTGGCGAGGTCGTCTCGTCCCTCCTTCACCGCAAGCATCGCGCGGTGCTGCCAGTCCCTCTGTTGCTTGACCTCCTGTTCCAATTGGGCCTTGAGCTTCCGCTCGTCGGCGATGGCACCTGCAACCTCCCGCTTCGCCTTCGCCAGCTGATCCCGCATGTCCAGAATGATCTGGTTCAGCATTTTTTCGGGATTTTCAGCCCGTGAGATCAGGTCGTTGATGTTCGATTTGATGACCGTCGACAGCTTGTTGAAGATGCCCATTGTCTAGCCCTCCACCCCGTAGCCAGCAAGCGTGCGGATCTGTTCGAAGTGCGATGCGGCAGCCAGGCTGATCGACTCCATGGACGCCTGAATCTCGTGAAAATCCAGCGTCTCGAGTTCGAGGGTGTCGCTCAGGATCAGCTCGCCGTCCTCGATGCCGTACGCCCCGTGCACCAACTCGGTCGCATTCAACTCCAGGAGCGTGCGATACAGGTCGAGGGATTCCTCCGTCGGCATATCCATGACTTTCATCCGAATGAGCAGGAGCGCGTCGGCGTGATGGACGACCACCGGCGCACCGCCATCCTCGCCTCGTGTGAGGAACATGCCTTCATCGACCTCTTCGTACTGCAGGTCCATCCGAATCAGGAAACTCTCGAGATCCTCTCGGCTTACCATGGCGGTCTCCATATCTGTGCGGCTGCGTCGCGGCGAACGTTCAACGTGCTCGAACCCCTACGCGCCAGCGAGAGCTCCAGTTTCTTGGCCGGGGTAAAGGTTAGGAAGCCGTTCACGATGAAGCCAGAAGCGGGGCCAGGTGCTGGCCGGTGTAGGACCCGGAGTGAGCGGCGATCGTTTCCGGCGCTCCCTCGACCACGATGCGTCCACCGCCGTCTCCACCTTCCGGCCCCAGATCGATCACCCAGTCGGCGGTCTTCACGACCTGAAGGTTGTGTTCGATGACGATGACGGTGTTGCCTCGGTCCACCAGTTGATGGAGCACATTCAGAAGCACTCGCACATCCTCGAAGTGCAACCCCGTCGTCGGCTCATCGAGGATGTACAGCGTGTTCCCCGTAGACCGCTTGGAAAGCTCCGTCGCGAGCTTCACGCGCTGGGCCTCACCTCCGGACAGCGTCGTTGCTGACTGTCCGAGGTGGATATACCCGAGGCCGACGTCATTCAGAGTTTGCAGCTTTTGCTTGATGCGCGGCACTGCATCGAAGAATTCCAGAGCATCCTCGACGGTCATGTCGAGAACGTCCGCGATGTTCCTGCCTTTGTAGAAGACGTCGAGCGTCTCGCGGTTGTATCGTCTCCCGCGGCACACGTCACAGGGGACGTACACGTCGGGCAGGAAATGCATCTCGATCTTGACCAGCCCGTCGCCCTGACACGCTTCGCATCGCCCGCCCTTCACGTTGAAGGAGAAGCGGCCCGGACCGTAACCACGCATCTGAGATTCCGGCAGGTTCGCAAACAGGTCGCGAATGGGTGTGAACAACCCGGTATACGTCGCAGGATTGGAGCGCGGGGTCCGGCCGATCGGCGACTGGTCCACGTCGATGACCTTGTCGATGTGTTCCAGACCGTCGATCGCAGCATGGGGCTCGGCTACGACCTTGCTTCGGTAGAAGTGCCGGGCCAGTGCGTGATACAGCGTGCCGTTCACCAGCGTCGACTTGCCCGATCCGCTCACCCCGGTCACGCAGAGAAATGTTCCGAGGGGAAAACGGACATCTACGTCCCGGAGGTTGTGACCGCTCGCCCTGCGAACAGTCACCGCTTTCTCGGGATCAGCAGGCCGTCGACGTTCGGGCAGGGGGATCTCACGCTCTCCCCGGAGATATGCAGCCGTCAGTGAGGCGTCGACATCGAGTACTTCGCGCAGGCTACCCGCTGCCACAATCTCACCCCCGTGGCGCCCCGCCCCCGGGCCGAGATCTACGATGTAGTCCGCGAGGCGGATCGTATCCTCGTCGTGTTCGACGACAACCACGGTGTTGCCGAGATCGCGTAACCGTTCGAGTGTCGACAGGAGGCGCGCGTTGTCACGCTGATGAAGTCCGATCGAGGGCTCGTCCAGAATGTACAGGACCCCCACCAACCGACTTCCAATCTGCGTCGCGAGGCGGATCCTCTGAGCTTCCCCACCCGAGAGCGTCCCGGCCGAGCGCCCGAGCGTCAAGTAGTCGAGCCCGACGTCCCGCAGGAATCGCAACCGCTCCCCCACCTCCTTGAGGATGGGGCCCGCGATGTCTCCCGAGAGCGGAAGCATGCCGGGCGGCATACTCTTCGCTCCCTCGGGCCGGAGGTCGTCATCATTCTCGAGTTCCCGGGTTTCACCCTCGACCTCGGTCTTCCCTCGCTCACCTTCGACCGGAATCGCGGCGAAAAATTCGGTGGCGTCCGCGATGGAGAGATCGACGATCTCGCCGAGTGACCGACCGGCGATCGTGACCGCGCGCGACGCATCTCTCAAGCGACTACCGTGGCATGCAGTACATGGGAGCGTCGACATGTACTCGTCCAGCTGATCGCGGACGGTATCCGACTGGGTCTCTCGATACCGCCGCTCCACACTCGCCAGCACGCCCTCCCAGTGGTCCTCGTAGTGCCCGGAGACGCCACCCGAACCGGACGAATACGGGAAGCGTATCTTCATGCCGCCGGAGCCATGAATGATCGCGTGCCGCACTTCTTCGTCGAGCTCGCCCCACGGGGTGTTCGGATCGAATTCGTAGGCCTCGGCGAGGCCCGCGATCACGGACCGCCGGAGGTGACCCGAAGGATCACCCCACGGAAGAATCACTCCCTCGAGGATCGTCACGCTGGGGTCCGCAGTCAGGAGGTGGGGATTGACCTCCTTGCGAGTGCCGAGCCCGCCACACTCCTCACACGCCCCGTAGGGGGAATTGAAGGAAAACTGTCGAGGCTCGAGCTCAGCGAGACTGGTCCCGCAGTTGTCGCACGCGTAGTGCTCGCTGAACACGTGCTGATCGGGATCTTCCCTGGTTTTCCCCTTGCCATGCTGGAGGACTTCGATCACTCCGTCGCCCGCTCGCAGAGCTGTCTCGACCGAGTCTGCAATGCGGTCCCGATCGGATGCCTTGATCACCAGCCGATCGACGACCACCGCGATGTCATGGTTCTCGTAGCGATTCAGCGCAGGGGGCTCCGTCAGATCGAAGGTCTCTCCATCGACGCGGACCCGGACGAAGCCGTCCTTGCGCGCCTTCTCGAAGAGCTCCCTGAACTCCCCCTTCCGCCCCCGAACCAGCGGTGCCAGGATCTCGACCCGAATCCCTTCGCCGATCGCAAGGAGCCTCTGAACGATCTGTGTCGCGGACTGACGAATGATGGGGTCGCCACAGGTGGGACAGTGAGGAGTCCCGGCCCGTGCCCAGAGAAGACGGAGATAATCGTAGATTTCAGTGACGGTTCCGACAGTTGACCGGGGGTTCTTGCTGACGGTCTTCTGCTCGATCGAGATCGCGGGGGAAAGCCCTTCGATGGAGTCGACATCGGGCTTCTCCATCAGCCCCAGGAACTGCCTTGCGTACGCCGAAAGTGACTCGACATATCGGCGCTGGCCCTCGGCGTAGATCGTATCGAAGGCGAGCGAGGACTTGCCCGAGCCCGAGAGCCCCGTGATCACGACGAGCTTCTCACGCGGAAGCTCGACGTTCACATCCCGAAGGTTGTGTTCTCTGGCGCCGCGAACGATCAGCGACCCTTGAGCAACTCCGGCTTTCGAAGTTTCGGCCGCAGCCGAGACGCCCCGGTGCTCTCCAGGAGTGAAGGCTCGTGATTCAGGCACGGTCCCAATGACTCGGGAAGGAAGATAGACCGTCAAGTTTAGTCGGATGGTCGACAGCCAACAAAATGCCCCCGTCGGTGCGACGATCAGGAAGGGAACGGAAAACCGCCTCGAAGGGTCGCATCAATCGAAGCCACGCCAACAGGGGATCCGCCGTGGATGAGACGTCGCTCGCCATCACATTCATTGTCTTCGCGTTCCTGACGCTATTCACTCTGAAGTGGCTCGGCAGGGAAGACGACTGAGGCAAGCACAGGTCCGCGGGGAGCCTGGCGCGCCTCTCGTGGGCGCAGTCCGGGGACCCGCAGAACCGGAGGAGGGAGCCAGGCACACTCCCCCGGTTCTTCGACCCGTAGAGGGAGACCTGTGCGAACGGCTTGATGCGAACGTCGGTCGGCGGATGCGTCCTGAACAGCCCCGCGAGCGCAGCACCACGGCCGCTGCTGAACGGATTGATGATCGCCATGTGCGCTCCGGCGGGATTGACGCGCATCGGGACCTGCTGCGCCACCGCCTCGATACGGCGCAGGGCGCTCTGGAGACCGGCTTTGTCACCCACGATCCGCACCGCTGTCGCGTCGGCCTGAAATTCATTCTGGCGACTGACCGCCATCTGAACGATCACCGCGACGAGCGGAGCGACGATCGCCATGGCCAGCATGGCGAGGGGATTCTCGTCACCATCACGCCCCGAGCCGAGAATGACACCCCAACGCAGAATGCTGCCGACGAGCGCGACCGCCCCCGCCATACCTGCCGCGATGGTCCCGACCAGCATGTGCCGGTGCTTGATGTGCGCCAGTTCATGGGCGATGACGCCTTCAAGCTCTCGCTCGTTCAGGGCCTCCATGAGACCCAGCGTCACGCACACGACCGCATTCTCGGGATTCCGGCCTGTCGCGAACGCGTTGGGCTGACGCTCCGGGGCAATCGCCACTCTGGGCATCGGCAAGTCAGCTCGCTGACGGAGGCGATCCACCATGCGATACAGCTCAGGTGCATCGTCCGGACCAATCACCTGCGCCCGGTACATTTTCAGAACGGC
The DNA here is from genome assembly GCA_038120095.1 of Gemmatimonadales bacterium. GTDB lineage: Bacteria > Gemmatimonadota > Gemmatimonadetes > Longimicrobiales > Gaopeijiaceae > UBA2589. Next base: position 24,516 of record JAYOKZ010000007.1, read on the forward strand.
CCGATCGCTGAACCAGAAGGTCCAGAAGTTCATCAGCATCGAGATACCGAAGAACACGGTCGCCATGGACGAGCCACCGAGGTAGTCGCCCGCGATCACGAAAAGGACCGTCATGACCGTCATGAGGCCGAACACCTTCGCCATCTGCATATCAGTTTTGCTCCGTTGAATTCCGATGCGGGCTGTAGCCCCATTCCCGGAAGAAAAAAACGCCCCAGATCCGATCGTTTTCGAGCAGTCCGGACACCCCACCGAGAGAGAAGCTGCCTGTTCGAAGAAAACGATCTTCCAGGAAACCCTCGACATTGTAGTCGTCAGTCAGGGCCCATTCTACACGCAAACCCGCCACCGTGTTCTGATCCTGGGGACCTGCATCCCACAGACGCAGGACCGCGACCGCGAAGATATCGTCACCCACGTACCGGCCAAGCTCGAGCTGAGTGTCGGCGACGTAGTTCCGCCCAAGGGATTGGCCCCCTCCACTCTGCTGCACGGAGATGTAGTCGAGGAAATCGCGCGTGACCGCAGATCCGAACTGGTTCGTCAACACACCGCCCACGAACGTGACAGTGCCCTGAACGGCTGAGGAGACAACGCCGCTGGTGCTGAGCTGACCCACTTCACCGCGCTGACCTCCCAGCGCTCCACTCGGCTGGCCGAAGACCAGGTAGGACACCAGATCCTCCTCGGCCAGACCGGCCTCCTCGGTCGTCAACGTCACCACCGGTTGAACCAACGTCCCTTCCACCAGGGCGTTCACCTCCAGTGGCGGCTCATTCGGGCGGCGGATTCGACTCGACGCCTGAATGCTCAGGTCCGGGTTCAGGCCGGGGCGCCCGAGAAAGACCACACTTCCCCCAGCCAGCTCGAACGTGCGCCCGAGCACTCTGTGTGAGCCCCGCACAGCTTGAAGCTCCCCAACCAGCACGAAGTCGCTCTTCGTCCGGTCGTAGCGAACCAGAAGATCACCGGACATCTCCACGTCCGAATCGATCGAGCGCAGCCAGGAGCCCCTGGGAACGGACAGGTCGACGTCGACCCGAAGGTTGTCGAAGAACGGGTTTCGGAGGCCGGCGAAGAGCGGTTGCGAAACCAGGGCAGTCGTGTCGACTGCAATTCCGCTCTCGAAGAGAAACGGGTCGTTGAGGTCGACGACTCCTGCAACCCGCTGGAGTTCTTCCACGTAAATGGCACTCTCGTCGACGGTGAGCGAACCCTCGGCGAGTGGAAGGGAATACCGCCCGCTGAGGTCAAAGCCGCCGCTGACCGATCCCGCAATGTCCGGCCGGGACACCGCGAGGAAACGTTCGAACGCAAAGCGGAGATCCAGCAATGGATCCGAAAACGGTTCAAGGAGGACCGTGCCGGTCACGTCCGACCGCCCATTGCCGGTAGCCGACAGCGCAACGTCTACACGCCGATCGTTCCTGAGCGTCAGGGTTCCATTCACTCCCGTATGCCTCACCCCGATCGCCTCGATGGACCACGCGCCCTCCGCCAGAGTCACACGGCCGCTCGGCGTCGGGTCAGCCGGTGTACCCCCGATCGAGACCTCCCCGGACACGCTGCCCACGACGCCCTCGAGAGCCGGGACGTAGCTCAGGGCGATCGCGGCATCGAGCGAATCTGCCACCAGATCCACCCTCATCTCCTCGTCCAGCACCCTTCGATCCACATCGATCAGCCCCAGATCGACCGGAAACATTCCGTTCGCGAGGAGCGCGGTACGATCTCCATCGAATCCATCGAGGTCGAAGCGAAGCTCACCCCTGCGGTAGGACATCTCGCCATCGACCCGAGTCAGCTGCATGGCACCGTAGCGAGGCCCGTCGACACGGAACTCACTTTCGATGACGGGAGCCTCCGCCGGTCCCCGCACCGAGAGCTCCACGTCGATGTGACCTCCGACCTCGGCCCGATCCCACTGCGCCACGTGCACGATCTGTTCCGCATGCAGCCCCGCAACATCCAGGCGAAAGTCACTCCCCCCGCCCCGCCTCAGCACACCGTCCGCGACAAGCCGCATCGGGTCGTCGTCGGTGCGTGTGACTTCGAGACTGTCTACGGAGAGCGAGCCTTCGCTCCACGCGACATGCGCCGGCTTCGTCAGCGACCAGTGCTGCTCATCGACTTGAGCGTCAAGCCGGGCCACGTCGACCGAGCCCCCGTCCCCATCGATGATGAACGAACCGATCGCTCCATACTGCTCTCCCGGCTTGCGGATGATATGGAGTCGTCCTTCGCCATCCTGAGCAAGCATATCAGCCTCGAATCCGCCCTGCTGAAAGCGTCGACCCGCAATCTGAATCCCGTTGGCCGACGCCCCGAGCTGCACTCGTCCCTGCGAACTCGGCAAGCCCGTCGCCGTCAGAGCAACACGAGCGGAATCCACTCGGTTCTGCTTCCACAACGCATCCTGCAGGTGCAAGACCACACCCAGATCGAGATCTCCGACGTGCCCGCTGATGGTCGCGGCCCCGACAAGTGACCCGTCCAGTTGAACGTCCGCCAAGCGCGGAAGAGTGTCCGGGTCGATTCCCTCAAGCTGCAGAAACTCGCGATCGAGGGGGGTCAATTCCTCCTGAACGAGCACGGAGTCGGGAATACCCATGAGTGCCGGCCGCAGTCCGACGAGGCGCTCGGCACTGAAGTCGAGGGACATGTTGCCAAAACGTCCATCGACCAGCCCGAGTCGGCCGCGCCCGACCAGATCCACTCCTCCCACGCTGGCACGCAGGGAGTCGGTGATGAGGACCCCTCCCCGCACACTCAGGCCGGTGGAGATGGTATCGATGCGAAGGTCACCGTACCGGGATCGGTGCGCTGAACCCACCACGTCGAGGGCCATCGAGTCTCGCGCCGTGCCAGCCCCCTCGAGCTGCAGCATACCGCTCCACGTCGTCCGATCAGGCAGACGCTCGCTGAGCGCGAAGAGGGGAAGATCGTCGGCCTCCAACGCCAGATCGTAGGAAACAGCCGGAGCCGTCAGATCCACCTGAGCCTGCCCCCGCACCCGGCCATCACGTACGGCCAGGTCCGCGACGATTGACGCACCGTCCGCGGCACCGTCTACGCTTACCGAGCCCCACGCCTCTCCAGCCAGCTGCAGCTCGGGCGCCAGGCCCCGCAGCAGCCCGACGGACAGCGGCCTGAACTCCACCTCCGTGTCGGTCCTCCATCGGTCGGACCGCAGCTCCCTCTGAACGGTGCCGTCTACTCGCGCGACCGTACGCAGTCCACTCGTCGACGTGTGATCCACGTCGGCCGTTACCGCAATTCCCTCGCTCGCTCGCCCGTCCACCCGAACCTCGAGAGAGCCCTCGCCGGCCCACGGAAGGGTCGGCAACAGCGCCGAGAACACGTCGTAGTTCATCGGTCCCAGCGAAGCCACGAAGTCGGTCGCTCCAGGGTCGGCACCCGAATGTAGTGTCCCTTCGAATTCCGCAGTCGTAAGCGCACCCCCCAGCCCGGTGGGGACCAGTGTCACCCGCCCAGCGGACGTCAGGTCGGCAAACGTGCCGTCGAATCGGGCCTCACCGCTCAGCCATCCTTCGAGCGGAATCTCACGCTCGATCCACGGCTCCAGTCGCTCCAGGGGGACGGGATTCGCCGTCACATTCATGGCGCTCATGCTCACCTGTTCGGCAAAACTGATCTGGCCGTCGAACAGAAGACCGCTCGCCTCGAGCTCGACCTCGAGATCCCGCAGGTCCAGGTGAACCCCTCTCTCCACGAGGATGTCGGTCGCGCCGCGCAACCGTCCCTGGGGAATGCGAGGATCGATCCAGCCAAGATCACCCAGGTCCATCCAGCCACTCGACTCGAGATCGGCACTGAAGGTCCAGGGCTCACCCGCACTGCGCGGTCCGACCGTGAGCTCGCCCTCAACGAGTCCTCCAGGGAGTCGGACTCGTGCCTCGTCGATCACGATGCCCCGATCCCCGAAGGACACCCGGCCGAATGCTTCATCGATCAGGAGGGGCTCCCGAAGGATGCCGATCCGGGAAGAAAACGAAGCGAGGCGAGCGGAGAATTGTGGCTCGCCGGATACCGAAAGCACCGCATCTTCGACATCCACGTCCAGTCCCTCGAAGGCCAGCTCACGCAGGTCTTCCCCACCGGGACCTTGGACGATGCGGGTGCCCGCCCGACGTATGCGGGCGGGAGAAAGAATCCGAACGCGACTGTCACGAACGCCGATGCGTCCGAGCTGCAGCGGCTGGCCTGACGCAGGAGCGGGCCGTTCAGGGGCCGCACCGCCATCCGCGAGGAGCCGGGTGATGTTGATCCCCTGCTCCTGAGTGTAGCGCGAGATCTCGAGGTCCAACCCCCAGAACACGGTCGAGCGTACCGGGCGTCCGCCGGACAGAGCTTCCGAGATGGAGTACCGGACCACCACGGAATCGGCGGAAAGGAACGGGCGTCCGTCGGCAGCGACAAGACGCACGCCGGTCAGGGTTGCCCCGGTGAGCAATGTTCCACTTCGAACGCCCTCCACCGTGAGCTGCCCCGAAAGGTTCGACTGAACCCGATTCAGGGCGGTGCGCAGTGCGATCGTCTGCCCCTGACCTGTCTGCGAGACGAACCCGATCGCAACGAGCACCAGGGCCAGACTCGCAAGGAGACCCTGACGAAGTGTCCTTCGGAGCAGGACCAGCCTGCGTCGAACTTTCCAAGAACGGCGCGGCCTGACCGCAGGCACAGACAGCTCCTCAGGCACCGTACCATCCGACCGGCCTGCTTCGTCGTCAGTCGGAGGCCCCTCCACATTCAATGCGTCGTCCGGTGGTCCGGATCCCCCCGGCATCAAAATGCCTGCCCTATCGATACGTGGAGTTGGAACCCGCGGTCGTTCTCACCGAACCGCACCCGCGGCGAGAGTTGCACGAACGTACCTGTGCTCACCCACGGTATCGGACTGCTGTCCACGAAAATCTGGTCATTCTCATCGTCCTCGGGGGTCCACGCTCGAATCTGCTCGGTGACGACCGGCAGCTCCTCACTACCCCTGAAGCGATACGCAAGATCGAGACGAATGGGTCCCACCGGGCTGGCAAAACGAACACCAACCCCCGGGGTGAACTCGAGATCGTCGAGCGCGACCGGGTCGGTCGGTCCCCACGCCTGGCCTACGTCCGCGAAGAGTACCGCCTCGATCCAGCCGAGACCGAGCCGCACCTCGGCGTTTGCCTCTACGAGCCGGGTACCTCCTATGGGCTGAGCCTCGAACGCCACACCCTGATCCGCAGCGCAGACCAGATCACGAAGGTCCTCCGGGGAGCACAGGCCACCGCCGGATTGCGAAGAGAGGAGCGTCCGGGGCTCGGCCAGCAGCACCCGAGGCCCCAGTCGGCTCTGCGCGAAGCCTCGAACCGAGTTGGCACCCCCTGTGTAGAACCGCTTCTGTGGGTGAACGACTCCCACGGTATCCGTGGCCTGGCCCACCAGGCCCTCGAAGCCACCCGATCCTACCCAGCCTCCCCGCATGCGCGTGGCAAGGACGACCCGCCCAGCCGATGCGTAACGGCTCGCCTCCACGACGACCCGGTCGTAACGGAAATCGGACGCCGTCCAATTCCCGGCATGCTCAAGGTCGAGCAGAACCCGATAACCACGCCTGGGATTCAGCAGGTCATTGGATCGATCTCGGGTGAACGACAGCCCCACGGGCGAGAGCCAGTTCGGGTTCTCGAGCTCGCGAATGTCCTCGGGCGCACACACGAGAAAGCCGGTGCAGAACAGAACATCCCTCGCATCGAGTTCGGAGAGTTCCGGTCGGTAGAAGCCGGTGAGAACCGTTCGTTGCGCTAGGGAGCGGGACAATCCGATCTGCGCTCCGAGCGCCCGACGAATGAAGATGTCGGGCAGGGACTGACGCTGCACGAAGATGGATGCGGACAGTGCGTTACGAGTCGAAAAGATCCACGGCTGGATGAAATCGACGACACCCAGGCCTGTGAGCTTCGCATAGTCCTTCTCGCCACTCTGCGTACATAGCACGTCACGAAACTCGGAGGCGAGCATGTTCCCGACACGGCCGCGCACCGACAGGGTTCGTCCGCCTCCGAAGAAATTGCGACTGCTCCATCGCGCCTCGACGTTCAGACACTCCGCCGTACTCCAACCGCCACCTGCCCTGACCCGATACGCGTCGCCCTCCTGGACCGTGATCGCAACGTCCACGGTTGGATCCTGAACGAATGCGACGGTGTCAGGCGCGATACTCGCATTGCGCACGATTTCGAGACCATACAGTCGAGTCGTCGCCTCCTCGACCTCCGAGCGACGGTACAGGTCACCGCTTCGAAGTGCGACGGTACGCAGCACAGTCCCGACGCCCAGGTTCTCAACCCCCTCCACGGAGATGTCCCCGAAGGTCGTCGCTGGCCCGGGCACGACCTCGAACGTCGCCGTCGCATCGTACGAGGGTGGATCACCGGGCCGGTTCACCCTGCGAAACACGTCGGCGTACGCGTATCCGAGGTCGCCGAGGCGCCGGATGATCGAATCACGGGTCGCATCCATGGCCAGCGTGGAAAGCCGATCACCCCGACGTATCGGGAGGTTTTCAAGGATCCCGTCACCCACGAACTCCTCAGCGCCCAGAAATTCGATGCTGTCAGCGACGATCGGGCGACCCTCGAAGATCCGGAACGTCACGCTCGCCTGCGTGCCACGCCGCTCGACGAGCGCCGAGTCCACCTGCACATCCCGGAACCCCCGCTGTCGATACCAGAGCACCAGACGCGCGCGATCACGCGGCAGGTCACGTTCTCGCAGAGTCGAACGGCTCAGAGCGAAATCCACACCGAGGGGGCACAGTGGCAGTGGCACATAGAACCACAGCGAACGACATGCCGTCGCGTGGGTCACAATGGCCCGCGCCAGCGAGTCCGCCGGGAACGACTGGTTGCCCTCGAATCGGACCTCGGCAACCTCGGGTCCACGAAGCTGGCCGGCGGCAGAAGACGCAGAGGCAAGGAGGAGCACACCCGCAGCGGCAAGGGATCCCCAGCGCCGATGCCCCTGCTTCACGGCCGCCCCGTGACGGCCTCCGAGGCCAGTCGAGCAGAGACATCGGCTCCGCCACGAGGCGCGAGCGTCGAGTCGGATGAGTCGGCGGTCGCGTGGCCTGCGACCGGGACATTCGTCACGAGGGGCTCACGTTGCATCATGAGCCGGGTGATCGCGTACGTCACCGCAGCAACGCCGACGCCCGTCAGAATCGATTGCGCCAGGGCCCGAAGGTTCTGCCCCCGAGTCAGACGGATCCGGCGGTACCTGGGCATCAGCTCGCCGTCCGTGATCCACGCCGCAGAGCCCACGAACGGGCCGCCAGGGCTTCGAATTCTTGCGTCCCCGCGCTTCGAAGATACGGAGTCACCTCGACATCCGTGGAGGAAAACCGCAGGACATTGAGGCTGTTCAATCCACCCTCGGGCCCACGCCCCCGCCGGGATGTGCTCGTCCCGCACGTTACGATCGGGAGAGGTGGGTCTCGACGAGGACACCCGACGATCTCGCTCGCCGTACGCAGATGGATCTGATGGACATGCCCTCCCATCAGCACGTCGACACCCATTTGACCGAACGCCTCTGCCAGGCGGGCCGCACCGGGCAGGGGTCGACCTGCCCTGCCCTGAGGTATCGGAACGAAGTGATGGTGAGTGACCAGAAGACGAAGGTCATTCGGAGCGCAGTCGTCGAACGCACGGCGCGCGAACGTGACCTGGCCATCGTCGATGCGCCCATTCACGATGGCACGTCGCGGGGCGGCTGAGTGGAGGGCGACGATCGTCGCACCATCGACCCGCGTAACGGAGTCCAGAGACTCTTCACCCGTGAAGCGCCTCCAATTGCCGAAAGGATCGAGAAGTCGTTCCCAGACGCGGTAGAGGGGTACGTCGTGATTCCCGGGCGTCAGCACGACGGGAACCGGCCCCAGCCGATCCACCAGCTCTCGGGCTTGCTCGAACTCTCGTCGCTTGGCGCGCTGGGTCAGGTCTCCTGAAACGACCACGACATCCGGAGCGATGTCGTGAGCAATCCGGACCAGTGCTTCGCCCGCATGGGGCAGATAAGGCTCACCGCACTGGAAGTCGGACGTGTGCAGTACGGTCAGACCCGCGGGCATCTCACGCGGGCTCCGCTGCTTCCCGGGTCCTCGCGACCCCCCAGACCCCCACGGCCACGATGCCGATGCTGATCAGCTGCGCCACGGTCAGCACACCGAGAAAGCGATCGTCCTTGGCCCTGAGGAATTCAACGAGAAAGCGCTCGATTCCCGCGAGCATCAGCCAGAGCATGAACAGCCAACCCTTCTTGTTCCCGTGGTCCCGAATCCGCCAAAGGCCGAAGAAAATCAGGGTGCTCATGCCCACTTCGTACAACTGAGTGGGGTGGACAGGGACAACTTGACCATACTCCTCGATCAGCGAAGGATCGACGGTGATCCCGAACATCTGCTCGATATTCTGCACCGTCGTGGCAGGCGTCCCCTGTGGGAACCTCATGCCGAAGACCGAGTCGGTTGGTCGCCCCCAATCATCACCGACCATGAAACAACCGACTCTTCCCACTGCGTAGGCCAGCGCGAGCGCCGGGGCCATGAGGTCGGCCATCGACGGTACATCCAGCTCATGCCGCCGGATCTCCCAGATGACGAACGCGGTCGCAAGCAGAAAACCGCCGTACCACACCAGGCCGCCACGAGAGAGAATCATGCCCGCAGGGTCCGCAACGAGGCGCGGGAAGTTCAGAAGGAGGTAATACCCCTTCGCACCGAGGATTCCTCCGATGACCGCCATGAACACGAAATCCCATGCGCGGTCAGGATCGTGACCGGTGCGGCCGAGCTCGGCCCGCAGCACGTAGCCTGCAGTCAGGAACGCAAGCAGCATGAACACGCCGAACGACGTGATGGGCTGCGATCCGAGGAACGGCACCCACGCGGGCATTTCGAAGAAGACGGGATACATGAGATCCTAAGTTCGTGATGACGCGGCCGTCCGGGAACCTTGGAGAAGCCCGGGGAACGGCAAAGATGGAGATGCGTGCTGATCGAGCCCCGCGACCTCGCCACGGTCGAAACGGAATCGGGCTGCCCTTGCGATCATCGCTCCGTTGTCGAGAGACAGGCGCAGGGAGGCGTGATGGACCTGTCTTGGGCCGGTGTCCGCATCGAGTTCCTCGAGGCGCCTAGCCATCTCATGCCGGAGTCTCGTGTTGGCGCTGACGCCACCTCCAAGGACCACCCGGCCGCAACCGGTCTCCGTTACCGCCCGGAGGGTCTTGGACACCAGTACGTCGACGGCGGCCTCCTGAAACGCTGCAGCGATATGCGGTACGTGCTCGTCCACATTCTCACCCACGGCACGAGTTACGTCGACGACCGCCGTCTTCAAGCCGCTGAACGAGAAGTCATAGAAGGCCGGGTCCTCGACGGTCTGACTCCCGCGAAGCATCGGTCGCGGCAGGCGGTGACGACTCGGGTCACCTGTTGCGGCGACCCTCTCGATGGCCGGGCCACCCGGGTACGGAAGGCCGAGCAATTTCGCGACCTTGTCGAAAGCCTCTCCCGCGGCGTCGTCACGCGTCTGTCCGAGCAGCCGGTATTCTCCCCACTCCGTGGCATGGAGAAGCAGGGTGTGTCCACCTGAGACGAGGAGGGCGATGAAGGGTGGCTCGGCCTCGGGCTCTTCCAGGACAGGGCCGAAGAGATGCCCCTCCATGTGATGGACGGCGACCCACGGGCGATCGAGCGCCCACGCAGTCGCTTTGGTCCAGCACACACCGACGAGCAAGGCGCCGATGAGCCCCGGGCCGGCGGTTACACCGAAGACATCGACATCCTCCAGCGTGATCTCCGCCCTCGTCAGCGCTTCCGCGACGACGCTGTCGATCTTTTGCAAGTGAGCTCGGGCAGCCAGTTCCGGCACGACGCCACCGAAGACCTCGTGCACGTCCTGCGAGAGAATGACGTGTCCCAGAATTCTGTTGGCACCATCGATCACCGCAACGGATGTCTCGTCGCACGAGGTCTCCACACCCAGAACGACCGGGCGGATCATCGTTCTGTCCCGGCGGACGGACTCGGTGCGTCGGTTCTCCGTCGCACGGTGACGCGATCAGTGTCCGAAACGGCCGTCACCAGGCCGGGGAAGCCATCCAACCGGATGAAGACGATGCGCTCTTCACCAGGCGCCATGCCGTCCAGATCACCGGACGGTACCCAAGCGCGGAGGCGCTGCGGGTCGACGGACCTCACGAGAGTCCGAGCGCCGGTCAGACGAACCTGGAGCGTTGGAGGATAAGCCAGAACCCCGAGCTCGTCGGATCCGGAGTCCAACTCTACCGGAATCCCATCGAGCACCCGCTCGATCCTGTCCTCCACCTGAACCCCAAGCGTTGCGCTGGCGGGCACGACCGAACTCCCCAGCAGACCGGTCGTATCGAGGCGAACCAGGAACGTCCCGGACCGAGACAGATCCGACAGATCGAAGGCTCCCAGACGAAGGGAATCCAGCCCTTCCACACGGCTGCGCGGCCCCCGAATGCGCACCATCTGAGGACTCACCTCGATGGGAGACGCAAGCGCGAGCTGGTCGGGCACCCGACCGATCAGGCGGGGGGCAACCGGCACCAGTCGGGTCTCCGCCTCCTCGAACGAGATTCTGATGGAGGATGGCGTCAATGATTCAACGGTCACGCGGGAGCGCTGACCGAGTTCCACCCATTCGCGCCGAAGAGCTACCAGGGTATCCTGCGAGCCCACCGCTCCGATCGGGACCCGCAAGCTCGCTCCCTCGCGAGCCAGACGAATGATCTCACGGGCCGGCCCACCGAGTCGGACCTCGACCACGGATGGGTTCGGGGCCCCGGACGGAGTCCACGATGTATCGGCGACCTGAACCAGAACCGGCACCGACGCAAAGGTCTCCTGATTCGAAGGTTCGGTCTGCACCAGCACCCACAGAAAGACCGAGAGGCCGAGTGCCGCCAGCTTCAGGCGCCCATTGTGCGCCAGCGCCTGGTTCGGAGTCGCCAAGAGTCCGCCTCAGTCGGTGGACAGGAGCCTGCGGATCAGCTCGACGTTCTCGGGCGCATCCCATTCGGTGTCGCCGGCGACCTTCTTGTAAATGACGCCGTCCCGGCCGATCACGAAGCTCTCCGGCACACCGGTTGTCTGATAGATCTGCTGAATGTCGCCGGACGGATTATGAAGAATCGGGAACGTGAGCTCCAGCTGCTCGGCGAACGCCTCCAGGTCTCCACCCGCCCGACCGAAAAGATCGAACTGCCCGGCGGGTGCGTCGATGCTGACCGCGAGAATCTCAAAGGATTCCCCCTCAAGCTGCTCATAGAGACGCTGCATCGACGGCATCTCCGTCAGGCAGGGTCCGCACCAGGTGGCCCAGACGTTTACCAGCAGGACTTCCTCGCCGAGAAAATCGGAGAGACGAACCTCCTCTCCGTCCATGTCGAACACCGTAAACGGCGGCGCCGTACTGCCCGTGATCACGGGTTGATAGTTCGCGCGACCGATCCACGCGGCGCCCACGACGGACGCCACGGCGGCGATGGCCCAGAGGTAGGGGGAACGGAGAAATGAGCGCTTCATCTCGGATGTTGTGCGGGCTCAAGGGACTGTTCTCGACTACGGACTGCCACGGTCATTGTTCCCCCTCACCTCCACGCCGGCCCACCTTCAGCCGCACGCCACTGCCTTGCTGAAGTTCCGAGTCGACCGGAGGCTCCTGTTCCACCACGATCCCCTGGTCCCGACCGAAGCGAAACACCTCCTCAACATCGATCACCTCGAGTCCAAGAGAGTCGAGCACGATCTCGGCCGCCGTTTGCTGAAGGCCGAGAAGCAGAGGCATCAGCACCATCGGCGGACCGGAGCTCACGACAAGCCTGACGGCAGCCGGAAGGGCGACGACGCTGTCGGGAGGTGGCGCCACGTCGACAACCTGCCCGACGGGCTCCTCCGATTCCACGGTGTCGACGTCGACAACGAACCCACTGGTCTCGAGCACAATCCGTGCACGCGACTCGTCCAACCGGAGTACATCCGGGACGGAACGAAGCTGCGGCCCCATGCTCACGGTGATCCACACGGGAGAATCGGGTCGACTGACCTGACCGGGCAGGGGTGATTGGCCCAAGACGAGACCCGCGGCCACCGAGGGATGCGTGATCGAGTCCGTTCCCCCGAGTTCGAGACCGGCACCGGTGAGCCGTTCCTCAGCGCTCGCACGTCCGAGCCCTCTCACATCCGGTACCTCGTACAGGTCTCCGGGAGGGGGCGGGGCGGGAAAAAAGAACTGGGTAGCCAAGGCGTAGCCCCCGGCCCAGCCCCCAACCAAAACGACCACGAGTCCCGTGAGAAGAGCCGGTCCGCTCAACCATGGTGATCTCCGTGCCGGGTCGGAAGACCGCGGGGACCGCCTCGGCGATCGCGAGCCAGCGGTCGCCTTCGAACTCGAGCCTCGAGAGGAACCAGCGGAATTCCGATCGTCAGAAGGCTCGGAGCGGGGCCCGGGGCCGCGCTTGCGTCGCTTCCTGTTTCTCTCGAGGGAGTCGCCCAACTTCATGCGAACTTCCTCAAACGCGCGGCGAAGGATCCGTCATACCCGGACCGCCACGGCTCCGCACGCAGATAACCGGAGGCGTCGACGAAGCCCTCGTCACCGACCATGGAATCCACGGCACCCGTGGGCTCCAACACGAACTCGTTGTGCGAAGCGAGAAATTCGGTGACCCGGTCTTCGTTCTCCTCAGGCTCCAGCGTGCAGGTGGAGTAAATGAGAAGTCCCCCGGGCCGCACGAGGTCTGCGGCCGCATCCAGCATGCGGGCCTGCACGGCGGCCATCTCATCGATGTTGTCGGGCTGGAGCCGCCAGCGGGCATCCGGATGTCGAGCGAGGGTACCTGTTCCCGTGCACGGCACGTCGAGGAGCACCGCGTCGACCGGCTGCAGCGGCGAACGCACCGCATCGGCAACGACGAGGTCGAGAGACCATCCCGTCCGAAGGGCGTTTTCTTTCACCATGCGCATTCGCGATTCCGATCGATCGGCAGCAATCATGCGGGCGGCGCGCTCTGACATTGCCAGCGCTTTACCACCCGGGGCTGCACAAAGATCTGCAACGATCATGCCTGACGAAACATCCGCGTACTGGACAACGAGATTCGCCGCCGGGTCCTGAACGATCAATGAGGGAAGCACCTCGAGAGCCTCGGCTACAGAGGCCCCGGCCAAGAGTCTCAGGCATGGGCTCCAGCTGGCCGCCAGCTCCGTCTCGACCCCCTTACCTGCGAGCACGTCCCGTGCTTGTTCCGCGTCCATGCCGAGTGGCACCACGCAGGTCGACGGACGGCGGTTGTCGTGGTCCAGCAGTTGTCGAACCTGATCGCTCGAATACCGGGCAAGCCAGCGCCGGACCAGCCACTCCGGGTGCGAGCCCCAACCGGACAGGACCTCCGGGGAGTCGAGCTGCTCAGGGGCGGTCGGTGCGAGATCTGCGACCTTCCTGAGAACGGCATTCACGAAGCCGGCCGGCCGGCGCCCAACGACGGCGGTCACCTGGTCCACGGTAGCCGACACGGCAGCGTACGCAGGCACGGAATCCATGTAGTGGATCTGGTAGGCACCCATGCGGAGGAGATCCAGGACCGGTTCATCGATCTCCACGAGTCGGCGCGACACGCACGGCGCGATGAGTCCGTCGAGCCGGGCTCGGAGCCGAATGGTACCCCACGCCAGCTCGTGCGCGAACGCGCGCTCCCGAGAGGCCAGTGAGTCCGCGACACCCGCAAAGGCCCGGTCGAGGCGCCTGCCTCGACCGGTCTCGACGATGACCGTGTACGCGGCCGCCCGCCCGGGCGTGACTCGACTCAGTCGAGCATTCCCGCGGTCGGAGACGACGGGACGGCGATCTCCCGCGACGGCATCCGGCCCGCGAGGTAGGCGAGTCGACCGGCGATGACGGCATGCTTCATCGCATGGGACATTCGCACGGGATCGTCTGCCGCAGCGAGGGCCGTGTTCATCAAGACCCCGTCCACCCCCTGCTCCATGGTGACACATGCATCCGATGCCGTACCGACACCCGCATCCACGATGACCGGGACTTCCAGGCGACTCTTGATCTCCCGTATGAAGTACGGATTCACCACCCCGAGACCGCTTCCAATGGGACTGGCGAGAGGCATGACCGCGACACACCCGGCGTCCTCGAGACGGAGCGCCGTGATCAAGTCGTCATTCGTATAGGCCATCACCTTGAAGCCCTCGGATGCGAGCGTCTTCGCAGCCTCGAGCGTCGCATGGACATCGGGCAGGAGTGTGCGCTCGTCTCCGATGACCTCGAGTTTGACGAACTCGTTGAACCCTGCGGCGCGCGCCAGACGCGCGTATCGCACGGCATCTTCCGCCGTGTAGCAGCCGGCGGTGTTGGCCAGCAGGAAGAACTCATTCGGATCGAGGTGATGCAGGATCGCCTCTTCTCGAGTTCGGTCGAGGTCCACCCTACGCACCGCGACCGTCACCATCTCGGCTCCAGAAGCCCGAATCGCATCAACCATCACGCGATTCGTCTCGTATTTGCCCGTCCCGACGATCAGGCGGGTCAGGAAGCTCTCGCCTCCGATGAGCAGAGGTCCGTCCAGCCTGAGAGCATCGGTCATCATCGTATCGCTCATGCGATCATCCCCCCCCCACGAAATGAACCAACTCGATCGTGTCACCCTCGGCGACATCGGTGGTGTCGTAGAGGCCCCTCTCCAGAATCTCCCGATTCAGCTCCACGACCACCATTCCCGGATGGAGGTCGAGTTTTTCGAGCAGCGATGTCACGGTCAGCCCTCGATCGAAAGCGCGAACCTTCCCATTCAGCTGAATCTCGATTGTCGTGTCGTTGAGCATCAGGCTCCCCCAGCGAACGCCTCGAGCGCCGAAATGTACTTGCTTGTGTCGGCTCGCGGAGACCCGGTGCTCCAGATCCCCGACAGGACGGCGATACCGTGCGCCCCGGAACGAAGAACCTCTCCGACGCGCGCTGGCGTCACGCCACCGATCGCCAGCACAGGAACGCTACCCGCCGCCTCCACGAGTATTTTGAGACGATCGACCCCGAGGCCCTTCCGGTCCGGATGCGTTGCCGTCTCGAAGAGGTTGCCCAGGATGATCCAGCTGGCCCCGAAGCCCCGAGCCTCGACGACCTCACATGCGCCATGGCAGGACGAACCCAACCGAAGCCGGCCGGCGAACCTGGAGACATCCGTCGGGCAGAGCGACCTGCGCCCAAGATGCACGGCGTTGAGGCCTGCGCCCACCGCCACATCGACCCGATCGTTCACGATCAGGACCGATCCGGCTTCGTCGGCGGGTGTCTTCAACGCAAGCGCAAGGTCGTACAGCCGACGCCCGGATGTCCGCGGCCCACGGAGATGGAATGCGAGGGCAGGGCCCGCCGTCTCGAACAGCGCTCGCGCCTGCTGCTCGAAGTCGGAGCGGGTCAGTACCTCATCGTCCGTGACGACGTGAAGCCGTGGCACGGCTGTCACTCGAAGCGCTGCCCCACGCCGATGCCACGACCATGAATCCAGTCAGCAACAGGCATTCGACGCTTGCCTGGCGGTTGCACCTCATGAAATGCCACCGCGCCCTGTCCACAACGAACCACGACTCCATCCGAGGCGCTCGCCAGCATCACCGTTCCTGATCTCGTCTCTGGGGGAAGGGTCGGCGCTCCTCCGTTGTTGTGCAGTCGCCCGGGTTCGAGAGCCCCGACTTCTTCCTCGCTCCAGACACCTGGCCGAAACAGCTTGACCGACGTGCCTCCGAGCTGGGTCCACGCCCCCGGAGCGGCGTCCATCCCACGGACGTGTGCCGCCACGGCTGTCGCTGAGCGCGTCCAGTCGATACGCGCGACCGCGCGATCCACCTTCGGAGCGAACGTCGCAGCATCGTGGTCCTGCTCGCGCTCCTCGGCCGCCCCAGCGGCCAGCAGCGCCAGCGCTTCGATCAGCGCCTCGGCTCCGAGTTCTGAGAGCCGCACGGTCAGATCGCCCGAGGTCTCGTCGTCGAAGACAGGTTCCGATACCTGATGGATGATCGGCCCTGCATCCAGACCCTCCACCATCCGCATGATCGTCACACCCGTGGTGGGGAATCCGCGTGCAATGGCCCAGTGGATGGGCGCTGCACCGCGCAGCTCGGGTAGAAGTGAGGCATGCACATTGATCGAACCCCCGGGCGGCAGATCCAGCACCTCGGGCCTGAGGATATGCCCATACGCGACGACGACCGAGAGATCGGGCTCCAGCGCCCGAATCGCCGCCAAGAACTCACCACCCCGAGGCACGTCTGGTGTCAGAACGGGAAAGCCCTGTTCCAGAGCCACGTCCTTCACCGGCGAAGCCTGGAGCCGGCGTCCCCGGCCAGCAGGGCGATCCGGCTGCGTCACGACCCCGACGACCTCGAAACCCTCGTCGTCGAGGGCCCGCAGGGACGGTACAGCGAACGCTGGTGTGCCCCAGAAGAGGATCTTCACCCGGACTCCGCCAGAGCTTCCGCCTCCAGCTTCTTCCATTTCTTCAGAAGCATCCGGCGCTTGAGCGGAGAGACCCGGTCGACGAAGAGAATTCCGTCGATATGATCGATCTCGTGCTGAAGAGCGCGGGCGAAGAGTTCGTCGGCATCGATGACCAGCTCCTTGCCCCAGGGGTCCTTCCCCTCGACCGTCACCGCCACCGGCCTTTGGACCACCTCCTCCAGACCCGGCATGCTGAGGCAGCCCTCCGACTGTTTGGCGACCTCCTTGCTGGACCATGTGATGGTCGGGTTCACAAGAGCGATGCGCCGAGGTTCCGGGTCGTCTTCGTCCTGTCTGCGCAGGTCGACGACGATGACGCGGGTAGAGACCCCGATTTGAGGAGCCGCCAAACCGATCCCGTCCGCGTGATACATCGTCTCGAACATATCCCGGACGAGCGCGCGCAGATCGTCATCGAAGACCGAAACGTCCTCAGCCTCGACCCGAAGAACCGGGTCCCCCAGATAAACGATCTCTCGAATGGCCATGGCTACGCTGCTCCGGGTTACTCTTCCTTCGGCTCGCCTTTGATGTCGAGCACGGCAGCAACGCGTCCCCGGTCGACGGTGACTCGAGTGTTGTCGCCTGTCCGCAAGGTCAGACGATGCCCGTCGGCATGAACGATCTTGCCGATGAGTCCACCGTTCGTGACGATCTCGTCGCCCTTCTTCACTCCCTCCACCATCGCCTCGTGACGCTTCCGCTCCTTCACCTGAGGGCGAATCAGCAGGAAGTAGAAGATCGGGATGATCAGAGCAAAATTGAGCATCATGCGCAGACCGAAATTCTGATCTGGCGAGGCCTGCAGCAGCAACGTGAGAGGAGTCACAGCGAACTTCCTTACTTACGGTAACGTTCGAGCCAGTCCCTCTTCCATGGATCGAAGGTCCCGTCGAGCACTCGACGACGAGCCTCCTCACCGAGCCGGACGAGGAACCGGAGGTTGTGGATCGAGATGAGTCGCAAAGGCAGCCACTCTGCCGATGAGACCAGATGACGAAGATAAGCTCGATCGTAACGTCCGCAGGTATAGCAATCACAGCCGGGATCGATCGGACGTCTATCGCTCTTGAACCTGGCTGCCTTCAGGTTGATCTGGCCACCTTCACTGGTCCACGCAGAGCCGTGTCGCGCATTTCGGGTCGGAGCGACGCAATCGAAGAGGTCACATCCGCGCGCTACAGCCTCCAGGAGGTCGTCCGGATAACCGACACCCATGAGGTAGCGGGGTCGATCAGCCGGAAGTTCGGAGTCCAGAAGCTCCAGTGTTCGCCACATGTCGGGCTTGGCTTCGCCAACGCTCAGACCGCCAATTCCGAAGCCCGGCCAGTCGTACATGTCCATGAACTGGCGCGCATGAGCGCGACGCAGGTCATCGAACACATTGCCCTGGAGGACAGGAAAGAGCGCCTGTGCGGGCACATCCTTCTGACGACCGAGTTCGCTGAAGCGCGATCGGCACCGGTCGAGCCAGGCGAGCGTGCGTCGGTTTGCCTCCTCCGCCGTTCGACGGTCGCAGCCGCCGGGAGGGCATTCGTCGAATGCCATGATGACATCCGCACCGAGGGTCCGCTGAATGTCCATCACCGACTCCGGCGTGAATCGGTGGCGGGACCCGTCGATGTGGCTTCGGAATTCAACTCCGTCGTCGTGGATCTGCCTGATCCCGGCGAGAGAGAAGACCTGAAATCCGCCGCTGTCTGTCAGGATCGGTCCATCCCAACGCATGAAGTCATGGAGTCCGCCCAGATCTCGAACCAGTTCGTGACCAGGGCGCAGGTACAAATGGTAGGTATTGGCGAGGACGACGCGGGCACCCAGCGCCTCCAGTTCCTCCGTGACCAGTCCCTTGACCGTGCCGCCTGTTCCCACCGGCATGAACGATGGGGTCTCGACATCGCCGTGAGGGGTCGAGAAGGAGCCCGCTCGAGCGGAGCCATCCACGGCAGACAGGGCGAAGTCGAACATACGAGCAATCTAACCGAAGTGACGGCAGGATCCGGCCACCGCACGATTCACCGGCAACGTATGGACTGCTCAACGTACCGGAGGCATCACCGCCATGGCGTCGCCGTACGAATAGAAGCGGTACTTCTTACGAACGGCTTCTCGATAGGCACCCATGACCCGTTCATGTCCGCCGAGGGCCGCAACCAGCATGATCAGCGTGGAGCGCGGAAGGTGAAAGTTGGTCAGCAGAGCATCCACGACCCGGAACGTGTACGGCGGCCGGATGAAGAGTTCGGTCTCTGCCCAGCCCGACCGCAACGTACCGTCCTCGCGAGCTGCTGACTCGAGGGACCGCACCGCCGTGGTTCCGACCGCCCACACCCGACCACCACGGGCTCTGGTTCGCAGGACTGCCTCGCACACGTCGGGCGGCACAAAGTAGCGCTCCCGATGCATGGGGTGATCCGAGGCATCATCGACCTCTACCGGCCGGAAGGTACCGATCCCCACATGGAGCGTGACAGCTGCCCGCTCGACCCCCCGTGCCTCGATATCTTCGAGCATCTGCAGAGTGAAATGCAGTCCAGCGGTCGGCGCCGCCACGGATCCTCCGTTACGTGCGTACACTGTCTGATATCGATCCCGATCGACTTCGTCGGCTGCCCGGCCGATGTACGGCGGCAGGGGGACGGTACCGTAGCGCTCCAGGGCAACCTGGATGTCCAGCGGTGTCTCGAGTCGTACCAGCCGGTTTCCGGAGGGGAGAACGTCCACGACGGTCACCGAGAGATCGTCTGCGATCTCGATCTCGTGCCCCGTCTTCAGCCGGCGCCCCGGTCGCACGAGGGCCTCCCACAACCGGTCGCTGCCCCCGACTTCGCTCGGAGCCAGAAGAAGTACCTCTGCACGGGCGCCGGTGGGTTTTCGTCCCTGCAGACGCGCAGGCAGGACTTTCGACTCGTTGACCACGAGAAGGTCTCCGGGATCGAGTAGTTCGACGAAGTCGCGAACCCGACGATGCTCGAACGAGCCGGCCGACGGGACGACAAGCAGCCGGCTTTCGTCACGCCGGCGCGAGGGTCGCTGCGCGATCAGCGCATCCGGAAGGTCGTACGTGTAGTCGGAGACACGACCGCTCACGGGCACTCATCGCTCACTGCCCGGCTCCGGCTACTCGTCAGACGAGAAGAGGGAGCCCTGATCTTCACCACGGGATGTTTCCGACCCCGGAATCGTATACCCGAAGTGCCGAAACGCCCGCGGAGTGGCAACGCGGCCCTGAGGCGTGCGCTGGAGAAACCCTTCCATGATGAGGAAAGGCTCGTAGACCTCCTCGAGTGTTGTCGCATCCTCGCCCATCGCCACCGCGAGAGAGTTCAGGCCGACCGGACCTCCCTCGAACTTCTCGATCAAGGTCTTGAGCACCTGACCATCCATTTCATCCAGACCGTATTCGTCGACATCGAGCAGTTGGAGGGCCGCCTGAGCGACCGGCCCGTCGATCCGGCCGTTCGCCCGGACCTGCGCATAGTCGCGCACCCGCCGAAGAAGCCGATTCGCGACCCGGGGCGTACCACGCGAGCGACGAGCGATCTCCGACGCCCCCTCGGAGGTGGAGTCGACGTCGAGAATGTCGGCGCTGCGCCGAACGATCGTCACCAGCTCTTCCGGAGGGTAATAGTTCATCCGCTGCACGATCCCGAATCGTGCGCGCATCGGTGCGGTGAGGGAGCCGAACCGCGTGGTCGCGCCGACGAGGGTGAAGCGCTCGATTTTCATCGTCATCGTCTGAGCCTTGGGACCATCGGACAGTCGGATGTCGACCTGCCAGTCCTCCATCGCCGGGTAGAGAAACTCCTCGATGATGGGCCGCAGGCGATGGATCTCGTCGATGAAGAGAATGTCACCCTCTCGCTGATTCGTCAGGATCCCCACGAGGTCCGCAGGTTTTTCGAGGACGGGTCCCGAGGTCGTCTTGATGTTCACACCCATCTCGCGCGCGAGCAGGGCAGCGAGCGTCGTCTTGCCCAGACCCGGCGGGCCGTGAAACAGCACATGATCGAGCGGCTCTTTTCGAAGACGCGCGGCCTCGATGGCAATGGATAGGGCGTCCCGGACCTTGGGCTGGCCGATAAACTCCGCCAGGCGGTTGGGCCGCAGGGACGGCTCTGCCTGAACGTCCTCCGAGAGCGACTCCGGCGTCGTGATCTGCGTGTGCTCTGTCATGGTTTTCCTAACCGGCCAGGGCTCGCCGGATGAGGTCCTCCGTCGTCTCGGGAATACCGGCCTCGAGAACGTCGCGCACGGCCTTGTCTGCGTCGCCGAACGAATATCCCAACGCAACCAGCGCCTGCACGGCCTCCTGGGCGCCGCCAGGCGGCGCGGTGCCATCAGCCGACGGCGACAGTACGGCGATGTCCGCGACCTTGTCCGCCAGATCGAGGGCGATCTTTTCGGCTTTCTTCCGGCCAATGCCGCTTATCTGCTGAAGGGCGACGGTATCCTTCTCGATGAGTGCCCGGGCTAACCGCTCCGAGGAGTATGTCGACATCATGGCCAGAGCCACCTTGGCCCCGACGCCGGACGCCGTGAGCAGGCGCCGAAACAACGCGCGCTCGCGTGCATCGATGAAGCCGTAGAGCGCAACCGACGTTTCGGATACGACCTGAACGGTCCTGAGTGAGATCGGGCTCCCGGGAGATGGAAGCCGCTCGAGCACGGTCAGAGGAGCCTCCACCTCATACACGACACCTCCGCCGGTTTCGATCTCCACCCGTTCCCCCTCACGACCGAGGAGTACGCCCTGCAGACGGGAGATCATCGAGGGAAGCTTCCGACCATGCAGTGGCACAGCGCTGCTGCCACACCGTCCGCCGCGTCGGCCGGGCTTGGAACCTCGCTGAGCCTCAGCTGCTGCTTGACCATGAAGCCAACCTGATCCTTTGTTGCGTTACCGGTACCGGTCACGGCCTTCTTGATGTGCCGGGGAGCGTACTCGGCAATCATAACGTGGCGGTGAGCCGCGGCGAGAAGAATCGCACCTCGGGCGTGGCCGAGCTTCAGAGCACTCTGTGCGTTCTTGCCGTGAAAGACGTCTTCGACCACCACGACATCCGGGGCATGGCGGACGATGACCGCGGCGACGGCGTCATAGATCTCACGAATCCGCACGGGCAATGATTCCCGGGCCGACGTCCGGATGACCCCGCACTCGACGAGCGACACGGAGGCATCGTTCCCGCGCCGAACCAGGCCGAACCCGGTTACGGCCGTCCCCGGGTCGATCCCGAGGACCAGGCTCACATCGCCTCGGCGAGAACGGCCTCGTCGATGTCCGCATTCGAGTGAACGTTCTGAACGTCGTCCAGCTCGTCGAGCATCTCGAGCAACTTCAGCAGTTTCTCCGCGTCCCTGCCCGAAACCGCCACCTCATTCTTCGGGATTCGGGTGATCGCGGCGGATGCAGCCTCGATCCCGGCCTCCTTGAGGCCTGCTTCGATTGACTGAAGGTCCGACGGCTCCGCCGTCACGACGAACTCCTCGCCATCCCCCGCGACGTCCTCCGCGCCGGACTCGATCGCAGCCTCGAATACGTCGTCTTCGGAATGTTTCGACGCGTTAATCACGATCTGTCCCTTTCGTTCGAATTGCCATGCCACGGAGCCATCGGTACCGAGGCTTCCGTCACACTTGGAGAGCGCGTATCGAACGTCCGCGACAGTTCGGTTGGTGTTGTCGGTAAGGCACTCGATGAACAGCGCGACCCCGCCCGGCCCATAGCCCTCGTAGGTCACCTCCTGGTAGTCGACTCCTTCGAGCTCTCCCGTGCCCTTCTTGATCGCACGCTCGATGTTCTCGGCCGGCATCGACGCCGCCTTCGCCGTCTCGACAGCGAGCCGAAGCCGAGCATTGAACTCGACACTGCCACCGCCTTCCCTCGCCGCGACCGTGATCTCGCGGATCAACTTCGTGAACAGGGCACCACGCTTCGCGTCATTGACGCCCTTTTTCCGCTTGATCTTCGACCACTTGTTATGACCGGCCATCTGGTCTCCTGCGCATCCGAATCGAAGCCATTCCTGTCTCTGTTCAGCGAATTGTACGAACAATCATGAACCTGCACGCACCGCAGGACTTGCCGGGGAACGTTGCACATACTCACTTCCGAACATACGGTCTGCAACAGTACATTGGTTTAAGTTTGGCTTAATGAGTTCGATGTTGACCTAGAGGTTGTGGGAGGTTCCTCCAGCGATGCCTGAGATGCACCGATTCCCGCGGGGTTTCACGCTCATCGAGTTGCTGATCGTTGTCGTCGTCATTGGAATTTTGGCGACGATCGCAATACCCCGGTTCTCCGAAATGCGGTTGAGGGCCTATGTGGCGGCGGTCACCTCTGATCTCAAGAACGCCGCGAGTCAGCAGGAGATCTACCTGAACGAGCATTACATTTACGCATCGTCGATCGATCAGCTCGACATGGAGCTGACGGACGCAGTAAGCGTCACGATCAATGAAGCCACGGGGACCGGGTGGGCGGCAACCGCGGCGCACTCGGGACTGTCAGACACCTGCGGCGTTTTCTTCGGAAGCGCCTCGCCGGCGAATGGAACGCCGGCGACCACGGAAGGAGCCGTCGCCTGCAATTGACGATGACCGCGCGCCACACCGTCTCGTTGGCACCGCGTTCGTGGGCGGGTCCCTAAAACCATCCCCGCCCGAAACCGCCCCCGCCGAATCCCTGCGCGTTTCGGAACCTGTTGTTCACGACATTGTTGTAGATCGATCCGAACTGGAAGTTGAAGCCAACGCTCAGGCCGTATTCGAAGTCCGTTTCCAGTTGCTGTAGCCGCAAAAGAGCCTCTTCATCGGATATGCCCTCCGCGGACAGGTAGATCTGATCCTGCACCCACCGGATGTTTCCCTCCAGGCGCACTGAAAAGCCCCGAACGATCCGGAAGTCGATGTCACCTCGCAGATTGACGCTGTAGAGGCCATCGTCGTACTGAGCTTCATCCGGCAGGAAAAGGAAATTCGACAAGCTGACCGAAGCGCCGGTCTCGCCCCAAGGCTGCCGGGCTCCCAGATCGATTTCTGCCGACTGCTCCCAGCGGGTCTCTGCCCGCTGTCCGTACAGAGTCTCCTCCAGGTACCGGCGATACGCCGGCCCGATCCGGTAGGAGAAGGTGAGGGACTTTCGGGTCGCCTCTTCGTACGGGAATGCGCTGAACTCGAGCGCAGGCGTGACTTCCCAGCGAAACTCCTGGTTGAACCTCGGCTGGCGGGCGACCTCGGCACGAGCGCCCACTGACCAGTGCTCGGCCAGCGTGTACACGAACCACGGCCGAACCCCCCAGTCCGTGCGCGTATCCGTGAATGTGCTTTCCTCGAGCTCGATCTCCTGCTCCCGGGAGTTGATGTTCGAACTGAGGCTGATCTTCCACCTCGGCGACACCCGCGATGCACTGACGCTTCCCGACAGATTCTGCGACTTCCGTCGCGACTCACCCGCGAGGTTGAAATTCGAGTTGACCCTGAAGACCCAGAGGTCCCAGGGATCCTCGACCTCCTGACTGGACACCACGCGGTCGGTGGCGCTACCTCCGGTCACAGACGCGCCCATGACCGAGGCGACGCCGCGGAAGCCTGCGACGGTGGAGAACCGAGCGAGGCCAATCGCCATCGCATGGGTGATCCCATCGAGCCGCTCGACGTCGGTATCCGTCGAGAGAGCTTGATACCGCATGTTGTCGACATATGCGTCCGTCTCGTCCCGTCCGATGAAGTCGAGTTGATACTCCCGACCGCCAGCGCCCGTCGTGATGCTGGTCATGATCAGGTGAACGTCCGACACCTGTCGGTCGTTTACCCAGTCGACCCAGCCGATCTCGGTTCGGTAATACTCGGAATTGCAGTCCCGTCCGTCGCAGTCGAAGAACACGCGAGGGCGGGTCTGGGCCGAGGCATCACCGGGAGCCTGCCAGAGCCCTGCCAGGAGGAGAATCGCCGCGAACGAGGTCCGGGCGATTGGCTCCGGCACGGTGTATGAAAGCATAGAGCGGAAGAGACTTGAGCAGCGCATTCGAATCCGTGGACACCAGCCCGTTCTCGACTGTTGAGTGTCATGCAACCCGGCCATCGGCGTCACGTCACGAGCCCGGACCACGCTCCAGCGTCGGAGGTATCCGTGCCCTCGTCGTCTGCTCCAACGCAAACGCCCAGGAAAGCAGATCTGCCTCCGACCACATGTCCCCGATCAGCGCCAATACGAAGGGAGTCCCGTCATCGAAGTAGCTGTACGGCACGGTGACCGTCGGAACTCCGATGTCATTGATGATGTTGCTGGGGATCTCCGCCCAATTGTTGGGATTGTAGTCGGGTCGCTCCGGATCCTCGACCACCGGGCGGTTCGGCACACCGGACTGAGGAAAAAACAGACCATCGAGGTCGTATTCTTCCATCACGGAACGAAACAACGTGCGGATCTCGTGCCGCCAGGCCTGATACGCATCTCCTTCTTCCGTGGCGCTCGGGCGCGCCGGCGGCGGAGCGGGCTGATCCCCCCTCCGACCGCGGGTGTATTCGCGACCGCTCAGTGCTTCCCACTCTTCGATCGAGTTGAACGGCGCATTCGGGCCCAGCCCCAGCATGTAGACGAGCATGTCATGGGCCCCCTGCGACCGGACCGTGGGCCGTTCCTCATAGAGTTCCACAAAGCCCGACCCCGCGAAGGGATCCTCAACGACATCAGCCCCCAACCGACGCAGAGTGTCGACCGCGCGTCGGTAGTGCACCTCCGAGAGTGGATCGAGCGGCAGGAAGTCCTCTCGCCAGCCCGGACCGACCAGGCCGAATCTCGCACCCTCCAGAGACCCGGCATCCAGCGCCGCCACGTAGCCTTCCTCCGGCATTCTGCCCACAGAGGCGTAGGTCGCGAGGTCCTCCACCGTCGGGCCCGCCAGAACATCGAGGGTCAGCGCGGCATCATACACGGTCTTGGCCATCGGCCCGACCACGTCGACATAGGTCCCCGACAGCGGGACGACTCCCTCGATCGGAACCAGGCCGTACGTCGGCTTGACCCCGACGAGCGCCTGGGCGGACGAGGGATTCTGAATGGATCCGCCGGTCTCCGTTCCAAGGCCCAGCACGGCAAAGCTGGCGTTGACCGCCGTCGCGGTGCCACCGCTCGAGCCCCCCGGCACCTTCTCGACGTTGTACGGATTGAGTGTGCGGCCTGCAACGGAGCTGGTCGTCCGGGTCCCATGACCGGCAAAGTCCGGCAGGTTCGTCTTCCCAAGGATGATCGCGCCCGCCTCCCGAAGTCGCGTCACCACCTCGGCATCGTCATCGGGTACCATGTCGACACCGCCCGTTGCCCGGCTGAAGCCTTCCCAGCCCGCGGTCGTGACCAACCCACCGTGGTCGATATTGTCCTTGATGACGACAGGAACGCCATGCAGCGGCCCCACCGGCCCACCTCCCGCATACAGCACATCGAGTTCGGCTGCGGTCGCGAGTGCCTCCGGATTCATGGAGATGAAGGCGTTGTAGTATCCCTCGAAGGTTCGGATGCGGTCGAGAAATGCCTCCGTGACCTCCACGGCGGAGAACGCGCCCGCGGCGTAGCCCGCCTGCAGGTCGGCCACCGTCATCTCGACGACGTCGATCGCCTGTGCTTCGATTCGGTCGACGGACGTGAGGGGAGCGGCGAGGGCCGTGACGGCGGCCCCGGCCCCCCGCCCGGGCCCCCCCCCTCCTGCCCCCCGCGGTGTTGGGGGGGGGGGGGGGGGGGGGGCGGGGGGGTGGGGGGGGGGGGGGGGGCGGGGCGGGGCCCCCGGCCCGCCGCCCCGGTCCACAGCCGCGCGGTCAGCTGCCCCCCGGACGCGTCGGCGCCGGAGGGTCGAGCTGCAAAGCGCCATCCTCATCCTGCGACACCGGGCGCGAACGGATGGTCGGATACTCGATGCCGAGTTGTTCGAGGTACGTGTCGAATTCAGAGGCGTCGTAGTAGAACGGTCGCATCTGCTCACGCCACTGACCCATGATCTCCTCGTTCAGCCAGATGGCCGGCTGGTCAGTCTCCGCGATGAAGGGGATATACTCCGTTTCCGCCGTCTGAACGTTGTGGAAATAGTCCCACGCCGCGTCGACCGTTTCACCATCGAGGAAGAGGTCGAGGAGGGTCAGCGCCTGAGCCTTGGCCCCGGCGACCCCACCCTTGTGCGCGATCGGCGTCGCCATCGCGATCCCGTTTGCCCAGTTGTGCCCCGGTCCACCCCTCATGTTGGACGGATAACCGAGCGTGACGGTGGGCATGTTCCAGGAGATGTCACCAATGTCGTCCGAGCCCCCACCGAGCGACCGGGAGAGGTCGACGGGGCCACTCATCTCTTCCGGGACCTCGGTTTCGAGCCCGGATACCTCGACACCCATCTCCTCCTGGAAGGCCTCGGCGAAGCGAACATCGTCCTCGGACCAATCGGGCATCCCGACGCGCTGGATGTTGGCGAAGGTCGCCTCAGCCACGGGCTTGCTGAAATGACGACTCCATGCCGAGCCCACCGTCATGATCGTGTCGAGCTGCGTCCCGGTCATCAGCGCCGCACCTCGTGCCATATCGGCAGCAGCGTCGTACTGCTCCTTTGTCAGCTCGTAATCCCGCTCCCGAAAGTAGAACCAGATCGTGGCTGTCTGCGGGACCACGTTGGGCTGATCTCCGCCGTCGACGATGATGTAGTGAGAGCGCGCCGCCGGGCGGAGGTGTTCCCGCTTGTACTCCCACGCCTGAGCCATGAGCATCACCGCGTCGAGCGCAGACCGGCCACGCCAGGGGGACCCGGCGGAGTGAGCCGTTTCCCCCGTGAACCGATACATCACCGACCAAAGGGCGTTTCCACCCTGCTGCCCCCAGTTCACGCCGAAGCCAGAGCTCACGTGGGTGAAGAGATTCACGTCGACGTCATCGAACACGCCCTCGCGGACGAAGTATGCTTTGGACGCCACCTGTTCCTCGGCGACCCCGGGCCAGATCAGGAGCGACCCGTCGATATTCTCGCGTTCCATGATCTCCTTCACGGCGAGCGCCGCGACGATGTTCACCGCCTGGCCCGAGTTGTGGCCTTCGCCATGCCCGGGTGCCATCGCCAGGATGGGATCCCGGTATGCAACACCGGGCTTCTGATTCGACTGCGGGATCCCGTCGACATCAGATCCGAGAGCGATCACGGGCTCACCTGACCCATTCGACCAGCGCGCGGTCCACGCGGAAGGCATCCCGGCGACCCCCAGCTCGATCTCGAACCCCTCATCAGCGAGGAGGCCGGTCAGGTAGCGTTGGGTTTCGAACTCCTGCATCCCCAATTCACCGAAGGAGAACAGGTGGTCGATGATCTCCTGAACGAGTTCGGAGCGATCTTCGACCATCTCCAGCGCTTCGTCCTTGAGGGATTCGAGGCGCGGATCCGCCTGCGCGAGCAGGTTGTGGGGCGCGATCGCCAGGGCGGCGAGCACGCAAAACGTGCGAAGCAGCACTCGGTGCATCAGTGACTCCATGAAGAACAATGGGCATGCCAGCATGCCGGAGGATGCGCGCACGGTTTCGATACGGCAAGACGGTTGTCTTGAGGCTCGTCCCGCGCTCACATAGGTTACTCAGTTGAGAATGGTTTTCAATTTCACTGAATGTGATTCTTCCTACGTTCATTGCCGTCGCGGGCGTGCTCACTTCCCCACCGAATGCCGCACCGGACACACTGCCTCTGGTCCGGGAAGCGTGGATCATGGGGACACGGGCGGTCGTCATCCTGGACCGGCCTCCAACAGGAAGCCGCCTCGAGGCCAGTGAACGTGTACTGGGCGAGCTGCGAAGAGTGGAACGGCTCCTGAGCACGTGGGATCCGACGTCCGAACTGAGCAAGATCAATGCGGCGTCACCGGGGCTCCGTGCAATGCCCGGAGCAGAACTCGGCGAACTTCTGGTGCGAGCTGCTGAGCTGACGGACCGGGCGGGCGGCACGTTCGATCCCTCCGTCGGAGCATACATCGACGCCTGGGATCTCCGGGGGTCAGGGCGTCAACCCTCCCCGGCAGAACTCGAACGCGCCCAGGCCGCGACAGGTCAGCCAGGCGTTTCCATCGATCGCCACTCGGGCGCGGTGGTCCGGCATGACCGGTCGGCGTGGCTCGATTCAGGAGCGTTCGGGAAGGGGGCAGCGCTCCTCGCCGCTGCCCGTCTGCCCGAGGCAGACTCGGTCGACATGCTGGTGGACCTTGGCGGACAACTCTGGCTTTCGCCCAAAGGGCAACCGCGACGCGTCGAGATCGCGCATCCCTCGGATCGGGCGGCAACCGTCGGCTACTTCACCCTTCCGTCCGGCCACTCGGTGGCGACGTCCGGGATCTCGGAGCGGGCAGTCACGATCGACGGCGTGCGGATCGGACACATCCTGGATCCTCGAACCGGCCGGCCCGTATCCGGCTGGGGCAGTGTGAGTGTCGTCTCCGAGGACCCGATGGAGGCCGACGCCCTGTCTACGGCTCTGTTCGTCATGGGCCCCGAGGCAGGTGCCATGTGGGCAGAAACACAAGGGACAGTGGCGGCTCTTTTCGTGATCGAAACAGCCACAGGCTTGCGCGTACGATGGACACCGCCGATGGCCCAGCTGCTACCCGCTACGCCCGACGGAACACCGTACGTCCTGTACGAACCCTATCTTCCGAGTCGCTGACCATGCGCCTGAGCACCCGACGGGGGCCCGCGGCGGGATTGTCTCCCCGTACTCTATCCCTGATCGCCCTGTTCGCGTCGGTTCTGAGTTCTGGTGACCTCGAGGGCCAGACGTCTCCGGACTCAGCGCGAATCGCGGAACTGGAGCGACGACTGGATGCGGTCACGCGCGAACTCGAGCGGCTCGACCTCGGCGAAGACGTGGTGCCTGCGGACGCCATGGAAGCGGGATTCGGTCCCGGTGCGTCGAAGGTCTATCAGATCGAGCAGGGTGTCTCGATCGGAGGGTACGGAGAATTTCTCTACGAAAATTACAGCGGCGAACGCCAGGACGGTGCAGCGTCAGGGAGTTTCGATCAGTTCGACGCTCTTCGGGCGATTATCTACGTCGGTTACAAATTCGACGATCGGTTTCTCTTCAACTCCGAGATCGAAGTCGAACACGCCGACGAGATTTTTCTCGAATTCGCGTACCTCGAGTACCGGCTCTCGGATCAGCTGGGGCTGCGCGGGGGAACGCTTCTGGCGCCGCTCGGTCTCGTCAATGAACTCCACGAACCTCCGATCTTTCTCGGTAGTGAGCGGGCGGTCACAGAGCAACGAATCATTCCGACCACATGGCGCGAGAACGGCTTCGGGGCATTCGGTGGCAATGACGACTTCGCGTGGCGCGTCTATCTGCTGAACTCACTCGATGGTGCCGACTTCGCATCAACCGGCGTGCGTGGCGGCCGGCAGAAAGGCAGCAAGGCACGAGCGGAAGACTTCGGTCTCGCTGCGCGCCTCGACTACACCGGGAGGCCCGGCCTGCTCGCCGGCGTGTCTGCGTACTCCGGAGACGCAGGCCACGACCGAGAGGTCAACGGAGCTGACGTGGGTGGACGCCTGACGATCTGGGACCTGCACGTGGACTACCGATCTCGCGGACTGTGGCTTCGAGGCCTCGTGGCGGGAGCCTCCGTGGGCGACGCCGCGTTGCTGAACGAACTGGCAGGGTTGGCCGGTCCCTCGGGTGTCGGGTCGGAAATGCTGGGCTGGTACGTGCAGGCCGGCTTCGATGTTCTGCGCGGGACGACCATTGATCACGAGCTGTTTCCGTACGTTGGACTGGAAAAGGTGGAAACGCAGCGCCAGGTGCCGACGGGATTCTCGGTGGACCCCGCCACCAGCGTTACGGTCACCTCGTTTGGGCTGGCCTGGAAGCCGATACCTCAGATCATCCTGAAGGCTGACCTCCAGCTGCATTCGAACGGCGCGAACACCGGTGAGAATCAGTGGAACGTGAATCTGGGATGGCTGTTCTGAAACGTTTGCGCCTTCTCGCCGGCGTGGCCGGCGCGACGATGGTCCTGACAGGGTCCGCAGCGGGACAGATCTCGCAGGAGGAAGCTCTGGCTCTGGCCTTCCCGAACATGACCGTGGAGCGCCGTACGGCCTACCTCGATGACGACCAGCTCGCGAGCGCCCGGCGTCTGGCAGGAGAGCGAGCCGAGGTTCGTTCTGCCATCGTCACCCACTACGTCGCGAGCCGAAACGGGGCTCCTGTCGGCGCTGCCTACTTCGATGCGCACCGTGTCCGCACTCTGCAGGAGGTCCTGATGGTCGTGGTGCGACCCGACGGGTCCGTGGATCGCATCGAAACCGTAGCCTTTCGAGAGCCCCCCGAGTACCGGGCTCCGGACGGGTGGCTCGACCTGTTCGAAGGGCGCCCGCTCTCCGACGAGCTGTCGACACGCGGGAACATTCCGAACGTTACAGGGGCGACGCTCACATCGAACGCGGTGACCTCGGCCGTACGCCGAGTCCTCGCTCTCCATGCCGTCGTCCGTCCGTTCGCCGATCGGGTTCCGTGACCCGGTTCCAGCGAGGGCTCCTGTACGGCTCGACCTTCGTCGCCGCGGTCTCGGGCGTGACGTACTTCGTCATGAAGCGCTTCATGACCCCGGTCGATCCCTGGGCCGTGATCAACCATCCCCTCGAGCCGTGGGCACTCAAGCTGCACATCCTCACGGCGCCCGTGATGCTGTTCGCCGTGGGGCTGATCACCACCCAGCACATCTGGAGAAGCATGCGGTCGAACCTTCCGACGGGTCGTCAAAGTGGCCTGATTGCGGTAGGGACGTTCACCCCGCTTGTCGCAACGGGCTACCTCATTCAAACCTTCACATCCCCGACTACCCTGACCATCCTGGGGTGGAGTCACCTCATGCTCGGCGTCGCCTGCGCCGCCTCCCTGCTCGTCCACCACACCGTACTCAAGGGCAGGCGCAGGCGCAGACGCCCGGGCACCCTTCCCGTTCTTGCCATCCCACCCTCCCCTCCGGACACACCGCCCCCTTCGCCGCGTACGTCGTTGTGACCACACCGCGGCAGCGAAAGTCGCTCTGACGGCAGCTCAGCCCAGGTTCGGGCGTCGGAGATGCCAGTCGGTACGAGCCTGAAAGGCGTGAGCGACGTTCAGGATCTTGTCATCCTCGAACAGATTGCCCAACAGCGTGGTCGTCAGGGGCATCGTCGTCGGTGCATCGGAGTCCGGATTTCTCACGCCGAAGCCGTACTGCACGATCGCAGCCGGATGGCCAGTCTGGTTCGTGAGACCCACGTGTCCTCCGCCGGACACGAACATGTCGAAACCCGCCATCACCTCCTCAACCTCCTTCATCAGAATGAGGCGCCGGCGCTGGCTCTGCACGTAGTCGAGAGCCCGGGTGTCACGCCCCCGGCGGAAGCGGCCGCGGCGGCGAGCCTCCCTCGGATCCAGCCCCTCCGGAACCGGGTCCGGCTCCTCCCCATCGGGCGAAACGTGAAAATCGAACGCAGCCGATGACTCGACCCCGAGGGAGTTCGAGCTGCCACGAGGCATTTCCGGCATCTCTTCGAGTTCGAGACCCATGTCCCGGAGTTGATCGAGGAACTCGACGGGCGCCTCGCTGTCGTAACCGATACGGTACTCCGAGATGTCTGCGTTCGGGTCGAAGTGAAAGGGCGCCGTGAGCGATGCTGGATCGTTTTCGCTCGCCCCATGGATTTCATTGAAGACAAGAGCGCAATCCTGAATGGTGCGACACATGGGCCCGGCCTTGTCCATGCTCCATGAAAGCACCATCCCCCCGTAACGGCTCACGCGTCCGAACGTCGGACGCAGAGCACTCAACCCGTTTCGTCGCGCAGGGGAGACGATGGAACCCTGGGTCTCCGTGCCGATCGCAAAGGCGACGGCGGCGGCGGCAGTCGCCGAGCCCGGACCGGCCGACGAACCGCTCGAGCCCTCGTCCGGATTCCACGGGTTTCGGGTCTGGCCCCGGTACCACCGATCACCAGAGGCGAACTCCCCGGTGGCCAGCTTCGCAATAAGAACCGCACCAGCTTCCCGGAGCCGCACGACGAGATCGGCGTCTTCGTCGATCCTCTGATCGGCGAAGCTGTCCGAGCCCCAGGTTGTCCGCGTGCCCGAGACCGTGAACAGATCCTTGAGCCCGTAGGGGATTCCGTGCAGCGGCCCACGCCACGTGCCATTCCTCAAATCGGTGTCGGCTTGCTGAGCCTCTTCACGCGCCCGATCGGGAAGAATCGATACCGCGAACATCAGCTCAGGGTCATAACGATCCATTCGCTCGAGGTAGATATCGGTCAGGTCGACCGAAGACAGATGGCGTCCCTGAATGAGCGCTGCCAACCGCTCCACTGGTAACCATGCGATGTCGTCAGGATCACCGGGAACCGCACCTTCCCACGGGCGGATGGCAATCTCGTGCCGCTCGAATGGATCGATGCCTCGTCGATACCAACTGCGGTACAGGGAGCCTGTGCCACCCGGGTAAGCCTGATACACCAGCGCCGGATGCTCGCCATTCCCGAGGGGAACCGGAGGCGGTTCCTCCTGAGCCTGCTGAGAAAGTGCGCGAAGGAACTCGGGATCATCCTGCAGACGGGGCTCCGCCGCCAGAAGCATCTCCGGGCGTACCGCTCCTGCCGTGACTGCAAGTGCCGCTGCCTTCAGGAAATCACGCCGCTGCAGTCCCCGCAGGTCATGGAGAACGGCTCGTTCACGCTTCGTCGGGTCCATGCGCACACCTTCCGTAAGAATTGAGTCGCTGACGATGTCGGGGGGAGGCAGGGGTGGCAAGACAACAGGGTCTCGTGAGCCCCTGTCTCGCATCACCCGCCCATGGAGTCGCTGTTCAGAATCAGTTGGTGGAAGAAGCGGATACTCGCGAGATATCCCTCGATCCCCATGCGCTCATCGGTGCCGTGAAACCGCGTCATCGCATCCTCCTCGAAGCGCGCAGGCAGAAAACGAAAGACGGCATCGGATGCGTCGCTGTAGTACTTCGCATCCGTTCCTCCAACGACGAGGTAGGGCGCGACGATCACGTCCTCGCCGTTCGTTTCCCGAATCGTACGCGCCACGAGTTCAAAGGCGGCCCCTTCCGGGTCGGATACACGCGAAGGATTCTGCGCTTCTGCCGAGACCGTCACGCGGACGCGAGGGTCATCGATGATCTCGACCACGCGGGCCATGACAGTTTCGATGGTCTCGCCCGGCTTGATCCGATGATTCACGATCGCCCGGGCAACGATCGGGAGAACATTCGACTTCACGCCACCCTCGATGATGGTCGGCGCAGTCGTCGTCCGCAGCATGGCCGCAGTCGTAGGATCCGAGGCGAGCCCGAACTCGACCGCTGGCTCGAAGAGCCAGAGATTGCCCATCACGACTCGGGCGAGGAAGGGCATATGAGGCGCCAGCGTGACGAACATTTCGCGCGCTGCCCCGTCCAGTCCGGCAGGGAACGGCTCCGCCTGCAGTCGCGCGATGGCACCCGCGAGCACCCCGATATTCGTCTGTGCAGGGGGCATGGAGGAATGCCCCCCGGGCCCCTCGACATGCAGCTCCAGACTCACAAATCCCTTCTCGGCAATTCCGACGAGAGCCACCGCACCATCGACCCCGGGGACGAGTCCCTCCGCGATCGTTCCACCTTCATCCAGAACGAACGCGTACGGTTCTGACCCGCGCGCCCTCAGCAGGGCGGCGATGGCTCCTGCCCCGCGCGGCCCCCCAACCTCCTCGTCGTGTCCGAATGCGAGATGGATGGTACGACGCGGACGGTGCCCATCGGCGACGAGGAGCTCCACGGCCTCGAGGATCGCCACCACCGAGATCTTGTCATCCATCGTGCCCCGGCCCCAGACGTAGCCGTCCGCAACGACACCACCATAAGGGTCGTGCGTCCAGTCCCCCTCCGTGCCCGGAATCACCGGCACCACATCCAGGTGGCCCATGAGCACGACCGGATCCAGTGATGGATCGGAGCCCTCCCAGGTGTAGAGGAGGCTCAGGTCCCCGATGACCTCCCGCGTCAGGGTCGCGTGCGTGCGGGGGTATGCAGACTCGAAGTGATCGTGGAGCGCGAGGAACTGCGCCGTGTCCGTCTCTTCGACCGTCTCGAACGAGATTGTCGGAATCCGGATCGCGCTGGCGAAACGGTCGACCACAGCATCCTGGTCCAGGGATAGCGGCGGCACGGCTTCGACCGGCGTGCGATCGGGTGTGAGTCGGGTGGCGTTGAGAAACACCACGATGGAAAGTGCGACGAGGACCCCCACGCCTGAAAAGAAGACTCTCCTCACCACGTCGGACCCCTCTGGACGACCTCAGCCCGGTGGCACCGGCCCTCAGGGTCCGGCGCCACCAGGCTGCTCGTACGCGTGCGACGAACGTCGATCACCCGACGGTCACTTCACCCCACCCGGCCGCAGCAGCTCCGCATCCGGATCCGAGTCCTCACTGACCGGACGAGTGCGCACGGTCGGATACTCGATGCCCAGCTGCTCCAGATATGTGTCGAAGCGATCAGGATCGTAGTAGTAGGGACGCATCCGCTCGCGCCATTCGGCCATGATATCCTCGTTCAGCCAGATGGCCGGCTGATCCGTCTCCGAGATGAAGGGCGTGTACGTCGTCTCGGCGGTCTGGACATCGTTGAAGTAGTCCCAGGCGGCGTCCACCGTCTCCCCATCGAGGAAGAGGTCCAGCAGAGTCAGAGCCTGGGCCTTCGCTCCATGGAGCGAGCCCTTGTGTGCGATCGGTGTTGCCATCGCGATCCCGTTCGCCCAGTTGTGCCCCGGCCCGCCCGGCATGTTCGCCGGGAAGCGCATCGTCACCGTAGGCATGTTCCACGAGATGTCTCCGATGTCGTCGGATCCACCCCCGAGAGAGCGCGACAGGTCGACAGGTCCCCCGAGTTCGCTGACCTCCGTCGGCAGCCCTCGCTCTTCCTGACCCATCTCGCGCTGGAGCGCATTGGCCAGCGTGATATCCGCTTCGCTCCAGTCGGGCATCCCCACGCGCTCGATGTTCGCGTGGGTCACCTCCGCGACCGGCTTGCTGAAGTGACGGCTCCATGCCGAACCCACCGTCATGATCGTATCGACCTGCGTGCCGGTCATGAGCGCGGCCCCTTCGGCCATCAGCTTCGCAGCGTCGTACGACTCCATCACGAGCTCGTAGTTGATCTCGCGGAAGAAGTACCAGATGGTCGCCGTCTGCGGTACGACATTCGGCTGGTCACCACCGTCGACGATGATGTAGTGCGACCGCTCGGCGGGACGGAGATGCTCCCGCTTGAACTCCCACGCCTGTGCCATGAGCATCACCGCATCGAGCGCGGAGCGTCCCCGCCACGGCGAGCCCGCGGAGTGTGCCGTTTCGCCCGTGAAGCGGAACTGGGCCGAGACGAGTGCGTTACCGCCCGCCTGACCCCACGTGGTGTTGAAGCCCGAAGAGACGTGCGTGAAGAGGTTGACGTCGACGCCGTCGAAGATTCCTTCCCGAACGAAGAAGGCCTTCGACCCGAGCTGCTCTTCGGCGATTCCCGGCCAGATCAGAAGGGTACCGTCGATGTTCTCCCGCTCCATCAACTCCTTCACGTTCAGCGCGGCAACGATGTTGACCGCCTGCCCGGAGTTGTGCCCCTCGCCGTGACCCGGCGCCATGGAGAGAATCGCGTCGCGATACCCTACACCCGGCTTCTGATTCGACTGAGGAATTCCATCGACGTCCGAACCGAGCGCGATCACGGGCGACCCCGAGCCATTCGACCAGCGGGCCGTCCACGCACTGGGCATCCCGGCGACCCCGAGTTCGATCTCGAAGCCATGGTCTTCGAGGATGCCCGTCAGGTACCTCTGAGTCTCGAATTCCTGAAAGCCGAGTTCTCCGAAGCTGAAGAGCATATCCACGATTTCCTGGACCATCTTCGCATCGTCCTCGACCATCTCCAGGACTTCGTCCTTGAGATCCTCGAGACGGGGATCGGCCTGAGCGGAAAGCACGGTGGGCATGAGGAGCGCCGCGGCCATCAGGCCCAACGCTCGGAAGGCGACAAAACGCATGGGGACTGCTCCGAATGAGGTGGAGGATTCCGTCAGATTGGCCGGCCAGAGGTGACCCGGCAAGTCATTCTGCCCCGTCCGTCAGCCGCCGATTCGCCTCCCGCGCTCCACCCAGCTCTCACCTCTGGTGATCCACTCCGCCGCGGGCTCCCCCTTCAGGTAATGGCCGAACCACTCGAGGATCCTCCGGTGATAGTCCACTTGCTGTGTCTCCGCCGTGAGCCCGTGATCCGCACCCGGGTAGACCAGCAACACGACCTCCTTCCCTGCACGGCGTGCGTAGTTGTAGAACTCGAGCCCCTGATAGAAGTCAACCACCCCGTCCTCGTCCCCGTGCATCAGGAGCATGGGCGTCTCCAGGTCCGTGATGAAGTTGGCCGGCGAGCTCTCGAGATGTCCGTCCAGGTCGTCCCAGTACGGTGCGGCCATCCGGGCCTGACCGGTCTCCCAGTGTCCAGTCTCGGGGAGTCCACCGTTCCAGTGCACGGCGCCCATGAAACTCATGAAGTTGGTAATGGCGGCGCCCGCTACTGACGCGGCGAAACGGTCCGTCCGCGTGGGGAGATACGAAGCCTGATAGCCACCCCAGGAATGCCCGATGAGACCCATGCCTCTCGGATCGACATGCCCGGTGGCCACCGCTGCGTCCAGGGCGTGCTCGACCGCATCCAGCGCAGAAGGCCCGGGCCGACCCGGCTCGTACACGATGTCCGGCATGAGGACGAAGTATCCCGCCTGTGACCACGCCTGATAGTTGTAGTACCGACGCTCACTCGGAACGTCGTACATGTGCAGATTGTCACTGAGCCGCTCGTACTGGTACAGGATCAGCGGATACGTCTTGCCGTGCTCGAAATTGGCCGGATACACGAGGATCGCCTGCAGGTCGTGGCCGGCGTCCGTGGTGTACTCCAGCAGTTCCGATCGACCCCACGCGAAGTCCGACTGGAAGGGATTCGTGTGCGTGATCTGGATCGCATCCTCGAGTTCGGCAGTGGCGACGAATACGTCGGGTGAGTCGTCCCATCGCTCGGACCGGAAGGCGAGACGCTCAGCGCGAGCGGCTCTCGTCAGTCCTCCCACACGGGCGTTCTGACGCATCGACCATCGCTCGCCGCCACGAGTGTCGATGCCGACGTACCCGGAGGCCTTGGTGCGAAGGTTTCGCACGGACAGCACCATCCCATCGCCATCCGCGACGAGTGGCGGCCCGACACGAGGCTGCTCGCGATCGAGGTTGACCACCCGGAACTGCTCTCCGGACGCCTCGCCGTCCGTCAGCCGCTCTGCTCCACCGTCACCCAGGTCCACGCGCCAGACGTCGTGGCGATCGTATACGAATGCCGCGTTCCCATCGACGGCCCACGCCCCGAGCCCCCACGACGGACGAGGGCCGGGATAATCGAAATCGGCCAGCGATCGGGTGAAGCTCCGACCATCAGCTACGTCGACGCGTGCGAGCGAGGCGACATCGACGATCTCCCACCGATTACCGTGGTACATCAGCAGCCGATCGAGATCCGGATGCGTCTCAACGTCGAACTCGGCAGCGACCACGATCCGCTCACGATCTCCCGTACCGGGGTCCACCCGGTACCAGTCTGCTGTTCGAGCTCCGAATCGCCGTTCGAAGAGGTATGGGTCATAGTCCGGCACGATCCCCCACGTGCCCCCCGCGACGAGTCGAACGGGTTCGTCCAGCTCTGTTCCCAGTATCACGACGTCGTCGGTCGCAGTATGCCACGCCGCGAGCAGTGTCTGACGTGAGATCCGCCCGGCCCCATACTCCTGGGCTCGAAGAACCTGGTCGTCATTCCAGTGCCAGACCTGCACGTCGGCCGGCCCGACGCCATCGGAGCCGTCGGCGTCCTCCCCCTCTTCATCGGAGTTTGCAATCGATTCCCACGGTCTCGCCCCCACGAACAGAGTACGGCCGTCCTCCGAGTACGCGATTCCCGCATGGGGTGTGAGTCGCATGGTCGAACCCAGTTCCGGGACCTGCCGGGCATCGAGCACTCGGGGAGACTCGGTCGATCCCGGGTCCGCCCACAGGAGGATGTCGTGTGTCTCCTCTTCCCGGTCCTCACCCTGAACCCCCCGCAGGACGGCAAGCTGACCCGTCGCTTCATGCCATGAGAGCTCCCGATATTCAGCGTCACCCGACTCGATGGTGCGGAGGATGCCGGACTCCGGATCGAAGAGGACGACGCCATTCGTAGTGCCCCAGGCGGTCCGCAGGGTCGCAGCCAGATACCGGCCGCCATCCTGCCACGCGAACGCTTCGACGTTTCCGATCGACGTTCGCGCTCCGGACGTGGGATTCGTCACGACGAGATCGGCTCCCACGGTATCCGCGGGGGGCACCCCGAGCGCCGCCAGCCAGATTCCGTCCTCCCGGAATTCGAGCGACCGTACCTCGAAGAGAACCGTATCCCGAACGGACTCCAGATCGACCAGCCCCAGGCGATCCTCGATGCGTTCGTCCGACTCCTCGGCCCGAGCCGCGGAAGCACCCTTCCTGTACGTCAGCCAGCGTCCATCGGCCGAAAATTCGGGCGAGTGGCCATGGGCGAGAATGAAGGGTTGACCCTCTCCGTCGGCGCGGGTGAGCCTCAGTTCCGAATCGCCATCCACTCGCGTCACAGCGGTCACTACCCACATCCCCGTCGGGTCGAGATCGAACGCGCCGAGCCGCTCCCACTGTCCATAATCGTCCGGCGTCAGAACCGGCTGCTGCGCTGCGAGCCTGACGAACGCTCCCGCGAGAAAGCACAGCGTTACAACACTGACACCGATCCATCGTCGCATCACTCTACCCCTCGTCGAAGTCGTCATGGACCGGTTCCGAGCTATCGGATACGGTCTCCTTGCGGGGCACGCCGATCGGCAGGCCACACCCGATCCATCTCTCGATGGACGAACGGCAAACGTCGTGCTGGCCGCAGGGCGTGGCAACACGGTTTGCCGTACGACCGTCCTGCGAACCATCTTCGCCGCTCCTCGCCTTTCCCGAAGGGAGTCCACATGTACCCCGAGCGACCTTGCGCACGTTTTGCGCTCTTCCTCATGCTCGTCACGATCGTCGTCGGGTGCTCCGACGAGCCCCTCGTCGATGACGGAGCAGATTGGCCGCATTACGCCCGCGACCTGGCGGCGACCAAGTACTCGCCACTCGACCAGATCTCCGCTTCCAATGCGGCAGATCTCGAGGTGGCGTGGGTGTGGGAGTCCGCCGACTATCGACTCAGCGGGGAGCATGAGGGTGCGACGGTCAATCCGAATTACCAGGCGACGCCCATCAAGATCGGCGACCGACTGTACACATCGACGAACCTCGGTCAGGCCGTAGCACTCGACCCCGCGACCGGTCGGGAACTCTGGCGATTCGACCCCTATGCCTCCGGGCTTCGGGACGTTCCCGGAGGGCGCTCGAACCGCGGGGTCGCATATTGGAGTGACGGGGAGGAAGAGCGCATCCTGCTTGGCTCGGGGGAGTACCTCGTCTCGCTCGACGCGAGAACCGGCCAGCCCGATCCGGGTTTCGGCGGGACCGGTGCCGTCGATCTCGCCGACGATCCCGACCCGCGTGTCCTTACGTATTCGTGGACGTCCGCACCACTCGTGGTTCGAGATGTCGTCATCGTCGGTACTACCGCCATGGTGCCGAACCGGAACTGGACGACGGCACCCCCCGGATACGTCAGGGCCTACGACATCCGTACCGGCGAACTCCGATGGCGCTTCAACCCGATTCCGGAGCCGGGTGACCCGGCGATTGAGACCTGGGCCGACTCCTCATGGGTCTACAGCGGAAACGGCAACGTCTGGACGCTCATGAGCGCCGACCCCGAACTCGGCCACGTCTATCTGCCTCTGAAGACGACGACCAATGACTGGTACGGTGGAGCCCGCCCGGGGGATAACCTCTACGGGGAGTCGGTGGTCGCAGTCGACGTCGACACAGGGGAGCGGGTCTGGCACTACCAGATGGTCCGCCACGGCATCTGGGACTACGACCCGCCTGCCGCTCCGAATGTCATGGACGTCGTCATCGACGGTGCCCCACGAAAGGTCGTCGCGCAGGTCACCAAGCAGGCGTTCGTGTTCGCATTCGATCGTGAGACGGGCGAGCCCATCTGGCCGATCGAGGATCGCCGTGTGCCGCCTTCACCGGTCCCGGGAGAGGTCGCTGCTGAAACGCAGCCGTTCCCGACGCGTCCCGCGCCCTTCGATCATCAGGGGATCACCGTCGACGACCTGATCGATTTCACCCCGGAGCTGCGCGCGGAGGCCGAGGACATCCTCGACGACTTCGTGTACGGGCCGATGTTCACCCCGCCGACCGTCAGGGGCGTCAACGGGAAACAGGGTACGATCCTCATGCCTGGCTGGGTCGGCGGTGCCAACTGGGGCGGGGCGGCCGTCGATCCGGAAACTGGTCTCATGTACGTCCCGTCCGTCACCTCGCCCAACGTCACCGCACTCGTTCCACCTCCGCTTCCGGACAGCTCCGATCATCGCTTCATCCGGGGCCTTCCACGGGAGGTGCCGATGCCCGGCGGCCTTCCCCTGCTGAAGCCACCGTACGGAAGAATCACGGCGATCGACATGAACACGGGCGAGCATATCTGGATGCAACCCAACGGGCCGGGTCCGCGGGACCACCCGGCCATCGCAGACCTGGATCTGCCCTGGCTCGGGCAGCGAGGGCGCCCAGCCCCTCTCCTCACCCGGACACTTCTCTTCCTCGGAGAGGGAACGGAGGACGCACTGTCCATTCTCCCCATTGCAGGAGGCAAGGCGTTCCGTGCCTGGGACAAGGAGACGGGAGAGGTCGTGTGGGAGATGAACCTGCCGGCCGGTACGTCCGGTGCGCCGATGACCTACCTGTCCAACGGTCGACAGTTCGTCGTAGTCGCTGTCGGCGATCGTGATACGAGCGGACGCCTCATCGCGCTCGCGCTCCCCGAGGCCGGCAGCTAATGTGCGTAGGTAGTTATACTGACCCACGGAACGGACCCCTGCGGTCCCAGACCCGGAGAAGAGCCGTGAAGCCCTACAGAAGCCTGCTCGCGATCCTCACCCTCGCCGTCGCTGTCGGCGCCCCGACCGGGCTCGAGGCGCAGGACGACGTCGTGGCGTACCGCCAATCCCTGATGCAGGCCTTTCGAGTCCACATGGGTGGCGTGGGCGCCGCCATGGGCGATGCCGCTCCGATGGGTCACGCCGTGTACCACGCACAGGCGTTCCACGGGATGGCTCAGGCTCTCGCCAACGCCTTCCCCGCCGGTTCCGAGGGGGGACGCTCGCTTCCGGCGATCTGGTCCGACCGCGACGGGTTTCTTGACCGTGTGACCGCCATCCAGACAGCCACCGCTGACCTCCTGGAAGCTGCCGAGGCTGGCGACGCGGCAGCGGTGGGAGCCGCGATGCAGGCTGTTCGGGGAACGTGCGGAGCGTGCCATCAGACATTCCGGGGACCCGCCAGCGAGTAACTGCGCCCGGCTTCCCCGACGGTTCGAAGGCTCCGCCCGCACGGGGCGGGGCCTTCTTACATTCCCCCCCAGATTTCTCCGAGTACCCGCTGAAAATTGACACCGAGGATCCCCCGAATGTGCTCGTCGGTGTACCCGCGCCGGATCAGACCGTCGGTCACGTCAAACATCCTCTTCGGATGCGAGATTTCATCGATGTCGATCTTGTCCCGAAAAGCGTACGAGCCCTTGTAATTCGCCTTGAGCGCGGCGTACTGGTCTGCGGGCATGTCATCGTAGCCGTGGAGGTCGATGTCCGATCCAATCCCCAGGTGCTCCACGCCGACGAGGTCCCGAACGTGGTCGAAATGATCCAGGTAGCTCTCGATGGTCGTCGGCTCCCGGTCACTGACGAAGTTCCGCACACCCGTGATGCCCATCACACCGCCCGTCTCCGCCATGCGCCGGATCGCCTCATCCGTCTTGCACCTCGGATGGCCGGGATTGAGGGCCCTGGCGTTCGAATGCGTGTAGAGCACAGGCGCGCTCGACACCTCGCACGCATCGAGGGTCGTCCGGTCCCCCGAGTGGGAGACGTCGACGGCCATGCCGACACGATTCATCTCCGCGACGATGGACACCCCGAAATCGCTGATCCCCCCGTCGATCCGCTCGGTCGAACCGTTACCGATCATGTTGCGGCTGTTGTAGGTGAGCTGACTCACCCGTTGACCCAGCTGGTGGAAGGTCTCGACGTCCTGCACGCTTCGAAAATGGGATGAATTCTGGATGCCGATCAGGATGCCTGCGCGCCCCGAGCCGTGCACCGCGGCCAGATCCTCCGCCGAGTCGATCCGCACGAAGACATCGGGTCGGTTGGCGATGATCGAGTTGTAGCTCCCGACGAAGGCGAGGCAGTTCTGGTAGGCCTCGTTCTGCGTCCGTCCTCCGACCCCGCTCGCGATGTGGAAAACGTCGATCTCCGACGTACGGAATTCGGCCGCATCCGCTGCGTTCAGGCCCGAGTAATCGGGGCCCCACCGCTCACCGGTCTCGCCGTTGATCGTGGTCAGCCCGAGCATGTCGATGACGAGCGACCCCTCGACGAGGTCGACGCACCGCCGGGTGTACTCCTGGGGCACACCCGCGAACAGTCGGAACCGGCCGACATTGACGAAGGGAGCCCCGGCGAGCGCACCTGCGGCACCGAGGCCGATCCTCACGGCATCCCGACGCGTTATCGATCCTTTGCTCATGACGACTCCTCCTGTGTTTGGTGCGAAGGTGCAGGGGTACGACGGGGTCAGGCCACGTACGCCTCCAGAATTCCCAGGACCCGGTCGATGTCGGCCTCGGTGTGATCCGCGTTGATCTGAGTCCGGATCTCCTCGTCACCCTGTGGCACGACGGGGAAGGCCAGGCCTGTCACCAGAACCCCGTTGTCGTAGAGGTGCTCGACGAGATCGTGTGTCTTCGCGGTGTCCCGGATCATCAGGGGAACGACCGGATGCTCGCCCGGGATCGTCTCGATCCCGATGCGCCCCAGGCCCTCCTCGAACCGCTTCGTCAAGCCACGCAGGTTGGTCAGCAGTCCCTCGCCCTCGGGGCTGTCGATCACGCGAAGTGCAGCGAGCGCAGCGGCAGCTTCACCGACCGTGATCGGGTTCGAGTAGATGTACATCTGGGATGACTCACGGAAGAACCGGATCATCGCCTCGTTCCCGACGACGTAGCCGCCGTTCACACCGAACGCTTTGCCCAGTGTCCCGACGAGGATGTCCACCGGCGGGCAGTTCGTGTACTCCTCGGTCCCCCGCCCCGTCCGGCCGAACGCGCCGACCCCGTGCGAGTCATCGACGAGGCACACGACGTTCTCCTCGTAGGCGTCGTCGTGCTTCTGGCAGAGCGCCATCACTTCATCGAGCGGTGCGTGATCCCCGCGCATCGAGAAG
Source organism: Gemmatimonadales bacterium (assembly GCA_038120095.1). GTDB lineage: Bacteria > Gemmatimonadota > Gemmatimonadetes > Longimicrobiales > Gaopeijiaceae > UBA2589. The sequence continues at coordinate 68,620 of JAYOKZ010000007.1, forward strand.
ATCCCGTCGGTCACGACGAGCGCGCGCTTCGCCCTGCCCTTCCACTCCTCGAGTGCGGCGTCGAGCCGCGCCATGTCGTTGTGCGCGTAGATCGCCTTCCCTGCGGGGCGCGACAGCTTCATCGCATTGATGATGCAGTTGTGGTTCAGCTCATCCGAGATAAGCACCGTGTCCGGGGTCACGAGCGGTGTAATCGTGGACACGATCGTCGCGTACGCGGACGAGAAGATCATGCCCGCGTCACGATCGTGGAATTCGGCCAGAGCGCGTTCCAGATCGACGTGGGCGGCATAGCTTCCGGAGATGAATCGCACCGCCCCGGGTCCTGCTCCGAATTCGGCGGTCGCCTCCTCCTCCGCGGCCATCACGGCGGGATGCAACCCCAGCCCCATGTACGAGTTGGAGTTCATCCGCATGAACTCCTTTTCACCTTCCCCCTCCAGCAGAAAGCGGGGGCCGCGGTCTCCCTCGGCACGCTTCACCCCGACGACTACCGTCTCGGCGCCCTTGGCAGTGCCCGATGAATCGAGCTCGGTCACGTGTCGGTTCAACGCCTCGGTCAGGCGATCAGAAGGCATTCAGGACTCCTATTCGTCGTTGTCGGTCAGGTGTTCGAGCATGTCCACCGTCATGGCCGCGGCGTCAAAGGACGGACTCCAGTCCCATTCATCCCGTGCGGCAGAATCGTCGATGCGATCGGGCCATGAATCCGCGATCGCCTGACGTACGGGGTCGATGTCGTAGTCGATCTCGAAGTCGGGGATGTGCTTCCGAATCTCCTCGGCGAGGCCGGTCGGAGTGAGCTGCATCGCCGTCACGTTGAACGCATTTCTATGCCGCAGCCGGGCCGCATCCGCCTCCATGATGCCGATCAGCGCATCGATGGCGTCCGGCATGTACATCATGTCGAGCTGCGAGTCGGGGCCCAGGAAGCAGGTGTAGCGCCCGTCGGACACAGCCTTGTAGTAGATGTCGACGGCCCAATCGGTCGTACCGCCTCCCGGCGGCGCACCGTACGAGATCAGACCCGGAAAACGGACACCCCTCGTATCGACGCCATACCGGGTGTGGTAGTAATCGCAGAGAAGCTCACCCGCGACCTTCGTGATCCCGTACATCGTGGCGGGCCGCATGATCGTGTCCTGTGGCGTCGGATCCTTCGGCGTGTCGGGGCCGAAGGCCCCGATCGAGCTCGGCGTGAAAACGGCACAACCCTGCTCCCGCGCGACTTCGAGCACGGCCTCGAGGCTGACCATGTTCACCTGCCACGCGAGCCTCGGATCCTTTTCGCCCGTGGCGGACAGGATTGCCGCCAGGTGATAGACCGTATCCGCCTGGTGCTGCATGACACACTGCCCGACGGCCTGAGCGTCCATGGCGTCGAGGACCTGGAACGGGCCGGACTCCGTGAATTCCGGGCCGAGATTTCGAACGTCGGTCGCGAGGACGTTCGCCTCGCCATAGAGCTCGCGTAGACGTGGGACGAGCCAGGAACCGATCTGGCCGCCTGCGCCCGTGATAAGGATGCGTTTCAAGTCGTACCGTACCCGATCAGCGATGCGAAAAGGAAGTACGCGGCACCCCGGAAACGGGGCGCGGGCGGCCAAATCTTATCGAACCGGGACGCGTCCGGCGACCCGCGGACGCACGAACCCACGGCGTAGCCCGTTGCTCCGAGCCGGCGCCTCGTCTAGCGTCCCGGCACATTCGATACCAAACCCGAGGCGCAACTCGAGATGAATGGCAAAATACAGCAGCTGGCGACCGCGCTCGCGTTCCTGACGATCGCGGCCGCCCCCCTGGCGGCGCAGAGCAGCAACCCGCTTCATGGCACCCTCGATGAGCTCGCGGCAGCGATCAACGATCAGGTCGTGGCATGGCGCAGGGACATCCACGCCAACCCCGAGCTGGGCATGCAGGAGTTCCGGACGGCCGGCCTGGTCGCCGACCACCTGACTTCTCTGGGTATCCACGTTCAGACCGGGATCGCAGGGACGGGCGTGGTTGGTGTGCTCGAGGGAGGACGCCCCGGGCCCGTGGTTGCCCTCCGAGCCGATATGGACGGACTCCCGGTCACGGAACTCGCGGACGTACCGTTCGCATCCCGCGTCACGACGCAGTGGCAGGGACGCGAGGTCGGAGTGATGCACGCCTGCGGTCACGACAATCACGTCGCGATCCTCATGGGTGTGGCCTCCGTGCTGGCAGAAATGCGGGACGACCTTCCCGGGACCGTAAAATTCCTCTTTCAGCCGGCCGAGGAGGGACCTGGCGGGGCCAAACCCATGATTGCTGAAGGTGTCATGGAGGGTGTCGATGCCGTATTCGGCCTCCATGTCTTCCCGGACCGTGTTGGAACGATCCGAACTCGGGCCGGGGGGATGCTGGCTAGCTCAGACGGACTCAGGATCGTTGTGCGAGGAGTCCAGACCCATGGTGCCTATCCGTGGGATGGTGTGGATCCAATTGTCACGGCGTCCCAGATCGTGATGGGGCTGCAGCAGATCGTGAGCCGTCAGATCGACACCAGTGGCTCTACCGCGATCGTGACCATCGGCCAGATCGAGGGAGGCAACCGGGGGAACATCATCCCGGACACGGTACTGATGGTCGGTACGATCCGGACCCTGGACCCCGAGCAGCAGGACGACGTTCACGACCGAATCCGAAGGATCGCTACTAATATCGCGGAAGCGAATGGCGCCGTAGCCGACGTGACGATCGACCGTGGTTACCCTGTGACCGTGAACGATCCGACACTGACGGATCGGATGCTTCCCAGCCTCGAGCGGGTGGTGGGCAATCGCCTCGGCGAAATGACGCCCACGCTCGGCGCAGAGGACTTCTCCTACTTCGCCATGGAAGCGCCAGGACTGTTCATCAATCTGGGGGTGGGAGCCGACGATCCTTCGCTCGTCCACCCGAACCACTCCCCCTACTTCTATGCAGACGAACGCGCCCTTCCCATAGGCGTCCGAGCGCTCGCCAGCCTGGCGGTGGACTACCTGACGGGGCGACCGATTTCACAGGACTGAACCCGGGGAGGTTCCCGGGTCCCATCGCAGGCACGAAGCCCCCGGCCACGTGACGTGACCGGGGGCTTCGTTGTTTTGAACGAGGCCAACGGCCCTCTCAGTCACCCGCCTCCAGATAGATCTCGCCACCCTTCTCACGGAACGTCTCGGCCATCTGTTCCATCCCGGTATCGATCGCCTCGGATTCAGCGAGCCCCTGTTCTCGCGCGAATTGGCGGATGTCCTCCGTGATCTTCATCGAGCAGAACTTCGGTCCACACATCGAGCAGAAGTGGGCGACCTTGGCGCCCTCGGCGGGCAGCGTCTCGTCGTGGTACTCCTCCGCGGTCACGGGGTCGAGGGCCAGGTTGAACTGATCCCGCCACCGGAACTCGAAGCGAGCCTTCGAGAGCGCGTCGTCCCACGTCTGCGCGCCGGGGTGTCCCTTGGCGAGATCCGCTGCATGTGCCGCGATCTTGTACGTGATGACCCCGCGCTTCACATCCTCCCGATTCGGGAGTCCGAGGTGCTCCTTCGGCGTGACGTAGCAGAGCATCGCCGTACCGTACCAGCCGATCTGCGCGGCACCGATCGCCGAGGTGATGTGATCGTACGCCGGCGCGATGTCGGTGGTGAGCGGGCCGAGCGTATAGAACGGCGCCTCGTCGCACCACTCGAGCTGCTTCTCCATGTTCTCCTTGATGAGATGCATGGGCACGTGGCCGGGACCCTCGTTCATGACCTGCACGCCATGCTCCCACGCGATCTTCGTCAGCTCGCCCTGAACCTTCAGCTCCGCGAACTGCGCTTCGTCATTGGCGTCGTAGATCGAGCCGGGGCGCAGGCCGTCTCCGAGCGAGAAGGAGACGTCGTACGCCGCCATGATCTCGCACAGCTCGGGGAAGTGCGTGTAGGTGAAGTTCTCCTTGTGATGCGCCATGCACCATTTGGCGAGGATCGAGCCCCCGCGTGAAACGATCCCGGTCATGCGGTTCGCCGTCATCGGGATGAAGCGCAGCAGCACGCCCGCGTGGACGGTGAAGTAATCCACGCCCTGTTCACACTGCTCGATGATCGTGTCTCGGTAGATCTCCCACGTCAGCTCCTCGGGGACGCCGTCGACCTTCTCGAGTGCCTGGTAGATCGGCACCGTCCCGATCGGAACCGGAGAATTCCGCAGGATCCACTCGCGGGTCTCGTGAATGTGCTTCCCCGTCGAGAGGTCCATGACCGTATCAGCACCCCAGAGCGTCGCCCACCGCAACTTCTCGACCTCTTCGTCGATGGAGGATGACACGGCAGAGTTCCCGATGTTCGCGTTGATCTTCACCTTGAAGTTCCGGCCGATGATCATCGGCTCGATCTCCGGGTGATTGATGTTCGCCGGGATGATCGCACGCCCTCGAGCGACTTCGTCGCGGACGAACTCCGGCTGCATCCCCTCGCGGATCGCGACGAACTCCATCTCGGGCGTGATCTCGCCACGCCGCGCGTACGTCATCTGCGTGACGGAACCGCTTCCACGCAGCGTCCGGCGACTCAGCCCCTCGGGCATCTCCACGAGGTCGGAGGGGGTGCGTGTACGCGCTACCTCGGTGACATCCCCCCGTTCGAAGATCCAGGGATCGCGCAGCGCCGTCAGCCCCTGACGTACATCGATGTCACGGGGTCCGCTCGTGTCGTACACGCGCAGTGGAGCCTCACCTCCGGTCAGCTGAATCTCCCGCATGGGAACCTCGACGCCCCGGGAGCCCGTCACGTGAATCTTCTTCGAATTCGGGAAGGCACCCGGATAGTCCGAGCCCACGTCCTCGGTCTTCGGGGCGACGCGCACTCGCCCGTTGCCGTTCAGAGACGTGCCACTGCCGTTTGTTTCGCTCATCGCGCTCACCATTCGACGGGGAGCGCGATCCGAGGGCCTGCCGCCTGGGGTTCATGTGGCCTCGAGTGCGCCGCGCTCCCTACGCCGGTCTCAACCGGATCAGGTTCCAAGGGTCACTCTCAACCGGACCGATTCGCCTGAGCGAGTCGTGCCGGTGCCCCTGACGGCCCTTCAAGCTACGAGCGAGATGGATCGATGCAAAACGATCGCAATCGAGCGGCGACCTGTCGAAGGTCGGCCACAGCGGCGGTTGCGGCGCTGGCGGAGGTGGCGGGGGGCACCAAGGTTGTCCGTGTCCGGTGCTCATGCTCGTTCGCACGATTCCCCGAGCCACGGTTGTCCACAGAGTTCGAACGTCTCCAGTCCGCTCTCCCAGAGCGCTACACCCTCGTCCGTGAGCTCGATCGAGGCGGGATGTCGCGCGTCTATCTGGCTCGGGAATCGCTCCCTGAGCGGGAGGTAGTGATCAAGGTGCTGGATGCGGAACTTTCCGCCCGTCTGGGACGAGCCCAGTTCGTCGACGAGGTCGACCTCACCTCACGCCTCCAGCATCCGCACATCGTGCCGATCTTCGCCGCTGGAGAAGCGGACGGGACGCTCTACTACGTGATGCCGTACATCGCTGGTGACAGCCTGCGAGACCGCCTCGACACGGAAGGACGTCTTCCGATTGAAGAGTCGCTGACCATAACGCGCCAGGTCGCGGACGCACTGCAGCACGCCCACGACGAGCAGGTCATCCACCGCGATATCAAGCCGTCCAACATCCTGTTTCAGGGGGGGCACGCCGTCGTGGCCGATTTCGGGATCGCCCGGGCTCTCAGAGCTGCGAAGAGCGGCGGGGAGTTCACACAGAGCGGGCTACCGATCGGGACCCCTGACTACATGAGCCCGGAACAGGCCGCGGGAGAGGATCGAATCGATGGTCGTGCGGACACCTATGCGCTCGCCTGCGTCCTGTACGAGATGCTCGCCGGGCAGCCCCCTTTTCACAGCCGCACCGTACAGACCACGCTCGCTCGCCACCTGTCGGATACGATGCCCTCCCTGCGCTCGGTGCGGTCGTCGGTGCCCGAGGCCATGGAACAGGTCATCGCCCAAGCGCTCTCCAAGTCACCCGCAGACCGACCTGCGGATGTCTCCGAGTTCGCGGACGCACTCATGGATACCCGTGGATCGGTCACACCTGTGGTGCGCGCGGGCGGCCAGCGCCGCGCCCGACCGACAGGAGCGTGGAGGCTTGTCGCGGGCCTCGCCGTGATCACGGCGCTCGGGCTCACCATTCAGGTATGGTCTTCAGGTCTGTCTGCGACCGACCCCTATGAATCCTCCGTCGCGGTCACCCCGTTCGAGAACAGGACCGGGGAGGAGTCCTTCGACCTCTTGGGGCTTTCGATCGCCGAGGAGGTGATCACGCGCCTCACCACGGTACCCGAAGTGTTCGTCAGCGACATGTACTCGGCGGCCTCGCTCGTGAACGACAGCGTAGGCACGAGAACGCTCCTCGAGTCACTCGACGTCGAGCACGTTCTGCGCGGTTATATCGAGCGGCGCGGCAACGAACTGGTCGTCAACGTGTCCGAGTCGAATGCGGAAGGGTTTCTTCACGCCCGCAAGCAGTACTTCATCGACCCGGGTGACATCGCCCGAGATCAGGTCATTCTGGCGAACGAAGTCGCCCGGGAATTCCTGCAGAGAGTCGGCCTCGATGACCGATACGATCCAGGGGGATCGGTCATTGGTCCGGGGCGCGGCGCATACCTCGCGGGAAACGCTGCGCTGGGCCGGCGGACACCCGAGGGTATGCGCGACGCCGTCGCCCGATTCCGTGAGGCCATCGCCCTCGAGCCCCGTTCGGCTGCGGCGCTGTCGGCCCTTTCATCGACCTACGCACTCTCGCTCTACTACAAGTATGATGTGGGGCTCAGCCCCTACGAGCTCGCAGCCCGCTCTCTCGCGGCTGCGGACCAGGCGATCTCGGCCGACCCGCGCGTCGCGAACGGCTACTCCGCCCGGGGATACATCCGGGCTCTCCTCGGTCTGGACCTCGACGGTGCCGCTGCGGACTTCGAGCAGGCGGACGCCCTCGCACCCAACGCACCGAACGGACCAAGCTGGTCAGCCCGGATTCTCGCCGGCCAGAATCGCATCGATGAGGCCTTCGCCGAAGCGGAGCGGGCACGGGACCTCGATCCCCTCCAGGCTGGGCGGCGCACCGCGCTGGCATCCCTCGCGTTCGAGCTGGGCCGCTACACGGTAACGATCAGCGAAGCACGCGAGGCCTATCGACTGGAGAGCCAGCTCCTGCTCGCCAAAGCCTTCGAGGGACGGGCTCTCGCTCTGGTCGGCACACCAGACGAGTGTCTGACCATCGATTTCGGCATCTACGACCTGGTTCGTGCGATTTGCCTGCACGCCGCGGGTCAGATCGAGGAAGCACGCCGCATCGTAGCGACGGCGGAGCAACAGCTGGAGACCTTCGGGAGTCCGAGCACCGACTATACGGCGGAGCTGATCGCTCAGGACCTCGCCAGCTACTACGGCCTGATCGGCGAGCCCGGTCCCGCCACCCGCTGGCTCCGATTCGCGTTCGACCTGTCTCCCGCCGGAGTCGACACCCGGCTTCTCGGGTCCGAGCTCTTCGATCCGGTCCGCGACGCCCCCGAGTTCGCGGAAGCGTTGACTGCCCTGCAACAGCAGGCGCGCGAGCGCGTGATGGAAACCCGCAGATCACTGAGCGGAGCGCTCTGAGGATCTCCCTTCTCTGCCCCCGGTACGAGATCTCATGAATTCCTTCGCCCTGAGAGCGCTCGCGCTCGTACTTCTCATCATGCCGGCGCACGTATCGGCTCAGCAGCCGGCCGGTATCGGCGATGTCCTATCCGGACTTCGTGAGGGAGGCGGTTGGGTCGGCATTCCCATCGTCGCAGGCGAGGGCCGCTTCAGTACCGTTCAGGTGCCGACGATGGCGCTGAGTATCGCCGGCTGCGTGAATGTATGGTTCGGGCACTCCGGAACGTGGGAAATCGAAGCCCGTGAGCGCGTCCTGGGCTCAGTCCTGCGAATTGACGCGACACCCGGCATCGGTGTCCCCTTCGAACATGACTTCGGCTTGCAGGCGCGGGTCGATATCGACTTTCGCTGGAGCGAAGCGCGGGACACGACGCTCCTCCTCTGGGTCGGCATCGACCGCACCGGAGAGGGGCCCGCGTCAGTGTGCGAGCCCGGAGAGGTCGACGTTCGTCGCTGAGCGCGCCGCTCAGGATATCGGGCGCGTACCGGATCCCAGAATACGACCGGCCAGCCGCCCGGTGGCTTCACCGGCATCGATCGCGAGCTGTCCGTTGACGAATACGTACCGCATGCCCGACGCCAGGGCTGTCGGATCGAGAAAGGTTGCGATGTCGCGTACCTCGTCCAGGTCGAAGACCGCCACGTCGGCGTACGCCCCCTCACGAATCGTTCCTCGGTCTTCGAGGCCGAACACCCGGGCTGGCATGGCACTCGAGACGTGGATCATCCGCTCGAGCGACAGGGTGCCATCCTCGAGAACGTACTTGCGGATCTTGCGCGGGTAGGTACCGAACTTCCGAGGATGGCCATCCGATCCATCCGACCCTGTCATGACGAAGTCCGCCGTCATGAAGGCCGCGATGTCGTCTTCGTTCATGTTGAATGACCCGATCGACGCCCCTCCGGCCCGGATGACGTCGATGGCCGTCTCGACTGGATCCTCCCCGCGTTCCTCTGCAATCTCGGCGAGGGTCCGACCGCGCAGCCCGGGGTCGCGCCCACCCGTGATCAGCATGGCATCGGCTCCGTTTCGGCGACGCATGTTCTCGCGCATGTCCTCCACGAGCCGACTCCGCAGCTCGGGATCATCGAGCCGCTCCAGAAGGGCCGCGTCCCCACCAGCCTGAGCCCAGCGGGGCAGCAGAGATGCATGGAGCGAGGAGCCGCTGGCATCGTACGGGTACTGGTCCGCCGTGATTTCGAGGCCCCGTGCTCTGGCCTCCTCGATACGTCCGATCACGTCGCGACTCTGGCCCCACACGTCCACTCCGAGCGCCTTGATGTGCGAAATGTTGGCGCGGATGCCGCTCGCCTCCGCAATCCCGATGACCTCGTCGACTGCTCCGAGAAGACCAACCGTATACGAACTCTCGTCCCTCATGTGCGAGTCGTAGACCCCACCATAGGAGGCGGCGACTTTCGCCAACTCCACGACCTCGTCGGTCGTCGAGAAACTCTGCGGTGAGTAAAAGAGACCGGTCGCGAATCCGACGGCTCCATCGCGCATGGCTCTATCTACGAGCGACTTCATCTCCTCGAGCTCGAGGGCTGATGGTCGCTCGTCCCTCATCCCCATCACTTCGCCCCGCACTGAGCCGAAACCGACGAGCATGCCGGCGTTCGTGCCGATCCCCTGTGATTCGAACACCTCACGCTGCCCTGCAATGTCGAACGTGCCGTGCCCGTCATTTCCCACGATGACGGACGTAACCCCCTGGGCCAGGTAATTCACATTCTCGCGTCGTGAGCGTGATTCCGAAGCCAGGTCGGACTGCGCATGCGCGTGAGGGTCGATGAAGCCCGGCGCGACGACGAGCCCCGCGGCATTGATCACACGGTCCGCCTGAACCGAGGCGGCCAACGCATCGCCCACGAAAACGATACGATCCCCGGATAATCCGACATCCATCCGGACCCCCTCCGCCCCGCTACCGTCGTAGACCGTCCCGCCCCTGATGAGCACATCGACTTCCCGTCCCTCACCCAGCAGGGATTTCGCAACCATGGCGTGAACGCCAACGTTCTGATCGACGAGTTCGGTGATCCGGAGGTCCACGGCCATCGATACGACGGAGTAGGCCTCCCCTCGTGTCAGGTCAGTTCGCTCCATCAGGAACTCGACGGTCTCTCGAATCGCAATCTCGGTCGCTGCTTCCAGATCCGGGTCGAAACCCATCAGGATGTGGTGTGTCGGCGTCTCGGCCCGCGGCCAGTCGAGCGAGCGGTCCTTGTGGAGAACGAACTGGAGTTGCCCCTCGAGCGAGGTCTCCAGACCGGTCTGATTGACCTCGCCATCTCCCTGCGCCGCATGCCCGTCACCCACCTCGAAGAGCGCTCCTGCCACCCAGACCGGGATGAAGAGCCTCGTTCCGGCAACGAGGTCCTTGAGGTCCATATTGCCGGCGTGCCGTCCGGGAGGAACCGAGCTGACGCGGCCCGAATCCGGGGGAGGTGCAACGCCCATGCTGCCGAAGAAGGGACGAGTTTCGACCGTGATGCCGGGGGCGATTTCCGCTCGATGGTTCTCCGTATCGATGCGGATGAGCCGAGACCGTCGATCCGCATCGCACAGATCCCTCACAAAGCCGCTGCAACCGTTGTAGCCGTAGGGGATGGAGTAATCGACCGACAGGATGCGTACTTCCAGCACGTCGCCCGGTTCAGCCCCCTCGATGTGAATCGGCCCTGTGAGGATGTGTCCACCCGGGCCGCGATCCGTCACTTCGTTGTAGATCGCAGCGAGGTTCGGCTGCACCTCCTCTGCGGGAAGCCCCATCTGCTGAAGCCGGTCCGGATTGCTGGTCAGCATCGTCGTGACCTCGACGATGTCACCCGGGTGGATCCTGATGACACCGGGCTTTTCCGGGTCGTAGTGCCCGAACGCCACAGTCTCCGGGCCGGCGACGAGACGATGCACGGTCTGACCGAGCAGCGGTGCCGCGACCCCGAAGGACAGGAGCCCGGCTGCGAGGAGCGGGAACGAGCGAGTGCGGGTCATGATGATGAAGAGGTTGAGAGGAAGAGGCAGGATACGCTGCACCTTCCGCGTCGTCACCCGTTCGTCAGCGCAGCTCGGCGACCGTCACTCGGGGATACGGCTCCTCAGCGAGGAGATAAAGGCGTGATCCGCGCGCTTCGAGCACGAGCGGCAGCTCCCGCGTTCTCGCCACCTCTACCCCGTCGGACAGTCGTACAAGCCTCGACTCGAAGACCCCCACCTCCCCGTCTGACGGGATTTCGTGACGCCGGATCTCGTGCTGGACGAGCACCATCGAAGATCCCCAGGGCACGACTGATCGGAGGAGGTGCGAACCACCCTCGACGTCGAACGCGCGGCCGAGGCCGATCCCGTCGTCACTGTACGCCTCGATGGCGGTGAAGTCGTCAAAGACGTGACTCCATATCTCGACTCCGTCCAGGTCATGGAGACGGACCAGTGACTGAACGAAGCTGACATCGAGGACGCCCCCGGGTACGCACAGCAGCGCAGACGGGGTGAGTTCCTCCACGGCGATTTCCTGGAGCTCGGGACCGAGTCGGTCGGCCCCGGTCACGGGTGGAGCGGTGCCGAAGGACTGGACAGGACCTTCCGAACCCCACTCATGGATGATGAGCCCGTCCATCCAGAAGCTGATGAACGTCCGATCTCCCGACGCGCAGAATCCGGTCTCGCCGAAGGCGAATGCGCGCCAACGAATATCGAAGTCGATGCTCCCTCCGACTCGGAACCTGGAGATCCACGAACTTCCCGGGTCCCACACCAACAGCGAGCCGGAGGCACTCCACGCGATCCCCGACGGCCGGTCGAGCTGTCCTTCTTCCAACCCGGTGGCATCCAGTGATGAGGCGTAGACGCCATCATGATCGAAGACATGCACGACAGGCCCACCAAGGTCGAGTACGGCGAGGCGACCGTCCGGCGCTGCCTCGATGTCCCAGATTCCTTCGAACGCCCCGGGCGGAACCCCGGACTCGGCTCCGATCTGGAAGAGGGTATCGAGTGCCCATCCCTCGAAGCCCGGCGGAAGCTCCGAGGGGCGGTCGCAACCGGAGGCGACGGTGAGCCCGATCGCGGCAAGCCCTGCACGCGCTCTGAGTTTCCTCATCGACTCCGCGGCATGCCCGGAATCGTGAGGCCCGGGCCTCCGCTACCTCCAGTCAGATGGGCGGCATGGCCGTCCGCGTTCCTCTCACTCTCGGTCATCAGCGTAAGCGGGTATCCGCCCTGAAAGAAGATTCCATGACGCAACGCCATGATCTCCCACTCGTCCTGATCGGTGACGGCCTGAGTCGGATCCTGGAAGAAATCCGTGGTGGCTTCGATGGCGCCCCGCACATCCGGAGTGTCGGGAGAAGCGAGCACATCGGAGAGCACTTCCAGGTACATGCTCAGGTTGTCCCAGATCATCGCGGCTTCTGCGTTCATCCAGATCAGCCCCGGCGAGATGGCCGGCGCGAGCGGAATCTCGCTCGGAAAGAACTCCGGTGGCTCCCCGTACGTCAGCTTGGAAAAATACCGGGTGGTGACCGTGTCGATCCCCGCGCTCCGGTCCGGGCCAGGGGCGATATCCGTGAACGGCTCGGTCACCGCGAGTCGGAACCAGTGGCCCGCCCAGATGAAACCGTCGAGATCGGCGTAACCGGTCCGGAAACCCAGCGCAAACGCGTGATCGTACAGGATGTCCATGTTCTTGGGGACGCTCGTCAGCGCGACCCCGGATCGGCTCCGGTAGGCGTCGACGGCATCACTCAGCGCAGCGGCACGGTCCTCCAGCGCTTCATCTGCCAGAATGGAAATCACTTCGCGCTGGAACGCCTGGCCCCACCGGACGATTCCCGCCGCACGAGGACCGAGCGCGTCGAAGCCCGCCCGGGCGAGCTCGCGGGCACCCGCTTCCCCTTCACCCTGTACGAGGAACGTCATGCGATCGATCATGTCGAATTCGAAGCCGAACGTCGGCAGGTCACTCCCGCTGGCGCGGACCACGTCACCTTCCTTCGCCAGTTCGTGAAAGAGCAGACCGTGAGCCTGATCCAGCCGGTCCAGCATGTCCACGACCTCGGGGTGGCGCGCACGCAGAGCATCGGCAGCTCCAAGCTCACCCACCTCCTGAGCCTGCGACCGGCTGGCCGAAACCGATGCCAACGCGGTCAGACACAAGAGCACACGCAGTATCGGGGAACGCATACCGGGAGACCGACCCTTCGGGGGTTGTTGCTCGGAGGACACGATCCCATGATGGCCAAGGTGTATCAACGCAGCAACAGGGCTTCGACAGCAGGCACGAGATGAGCCGAACAGAGGCATGGGACAGGAGGTTCAGCGCGTTTGGGATGGTGTTCCTCACGCTGGCCCTGGCAGGTGCCGGCGAGCGTACCGCAGCTGCTGACCTCGATCGGATCACACCGTTTCACGCAGAGTCCGCCGCCCCGACGGCACCCCACATCACCCTGGACGCCTCCCTGCCGGAAGATGACCAGACGGTCGCGGGCAACGTCACCGAGGTTCGACTCTTTTTCTCCGAGGCGCCGCTGATGCGGGGAGCGTCGATCCGCGTGGTGAATTCCTCTCGGAGACTCGTCCGCAGCAGTCCCCCGGAAGCCGACACCACGGATCCGAGGCAACTGGCTGTGCAGATCGAACCGGCCCTGCCCGAGGGGAGGTATGTCGTGCAGTGGCGCTGTATTGCCGACGATGGCCACGTGATGCGCGGCGATTTCACCTTCGAAGTGGCCGGGACTTGATCTGGCTCCTCACGACGGTCCAGCAGGGTCTCCTCTTTGCGGCTACCGTTTTCTTCGTTGGATGCGTGTCCTGGCGTGTATTCGTCGCGCCCGGGGTCTCCGCAAGCCTGATCGACGCCCGACGGCACATGGGTGGCCTCGAACACCAGGTCGATCAGTGGGCTCGCCGGACCGCCCTCGTGCTGGTCACGGCGTGGGTCCTGCGAATGGTGGCTCAGCTTGTCGCATTCCGAGATCCATTCGCACCCCTGCGCGACGACCTCTCCCTCCTGCTGTTCCAGACCACATGGGGCAGCGTATGGATAGCTCAGGGCATCGTCGTCCTCGGCATCACGATGACGACGTGGCTTGCCCTGCCCCGCACGCCCGAGGCGCACCAGAGCTCCTCGAGCCCACGGGGAGGGACAGCGTGGTCGATGCTTGCACTTCTGGCGTGCGCTCTGGTCACCACGCTGGCCATGTCCGGGCATGCGATGGGTGCGGACGCGTGGCGCGCTGCGGCTGTCTCCGCCGATGCCCTCCACACCCTGGCCGCCGGAAGCTGGATCGGCACGCTTGCGGTCATCCTGTTGGGCGCGAGCTATCGAGCCAGTCCGGAGGTGGGCTCGTCCGCATTCGGGGCCCAGATCCGGCGCTTCTCACCCATTGCGCTCCTCTCGGGCGGAGCTCTGGTCGCGATGGGCAGTGTACTTTCGTGGACCCACCTGACCGGCGTGTCCGATCTCTGGGAGACGACCTACGGTCGTGTGCTGAGCACGAAGATCGGGGTGGTCATCGTCATCCTTGGGCTCGGGTTCTGGAACTGGCGCCGCGGAGTACCGGTCAGTGATCGTGTCGAGGGGGTTCGGGACATTCGCCGACGGGGCGTCTGGGAAGTCGGTCTCGCTGCGGTCGTCATCGCACTCACGGCCATACTCGTGCACTCCACCAAACCTTGAGCACATGAAGAGCCACACCCTCTCCATGACACGGCGCTGGATTACCATCGCGGTGTTCGCGCTCGGCGCCTGCGGAGCCGAGGAGACCGAGATGGCCAGCGCGGGTGCGGCACTGTACGCAACCCACTGTGCGGATTGCCACGGCACTCGAGCGCTCGGTGATGGTCCGATGGCCGGGAACCTTCCCGTACGCCCCCCGAGCCTGCTGGAGCATCTCGGTCATCACCCGATGGATCAGTTGGTGCAACTCATCCGGACCGGCGTACCACCGGCCATGCCGCCGGCCGCCCTGACCGACGGCCAGATACGACTGGTGATCGACTACACCTGGTCACTGGTGCCCGACTCCCTGGTGGCGGATCTGCGCGAGATGCAGCGTCAGGCAGAGATGGGGATGTCGATGGACGCCCCCCCCATGGAGCAGGACCCGATCGGAGACGCCATGCCCGGCATGACACACAGCGACCACATGATGCCCTGGGATACGACCGGAAACTGAAACCGCGGAGCTGGGTCCGAGCAACATGCTGCACCGTCAGGCGTCCTTCCCGACCTCCACCGGCCGCGCCGAGAGCGTCGCCTTGATCAGATCGCGATTCAGCTCGGCGATGTATTCGATCGAGATTCCTTTGGGGCACGCCACCTGACAGGCTCCGTGGTTCGTGCAGTTTCCGAAGCCCTCATCATCATGCGCGTCGACCATGGAGAGCACACGATCCCAGCGTTCGGTCTGCCCCTGAGGCACCTTCGCCAGATGCGTGACCTTCGCAGCTGTGAAGAGCATCGCGGAGGCGTTGGGGCACGCCGCGACACAGGCTCCGCAACCGATACACGTCGCAGCGTCGAAGGCCGCATCGGCAGCCTCTTTCCGTATCGGGATCGCATTCCCGTCGGGCGCTGATCCGGTACGAACGGAGATGTAGCCACCCGCCTGAATGATCCGATCGAATCCACTCCGGTCGACGACGAGGTCCTTGAGCACCGGGAAGGCGGTCGCGCGCCAAGGCTCGATCCAGATCTCGTCTCCATCCTGGAACGACCGCATGTGGAGCTGGCAGGCCGTGGTCAGGCCTTTCGGACCGTGGGGCACTCCGTTGATCATCATGCCGCACGACCCGCAGATGCCTTCCCGGCAGTCATGCTCGAACGCAATGGGCACCCTGCCCTCCTCAGCAAGGCGCTCGTTGACCACGTCGAGCATCTCGAGGAAGGACATGTGCTCCGAGACGTCGGAGGCCTCGTAACGCTCATGTCGTCCAGGATCATCGGGCCCATCCTGACGCCAAACGTGCAGAGTCAGCTTCATCTATTTATAGCTCCGAGTGGAGAGCTGGACGTTGTCGAACACCAGTTCTTCCCTGTGGCGCACGGGTGCTTCTCCGACGCCCTTGAACTCCCAGACGGCAACGTGGGCGAAGCGTTCATCATCCCGCTGTGCCTCACCGTCCGGCGTCGTGTGCTCCACGCGGTAATGCGCCCCGCACGACTCGTCTCGATCGAGGGCGTCGTGACACATCACCTCTGCGAATTCCAGGAAATCAGCGACGCGACCGGCTTTTTCCAGTGACTGGTTCAGGTCCGCCGCCGATCCCGGGACGCGAACGTCACTCCAGAATTCCTCCCGCAACTCGGGGATCCGAGCGAGCGCCTCGGTCAGCCCGCGCTCACTGCGCTCCATACCGCAGGCGTTCCACATCAGACGCCCCAACTCGATGTGGAACGAATCCACCGTCCTCTTGCCGTTCACGGACATCAGGCGGCTGAGTCGGTCTCTCGCCTCCCGTTCCGTCTCCTGAACTGCAGAGTGATCCTCAGGCAGCTCAGTCCGATCGATACGCGCGAGGTAGTTTCCGATGGTCAGGGGAATGACGAAGTAACCATCCGCAAGCCCCTGCATCAGGGCGCTTGCGCCGAGGCGATTGGCACCGTGATCGGAGAAATTTGCCTCGCCGATCGCAAACAGGCCGGGCACGCTGGTCATGAGATCGTAATCGACCCAGAGGCCACCCATGGTATAATGCGGCGCCGGGTAGATTCGCATCGGCTGCTTGTACGGGCTCTCTCCGGTAATCTTTTCGTACATGGCGAAGAGGTTTCCGTACCTCTCGCTGATGGCATCTCGTCCCAGTCGAGCGATCGCATCCTGGAAGTCGAGATAGACGCCATTTCGGAGGTCTCCGACTCCATGACCCCCGTCCACCATCTCCTTCGCCCGCCGAGAGGCGATGTCCCGCGGTGAGAGGTTTCCGAAGGAGGGGTAGAACCGCTCGAGATAATAATCGCGCTCATCCTCGGCGATCTCACTTGCCGGTCGCGCATCTCCAGCCACACTTGGCACCCAGATCCGGCCGTCGTTCCGAAGCGACTCGCTCATGAGGGTCAGCTTCGACTGGTAATCTCCGGACGGCGGAATGCAGGTCGGGTGAATCTGCGTGAAACACGGATTCGCGAACCCGGCACCCCTGCGATGAGCCCGCCACGTTGCAGTAACGTTGCAGTGCTTCGCGTTCGTGGAGAGGAAAAAGACGTTCGAGTAGCCCCCCGTCGCGAGTACGACGGCGTCCGCGGTAAAGGAGTGTATCTCACCCGAGACGAGATCCCGAGTGACGATGCCGCGGGCGACTCCATCCATCACGATGACATCCATCATCTCGTGCCGCGTGGAGCGTTCGACCGTACCCGCGTGTACCTGGCGCTCCAGAGCCTGATAGCAACCCAGAAGCAGCTGCTGCCCCGTCTGCCCGCGGGCGTAGAAGGTCCGCGACACCTGCGCCCCGCCAAACGACCGGTTCGCCAGAAGGCCCCCGTACTCCCGTGCAAACGGCACGCCCTGAGCGACTGCCTGATCGATGATGTTGAGGCTGATCTGGGCCAGCCGATAGACGTTCGCCTCTCGTGACCGGAAGTCCCCACCCTTCACGGTATCGTAGAAGAGGCGAAACACGCTGTCCCCGTCGTTCTGATAATTCTTCGCCGCGTTGATGCCACCCTGGGCGGCAATGGAGTGCGCCCGCCGGGGTGAGTCGTGGTACGTGAACACCTTCACGTTGTATCCGAGCTCCCCCATCGTCGCCGCTGCCGACGCGCCGGCGAGTCCAGTGCCCACGATGATGACGTCGTATTTTCGCTTGTTCGCAGGGTTCACCAGCTTCATGTCGAAGCGATGCTTGTCCCATTTCTGCGCGATCGGTCCCGAGGGGACACGACTGTTCAGCTCCATGACGGACTGCCCTTTCTGAGCGCGGAAGCGCTACGAGATGACGCCGGTGAGGACCAGCGTCGGTGGCGTGAGAAACCCGACGAAGACCACCATCGCAAAACCGGCCGCGAACGGGCGCCGCAGGTGGCTGTACTTCGGGTGACTCAGGCCGAGCGTTTGAAAAAAGCTCCACACCCCGTGATACAGGTGCAGGCACAGAGCCGACTGTGCGACCAGATAGGCGAGGAACACCGCCGGGCTCTGAAAGGCGTTGACGTAGTTCTGGTGCACAGCTCCCTGTACGAACGACGGGTGCACGTGCCCGGTCGTGAAGTGCAGGATGTGAAACACCACGAAGAGGAGCAGGATCACACCTCCCCAGCGCATCGTGCGTGACGCGTACGACAGGCTGAGGCTGTCTTCCCGTGCGTACCCGGTCGGCCGTGCCGCGCGACTCACCCGAGCGAGTTGAACCGCGGAGGTGACGTGGATCACGAAGGCACCGAGCAGAACAAGCCGAGCCATCCAGAGAAGTCCGCCGTGGGGGAGAAGCGGATAGCCGATCTCACGCAGGAATTCCGCGTACACATCCATCGCGAAATGCCCGTCCGACCGGGGTGAGAGCATCTTCAGATTGCCGAGCATGTGCGCGAGCACGAATCCGAAAAGCACGACTCCGGACAGGGCCATGAGAACCTTCTTTCCCACGGAAGTCCGGTACAGCGTCGCCACGCGGCGCATGAAAACTCCAGAGGTAATGCGATCTATGGACACACTTGCGAGGTGCACAACCGTCGATGCACTTCCGCAAAAAACCGGCACATGGAGGCCCGGGAGAGCCTTTCCTTACCGCCACCAACACGTTGGGTTCCTCAACCGATTCCGAGCGAGCCTGGTGGTGCCTGCGCACCCCCGATCTCCCTGGTTCCCGACGTGAAAACGACCGTCAGCGACCTCTGAGCACCGGCGCGGACACGGCATGCCACGTCCGATTGAGAGCCGCCTCGCGACCATCGGACTCCCGGCTAGTTGGCCCGGTGTTTCCTCGAGACCTGGTCCAGGAGTCGGAGTTCCTCCGGGGTGAGGGCCGACATACCCTCCGCGGAGATCTTGTCGAGGACTGCATCTACCTTGTCGTAGAGGGCATCCTCCTCGCCCTGCCTGCCTGCCCGGGCACGAGTCGGTTGGTCATCCGACTCGTCACGCGGAACGATGGCGAGGCGTCGGCTTCGGGCTGCAGCCTTCGTGGCGTTACGAATCGCCGCTCCCGTCCGCCAATCGGCCTTGAGGTAGAGCCATCCGGTGATGAGGCCACCCAGATGCGCGAGGTGGGCGACGTTGCTTCCCTGCGCGCTCTCCGCTGCGCTCAATAGCGATACGAGCGCCATGAAGCCGACCAGAAACCGCGCCTCGACAGGAAAAATGCCGAAGACGTAGATCGGGGCTCTCGGCCAGTTCAACGCAAAGGCGATCATCACCCCGTACAGCGCCGCGGATGCGCCGACAATCGAATTCGGCAGGAACAGGAAGCTGAGGGCGGCACCACCCAGCCCGCAGACGACATAGAACCTGAGGAACTCCCGCCCCCCCCAGCGTCCCTCGAGCGGAGGGCCGAAGAAAAAGAGCATCAGCATGTTGAAGAAGAGATGGCCGAGGCTCGCATGCACGAACATGTAGGTCAGGGGCGCCCACGGCCGGAAGACAATCCGGGCAGGCTGGAACGCCAACCAGTCGCCGACGACACCCGGCAGCACGAGCGCGACCGCGAATACCACGGCGTTCGCGATCAGAAGCTTCTTCACCATCGGCGTCGGCCTGAGCGACATGCCGAGGGAGTCATAGCCGAAGCTGGTCTGATAACTCATGGCATCCGGGAAACGTGGTGGCCCGCTCGACGCTTGGTTCGCGACGGACGGTATCGAACCCCCGCCTGGGGGGCAGGTTCCTGAGTGTTCAAGTCAGGAAGGATCGTGCTCGCTGCGGCGATGCGCGAGTTGGACGATCCGGTCACAAAGGGTTGGAAAGTCGGTGCCCGAGGCTTCAGCGGCCTTCGGGAGAAGACTGTTCGCCGTCATGCCGGGGAGCGCGTTTGCTTCGAGGCACCACGGATCTCCTGTGTCGTCGACGATGAAATCGACTCTCGAGTAGTCTCGGAGCCGAAGGGCCCGGTGAGCGCGGAGAGCAAGCGCACGGAGGCGCTGTGACAGATCGGGAGAGATCGCGGCTGGAAAGATCTCACGCGCCTTCCCGGGCTGGTACTTGCATTCGTAGTCGAAGATCTCGTGCTCCGGCACAATCTCGCCCACTGGGTATGCCTCGTCGCCGACCACGCCGACCGTGAACTCGCGACCGGCGTGATACCTCTCGAAGAGAACGGTGTCGTCCCACGAGGCGCTCTGCGCGATGGCCACATCGAGCTCCGACCGGTCGTGCGCAAGAACCAGGCGCAGCGACGAGCCACCCGAGGCCGCTTTCACGATGACGGGCAACCCGAGCTCTTCCTCCACCTGGTCGGCAGTGACTGGCCCGACCAGCCAGTCCGGCGTCGGCACGCCCGCAGCCCGCAGTAGTCGCTTGGAGACTTCCTTGTCCATCGCAAGCGAACAACCGAGTCGGTCACTCCCGGTGTAGGGCACGCCCGCGATGTCCAGCAGGGACTGAATCGTGCCGTCTTCGCCGCTCCCTCCATGCAGCGCCACGAAGAAGACATCGACCGCAGCCAGCGCCGGGCTCCTCACCAGTCCGACGGTCTCCCCCTCGTCCATCGCAACGAGCGACGCTGCGAGAGGGGGAAACTGCCCCACACCCGAGGATACCAGGGCCGCCTCCGTCTCCGCGGACAGCAGTCCGAATACGGTATCGACCGCCAGCACCTCATGGCCGGCTTCCCGGAGAGCGGACGCCACCTGCGCTCCGGAGGCAAGAGAAACGTCCCGCTCGTCGGACGTCCCTCCCATGAGGACGGCTACCTTCATGCTCGGGCTGCCCCGATCACGTGGTCATCGCACGGACGAGGTCATAACGGGTGATGATGCCGACCAGCACGCCGCCGTCCCGAATCAGACAGCCGGCATTGTCGCGCGCGAGCAGAGAGCGGACGTGTTCGGCATCCACATGCCCATCCAGCACCGGGAACGGAGCCCCCATGATCGACTCGACGGGCTTGTCCAGGAGCGAAGGGTCTGCGATCACGCGGGCCATGAGACGACCCTCGGTAATCGACCCGATGCACGTATCATCCCGGATGACCGGCAACTGTCCGATGTCGTGAGCGGTGATCGCGGAGAGCGCAATTCGGACCGGAGTCGTCGGCTCGACACTGACGAGAGATCCAACCCGGCTCTCCTTGGCCTCCAGCGCCTCCAGCGCCGTATTGCGACGGGGCCGATCGATGAACCCGTTTTCGCGCATCCATTCGTCATCGTACGTCTTGCTCAGATAGCGCTCTCCCCAGTCACACACGAGGGTGACAACGAAGGCCTCCGGGTCGTCGACCCGCCGAGCGACATCGACTGCCGCGTGGACGAGAAGTCCGGCGGATCCACCGGCGAAGAGCCCCTCCTCTCTTGATACCCGTCGCGCCATTCGGAACGCATCGCCGTCTCCGAAGCTCAGGTACTCGTCCACCACGTCGAGATCGAGGGTTCCCGGAATTTTGTCATTTCCGATTCCCTCTACCTTGTACGGGTGTCCATCGATCTTGTCGCCCGTGTTGAAAAAGGGGGCAATCATCGACCCGTCCGGGTCGACCCCCACGATGGTGACGTCCGGGTTCCGTTCCTTCAGGTAGCGCCCGACTCCGGTGATCGTGCCGCCGGTCCCGGCCGACGCCACGAAGTGCGTGACCCGCCCCTCGCTCTGCTCCCAGATTTCACGGCCCGTCGTCGCGTAGTGCGCATCCGGGTTCGCCTGATTGTAGAACTGGTTGGCCATGACCGCGCCCGGTGTTTCAGCGGCAATGCTTCGGGCCTTCATCAGATAGTGATCCGGATGATCAGGCGGTACCGCAGTCGGCGTGATCACAACCTCGGCACCAAAGGCCCGAAGCAGCTTCACCTTTTCGCTGCTCATCTTGTCGGGCATCGTGCAGATGCACTTGTAGCCCTTGAGTGACGCGGCCATCGCAAGTGCGAGGCCGGTGTTGCCCCCCGTCGCCTCGACGACCGTGCCTCCGGGCTTCAGCGTTCCGTCTTTCTCCGCCGCCTCGATCATGGCCACCCCGATCCGGTCCTTGATCGATCCGCCCGGCCCGAAGAACTCGCACTTCGCGTACAGAGGTGTCCTGCCGCCGTCCGTGACCGAATGAAGACGGACCATCGGCGTCCACCCGATGAGATCGAGGACGCTGTCGTACGGCCGCAGGTGACGCTCAGTCATGAAGGTTCCTCTGAAGCGGGCTCAAGAATTCGGTTCGATTCCCAATGTGTCCGGCCTTGGGCGCTTGGAAAAACGGATCGGCACGTGGGCCCAGACCTCGATCCGCTTCCCACCCTGACGCGCCGGGGAGAAACGCAAGTCACGGGCCCCCTCTACGGCAGCAGAGTCGAATGAGGGGTGTCCGGACGATTCGACGACCTCCACGCTGTCGACGCCGCCAGTGTCTCCCACCCGAACCCGAAGCAGTGTCTCTCCCTCGATGTCTTCGTCCCACAGCGAGAGAGGATATTCGATCGGGATTTCGGCCGAGAGCGGTCGCGGCTGCTCGATCTCGGAGTCGGCGCCGCACGCAACGGTCGCAACGCCGGCCAGCGTGCCCAAAACCAGACGGGCCGCCCTCAAGCGTCACCCTCGCGTCTGTCGACACTGCTGAGTTCGTACAACATCGCAAGAGCCTCGCGCGGCGAGAGTGCGTCGGGGTCGAGCGCCCGGAGGCGCGCGACGATCGGATGCTCCGTCGTGAACATGGAAAGCTGATCCGGAGGTGGTTCGGACTCCGGCCGATGCGCTCCGTAGCGCCCCAGCCCCTCACCGCCGCCTGAGTGTGTTCCCTCGAGCTCGTGCAGAAGTTCCCGGGCTCGTGCAACGATTCCATTCGGCAATCCTGCCAGCCGCGCCACCTGAATTCCGTACGAGCGATCGGCACCGCCATCCGCGAGCCTCCGCAGGAACACGATCTCGTCCCCGACCTCGCGCACGGAAACGTTCATGTTCTTCACGCCGTCAAGCAAATCGCCCAGCTGGGTCAGTTCATGGTAGTGGGTGGCAAACACGGTCTTTGCACCGATGTGCTCGTGAACGTGCTCGGTCACCGCCCAGGCGATGGACACGCCGTCATAGGTGGAGGTCCCGCGCCCGATTTCGTCGAGAAGGACAAGGCTTCGATCGCTCGCGCCATGCACGATCGCGGCCGTCTCGCTCATTTCCACCATGAAGGTCGACTGACCGCGGGCCAGGTTGTCGGACGCACCGACTCGCGTGAAGATCCGGTCGGCCACCGGCAGGCGAGCTGAATCTGCCGGAACGAACGAACCTATCTGCGCCATGAGTTGGATCAGCCCGATCTGACGCAGCACGGTGCTCTTGCCCGCCATGTTGGGTCCCGTCAGAACCACGATGAACCCGCCGCGATCCAGAGCGAGGTCATTCGGAATGAACTCCTCACGGGGCATCATCGTCTCGACGACCGGATGTCGTCCGGCCCGGATCTCAAGCTCGAAGCCGGTATGAACCTCAGGGCGGACATATCCTCGCCGGACAGCGACCTGAGCGAGGGTGGCGAGGACATCCAGAGCCGCGACTCGCGCACCCGTGTCCTGCATGCGGGTGACGGCCTGACCCACCTGTTCCCGAACGGCTGAGAAGAGTTCGACCTCGAGGCCCCCGATGCGGTCCTCCGCCCCGAACACCTTCTCCTCCCACTCCTTGAGCTCGGGCGTGAAGTACCGCTCCCCATTCGTGAGCGTCTGCTTCCGAACGTAATCGTCGGGGACTCTGTCGAGGTTGGCCTTCGTCACTTCCAGGTAGTACCCGAAGACCTTGTTGAAACCGACCTTGAGCGAGCCGATTCCGGTTCGCTCCCGCTCCCGGGTCTGAAGACTCGCAATGAAGTCACGTGCGCCGTCACGAACCGAGCGGATGCCGTCCAGTTCCGACGACCATCCCTCCCGAATGACACCGCCGTCCTGAAGAGCCGCCGGCGGGTCATCGGTGATCGCGCAGGCGAGGAGCTGGCGCACGTCCTCGAGGACATCGATGTCCACCCCGAGCGAACGGAGCAGATCCGACACCGTTCCCGAACAAGACTCCTGAATCGCCGGCAGGCGCTCGAGCGACCGCCGCAGATTCATCAGGTCTCTCGGAGCCACCCTCAGAGTGCCCAGTTTTCCTGCGAGACGCTCGAGGTCGCTCACGCCCGACAACGCATCCCGCAGGCGGCGCCTCAGCTCGACACTCTCGACGAGCTCGGCGACCGCATCCTGGCGCGCCCAGATCTCGTCAGAGGCCACGAGCGGCTCGAGAACCCAACGGCGCAGCTGACGCCCCCCCATGGCCGTTACCGTCTCGTCGAGAACGTCGAGCAGCGTTCCGCCTTCCTCTCCCGCCCGCAGGGCCTCGATCAGCTCGAGGTTTCTGCGTGTCATCTCATCGAGCAGCATGACCCGTCCGGGGCGCTGGATCCGAACGGGCTGCAGATGGGTCACTCCGGACGGACGGATCTCTCCGAGATACTGGATCAGCGAACCTGCCGCGCAGACCAGGGCACCGTCGTCCGACTGGAAACCGAGGCCGTCCAGGGACTGGAGCGCAAAGACGCGGAGAAGTTCCGGGCCACAGACGTCCTCCTCGAACATCCAGTCATCTCGCACGGTCCGTGGGAGGCCGGCCGGTAACGCGCGGTCGAGTTCGTCATCGTCGCCGAGGACACGCGGTACGAGAATTTCGGAGGGCTCGAGCCGCCCGAGTTCTGCCCTCAACTCCCCCACCGGGACGGAATGGACGACCAGCTCCCCGGTCGAGACATCGAGCGCTGCGATCGAGTACGCATCGTCCGCGGAGGGCACGATGGAGACGAGGAAGTTGTTCTTCCGCTCCGTGAGCAGGCCATCGGAGAGCACCGTGCCCGGCGTGACCGTCTCGGTAACCTCGCGCCTGACGATCCCCTTCGCCTCGGCAGGATCCTCCACCTGATCGCAGATGGCCACCCTGCGACCCATCTTCACGAGCCGGGCGAGGTAATCGTCGAGCGCCTTGGCCGGGACCCCTGCCAATGGCACGCGCGCCGCACCTCCGTTGTTCCGCGCCGTGAGGGTCAGCCCCAGCAGCTTCGCACCCTCCTCGGCATCACCGTGGAACAGTTCGTAGAAGTCGCCGACGCGAAAGAAGAGCAGCGAATCCCGGTGGCGAGACTTCGCCTCCCGCCACTGCTGCATTAGGGGTGTGTCGCCCGAAGCCATCCGTGAACTTATCTCGGTAGTCAGGTCTCTCAAGACGGAAGCCGGCACAATGGCCGGACTCACCAGCGAGAGCACACCCGACCAGCCCTCCGAGAGAGCGACACATGATCCAGATGCCCGGCCCACAGATAGGTCACACACACCGGCGGAAGCTCCTCTGCATCGCCATCGCGATGTCGGTGACGCACCCCACCCCGGCATATGCGCAGACCGCCGACCCCGCAGACATCGAATCGATCGACGCCATCGTGACCGCAGTCTACGACGTCATCTCGGGAGACGCCGGGGAGCCGCGAGACTGGGAACGCTGGAATACGCTGTTCCTCGAAGAAGCAACCCTCAGCCCGACCGGGCCCACCGAAGACGGGCGTTGGGGCCGCGCGATCATCCCCCCGAGTGACTATCCGCGGCGCATTGGCGAGACGCTCGAGCGGGACGGGTTCGTCGAGGCCGAAATCGGCCGGGTCACCGAGCGCTTCGGCAACATCGCCCACGTCTTCAGCACGTATGCATCGTTCCGAAGCCGAGCCGATACCCGCCCGTTCCAGCGCGGCATCAATTCGTTCCAACTCCTGTACGACGGTACCCGCTGGTGGGTAGTCTCCGTCTTCTGGCAGGCGGAAACCCGGGATTACCCCATCCCCGAGAGGTACCTCGGGACAATTGGCGAGGCATCATGAGCAGAGTCCCCATCTCGCGCGTGGCGGAGCCGGCGACTCAGCCGGCTGCCTGGATCAAGGAATCGGCAGGTGTAGAGTTCATCACCCGCCTGGCCGGGATAGCCTGCCAGTCCGTGAAGAACAAGACCCGACTCGACCTCGACCAGGAGACGGCATGACCTTGATCCCACGCCGGAATGGAACGTCCGGAACAATCGCGACGATCCTCGCGACCTCGCTGCTCCTGATGTCCTGCAGCTCGGAGCCATCGAGTACCACACGCGAAGCGAACATCGAGTCTCTCACTGCGGCAGCGCTCGCGTATCAGGCCGCTGCGTCGGCAAAGGACGCCGATGCGGTGGTCGCCATGTACGACCAGTCGGCGATCATGATCCCCCCGAACGCGGCGATCGTGGACGAGGGCCTTTCGGGGGTCCAGAACTACCAGTTCGGCTTCATCGTCACCCCGGGCGTCGAACTCGACTTCGACCTGATCCGGGTCGAAGTCTCCGAGTCGGGGGACATCGGTTGGACCTTCTCCCTCGGTGACATCACGATCAATCGCGACGGTCAGGAGCCCGGACGCGACATCGTGCGCGACTTCCATACCTGGAAGCGGCAGGCCGACGGGTCGTGGAAAATTGTCGTCGACCTGTGGAACTCCGGAATGCCCAACTCCTGAGGGCTCCTCAGCCTTCGATCTGAATTTCCGCGCGGTCATCCCGCACGAGCGCAGCACTGACTCCCTGCGCAGTCAGCAACTCGAGCAACTCTACGGCTGCAGACCGGTCGGCAAACCGACCCGCACGTACATGCGCGAACTGACTGCCTGTCACCCGTACGAGTCGCACATCGATATCGCGTGCCGCCATCTCGTCGAAGAGAGCTCTCGCCCGCTCGAGATCGGCGAATGCGCCGAATTGGACGAAATAGTTCATCACGGGAACGTCACTCGCAGCCGCCGTGGGCGCAGGTCTCGGTTCGCCAGAACCGGACGGCTTCTCGGGCGAAGACTGCGGGGCGTCCGGAGTCTCCCGGGATTCCACGGCTGCGGACTCGGCGACAGGCGTCGGCGTATCTCCCGAAGGCGGAAGTGGGCCCGCGTCCGGGATCCACGCCTGAGCGCGCTCCCACGCACCCGTTCGGCGGTAGTCCTGATCCAGCGCGCCGAGATGCCGCCGGGCAGCAGCCTCGTCCCCCATGGCCCACGCGGCCTGGGCGAGGCGGAAAAGAGCGTCCGGGGTGAACTCACCACTCGGGTACAGGAGAGCCAGACGCTGAAAGTCGAGCCCCGCCTGCACGGGGTCGACGGTCAGCCGCCCCCTCAGCCATAGACCGCGCTGCAAATCGCGACGTGACGCGTCCCCACGTTCACCGTCCCACCACTCCAGAAGCTGAGCACGTGCTTCCTCGGTTCGACCCACACGGGTGAGTCGATCGACGGTCTCGAGCGTGGATTGCGCCGAAACGGCGACAGGGGACCACCCGTAGCCCGTCGCAATGAGGAGCATGATGACCGCGCCGTGCACCGCCGCGGTACTGGCACGCCCCAACCCTTC
Source organism: Gemmatimonadales bacterium (assembly GCA_038120095.1). GTDB lineage: Bacteria > Gemmatimonadota > Gemmatimonadetes > Longimicrobiales > Gaopeijiaceae > UBA2589. Next base: position 95,803 of record JAYOKZ010000007.1, read on the forward strand.
ATGCCGACTGCTCATGACGCCTCCGCCCGGACTCGAAGCCCGAGTATCCATGCTTCAAGAAAATGTTCGTCCGTGTGCGGACTGGCCTTCAGAAGGCCGTCCACATCCAGCAGGTCGGACAGCGCTGCGTCGATCTCCGCCCCGGTCCAGCGACGCGCCTGTGACGCAACCCGACCGGCCAGCCATTGCTGGTGCCGAGGAAGGGAACGCTCCAATCCTGCGGCGCCTTCCTCCAGAGCAATGCCGAGGCGAAGGAACTGCGTGGCCAGCCCGATCACGAGTCCTACGCCATTCTCGCCCTGCTGAAGCAGAATCGGAAGGGTACGCGCCGCCTCCTCGAAGCGTCGATCCCCAACGAGGTCGAACCAGCGCCAGCGATCCTGAGAAGGCAGCTCCGTGCCGGCGGCTTCCACGTCCGCGAGCGTCACCGCCTCGCGGTCTCCGATGAAGCCCGCCAGCTTCGCAAGCTCCTGCGACAGAACACCGAGATTCGTCCCGATGGCCGACGCAAGCGCCTGAGCTGCGTCTTCGGCAAAGGCGATCCCGTGCTCCTCTCCCGCGCGCTCCATGAGCCACCCCGGCACATCCGCCTCGGTGATCGCCTTGAATTCCACCGAACGAGCGACGCGGGTCAGGGTCGAGTAGAATTTCGCTTTCGACCCTGAGGGTACCGTGCAACTCAAGATCAGGGCGAGCCCCGGAGGGGGGTTCTCGGCGATGCGAACCAGTTCATCGCGGGCATGCTTCGAAGCCGCGAGACCCTCGACCTCCCGAACCACGACCACCCGCCAATCAGCCATCATGGGCGGCGTCGCGATGATCGAGGCGAGCGTCTCCGAGTCAGTCTCGGTGCCGCGCAGGAGATCGAGGTTGAAATCTCTCGTGGCCTCGTCGACGTGGGCGTCGATCAGACTCCGAACGGTCTCCTCCTTTCGAAAGTGATCCTCGCCATGAAGGTAAAAGACCCCACCGAGCGCCTTACCCAGCAAGGGGATCGTCTCCAGGGAGGTCAGCGATCGAGCTGACCGACCCGCCGCACACTCGAACGCCTTTGGTAGCGCTCCGAGAGAGGGGAGTAGTCATAGATGAGCTGATTCGCCCACAGCCCGTCGTCCATCGCGGGCTTCGACGCAACGGCCGGCAGCATCACCGGCGGCGGCGTAAGGACGCGAGGGTTGGCGAGATCCGGGGGCTGCTGCTCGACCACGACGTCGGGGAGGTGATCGGTCGGCGACCCCGTGAACAACGTCGGCGACCATGCGACCCCAGTGAGGAAGAGCGCGATGCTCGCCACGGTCATCGCGGGCGTCCGCGAAGCAGCGTGGACGCCGAGTGCTCGCTCCTCGTCCACGTGGTACAGACGATGCTCCAGCCGGGCAGCGAAGTCATCGTGAACATCGGCCTCGGGAAGCGACCGCAGGAACTCGGCCCCCCGAACGATCACCCTTCGATAGCGCATGCACCCCGTGCATCGCTCGAGGTGCTCCTCGATAGCGGCACGCTCGGCCTCGGAGGACCTGCCATCGAGGTAGTCCGTGAAGCCCGCCACGACCTCGGAACATTTCATTCGCATCGGCTCGCCGAACCGGGCCCGAGCTCCATCGGCCCGGGCAACGCTGACAGGTGATACTGAGGGCGCTGCAGCGGGTTCCCCACAGTTCCAGGCAGGCGACACCCCCGCCCGGAGACTCCGGACGGGGGCTCTCTCCTCGCCTGACGTTCGTCAGACATGGCGCGTTTCGACCGTCGTTTCCGAATCAGTCGATCATGGGTGCAATGATGTGCGCGAAGTTGTTCCTGGCACGGTTCAGACGACTCTTGACCGTACCGAGGTTGCAGCCGGTGATGTCGGCGATCTCCTCGTACGTCTTGCCCTCCATTTCGCGCAGCACAAAGACGAGCCGATGATGTTCGGGGAGCTGCTTCACCGCGTCCTCGACCTTCGCCCGCAAGTGCCGCTTCCGAAACAGGTCGTCGGGCTTGTACTGGGTGTCCTCCCACTCGAGCGGCCCATGGTCGGCATCCCAGTTCTTCATCAGCGTCTGAAAGAGAACCAGGGGATTCCGTGACCGATTCCGCAGCTCGTTCTTCGCGAGATTGCTGGCGATCGTGTAGATCCATGTGGAGAACTTCTTCGTCTGATCGAACCGGTGCAGGTGCCGATAGACCCGTACGAAGGTCTCCTGAACCAGGTCCTGACCACGCTCACGGTCTCCGATCGTCCGATACACAAAGTTCAGGAGCCGCCTGTCATACCTCCGGACGAGTTCGCCGAATGCGCGCGGATCTCCGTCGAGAGACGCCTGGACGACGACTGAATCGGTCATCTCACCGAGCTTCAGTCGATGCTCCCGAGCCTCACTGTGAACCACCTGCAACTCTCCGCGTTCCTTCGCTCTCACTCTGGCCACCTGTAACCTCCTCGTCGCGGAACTCCGCCGTTCCGGCAGGCATACGCCCTCACGACTTCCCTGAAGTGCACGGGACGTGCCAGACGCCGAATCCCCGCGCTCCCGGCCCTTTCGGCTTGCCCTGTCCTTTCCGTGTGACGTTTCAGAAGACGAATCAGGACATGCGGTCCAGCCTGAACTCGGGAAGGTGGATCAGCCTCCGCCAACCACCTCGACCGCCCCGAGGCCCAATTCCTCGAGGGGCCTTCCGACGACCTCCGCGTCCCCCACGACGACAATCTGGGCTTCCGAGGGTCGCATGTGGGTCGCCGCCGCCGCCCCAGCCGCCGCTGCGGACACCGCTCTAACGTCATCTCGGTACCGATCGTAATGGTCGTCGGCCAGCCCGTAGATCTGGAGTTGGCTCACGCGGGTCGCGACCTGCCCTGACGTCTCGAGCTGCAGGCCGAACACTCCGGCCGCGTAGTCACAGGCCGACGACACCTCATCCTCTGTCGGCCCGGCGTCGGCCATTCTGCCGAGCTCACCCATCGCCTCTCGTACGGCGGGCGCAGTCACGTCGTTGCCCACAGCCATACCGATCTGAAAGGGGCCCGGTTTTGACCGGAACGTGAATCGGGACCGAACACCGTACGTGAACCCGTGCTCCTCTCGCAGATTCAGATTCAATCGGCTCGTGAACATTCCTCCGAGTACCATGTTCGCAACGGAGAGGGGGTAGTAGTCGGGTGTCGAACGTGATGTGCCCACATGCCCGATCCGCACTTCGCTCTGTACTGCACGGGGTCGATGGACGAGGATGATGCGGCGTTCGGGCGCTGCGGCGTGGACCTCGAACTCCGAGACGTTGGCCGGACGTCCCGCCCAGTCACCGAAGTGGCGCTGCACCATCGCTGAAACCTCGTCACCGTCGACGTCACCCACGACCACGAGCCCTCCACCGAGCGGGCGGTAGTTCGCCTCGGCGTAACCCGCGAGCGTCTGTCGGGACATCGCCTCGATCGACTCCTCGGTGCCGTCCACGGCGCGAGCGTACGGGACTCCGGGAGCAAAGTACGCAGCCCGAGCACAGTCCGAGGCCAGAGCACCCGGATCCATGCGACGCTGCCGGATCGTTGCGAGCTGTTGGTCCAGGGCACGCTGCACCTCATCGTCGGGGAAGGACGGTGCACGAACCGCTTCCGTCATCAGCGCGAAGGCTTCCGGAAGCCGATCCGCGAGGCATGAGATACCCACCGTCGTGCCTTCCCAACCCGCGCTCGCTGATAAGCGGGCCCCGATGTTCTCGAGGGACTCTGCCAGCTCCGAGCCGCTCCGTTTCCTCGTGCCACCCTCGAGCGCGTCGGCCGTCAGCACAGCGAGCCCAGCACGATCCAGCGCCAGCGCATCCTCACCCGCTCGCATGAACAAGCTGACGCTGACCACCGGAAGCCGGGTCATGCGAACCAGACGCAGGTCCAGACCATTCGCAAGCCGCGTGCGGTTGACCGCGGGGAACGCGAAATCGCGCAGCGAACCGCTGCCGGGCTGCGAAGACCGATCGATCACGCTCATCGTCCGCTCTCCGGCACGTAGGTAAGGACGGCCCGATTGTCGACTCCGAAGTACTGGTCGACAAAGGCACGGACATCCGCCAGCGACACCGATCGCAGCCGATCGAGTTCGCGATTCAGACGACCCGGATCATCGAAATACAGATCGAACATGGACAGGAGGTCTGCTCGATCGGCCACACGCTCAAGGGCTCGTACGAGATCCGTCTCGGTGAGGGTAATGGCGCGATCGATTTCGTCCTGACGGGCATCGACAAGGCCTTCGAGCTCACGAAGCATCGCGAGCTCGAGTGCGGCCGGATCGCTTCCCGGGTACCCGGTTCCCCACACGAGCATCATGGAAGCCCCCGTCATGAGAGGGTACGCGTACGTCACGACGCTCTTCGCGACCTGCTGCTCGCGAACGAGGCGCCTGTAGAAGCGCGAGGCTCTCCCCATACCGAGGAGAGCTCGAGCGATCTCCGCCGTGGCGAACGCGTCCGCCGAATAGGGCGGAATGCGGAATCCGAGAATCACCCTCGGGAGCGGAACGTCGGTGACGACCGTGTCACGCACCGTGGCGCCGATCACCGGATCCAGCCGTGTGCGGCCCGGAATCGCGGGGACCTCGGCACCAGCCGGAATCTCGCCGAAATAGGCCTCGATCGATGCGAGTGCCTCGGACGGATCGATATCGCCGGCCACGGTCAGCACTGCGTTGTTCGGGATGTAGAATGTCTCGAAGAACGACGCCACATCGTCGAGCGTCGCGGCCTCGATGTCTTCCATCGACCCGATCACCGTGTGGTGATACGGGTGGTCTTCGGGAAAGACGAGACGCTGGAGCCGTTCACTCCAGTCTCCGTACGGCTGATTGTCGTACCGCTGGCGCTTCTCGTTCATCACGACGTCGCGCTGGTTATCGAGCTTCTCCTGATCCATCGCCGGAAGCATCCATCCCATGCGATCGGATTCGAGCCAGAGACAGAGATCCAGCTCATGCGATGGAACCGTCTCGAAATAGTTCGTGCGGTCGAACCAGGTCGTGGCATTCAACGTTCCGCCCACCCGTTCGATCAACTCGAAATGACGATTTTTCGGGACGTGGGCCGACCCCTGAAACATCATGTGCTCGAAGAGGTGCGCGAACCCGGTCTTTCCGACCGGCTCGTTCCGGGAACCCACGCCATACCAGAGGTTGGTCGCCACGACCGGCACACTGGGGTCAGGAGCCAGAACGACCTTCAGGCCGTTGTCGAGACGATGTCTCTCGAAATCGATGGAAAGAAAGCTCACGAGCAATGGTCCTGGGTCAGGGGCGTTCACGAAGTCGGGAACGAAGAATCTCCGGTGCGAGGTCCTCCTCGAGCATCTCGCGCGCGGCCTCGTGTCCGGCATCGAGACGGTCCTCGACAGCGGTCAGAAGAGCCAGATCCGGCTCCGTGGCGCGGATTCGAGCACGCTCGAGCATCTCGTACGCAGTCCCGTCACGGCCGGTCGCGGCCGCTGCGAGGGCTGCCGCGAGTTGGGCGTCGACGTCGTCCTCGCGGATGCGGGCTCCGGACATCAGTTCCCCTGCAGCCTCGTCGAAACGGTCTTCCTCCAGGAGCTCGAGCCCGAAGACAACACGGGTCCAGCCATCCTCCGGATCGAGCCGCACGGCATCCGCGAGGACATCCGTTGCCCGGTCATGGTCCCCGGCCAGCGCCCAGCCGACCCCCAGTTCGTATGCGATCTGCGGATCGTCGGGGTCGAGATCACGGGCGGCCTGAAGCTCCTTGACTCCCTGCTCCGTGAAACCCTCGCGAACGAGGTAGGCCCCGTACATGAGGCGCGTCACGGCCAGGTCCGGTGCGATCATGGACGCAGTTCGCAGGGTCTGCTCCGCGTCAGGGTCGTCGAAGTACGCGATCCCGTTGCCCGCCGTTGCAAGGACGTACGGGTCCTCCGACCCCAGCGACAGAGCGTGTTTGAAGCGCTCGTACGCGACGCCACCCATACCGAGTTCCTGCTCCGCAACACCCAGCCAGCAGTGAACCGCCGCGTCCTCTGAAAAGTCCTCGAGATGCTCCCTGAGGAGCTCCGCGGCATCGAGCCAATTCCGTTCTTCGCCGAGCCCGAGCGCCTGCTCGAGAAGCTGGTCCCGGTCCATCAGTCGGACTCCGAATCTCGCGTGAGGTCCCGTCCGGTCATCTCATCGGGCGGGTCGATTCCCATCCACCCCAGTATGGTTGGGGCGAGATCACCGAGACGCCCATCCGCCGAGAGAGAGAGGTTGCCTCCCCGAGGGTCATAGAGGATGAGGTCCACCGGCGTCGTGGTGTGCGCGGTGTGCACCGTTCCGTCACGATCGATCATCATTTCACAGTTGCCGTGGTCGGCGGTCACGAACGCGACC
>JAYOKZ010000008.1:0-13112 GCA_038120095.1 Gemmatimonadales bacterium
GCGGTGGGTTGTGCGGCGCTGAATCTCCCAATTCCCGTGGGCATCCGTCTCCAGTACCTCGGTGGTGGTGCAGAGCAGCAGTCTGTCTCGGTTTGCATGCCCTGCCTTAAAGAGAACGCTCGATTCTGGGGAGGCTCTCAGCTCCGAAGGTCCGACGTACGTCTTCACCACTTTGGCTGACAAATCGCTGACGTCGATTTCAATCAAGAGACCGGCGTCACACGAACGGAGCTCCCAATTCGCGCCCTTCGCCCGTTGCCGACCACCGGTGATCACAAAACGACTCATCTCGCCTCACCCCATGGAAGGCAGGGCGCCTTTACACAAGACATATCACTCCTGATGGAAGCCGTCATCCCACGAGCGACCATAAGAAATCTCGCTGAAACCGCCACGTACGAAAAACGAACGAACGATCGTGTATTGGAAGCCAACGTCATCGATCCTCGCTGCAAACATGGACGTGTTGGGCTGCGCAGGCTGGGAGTTGGGGCAGAGCGCCGGTGTCCCGAAAGACCCTAACTCTAGCCGGTAGAGCGCTACGTTCACATCTTAGGCGTCGCAGGTTCGAGTCGTGCAGCGTTCACTGGCGTGTCGTCTCGCCCTCGGGGCGAGGTGGAAGCCGTGTCGGTGGCTGGCCCTGGCCATCTGCGGGTCGGCGGACCCGTGGGTTCGGAGAAAAGCTGGATGAACGTGTTCGATCTGGGCGTCTCACCTGCCGATTCCGCGCCGACAACAGGACGACGTCGGCTCTTCAACGCCGTCCTGATCTTCGGTTTTGCGCCGAACATCCCACTGCTGTTCATCGGATCCGAGGGCGCCGGCCCGTCGATCACGACCTTGGCAGTCCTGACCCATGTCGCGGTGCTTTGCCTGTTGCTCTTCGCGCAGCACCGTCGGATCCGCATGGAGTCCGTCGTCTGTTCTGGAATCCTGTGGACGCTGGGCTATATCGTCTTTCTCGAGTGGACGATCGGGAGGGGGCGGGGTGGTACCGGGCTGGTCGCGTGGGCGCTGTTGGTCCTCGCGCACGTGATGCTCCTGGACAGCCGTGGGTGGCTGAAGGGCAGCACGCTTGCCGCCGTCTGGATGTGCGCCTCGGGGCTCTGGTTCGCTGACGCGTACGTGTCCGGCGTTGAGACGTCGGTGTGGCTGCTGAGGCTGGCGGCCTTTTTCGCCTTTCCTCTGATCGTTCTGATCCTGCTCCTCTGGTACCGGAAGTCGAACCGAGCGGTGACCGAGCAGGCCGTCGCGCAGACCGTCGAGATCGAACATCTCCTCCGGGTGGCAGAGTTGGGCCAGGTAGCCGCGGGCGTCAGCCACGCGCTGGCTCATCCCCTCCAGATCGCGACGACACATCTCGAGCTCGCAGCCGCAGGGGAGCAGGCCTCGGACGGGCCGGATGCTGCTGACCCCAACCTGATCGCGGCGAGAGATGCGATGCTGAGCCTGGCCGCGGTGGTACGGCAGCTCGACACCCACACCGGGAGGGACCGAGAGGCAAGTGCGCTGAGTTGCACGCTGTCGGAGTGTCTCGACCATGTTCGAGCCCTCACGCTGTCACGCGTCAGGCACACGAACCTGACGGTCGACGATTCTGCCGTCGACGGTGATGTTCGCCTTGCCGTGGATCGGCTGACCGGGACTCGTCTCATGTTTACCCTGCTTGCATGCGGGAGCGAGTTTCTCCGGCAGCACGTCCGTATGGACCCTCAGCTCAGCCTGGTGTCAGGGGACGCTGACGGGCAGACCTCTCTGTCCATGCACCTCGGCTCGGTGGGGGCGAACTCTGCGGACCGGCGAGACCGTGGTTTCGTCGCTGCGGACGGCTACGAGATCCTGTCGCCGCTTGCTGAGCTGTGCGAGGAAAAGGGTTGGGCATGGTCTGCGTCGATCGGCGGTTCCGTCGCCGTCATCGAGGTACTGCTGCCGAGGGCAGAGAAGGACAAGGCTCTCCACGCCGCTGCGGCCCGCTAACGACCGCTACCCAGCACCGACCCGGTGAGCTTGCTGTACTCCATGTGGTAGGCAATGCACACCACCTCGCGGTCTCCGATCTGATTCCACGATGCCTCCGTGGGGTACATGGAGACGAACGCGAGCTCTGACTCCTCGTACGGTCGGCCGATCGCCGATTCGAACCGGTCATAACAACCCTGACCGGCAGCCGCGTCGATCGCGTCGTCTCCGGGGAAGGGCCCGGTCGGAAGGTGAAACAGTGCATAGACCTCGTTGTCGTGCGGAGTGGAGCAGGGAAGTCCCGGCACTTCGGTCACTTCGTTGACACCCATGGCGGTATCGTCAAAGCAGTCGCCCAACTCGAGCTCGAATGGATCAGCCGCTTCCGCACGAATTTCGTCGGCCGCTTCGCTACCTGGCTCGGGCGTGCATCCCCACAGCAGCACCGCGAGTGCCACGCCGCCGATCCATCGGACGAAGACGCTCGCTCGCACCCGCGATGAGCTCCTAGGCACGGGAACTCAGCAACACGGTGGCGATGCTGATGCCGACCACGACCGCGATGACACCCAGTGCCGTGGAACCTGCCGCGTAGGTCACTGCGCGAGCGATGTTTCCAGCACGCAGGAGTTCAACCGTCTCAAGTGAAAATGTGCTGAACGTCGTAAACGATCCGAGTACGCCGACGACAGCGAAGGATCTGGTCTGCTCGGTCGGCGCGAGTTCCTGCAGACATACCAGCATGACCCCGAGCACGAAGGAGCCGAGCACGTTCACGGCGAAGGTACCCCAGGGCAGAGACTCCCCAGCCAGAACCCTGACCCAGCCCGACACGTAGTAGCGTGCGACAGCGCCGAATGCGCCGCCGAGGCCTACGTACACCGCGGTCATGAGGCGATCGGGGAGTCCGAGACAGACGTCAGGAACCCGTCGATTGCCTCCGATATCTCCCGTGGCGAATCCTCCTGGATGTAGTGCTTCGCATCCAGTCGGAACATCTGTGAGTAAGCAAACGTTTCCCGGAACCGCTCCATGAAGCGGCGGGTGAACATGGGGTCGTGGAGGCCCCATGTAAGCAGCAGGGGTACGTTGGACAGAAGCTCCGTCACGTCGCGCTCGAGGTCAGCGAGCCACGGTGAGGCATTCATCAGCTGTATCGGCAGCTCGGCTGCTCCCACCCGGCTTTTTGGAGTCGGCATGGCCTCCCTGTAGTGATGCATCACTTCGTCAGGGAGTCGGTGCTTCACGCCGAGCGGGATGATCTTCTCCACAAAGAAATTGTGACTGATCATCTGGGTCTGCATCGGCGCCATCGACATGACGTAGGAGAAAGCCTTGCCCTGCCATGAGTCGAGTGGCCAGAACCACGTGTTCCCCATCACGAGCGCGCGCAGTCGAGCGATCTCGTCCACGGCGACCCGAAGGCCGATTGGCCCGCCCCAGTCCTGGCCCATGATCGTGAGTCCGGACAGCTGGAGGTGACGAACGAGCTCGGCAACAACCGCCGCATGCTCGCCCGGCGTGTAGCCGTAGTTCTCGGGGCGTGCAGAGAGACCGAAGCCGGGATAGTCGATCGCGATACACCGGTACTTCTTACGAAGGCGAATGATGATACCGCGGTACAGGAAGCTCCACGTCGGATTGCCGTGAAGGAGCAGGATCGGATCGCCTTCACCTTCATCGAGGTAATGCACGGTTCCGGCACGACTCTCAAACCACTTCGACTCGAAGGGGAAGAGACGCGGGTCGGGCGTGAAGGGAGGGACGTGAACCAAGTGTGAATCTCGCGGTCGGTTGGACGCGGGGGGAACATCGATCCCTACGCTCGTGGCACAACTTCCGTGTCAGAGGGGCTGGGCGCAAAAGGGGGCCGCCGTTTCACCAGCGACCCCCTTCTGAACACCAGGACGTTCAGGTATGTCGGCCCCGGCGGGGCGGTCGAGTCAGCCCTCCTCGGGACGGTCCTGCTCGGTCACCATCACCGGAGGTGACCCGTCGTGATCGATCACCAGCACGACGCGGCGGTTCTCCCAGCCCGCTGCGCCGGGTCCCCAGCCATCGGACACCAGTCGGCGTGTGTCTTCACCGTAGCTGACCGCCTTCACGCGCTCCACCGCGATGGCGGTGCTCTCGACGAGATAGGCCGCGACCGCGTTGGCCCGCTGCTCTCCCAGCCAGAGGTTGTACGTCTCGTCCCCTGCCGGGTCGGTGAATCCTTCGACCGTGATCAGCGCGTCCGGATAATACCTTTGGGCTACAGCCCCGAAGCGGGTCAGAACCTCTTCGTCCTCTGCCTCGACCGTCGCGTCGTCAAATTCGAAGTACACGGGCACATTGAAGCGGAGTTCGTCCTCCAGCCGCGAGATGGACACCTCGAAGTCACGCTCCATCTGCTGAAGTTCATGATCCAGGGCTGCAAACCGCTGATCGAGGTCTGCGAAGCGTCCCTCCATGTCCCCCCGCAAGGCGGCATCACCGGAGGCCATCTCGCCCCGCATCTCGGCCCGGAGGGCGTCGAGGCTGGCGTTCATTTCATCGGGGCTGACCGTCTTGCACGCTCCGGCTGAACCGGCAAAGGCCAGCGCGGCGAGCAATCTCAGCTTCGAGTCGAGTGTGAGCGTGGACATGATGAGCCCCCTTCTCTGGATACGGACATTGGTTCACGGAGGGAACGGCAAGGCCGTCCCGGACGATCTCGTCATGTTGCATGAACAGTGCCACACGGAGAGATCCACCCGGAGGGACGACCCGCGAGACGACGCGAGGCTACTCGAGGTAGGTGTACCCCTGAAGCCCATCCTCGAGGAAACGACGCAGGCTCGCACCCTCGCCCGGCGTGAGGCGATCCATTTCGATCGCAGCTTCCACATCGAGCCGAAGCTGTCGCCTCATCTCCTCGGGATCGAACTGCACGTAGCTGAGCACCTCCCGAACCGTCTCTCCCTCGACGACGGTCTCGATGCGCCACCGACCCTTCGCGCCACGGCGCACGTGAACGGCATTCGTGTCACCCAGAAGGTTGTGAAGATCACCTAGCGTTTCCTGGTATGCACCCGTCAGGAAGATTCCCAGGTAGTAGGGTTGCTGATCAGCCGTTTCCGAGCCGGGCGATGGAACGTCGTGGAGCTCCAGTGTCGATTTCGGGCCGCCGACGCCGGGGAAGCGGTCGACGCGCCCGTCCGAGTCACAGGTGATGTCTGCGAGGATGCCCCGACGTGTCGGCTCCTCGTTCAGTCGGTGAATCGGCATGATCGGGAAGATCTGATCGATCCCCCACGAGTCCAGGAGTGACTGAAAGACGCTGACATTCACGAAGTACAGGTCAGCCAACCGGTCAGGCAGGTGGCTGAGGGCCTCGGGAAGGTCCGCGCCGAACGTTTCGAGTGCGGCACTGCCGACGGCCCAGAAGAGCTCCTCGCAGGCGGCACGGGTGCGGAGATCCATGTAGCCGAGATTGAACAGATGGATCGCCTCGGACAGAGCGTGCTCCGCATCCGCATAGACCTCGAGCATGTCATCGGGTTCCGCGTGACGGCGCTCGTATGCTTCGAAGACATCGAGGAGCGGCTGAGGGGGCTCATCAGCGGACAGCGCACGAGCGACCAGCCCGTCGTCCGGTTCGACTCGGAAACTCTTTGCGCCGATCACGTCGGTAATCAGAACACTTGAATGAGCAACGAGAGCACGCCCCGACTCGGTCATGATCGTGGGGTGCGCCACGCCCGCGTCGTCACAAACCGTCTTGATTCGGTGGACGACGTCCGACGCATACTGGTCCAGCGTGTAGTTCACGGACGAGTCTGTCGCTGATTGAGACCCATCGTAATCGACGCCGAGCCCTCCGCCGAGATCGAGGATCTCGATCGGCGCTCCGGCACGGACCAGTTCGACATACAGGTGCGCCAGTTCGCTGACGGTGTATTTCACGGCGCGGATGTCGAAAATCTGAGATCCGACGTGGCAATGGAGCATGCGGAAGCCGTCGAGGAGGTCGACTTCGCTCAGGTACTCGACGGCGTGGAGAATCTCCCCGACCGTAAGCCCGAATTTGCCACGGATGCCCGATGAGCCCGCCCATCGTCCGATTCCCGGAGCGGCCAGTTTGGCCCGGATACCGAAGGCGGGACGAAGATCGTGGGCGCGGGCGGCATCCCGTATCAGTCGCAGCTCGTACGCCTGCTCGACCACCGGGAGCATGTTCCGACCCATCTTCGCGGCGAGGACGACGGTTTCGATGTACTCGGCGTCCTTGAAGCCATTGCACACGAGGGGCATGTCATCGAAACCGCGCGTGAGCGCCAGGCCCGCGATGAGCTCCGGCTTGGAGCCGACCTCGAGACCGAAGCCCAGATCTGCGCCGAAGTCACGGACCGCCTCGCAGACATGTCGCTCCTGATTGACCTTGATGGGATACACGCACGAATAACCGGCCCGGTAATCGAGGGCGGCGATCGCGTCATCGAAGGCGCGCCGCAGGTCTTGCATTCTGTGCTGAAGAATCCCGGGCAGACGAACGATGACCGGGGTACCGATCTCCCGACTCGCCAGACCCAGCGTGACATCGTGGAGGTCGATGCCCCGCTCCGGCACACCGTCGGGGTAGGCCATCAGGGAGCCCTGATCGGACACTCCAAAGTATCCACCGCCCCAGTCCTCCACACCGTAGAGCTCGGCAGAATCCATCGGAGTCCATGGCCGCGCATCGGGAGCGGCCCGCGGTGCCGACGGAGGAGTCGCGCCAGCTTCGCCTGCTCCCTGACGAGCAGGTGCAGCAGTGTGAGGATTCATCGCGGTGCGGGTTGAAGGCCGACGAATATCGTCGCGATCTGCCACACTCGGGAAGGGCTCAGTTCGTGCATTTCATGAAGCTGGAGCGACCACCCGTTCGCGTCAGCGACCCGCCATTTCACGACCCATCTCGACCGTTTCGAAGCCGGCGTCGCCCCAGCCCATGACGAATACGCTGAAGCCCTGCTCCATTCGCATCGCGATGTCCGATGCGTTGGCAGGATATCCGCAGGCAATGTCGAATTCCTTGCAGGCGGCGAGCACGCTCTGGATGGCGTTCTCCCAGCCTTCCTCGTCAAGGACCCGCTCTCCCTGCTCATCAACACTCGAGAAGAGGCGGCGCAGTGTGCCGGCTCCCGGCCAAAGCACGCCGATCCCGGGGACGGCCGCGATCTCTCGAACGTTCTCGAGACCCTCGTGACTCTCCACGATGACCCAGCTGATCAGTTCACCGTCGGGGTTCAGTGGCCAGAGGTCCGCACGCTCGCGGTACTCTTCCTCACTGACATCCCAGTACTGCGGGGCTGAACCCACGCTCTCGGGTCGGGTGCCGCCGTGGACCGCGTAGCGCATTGCGTCGAGACCCCAGCGGGCCTCCTCCGCGCTCTCGACCTCGACGAACATGACACCGCTGACGCCGGCGTCCAGCTGCATCGCGACCTCCCGAACCGCCTGCTCCCGGCTCTCCAGCTTCGCCATCTTCACGACCATGGGATGAGAGGAGGCCGTCGCGCCCGCAGTCATCATGGCATCGCGGAAGTCGATGAAGCTCGGGAGTCCCTGCTCTACGCCACCCTCCATGCTTCCATCGAAGACGTAGTCGCTGAGGCCATACGCCATCGTCTCGGCGGCACGCTCATCGGGAGTCTTCGTCGGTGGAGGCGGCGCTCCGGGACGGCCCCGTCCCCCGGGACTCGGCGCATACAGGCCGAACAGGGCCTGGTCGCGCTCATGCAGAGACACGAGGGGGTTGAGGTGCGTTGACGCCATCATCTCCTCGGACGCTGCCGCAGAGGCCTCGCCGGGATCCCCTTCGCCACCGCATGCCGTGATCAGGGCGCAGGCCGTGAGAAGAAGTGCACTGCCGATCTGTCGTGACATGGTACCCTGCCTTCATCCGGGAATGGCGAGCGATGGTAGAGGCCGCGAACGAAGCCGGCAAGACGCGGAAAGGGCTTGTCTGCTAGGACCCGTCGATCGGGTCCTCCAGCTCACGAGCCAGATGCTGCACGAACGTCCGCTGCCGCCAGATGCGCCAGAGCTGGACACCGAGCCCGAGCCCGGCGAACCCCACGACGAGATCGGATCTCTGCAATGCCACAGCGAGCAGAATGGCCACCAGGGTGGCGGGTCCAAAGCCAAAAAGCAGAAGCCACCCTGTCTGCCACCTCTGCTTCTCGATCGCTGCGTCCCGCGCCCGCCTCAGGCCCTCGCGAGCCGTGACCTCCTCGGCTCGATAATCCTCAATCTCCCTACGGAGCGGTGGCCCCTCGTCGGCACGAGGGCGTCGCGTCATGGCCGGGTCATACAGTGGCGAGCTTCCGTGCACTCACTGGCTCGAACTGCTGCCCCGGCGTCCAACTCGTGACGTATCCGCACACGGCACTCGCCGCGACCGAATAAGGGGAGCCGAGATAGAGGTTTCCGGGCCCGGAACGGCCAGGGAAGTTCCGGTTCTGCGACGAGATCGAGACCTCGTCGGGTGAGCTCGTGACACCGGGCCCTGCAGCGATACACGCGCCGCATCCCGGCTCGATGAACTCGGCTCCGAGCCGCTCGAACAATTCGAGGTAGCCCTGCTCCCGGCAGTACTCCCGCACTTCGGTCGACCCGCACTGGATGAAGACCTGGACGTCGGGGTGCACCCGAAGGCCCTGCTGATCGGCCTCGGAGAAGACACGGGCGTACATATCCATATCTTCCTTTTTTCCGGCGGTGCACGAGCCGGCATATGCAATGTCGATCCGGATGGGCGTATCACCCAGCTCGTCGATGAAGACCCCGTTGCCGGGGTCGTTGGGCAACGCAGCCATCGGTCGGATCGTCGACGCATCGATCTCGATGACCTTGACGTACTCGGCATCGGGATCGGACTGCATGCTCTCGACAAGTGCTTCGGCACGGTCTCGAGCCATGCCCCGCTCGTTGACCATGAAGTCCACGGACTTTGCGTCCGCCGCGATGATCCCCGTGAAGGCACCCACCTCTGCCGCCATGTTGGTCATCGTTGCGCGCTCGTCGACCGACAGCGCCTCGACGGCTGGGCCTGCGTATTCGATGATCTGGCCGATGGCCTCGCCATCCCGGATGTAGGGGTGGCGGAGGATTTCGAGCATGTAGTCTTTCGCCGTCACGTTGGGGGCGGGAGTCCCGCTGATGATGACCTTGAACGACTGCGGGACCTTCACGCGGACGTCTTTCGTGATCCAGGAGTTGAAGATGGCGGTCGTTCCCACGCCGAAGGCGACGGCACCGATCGCTCCCGCGTGCGGTGTATGCGAGTCGGTCCCGATGATCAGCATACCGGGCTCGGCATACTCCTCGAGGATTTTCGAGTGACAGATGGCCTGGGAGCCCAATCGCTGCCCCATCTGCTCTCCGTACAGCTTCACCCCCTGCTTCTCGGCGAACGTGCGCTGTTTGACTTCGAGTTCGTTTGCGACTTCGAGGAGGCCCTGCTCGATCCGCTCCTGACTCATGACCTTGTCGAGGAATGTCAGGTGATCTCGGAAGAACAGAATCGAGTCGCGGTCTACCACCCGCGCCTCCGTGCCGACCTTGTCCTCGAAGAAGATCGAAGCCATCGGCGTGACGTACTCGTGGCTGAAGCGGATGTCCGTCCTGAAGAATCCGGCATCCCCGGGCCGCACCCAGTCCACACCGGTCTCCCCGGCCGTGGCGTCCGTCACCAGATGCCTCGCGAAGATCTTCTCGGCGAGTGTCATGGGCCGGGCCGACGAGGACGCCTCCGACCCCTCGGGCTGCCCGGCGGATGCACCGGACTGCGCTGCCGTCAGAGGAATCGAAACCTTCCCCTGCAGGCGTGCGACGTTGAACTCGAAGAGTCCGCCGTACTCGATGATCTGCCGGGTGATTTCGTCTTTCCCGTCCGTGAACTCTGAAAGCTGGATCTCTTCGCCCGCCCTGATCCGATCGATCATCCCGAAATCGTTCGTGGTCAGGACACCGAGATTCTGACAATTCTCGTTGTAGATCCTCTCGATACTCTCGGCGACGACAACCTGGATCCCGGCGTGCAGCTCTGCGTACGGGCTCGCTTCGCGACTGCTTCCCTTGCCTCTTCGCTTTCCGGCCACCGAGCACACGAAGCCGCCGTCACGCACTGCGTTGCGCTGGACGGGATAGTCCGTATCGCCCGTCGCCTGGTTGGTCGTGCGAAGGCCGAGATAGGGAAAGTCACCGAGCGTCTCATCGTAGAAGAAGCAGATATACGCCGGCGTGATCTCGTCCGTGGAGATCTGGTCGCGCAAGCGAGCCTTGAGCTCGTCGGTGAGATCGATGTCCTGCCCCTCGTACAGCTGACCGTTGACCAGTTCGGTGTCATCGAGCAGGTACAGGATTCGGCCGTCGAACTTGAGTGTGGTCGGCCGTTTTTCGATGGTACGGTCGAGCAGGTCCTTGATCATGCGTGTCCCTGTGATGAGCCTCGTCGGTTTCCGTCGACGCGGCGCCAGCCATCTTGAGCAGAATGTGAAAGGTGTTGGACCGGTCAGCCGGGGCAAGTGGCCGACGCGGTGCACGGATGCCCATCGCGCGGTGACGGTTCCTCAGCTGCCACCAACCGTCGCCATGGCTGATCATGAACCCGAGGAGAGTCAGTGACATGAGAGAGGGAACCTGGATCGGCCCGATCACCGCGGGCCTCGCCGTCATCGTCCTCGCCGTCCCGCTCGTCGGGCAGACGACGATCGAGCTTCCGGAACGGGACCGAGCGCTCGATACGGACTTCGAGGACGTGTATCGGATGGGTTCGTTCGATGGCGACCTGTGGGAGACGTTCGGAGAGATCGCCGGACTTTCATTCGACGCTGCGGGTAACCTTTTCATCCTGGATCGGCAGGCCTCCCGGGTGACCGTGGTGGATCCGAGCGGTTCCTTTCTCCGGGCGATCGGTCAGCCGGGCGACGGTCCCGGCGAGTTTCGGATGCCCGTGGCGTTCACGGCCATGCCGAGTGGCGGGCTGGTCGTAGCCGACCTTGGGCACCGCTCGTATCAGCTGTTCGACGCAGGCGGCTCGTTCGAGCGCATGGTTTCGATGGGCGGGGGCGACATGATCCGCGTGGGCGAGATTGCTCCGCACTCCAGCGGTACAGCCGTGGTGTCCGGCGGTGGAGGGATGGCCATCGCGATGCGTTCGGGACCCGGGGGTGGGCCCTCACGGCCCGAGACGCGCCCGATCGAGGTCATTTCCCTCACGGGGGATGTGGCTGAAACCGAGACGATTGTGGAGGCCTGGCAGCCCCCTCGCGATGACCGGCCGCAGCGTCTGGAGGGTGGTGGTGTCCGGATTCAGATGTCCATGGCAGGGCCCCGTACCTTCGAGCCGGAACTCCTCGTCGGCGCTCTTCGGGACGGGGGTGTCGCCTACGCCGATTCGAGTACGTACAGAATCAGGATCGTCGGGTCGGACGGCCGCGTCCTTCGAGAGCTGACCCGCGATCACCGACCGCGTGAGGTGACCAACCGTATGCGACGGGCTGAGCGGGATCGACGCCTCGATGAGCTGGAGGAAGGTGAGGGGCCGAGGATGAGGATTCTGACCAGTAACGGATCCGGTGGCGGAACCCCCATCAGCGATGAAGCCATGCGTGACATCATGCGCGGTCAGATCGAGCAGCTGCAGTTCTACCCCGAGCTTCCCGTGCTGATGGATCTGAAGTCTACCTGGAGGGGAAGGATCTGGGCCCAGCGACGCGGTGACGCTCCGACCGAGCCCGGAGCAATCGACGTCATGACGCCGGAGGGGCGGTACGAGGGGACGTTCCCTGCAGGCTCAATCCGGATGCCGGCAGCGTTCGGACCTGACGGGCTGACGGCGTGGATCGAACGGGACGAGTTCGACGTTCCCACGATCGTGGTGAAGCGGCTGCCCGCAGACCTGAACTAGGAGTGGCGTGCGGGCGGGTCGGGTGGGACCGGATTTCCGCGATGTGACGCGGCATCTCACTGGAGTCTTCGATGCAGACGGACGTGCAGGGTTCCGGCTTCGGCGCCAATGTGACGCCTCGTGCTTCTGGCGCGTTTGATCCGGTATTGCAATCCTTTACGAAGTGATCCAGGCGACAATGAAGTCGAAGACCGTCCTGAACCGGTCCGAAGCCGGTTTTTAACAATGTCGGAGCGCACGGACTCAGATCTGTCACGACAGTGCGCGAATTCCCCCCTCCGAAGCGAGGAAGAACGATGAAAGCAATGAGATGGCTGTCCCGATCAGCGTTGATTCTGGGCGTGGTCGGAACCGCTGCGTGTGACGATGCGACGTCGATCGAAAGTCTCGACGACATGCTCACGATCGATGCCGCGATGGTCGCGTCCGATGCGACGATCGAAGAAGTCCGCATGTGGGCGGAGCCGTTCCTGTTCGGATCTCTGCCGGGCGTCTCCGATCCGCATCCGCACATCGGTGCGCATGGACCTCGGAAAGGGCATCACGGGATGTCGAATGGTTCGCTCGAAGCCTCGCGCAATGTCGCGTTTTACGACGCCGAGGGTGTCGAGCAGGATGCGTACGATGCCCTGACGACGGCGGAGATCCATCTGGACCACTCGGTTTCCGGTGTGATTCAGCGCGAACGCTTCAGCGCGGAGATCGATCGAGAGCGCAGCATGGTGGTCAGCGGACTTGCCGGCGAGGAGTCGACGCGCACGTGGAATGGTGAGGCGCAGAGCTCGATGGCGCGAAGCGGCGTGATGGAAGACGGGACGGAGCGCTCCCATTCCATGCAGGGTTCGGCCAGCTACTCCGACGTCGTGGTCCCGATCCCGGGTACCACGCCTCGATACCCGTTGTCCGGGATGATCGAGCGGTCGATGACGATGACTCGTACCACCCCGGACGGGACGGCGACTCGAGAGGTGAGCGTGCTGATCACCTTCAACGGATCGCAGTATGCGGACGCGATCGTGAACGGTGAGGCAATCGAGATCGACCTTGCGGCGCAGGACGGGCGCCGGCCATTCCGGCGCAAGCGCGGCGGCTGACCGTACGAATCAGAACAATTGTTCTGATTTAGGGAAAAAACGGGGGTGGGGGGGGGGTGGGGCGCCCCCCCCGCTGGGGATGCTGGGCCGTGTAGGGACGGAGGGTCGGAGAACACCCCCCGGGAGGTCGGGTATGGGCCGGT
>JAYOKZ010000008.1:13122-64006 GCA_038120095.1 Gemmatimonadales bacterium
TTATTTTTTTTTTTTTTGTGGTCTCCCGGGGGGGGGGGGGGGGTCGCCCCCCCCACCCCCGTTTCTCTTGCTGACCGTTTTCGTCACGTAGGTTCGAAGAACCCGACGTGTTCGAGCATGAAGGCGCGGATGACGCGTGCGAGGATCACCGCGTACGCCCTCTGGTTCGCTTCGGTGTCCCGAAGGCCCACGAAGTGGTGCTCGAGCTGAATGCCGCTCACCAGTTCCGTGTCCACCAGCGAGCCATGCTCGCGGATGCTGTACCCTCCGGAAAAGTAGGGGTCCTTCCCCGGCATCGGATGGGCGGGGCTCGGAAGCGCTGGAATTCCCTCCGCCTGCAGAAGTCCGCCGAAACTGGTGGTACCCCGGAGGAGGTCCGCGAACGGGATGGGAGAATCGCGCCCCAGCTCTCGGATGCTCGACTGGAGGACATATCGGAGAGCGCTGACGGAGAGGTCAGAGCGGTTCAGGTCCTCGCGTGTCAGGAGGTATCCGACCTCGACCCTGGGGATCACATGACCGTGGCCGTGCATGTCGAGGTAGAGGCCCTCGCCCCGGTTTGCGATGGCGGCGCGGGCGGACCGGATGAAGTCGTGATACTCGAGCCACGCACGTTCGGCGAAGGGGTTCCCCTCGGCGGCCTCCTCGATCTCCCGATTCGCGTCGAGCTTGGCGCGATCGAGGTGCACGAGCACGACGTGGGGAGCGAACCCGGTCAATTCGATCAGGGCCTCGCGCACCGCCTCGGTGAGCTGGAGCGTGTTCTGGTCTCCGACCAGCGTTCCGTTCTGGCGATTCGGGATCTCCGGGACACCGACTCGCCCTCCGTGTGGGGCGGAGAGGATGACGGGCAGCTCGCCGGGGATGTATTCGACATATCCACGCCGGCCCAGATAGCTGATTCCGGGCTCGAGCGGCCCGAAGTCGGGTGGGTCGTAGACCTCCACGTGCGCGGTGTCGGCCTGGTCCGCCAGCCGTGCAACGACCATCGTCGTTCCCTCACGCACCGCCCGGAGGGTCCCACCGTTGCCGATGGTGGCGACCGAAGGGTCGGTGGTGGTCCACTGGACCCCCGCCGACGACGCGGTCACGCCGCCGTTCCCGAAGGCCTCCGCGGCAAAGATCTGAGTCTCTCCGGGTAGCACCAGCGCAACTTCGGGGCTGACACGAACCTGTCGGACGTCAACGGATGATGGGCTCTCGCACGCCATCATCGATCCACCCAGCATGACGACCAGACCCGTCCGGCGCAGGGCTCCACGTGTTGCGCTTGGACGTCGGGCAGGCGAGACATGGCTTGGGTCCATCATCGGAATGTACGACTCATCCGGTGACACGCCCAAAGTTCGGGACCCGTGTGCCCGGGTGGAAACGGAGCCCGACAACGGATGGATCCGCCGTCGGGTCGATCCCGGGAATGCCGCTGACCAGGTGCGAGTCGTCTGGCTCGGTGCTACCTCTGTGCGGCAGGTAGCAGCAGGAACTCCGCGTCCATCGTCGATGGACGTGTGCGAGAGACGCGGGGGCGCAGCCGCGCCATGATGCCAGCTGCGGATGTAGCGGGATTCAAGGAGACCCTGTCGGGGGAGGAGAAGATGCACCGGGTTGTGAGTCACACTGTGTCGGTGGTGTCCGTTCTCCTCGGTGCTCAGGTGCTGCCGGCTCAGGTGCCATCGTCGTCTCCGGATACGGCCATGGCCCTTTCGCAGCGGGTTGAGGTGATCCGCACGGATTTTGGCATCCCCCACATCATCGCGGAGGACTGGAAAGCTTTCGGCTTCGCGATGGGCTGGGTGCAGTCGGAGGACTATGGTGATCAGGTCGCAGTCGGCATCGTCCGGCGGCGCGGTGAGTACGGACGATTCACGGGCCGCGATTCCGTTGGAGGCGACTTCGCGGGCCGCGAAGCCCATGCCGTGGCGGCGGCCGGGTATGGGTCCCTGGATCCGAGAGCTCGGGCGGTATACGAAGGATTCGCCGAAGGCGTGAACGCGTACGCCCGCATGAACCCCGAGCTCTTCCCGCCGTGGCTGATTCCCGATTTCACGGGAGTGGACGCGCTGGCGAACGACGTCTACACCTGGAGTCGGAGTGATGCCGCGGCGTTCGTGCGCGCTCAGAGGAGGCGTACGGGACGAAGCAGAGGTGGCGACGGTGGGGCGGCGGTCCCGGCGCAGCCTGCCTCGTGGGAAGCCGCGGAGCGTGCGTCGGCGGGGTTCGACGATGCTCAGGACGGGTCGAACGCGTGGGCGCTCGACGGATCGCGCACGACTTCGGGACAGACCATCCTGCTGCGGAATCCTCATCTCGCGTGGTCGGCCGGGTACTACGAGGCGCATGTCCGGATCGGGGACGAGCTGGAGTTCTATGGCGACTTCCGTATCGGTGGCGCGTTCGGGATCATCGGAGGCTTCAATCGTCACCTCGGCTGGTCGACGACCAACAACTCGCCCCGCTACTCACAGGTCTATGCGGTACCAAGACACCCGACGAGGCAGGGTCATGTGCTGATCGATGGAGGCGCAGTCCAACTGAGGGACTCGACCATCACGGTTGATTGGACCGAGCCGGATGGCACAACGGGCTCGGAATCCGAAGTGACCCCGTGGAGTCCGTGGGGTCCGGTCGTACATCTGGACGATGACTTCGGGTACGTCCTGACCGATCCCAGGGACGGTCAGTATCGGAGGGGTGAGCAGCTGGTCCGCATGATGACCGCGGAGTCGATGGATGAATGGCTCGATGTCATGCGCATGCGTGCGCACGCCAGCTCCAACTTCACCTACGCCGATGCTGCCGGAAACATCGCACTCTACTACAACGCGAGGATCCCGGAGCTGCCGCACGAAGCCACAGGTGACTCTGCAGCGATCGCCTCATCCCGCTCCGACATGTGGAGCCGGATCACCCCGTGGGAACGCCTGCCGCTCTACGTGAATCCCCCGGGTGGATACGTCCAGCAGGCAAACGATACGCCGGACTTCATCACCCTGAATGTGGCCCTCGATCGCGATACGGTGGCTCACAATCTGCCGGCGCCGCGCCTTCGCCTTCGCAGTCAGCTTTCCTTCGCGCTCATTCACGGGGACGATCGGTTGAGCCTGGAAGACGTCGTCGAGCGAAAGCACTCCCCGCGCATGCTCGCCGCGGAGCGGATGCTCGATGACCTGATCGGTGCCATCGATGCTTCGGAGCCCTCACCCGGACTCGCTCGGGCCCGAACCATCCTCGGCGGCTGGGATCGCACCGCGGCAGCGACCAGTCGCGGAGGTGTGCTCTTCAAGGCCTGGTACAACCGGTATGTGCAGGTGACCGACACGATGGTGTACCGCCTCGAATGGGACCCTGACGCTCCGGCCGAGACGCCGGTCGGCATCGGCAAACCGGGCCGCGCGCTCGCGGCTCTGCGGGTCGCCATGGAGGACCTGGCGCAGGCCGGCATTGAACCTGACGCTCGGTGGGGTGACGTCCACCGGGTGATCCATGGGGATGTCGACGAACCCGTCGCGGGCTGCGAGGGCGACCTCGGGTGCTTTCGAACGCTTTCGTTCACGACCCGATCGGATGGTCGCCGGGCCGTGAATCGCGGAGATGGCTGGGTCTTCGCCGTCGAGTTCGGCGACATCCCCCGTGGGTACTCCGTGCTTGCCTACGGACAGAGTCGCCTGCAGGGCTCGCCCCACCACGATGACCAGGCGTCCGTGTTCGCCCGAGGAGAGATGAAGCCGATTCTCTGGAGCCAGAGCGATATCGATGCGGCGACGATCAGGCGATACCGGCCGGGCGCGAGGTGAATCCGTGAGGGTCGCTCTCTTCGTGACCTGCCTCGGAGATAACTTCTTTGCGGAGGCATGCGCGGATGCCGTCCGGCTCCTTCGCCACGTCGGAGCGGATGTGTCCTTTCCTCTGGACCAGACCTGTTGCGGACAGCCCGCCTTCAACTCGGGCCACCGGCGAGAAGCGCTCGGGATGCTCCGCCACACCACGCAGGTATTCGCAGAGGCCGAGTATGTGGTTCTCCCGTCAGGCAGTTGTGCGGGTATGTTGCGCTCCATCTATCCGGATCTGGCTGACTCGGACGAAGCACGCGCAGCCGCGGAGGATCTTGCTGCCCGGACGTACGAGCTGTCCGAGTTCCTGCTGTCCGTTGCGGGCTGCGAGGTGCTCGGTGACGGCCTGACCGGACACCGGGTCGCCTACCACCACGGCTGCCACGCCCTGCGTGAGTTGGGTGTCTCGGCCGAGCCGGTAACATTGCTGCGCTCGTGCGGCGCCGAGGTGGTCGAGTGGTCCGCCGACAAGGAGTGCTGCGGCTTCGGTGGGACCTTTTCGGCGAAGTTGCCGGAGGTTTCCGGGGCCATGGCCGATCACAAACTCGACACCCTCCCCGATGTCGACGTCGTGACCTCTGCCGACGGTGGTTGCCTGCTTCAGCTCTCCGGCCGCGCGGCTCGGCGTGAACTGAACGTTCCGTTCCGGCATCTGGCGAGTCTGCTCTGGCAGGGCGTCGGCGGTGTTGAAGAACCGAGGCGAAGACCGTGAGCGAAGCGTCGAGAGACTACCGGCCCGGAGCTTATCGGAGCGCGGCTGCGCGTACGCTGCGTGACACCCCTGAGGTGCGAGACTCGGTGGGCTCTGCAACGCGCACCTTCGATTCGCTGCGAGTGAACGCGTACGCAGATGTGGATTCCGATCGCTGGCGCGACTGGGCCCGCGATGTGAAGGGGCACGCGCTTACCCACCTGGACGAATACCTCGAGCAGGCAGAACGCAGCCTCGTCGACAATGGCGCGCACGTGCACTGGGCGTCCTCCGCGGACGACGTGCATCGCGTGATCGCCGAGGTGGTGGAGAGGCATGGTGTTCGCACGGTGGTGAAGAGCAAGAGCATGCTCAGCGAGGAACTCGAAGTGAACGCCTACCTCGAGTCGCTCGGCGTGCGTCCCGTGGAAACGGATCTGGGCGAGTACATCATCCAGCTCCTCGACGAGCCACCGAGCCACATTGTGGGCCCGGCGATCCATCGCTCTCTGGAGGACTGCAGGGCCCTCTTCCACGACCGCCTCGGCACACGACTCGATGCGGAGCCCGACGAGCTGGCGGCCGCCGCGCGGCAGGCGCTTCGGGAAGATTTCCTCGCCGCGGATCTCGGGATCTCAGGCGGCAACTTCCTCGCAGCCGACACGGGGACCTTAGCGCTCATCGAAAACGAGGGGAATATCCGGCTTACGACCTCGGTGCCAAGGGTTCACGTCGCGCTCGTCGGCATCGAGAAGATCGTACCGCGCTTCGAAGATCTGGCGGGCCTTCTTCAGCTCACAGCACGCGCGGCGACGGGACAGCCGATTGGTCTGTTCGTGTCCCTCATCCAGGGCCCCCGGACCGCGGCCGAAATCGATGGCCCGGAGGAGGTGCACGTCGTTTTCGTAGACAACGGGCGGACGACTCTCTTCGACGATGATGTCGCCTGGGAAGCTCTTCGCTGCGTCCGTTGCGGAGCGTGCCTGAACATTTGCCCGGTCTACCGGCAGACCGGTGGACACGCATACGGGTGGACGTACTCCGGACCGATCGGGGCGATCATTTCGCCCGGTCTGCTTGGCCTCGAACGTGCGCTCCCGCTTCCTCACGCCTCGAGCCTGTGTGGAGCCTGCGCGGATGTCTGTCCGGTTCGGATCCCGATTCCGGAGCTGCTCACTCACTGGCGAGAACGTGCGGTGGACGAAGGCTTCGTCTCCGCAGGTGAGCGGTTCGGCATGAGCGCCTATGCTGCTCTGGCTCAGCGTCCCGGTGCGTTCGCTGCGGCGGGGAGCACCCTCCGATGGACGCCGTGGCGAACAGCGGGCAAGGTACTTCCCGTCCTGAGCGGGTGGGTTCAGGAACGAGACGCGCCGACACCGAGCGTGAGATCGTTTCGGGATCTCTGGCGGGCCGGCATCGAATGAGCAATCGCGAGCAGATCCTCAGCGCGCTTCGCTCGGCCCGCATGCGCCGGCCCCCGGTGGAGCATCCGGGCCGATTCGGTGCGTGGCGGCCCGTCGAGTCACCTCCCCCAATCGAAGGATTCGAGGTGATGTTCACGCAGGCGGGTGGAGAGGTCGTCAGGGTTTCCAGTTCGGCTGAACGGGATGAATGGCTTCGGGCCTTCCTGGCGGACTTCGAACGTCTCTCGACGGGTGTTGGAGTTCCGCGAGAGATCGCCGACTTCGGGCCCCGCATCGTCGACCCGGGCGGAGAGCATGCAGCCGACGTCGGGATATCCGTGGCCCGCGGAGCGATCGCGGAGACTGGTTCCCTCCTGATGGACGCGCGCGACGGGCGTCGTGCTCAGCTCCTTCCTCCGGTTCTGATCGTGCTCGTCGACTCGTCAGCCGTCCACGCGACGGTCGCGGATGCGCTCGAGTCCGTGCGTGATGATCTGCCGGCGGCGATCGGACTTCACTCCGGTCCATCCAAGTCAGCGGATATCGGTCAGGTGATGGTGAGGGGCGTGCACGGACCGGGCCGAGTGATCGCCGTGGTGGCTTAGGCGCGGTTCGGCACGTACCGTCACCCATCTGTTCACGGTCTTCCCGATCCGGAGTCATGCCTTGAGCGATCCGAGCCCGCCAAAGCTGAGACGCGTTCTGCGAGTCCGTGACGGCCTCGCCGTTACGGTCGGTATCGTCATCGGTGCCGGTATCCTCGGCACGCCCGGCCTGATCGCCGCTCAACTCCAGGATCCCATGATCATCCTGGGTATGTGGTTCTTCGGCGGGGTAGTCGCCGGCCTGAGTACGCTGGTCCTGGCTGAGATGGCAGCCGCCTTCCCCGAAGCAGGCGGCAAGTATGTCTTTGCCCGTCACGCCTGGGGAGACACGATGGGCTTCGTTGCCGGCTGGTCGGAGGTCATCGTGACGCGAGGCTTCAGCGGCGCTTCGAAGGCGGTCCTGATCTCGACGTACATCTTCCTGCTGATCGGGGGGAATGGAGGTACACCCGAGGGGCCGTGGGTGGGTATCGTCGCGCTGTCCGTCGTGCTCGCGTATTTCCTGCTGCACACCCGAGGCCTCAAAGCCAGTACGACCTTCCAGAACGTCACCACGGCCGTCAAGGTGCTCATCATTCTGGCGATCGCAGCGGTCGGAATCGTGGGAGGCAATGCGTCCGGAATCGGTTCGGGCGGTGTGGTAGGTGGCGAGGCAGTGGGCCTGCTCGGATATGCTCTCGCCTACCAGTCCATCTCTTTCGCCTACTATGGCTGGGAGGACGCCGCAAAGATGTCCGAAGAGGTGGTGGAGCCCGGCACGGCACTGCCGAAGATTCTCCTTGGGGGCGCCGTTGCGGTCATGGTGCTCTACTTGTTGATCAACGTTTCTTACCTCGTCGCGCTGACACCTGCCCAGATGGCAGAGTCCGATCTCGACGTGGCGGTTCGGGCCACGGCGGCCGTGTTCGGCGACGGGGCTGCGACGATGGTTCTCGTGGCGAGCCTCCTGATTCTGATCAGCAGCGCGAACGTGAACTTCCTCGGTCTGCCTCGGGTCGCGTATGGACTCGCCCGCCACGGTCTTGCGCCTCGAGCGCTCGGTCAGGTGGATGCCCGGGGGACCCCGCGGAACGCGCTCTATGTGATCTCGGCGTGGATTGGTCTTCTGGCTCTCTCCGGCAGCTTCAGCCTCCTGATCCGCTTCATGATGACCGTCGCCATCACGGTCGACACGATGGTGCTCCTGGGGTATTTCCGTTTGCGGGCGACCCGGCCTGATCTGGAGCGGCCGTTCCGCATGCCTGGGCATCCAGTTCTGCCTGCCATCACGATCGCGCTCTACATCGCGATCCTCGTCATCCTCGTCTGGACGCAGCCACAGTTGGCACTCGGTGCAGGGTTGATGCTTCTGGCCATGCTCGTGGCGGGCATGATCACGACCCGATCGAACGTCGCGCGCTCATAAGACGAAGCCATGGCGAAGCGAACGATCGACGGCCTCACAAGGGCCGGCATCACTCACGTGGTGGGAATTCCGGACAACACCTCGGGGGCGCTGTTCGATGCGGTCATGACGCACCCGCTGATCCACCTCGTCACGGTGACTCGTGAGGGAGAGGCCTTCGCAGTCGCCGCAGGATTGTGGCTGGGTGGCGCTTCCCCCCTCGTCGTCATCCAGAACACCGGACTGCTGGAAGCGGGCGATGCCATTCGCGGCACCGCGCAGCGCATGGGGGCGCCCATACCGTTCGTGGTGACGGGCAGGGGGTACGCGAAGATGTGGAGGGCAGGCATTACGCGCGATGAACCGCGGACCCGGGAACTTCTCACGCGCGCTGATGTGGACTCGACCGCCCTGCTCACCGAGCCGACGCTCGATGCGTGGGGAATTCCGTTCCGCCGTTGCGACGCTGATGACGACCCGGTCGCTGCGATCGAGGAACTGATCCAATCGGCCGGTGAGATCCGGCTCCCCACGGCCCTCGTACTGACCCGCGGCCTCGACTGATGAGTGTCGACCCGGAAGGAGCGCGACTGACCGTCGCCCAGGTGCTCGAGCCTCTCGCTCGCCACCGCACCGACGAAGTCGTCGTCACGACGATGAGCGTGGTTCGACCCTGGGGGTTGCTGTCGAGCAGCGAACTCGACTTCGCGTCCGCGGACAGCGCAATGGGGCATGCGGCCGATCTCGCCCTCGGGATTGCGCTCGCACAGCCTGATCGACGCGTCGTCTGTCTGAACGGGGATGGCAGTATGCTGATGTGCCTCGGGACTCTCGCGACGGCCGTGGGGGTGTCTGCTGAGAATTTCGTTCTGGTGGTGTGCGACAATGGAGAATACGAGATCACCGGCCACCAGCCCGTCGCCGCCTCGGGCCGGGTCGACTATGCAGCAATGGCCCAGGCT
This sequence comes from Gemmatimonadales bacterium, assembly GCA_038120095.1. GTDB lineage: Bacteria > Gemmatimonadota > Gemmatimonadetes > Longimicrobiales > Gaopeijiaceae > UBA2589. The sequence continues at coordinate 21,998 of JAYOKZ010000008.1, forward strand.
GCGGGTTTCCGTACGGTACGTCGCTTCACCGATGCGCGTGCCTGGGCCGAGGCCGTGCCGGAGGTGCTCACCCTCACCGGCCCGACGTTTGTTCACCTGGTGACCGAGCCGGGCCATCAGGGGCCGATTGGGCGCTCGGGGGATGAGCGGGCACGGTATCTTCAGCAGTCGCTTGCCGAGTGGTCCGAAACGCTGCGTCGCGCATTGGCTGTGCCACTTTAACGAACGGGCAGTGATCCGACTCCATTACGCACATTCGTGATGGTCCGTAGAGCTGAAGTCCGACTTGATCCTGTGCGTGGCACGCGGGAGGTGGAACGATGAACCCGAAACACACAATGAGCCTGATGCTGGCTGGTGTCCTCACCCTCGGAGTGGGTGACGTGGCCGGGCAGGACGAAGAGAACCGACGCGGACCGCTCGGCGGCATCGACGTCGAGAGCGTCATGTCGATGCGCGAGCGACTCGGGCTGGACGAGTCGCAGCTGGAGGAACTGGAGGCATGGCGCACGGAGCGACTGGCCCGGTTGAATGAACGTCGCGCCAGAATGGAGGACATGCGGTCGCGTGTACGCGCCGGTCAGATTGACCGAAGCGAGATGAGGGCGCTGCTGGAAGACCGTCGGGAGGAGCTACGGAGTACCCGGGATGATGCTCGCGCTCGGCTCGAGGGGATTCTCGATGCGGGCCAGCTGGAGACTCTCGACGGTGTGATTCGGGAGCGGAGAGCATTCGCTCGTGGCCGTGCCAGTGCGGGACGTGGGGGTCGTCCGGGTATGCGCGGTGGACGTGGCGGGGCCCGCCCCGGACGCGGCACGATGGGTGGCGGAAGAAGAGGCCTGCGAGACAGCGGTCCCGGTATGCGCCCACGGGGTCCCGGGATGCGTGGTCGTCCGGGCATGCTTCGGGGGAATCCGGGCCCTTGGCGCAACCCGGGCGGTGAGTTGCGCTAGCGCTTCGGGTTCACATCACCAATGGGTACTATGCGCCGTGACTACGCATGGTTCATCACGCTTGTTCTTGCCCTCACCGCCTTGGTCGGGTGCGACGGCGTTACCGTTGAGCACGACGTCGACCTGCCCGACGCAGGCTCCGACACCATGGCAAGCATCCTGGCGGTCTACTACGGGTTGGACGAGCTGCCTATGGCCGCGAGTCTCTTGTGCGGGGCCATCGTCGCCGGCCAGGACGGTGTCCCCGTAACGTTCTCCGTACAACTCGACGCCGCGACCGTCGCCCCCGAGGACTTCGTGGTGGAGACCGCCACGGGCGCCCGCGTGACCCCGGACTGCGCCACGCTCGCACCCGCCACTGAACCCCTCGAGCTACGGACCGTCTTGCTTACGGGCACCTTCGGCACCGCCGGAGCCCAGCTCCGTGCGGTGGAAGTCGTCGGCGTGCTCTACGACCTCGACGGCAACGGAATCACCGGCCTGCGGTCCGAAGATGTCACCCCTCTGGAAGACGGCCCCAGCCTCGTGCTGGCCGAGCGCTACCTTCCCACAAACCCCGGGATTGACGGCGAGTGCCCGACCGGAACCGCACAGGTCGTCCAACTCGTGTGGGAAGGCGGGGTCACTGGTCCGGCCAGCGCCACCCTCGGAGAGCCCCAACGCCTCGGTGTCTTCGTCCGACTTGCGGACGGCAACACGGTACAGCCGATCGCACTGGCCGACGACGACCCCGACAACTACGTCTACGCCTGCCTCGACGCCGCCAGCCCGGCCATCGAGATCAGCGTCGCCGCCGGCCTGTTCCACGATCCCGGAGACGACGCCAACCCCGCGACCAGCGCGCCCGTGCTCGATCGAACCCCCTGACCACCCGAGATCCATCCCGGGGCTTGGAATACCACGGCACTCGTGCGGCGAGACTCACTCATGCTGGCGCCGACCTTTTCTCGGCAGGACCCTTCGAAGTGCCCGCCACCTTGTTCGATGACGTCTCAGTCGCGGCGATTCTGTCTGATGCCTCGAGGTTCACATCAGAAGTTGTTGGCACGCAGCCAGCTTCTCAGATCCCCGACATCAAAACGGCCATTCTGATTTCCGACATCGTCCAGGTAGCTCCGTTCCCCGTCTGAAAGGGGATCCACACCCGTGGTGAGGAAGCTCTCGATCAGGTCGGTCGGATCTGGCTCCCATTCCCCGGTCGCGTTCACCGTGACAGTGACGTTCGGAGACGTGTTACCGAACCGATCACGCACCGCGAAAGAATAGGATCTCTCCCCCGCTTCCCGGAGCGAGCCGATGAGAAAGAGATCGTCACCGACATTCCGGAAGGAGAAGCCCTCGGGCAGCAGCCCGACGCCGGCGTAGGGTCCGTGACCTCCGGCGATTCGGACGGGGATCGCGAAACTGCGGACCTGCATGACCTCCGCCGTGTCGGTCCGTTCGATGAGCCTCGGTGTCCGGCCTGTCGAAATGACCAGACGCGCGACATCTCCCTCGACTGAGACCTCGTGCACGACGACAGGTGACCAGGACCCATCTCGGAGTCGCAGGGCTGGCTTAGTCTCGGCGTTCAACCGTCCAACGACACCGTCCACGCCCCACGCATCACCCGCTTCGCCCCGATTCCCTCCCTCCGGCGTGATTCGCAGGAGTCCCCTGTTGCCGTCCTGCTCCAGCAGGGTGAGGTAGTACGGGTCATCAGAGGAAGGGTCGGGTCGGAGGCCAGCCTGTGAGTCCTGTTTGTACAGGAGCACGCCCGCGGCCGGCAGACCGTGATCGAATCCGATCTGATCACGAAATTCGGCGAAGAGGAATTCGGTAGCGGAGCCATCCAGTGGAATGCGGATGACATCTCCATCGATCTGGGCGGGGTCGATGAAGAACTCCTGATTCCAGACCTCACCCGGGTCGAGGTACTCGAGCCATCCCAGGGTTCCCTTGGAGTGGCCGATCATGTGGGCGGGCCCATACGGCTCGCGTGTCGACCCCACGGGGCCGCAACCCCATGATCCCGCTGCCATGAGCGCCCAGCATCCGAGGACCCAGCGGCGGCCCTCGGGCCCGAGATCGAAGTCGACCCAATGGTAGTAGTCGGGTAGTCCGAGGGCGTGACCGAACTCGTGGGCGATCACTCCCGCGTCCTGAACCACGTTACCGCTGCAGTCGGCTGCACTCTGCGTGATGTAGTCCTGCACAAAGATCGGCTTGCCGCTGATCCCGACGTCGTCCGTTCTGAATGGAGTGCCGGTCTGCGCCTCGACTGTCCACCGATGAGGCCAGATGCCGGGCCCGCCGCATGATGCCGAGACCTCCAGGAACTCCACGGTGATGACGTCCACGAATCCATCGTCGTCTCCGCTGTCAGGAATTCCGTCAGGACCGTCATTGTCGTACTGCCGGAAGTCGACGTCACCGTCGACCTGCCCCAGCATGTCGATGATCCACTCACCCACGCGCGCGTCCGCCCCCAGGGCGAAATCCGACCCCACGACCTGATTGATCGTCAGGCCGGTTCGCACCCAGCCGATGACGTCACCGCTGACGGTCAGGGCGCCGCGGGACATCTCCAGATAAGAATCGGTGACGGTTCCGCGCTGGGATGGACCATCGAACAGAGACTCCCGCACCATGTCCGCCGTGATGCGGGGCTCAGCTTCGGAGTCGGCGAACAAACCGAGAATCACGGGCAGCCGCACCTCACCGAATGCCGCCGTCTCTTCCGGGTCTGCGCGGCGGAACAGTGCCCTCTGAAACTCGAATGCCGACGGGTCGAGGGTGATTCTCTGGTAGTACGTCTCCGGCAGTTCGATGCCCTGCATGCGGGCAGTCGCCTGGATATCCTGGGCGCAGATGGTTCCCGGGCTCAGCGCCGCACTCGCCGCGACGGCGATCAGCGTGCCTGCAAGCGAGAATCGTGAACTCATCGGGCCAACTCGACCGAGTACCCATCGGTCGCAACCCTCAGGTGATCATCGGGCGCGGCGACCTCGACAACGATTACGTCGGGTTTCTGCAACGTGTCGGCCAGCGCAATCTCGAACTCGAGCAGGCCACCGCTCTCGTTCAGCAGCACGACCCTTGCCCCGTCACCGTTCAGAAGAGAGAAGACCTCGGTGGCCCCGAGCGGGGAAATCGACTGAATTCCCGCACCGAAGAGCGCGACCACGGCCGCACCCTCGTCGCCATTCGGGCTCACCAGTGTCGCAGTCACGGTGCCGGGGCCCGGGGGCGGAGGTTCCTCACCGCATGCGGCGAACGTCGCCAGGATGGAGAGTGCCACGACGTGCACCCACGCGGTGCGGGCCCTCGAGGGTCGGGCGCGGCCTGCGAGATGACGGTTCATCGAAAGCGGGTGCAGCTTCATCCTGGCGGTCACCGTACTCATCGGGTACTCCGTACCAGTGTGTTAACCGCCATCGAATGACCTCGCAACGGACCCCTGTCAGGTCCTGAGAGCCCCGTGCGGCGACGAGGTGGTGCAGGCGTGGAGGGCGCAGCGACCGACGGGAGGAAGAAGGTCCGATCACACCGTGATTCAGCACGGTCACCGGGCGCGATAAAGGTTCCGTAAGCGTAAGTCCGACTGACGAATAGGCATATCGGTGATCTGACGCTGGCGATCCGGATCTGGGTGGAGAGGTGAGTTGCCGTCGGTGGGGGTGTGGGCGTTCGGTCGCGTTGAATCGCTTGCGATCTCCGCCATCTCCGGCTGTCCAACTCTGGTTGACCGGCCTGATGGACATGTCTAATTTTTGCTGCTGAAATAAGAATCATTCTTGATAAGCGGCGTCCGAACTCGGGCTCCGCTTCAATTTTCTGGGGATTTGAATGGCTGACGCACCCCTCCTCGACATTCAGGGTCTGAACGCGAAGGTTGCTGACGAAGACTTGCCGATTCTCAACGGGTTGAATCTCAAGATCGGATCGGGCGAGATCCACGCAATCATGGGGCCGAACGGGTCCGGCAAGAGCACCCTCGCCAAGGTGTTGGCCGGTCATCCCGGGTATGAGGCGACGGGTGGCTCGGTGAGCTTCCGTGGTTCAGACCTGCTGGACCTCGAAGCCGACGAGCGGTCGCAGGCAGGGGTGTTTCTTGCGTTTCAGTATCCGGTGGAAATCCCCGGGGTCTCGATCGCCAATTTTCTTCGCACGGCCGTCCAGGCCCACATGCCCGACGGCGAGGAGCTCGACATCTTCGACTTCTCCGACGCGCTGACGGAGCGCATGGAGATGCTGGAGATGGATGTCCAGTTTGCGGAGCGACACGTGAATGATGGGTTCTCGGGTGGTGAGAAGAAGAGGAACGAGATCCTGCAGATGGCGATGCTCAAGCCGAAGCTCGCCGTCATGGATGAAACAGACTCGGGGCTCGACATCGACGCTCTGAAAATCGTCGCGAATGGCGTGAACATGCTGGCGAAGGAAGATCCGGACATGTCCGTGCTCCTGATTACGCACTATCAGCGTCTTCTGGACTACATCAAGCCTCACTACGTCCACGTCATGGTGGACGGGAAGATCGTGAGGTCCGGTGGCCCGGAGGTTGCCCTCGAGCTCGAGGCAGACGGGTACAGCGAGTATGAGGCGGCCGAGGCGGCCGCCGCGTCCTGATCCCGATTCTCTGACAGGGGAGATCTACCATGCCACAGAACGAGACGATTCAGGACCTCGGACTGGATGAGTACAAGTACGATTTCGTGACGGAGGCCGAGCCGGTCTACCGGGCCCAGAAGGGCCTTTCGGAAGACGTGGTTCGTCAGATTTCGGCGCACAAGGAGGAACCGGAGTGGATGCTCGACTTCCGGCTGAAAGCGCTCGACATCTACGAGTCCAAGCCCATGCCGAAGTGGGGTGGAGATCTCGACGGCCTGGAGGAGGTTCTCGATGAAATCTACTTCTACGTGCGCCCGCAGGATCGGATGCAGCACTCGTGGGACGACGTTCCGGACGAGATCAAGGACACGTTCGAGAAGCTCGGTATTCCCGAAGCTGAGCGTGAAATCCTGGCCGGCGTAGGAGCCCAGTACGAGTCGGAGATGGTGTACCACTCCCTTCGCGAGGAGTGGGAAAAGCAGGGTGTAATCTTCGATTCCATCGAAGATGGCCTCAAGAACCATCCCGATCTCTTCCGCGAGCATTTCGGGACGATCATTCCGACGGCGGACAACAAGTTTTCCGCGATGAATTCGGCGGTTTGGTCCGGCGGCTCCTTTGTGTATATCCCGAAGGGCGTTTCGCTCGATACGCCGTTGCAGGCGTACTTCCGCGTCAATCAGGAGCGTATGGGCCAATTCGAGCGCACGCTCATCATCGTGGATGAGGGCGCACAGGCTCACTACATCGAGGGTTGTACCGCTCCGGTCTACTCGACCGAGTCGTTCCACTCCGGCGTCATCGAAATCATCGTCAAGAAGAACGCCCGGTTCCGGTACACCACGATCCAGAATTGGTCGAACAACATGTATAACCTGGTCACCCAGCGTGCGATCGTCGAAGAGGGCGGTCACATGGAGTGGCTGGACGGCAATCTCGGCTCGAAGCTGACCATGAAGTACCCGTCGTGCTACCTGATGGGTGAGGGCGCGCACGGTGAGATTCTCTCCATCGCGTATTCCGGTGACGGTCAGCATCAGGACACGGGTGGCAAGGTGATCCATGCGGCCCCGCACACGACGTCGTCCATTGTGTCGAAGTCGATTTCGAAGGGGCACGGTCGCTCGACGTACCGGGGGTTGCTCAAGGTCTACGAGGGAGCCCATCACGCACGCTCCAACGTCGAGTGTGACGCCTTGCTGATCAACGACACGTCGCGGACCGACACGTACCCGTACATCGAGATCGAGGAAAACGACGCGAACGTCGGTCACGAGGCCTCCGTCTCGAAGATCGGCGAAGAGCAGCTCTTCTACCTGACCAGCCGTGGGATTCCCGAGGACGAAGCCATGGCGATGATCGTGCGTGGCTTCATCGAGCCCATCGCCAAGGAGCTTCCCCTCGAGTACGCCGTCGAGTTGAACCGTCTCATCGAACTCGAGATGGAAGGGTCGGTGGGCTGATGAGCGAGACTGCCTTGAACGAGACGGAAGCGATGGACGGGGTCACCGACGCGCTCAACGCAGCAGCGGTGGAGCGGCTCGCGATCGGGGAGCCCGAGTGGCTGCGGGAGCGGCGTGAACTCGCGTGGTCGGTCTACCAGTCCACCCCGATGCCGACGACGCGGCTCGAGGAGTGGCGGTACACGGATCTGCGGAAGGTTCTCGACCTCGGCGAGCTTCAACTGTCGGACGCGAAGACGGTTCCGGACGATCCATCCGTTTGGCCGGCCCGACTTCGCGAGACGATGGAGCAGGATCGGGAAGCCGCGGGGCACATCGTGCTGATCGACGGTCATGTCGTTCATACGGACATCGACCCGGACCTTGCCGAGCGCGGGGTCATGCTGGGTTCGCTGCACGATGCGCTGCAGAGTCATCCGGCGGTCGTTGAGCAGTACCTCGGTCGGGTCGTCCCCGCCGAAGACGGCAAGCTCGAGGCGCTCAACATGGCGCTGTGGGCGGACGGCATCTTCGTGCACGTGCCCTCGAACGTCCGGCTCGAGACCCCGATCCGGGTCACGCGCTGGGTCAGCGAGCCTGGCACCGCGTATTTCAGTCGTGTGCTGATCGTAGCCGACGCACACAGTCAGGTGTCCTACGTCGATGAGATCGTCTCCGACGATGTGCACGCTCAGACATTCGTGTCATCGGCTGTGGAGTTGATCGCAGGTGATGGTGCGGTGGTGCAGTATCTCAACGTGCAGCGGGCTGGTCGGGGTACGTTCTTCCATTCTGCTCAGCGCACGCACGCTCAGCGTGACGCCCGCATCGACACCCTCAATGTCGGGCTCGGAGCATCGGTCCACCGCGTCGATCTGAACGCGAAGCTGCTCGGACCGGGCGCCAATTCGGAAATGCTCGGTCTGTACTTCGGGGATGGTGATCAGCACTTCGACTTCAACACAAGTCAGGATCATACCGAGCCGAACACGGGGAGTGATCTGCTCTACAAGGGTGCGCTCGACGGCGACAGCCGCGCGGTGTTCCGCGGCATCATCCGGGTCTTCCCCGGCGCCCAGCGGACCGATGCGTACCAGACGAATCGGAATCTCCTCCTCTCGCCCGGCGCTCGCGCCGACTCGCTGCCCAACCTCGAGATCGAGGCGGACGACGTGAAGTGTTCGCACGGCGCGACCATCGGCGAGCTCGATGCCGAAGCCAAGTTCTACCTGATGAGTCGCGGCCTGGATCGGGTGCAGGCCGAGCGTCTGGTCGTTCTCGGTTTTCTCGGGGAGGTGCTCTCGAGGTTGCCACTGGGTGGTGTGGTCGAGAAGGTGACGGGGGCAATCGTGGAAAAACTCGCCCAGCACGGGTGAAGGGCAGGCAATGTCCGAGTGGGTCAAAGTCGCGGTTGAGGGAGAATGCCCGGTCGGGATGCTCAAGGGGGTCATGGCCGGCAGTGTCCCCGTGGTGCTCGCGAACGTCGAAGGTTCGATTTGCGCACTGAGGGATCAGTGCTCCCACGAGGATTACCCGCTGTCCGACGGAGAACTCGAAGGGAGCGAGATCGTGTGCCTCTACCACGGCGCCCGTTTTGATGCGTGTTCGGGTGCCCGGAAGACCCTCCCTGCGATTCGCCCCGTCCAATCGTACCCGGTGGAGATCCGGGACGGAGAAATCTACGTCGACGTAGGGTAGACTCGGCGGACCCCTCCTACACCGACCTGATGATCGAGGTCTCCCGATGAGTTCCGTACCCTTTGAGCCCTCCCGGATCCGGAAGGAGTTCCCTGCCCTCGATCAGGTGGTGAACGGCAAGCCCCTCGTCTACCTCGACAACGCGGCGACCTCCCAGAAGCCGCAGTTCGTTCTCGACGTGATTGCCGATTACTACCGGAACGACAATGCGAACGTCCACAGAGGGATCCACGAACTCTCGCATCGCGCGACCGTCGCGTACGAGGGGGCGAGAGAGAAAGTAGCCCGCTGGATCAACGCACCGGATTCCTCGGAGTGTATCTGGACCCGTGGCACGACGGAGGCGATCAACCTCGTTTCCATTGCCTGGGGGCTCGACAACCTCCGTTCGGGTGATGAGATCCTGATCTCGGTGATGGAGCATCACTCCAACATCGTCCCGTGGCAGATTCTTGCATCGCGGACTGGCGCGACCCTCCGGTACATCGAGATCGATGACGAAGGATGTCTCGTTCTGGATGACCTCGAGAGCGTTCTGACGGAGCGCACGAAGGTCGTTGCGATCTCGCATGTCTCGAACAGTCTCGGCACGATCAATCCCGTAAAGCGGATTACGCAGGCCGCGCGAGCCGTCGGCGCCATCACGGTCGTGGATGGAGCTCAAGGTGCGGTGCACACCAAAGTGGATGTCCAGGACCTGGGCTGTGACTTCTACGCTTTCGGTGGCCACAAGATGTGTGGCCCGACAGGGATCGGTGTCCTCTGGGGCCGACGCGAGCTTCTGGAGGGGATGTCCCCGTTCCATGGTGGCGGTGAAATGATCCACATCGTGGAACGTGACGCGAGTAGTTGGGCTGCCGTGCCCCACAAGTTCGAGGCAGGCACGCCGAACATCGCCGGTGCGATCGGCTTCGGTGCCGCGATCGACTACCTCTCTGGGATCGGCATCGAAACGATCGAGGCCCATGAACGCGAGATCACGGCCTACGCCCTCGACAAGCTCGGTTCGCTGCCCCAGATGAGGATCTTTGGCCCGAGCGATCTCGCTCAGCGCTCGGCGGTGATCTCGTTCACCATGGGCGACGCGCACCCGCACGATATTTCGACCATCCTCGATTCCAACGGGATCGCCGTTCGTGCCGGGCACCACTGCGCCCAGCTCGTGATGAAACACTACGGTGTGTCGGCTACGGCGCGTGCCTCCTTCTATCTGTACAGCACGACTGAGGATGTGGACCGGTTGGTGGATGGGTTGGTCCAGGTCGCCACCATTTTCGGCTGAGTACGCTCAGCAGCCAGGGGTCTTCGGACCCGCTCCGCGCTCCTCGACGTGCCGCCGAGCGAATCTCGACGTATGTTGCCTCCCCGAAAACCTGCGCAGGTCACGATGGAAAGCCCTCAGCTCAGCTCGCTCTACCAGCAGCTCATTCTTGAGCACTATCGAAATCCGCGGAATAAGGCGGAACTCGATGAGAAGACGGTGGAGGTCCACATGGCGAATCCGGTCTGTGGTGACGAGATCCGCCTCCAGCTGCGGATCGAGGGAGATCGCATTGCCGAGGCGAAGTTCGTCGGTACCGGGTGCTCCATCTCTCAGGCCGCTGTCAGCATGATGACGACGCGGCTGCAGGGCGCGAACGTCCTTGAAGCGGATGCTCTTGCGAAGCGCTTCACCGAGATGATGCATGGTGATGAGGCGGCAGCGCGGGACAAGGAGCTTGGCGACCTTCGTGCACTTCAGGGGGTTTCCAAGTTCCCGGTGCGCATCAAGTGCGCGCTTCTCGGTTTCGATGCGCTGCAGGAAGCCCTCAAGAAGGAAGACGGCGACTCCGGCGGAGAGCTGAACTGACCTCTCCGGTCGAAATCCACTCCGCGCACCTGTCGAGGACCAGGGTCGGCGCCCTCACTGTCTGGACGTCCCGGCTTGGAGTTCGCCGGATCGAATTCGGTCCTCTGCCCAGAGATCGCCATACGGACCCCGAGGAGGAGTGGCCGCAGGAGCTGCGACATGCTGTCCAGCAGCTGAAGGAGTACTTCGCCAAAGACCGGACCTCCTTCGACGTGCGCCTGGATTTCTCCGGCGTGACCTCGGAGTTCCAGCGCGTGGTGTATGATAGACTTATCAGAGTGCCGCACGGGCATGTGACATCGTACGGTCAGATCGCCCGGGAGATGGGCAAGCCCGATCAAGCTCGGGCGGTGGGGCAGGCCGTCGGTGCGAATCCGATTCCGATCATGATCCCGTGCCACAGGGTCGTCTCCTCGGATGGACGACTTACGGGCTTTTCCGGCGGGCTGAAACGCAAAGTCGAGCTTCTGAAGCTCGAGGGAGTCGGTGTCGACGGGTCATCCGCGAAAAGCAGAGTTCACCCGGAGGTGATTCCTCTGGATCTGTAGCGGGGCTGCGTCGCATCAGCGAAGGAACAGATGTCCTGGCCCATGTGCGGACGTGGAGGTTCTATGCGGTATGCGGAGCCGACGACACGAATCGCTCCGGCAACAGGTGTCGTGCCCTGGGATCGGACCCAGTCAGCACCTGACGGGCGGCGATCTCTCCGGTGATGGGTCCCAGCGTGAGGCCCAGCATGCCGTGACCGGTGGCGATGGTGAGCCCGGTCACACCGGGCACGGGACCGATGATGGGGAGTCCGTCGACGGACATCGGCCGCAGACCACACCATTCGGAACGTGGACGCGCCGTTCCCATACCGGGAAACGCGGCCTGTGCCGCCCGAGTGAGCTGTGCCAGACGCTCCGGTCGCATCAGGTGGTTCTGCCCCGAGAATTCCATCGTGCCGGCGAAGCGGATCGCCGTGTCCATAGGCGTACAGAACACGGAATGTTCTGCCAGCACGCAGGCGATCCGTAGCGGGGGCGCACCGTTCGGCCCGATGTCGACGTCGCGGTGATAGCCTTTGCCCGGCTGAACGGGGACTCGAAGCCCGAACGGGCGCACGAGCTTCTGGTCGTAAGGTCCTGTCGCAAGAATGACGGCGTCACCTTCAACGGTTTCTCCAGAGCTCAGCTCTACACCCGTGACTCGTCCGGCCGTCTCGGTCACGGCCGTGACGACCGAGCCGGACCGGATCACGACACCGCGCTTCTGGGCTGCCGCCGCGAGGCGCGCGAGAAAAAGTGCTGGATTGAGTGTGGCCGACTCGGGGTAGTGAACCGCTCCGATGTGATCGGGGCCCAGCGCCGGCTCCCTCCTGCGTACTTCGTCCCCGTCGATGACCTCGGGGTCGTAGCCGTGCGCCTCGATGATGCCGGCTTCATGTTGGACCGCCTTCATGCCGGCTTCGGTGGAGCACACTTCGAGGTACCCCCCGGGAGTGTAGTCGCATTCGATGCGCTCGTCGTTCAGCAGGCGGTCGAATGCCGAAAGAGCGTGTCGCCCCAGGGGTGCCATGACGTCCATGCAGTGCTGGACGTGCGCGTCGGTGCAGTATCGGGCGAAGCCGATCAGCCACCGCCACAGCCCGGGGTCCATGCGCGGCTTCACGTACAACGGGCTCGACGGATCGGTCATCTGTCGGATCGCCTGACCGATGCGCCCCGGTCGGTTGAGAGGCGGGTGTCCGACGGCGATGGTGCCGGCGTTCCCGCTGGAGGCTCCCGCGCCAATCCGATCCCGCTCCAGCAGCGTGACGTCGGCATCTGCGCGGGACAATTCGTAGGCGACGCTGGTCCCGATCACGCCGCCACCGACCACGATGACGCGGGGTCCGGTGGTGGGAGCCCGCGTCGGGCCCTGACCACCGTCGTAGCGTCCGCTCATGTCGACCTTCGAGCGCTCACCCGTTGGGCTGCAGCATGACCTTGACCGACCCTGTCTTTCTGCGGTTGGCCGCGGTGGAGAGAGCCTCGCGATACTGTGCCAGCGGATAGATGTGGGTGACCATCTGTTGCACCGGCGCTCCCGTCTCGAGAAGAAGATCGTGAGTAATCTGGAACGTGTGTTCTGTTTTGCCTCGCCACGATTCGTCACCGTAGCACTGGTAGCCCTGGATCTGTAGCTCGTTCGCCCATACGAAGGTGAGGTCCAGCTTCGAGATCTCGGCCGCACAGCCGAGGAGGACGATCCGCCCGCGCACGGAGGCGTAGCGAAGGGCCTGCTTGATGGTCTGCTCGCTGCCGACGCAGTCGAAGATCAGGGGGAAGCCCCCACCCGCATATACTTCGTCTCCGACGATCGGCATGTACGCACTCGCGCCGGTGCCGATCATGGCGTCACGTGCCTCGTCGCCCGGCGCGATCGTCGAGGAGGCTCCGAGTGCTCGAGCCATATCCGCTTCGTGTGTCCGGCGCACCTGTGCGATGATCTCACCCGCGTAGCCCACGGCTCTCAGGGCCCAGATCACACCCAGTGCGATGGGGCCGCTGCCGAGGACCAGAATCGGACCGGTGCCGAAGGGCTCGGACCGCAGGGCGGCGTGCATCCCTACCGCGAGCGGTTCCATCAGTGCGGCCGTGTGGTCGCTCATTCCATCGTCGACGGGGAACAACTGGGATTCGTGCGCGACCATCCGTTCGCCCCACCCCCCGGGCAGACTCCCGTGGTAGCCGATCGTCATCCCGCGCTGGATGGCGACCCCGTCGATCCTCGTTCGCCCTTCCTCCCCGGCACGGGTGCACGTGGCCGGTAGACCCACAGTGCAGGAAGGGCACTGATCCGTTCCGTCGTAACCCCGAACGACGCAGGAGACGCCCGGGTCGACGGTCACCCGCTGCCCCGGCTCGACGCGCGTTACTGCAGAACCGACCTCAACCACTCGCGCGAGAATCTCATGGCCCAGCACCGCGGGGAACGACCCGAACGGCTCCATGGCCGGGCTGGACTTGAGTGTCAGGTTGCCGATGTCGGATCCGCAAATACCCGCCAGCAGCACCTCCAGCTTGACCCAGCGTTCCCCGGGTAGCGCGGGGTCGGCAACGTCTCCGAAGCGGACCCCGCTCAGCCCTCCGAAGACGGCCGCCTCCGTGACCTTGCCCAGCGTCTTGCCGACGATATAGCTCGGGATCGAGACGTTGAATGTTACGGCCTGCATGATGAGGGCCCCGTGCGCTGCGGTGGACGGTCAGGGAGTAGAAGAAGAGGCACCGGGTTTCCGGGAGCAAGGAGGCCTGACCTCATGGCGCACTGCCAGACAGCCCTTCCAGGGTCTCGCGCAGAAAGCGCGGCGCCCGTCCTACGACACCGATGAGGATAAGGCCGGATGCGACAACCAGAATCGCGGCCCCCAGTTCGGGTGTGGACGGCAGTGCCTCGCCGGCGCGACCGGCCCCGGCCAGGCCTGCTCCGGCGAGCAGTGCCAGCACCCGGGCGCGGAAGGTCAGGGTAGTCTTCCCCCGTCTGTGCTCCGGCCGGGTCGTGGTGTGGGCGGAGGCGATCCCGCGATCCCGACCTGCATCCGCGGCTGTGGGGCGGTGGCCCCCTCGGGGCGCGGTGCGGTGGTGCCCGGAGCTCGAAGCCGACAGTTGGGGCGTATGCTCGTTGGTGATGTCGAGAACTTCCCGAGCACGAGCCTCGTCCGCACCCAGCACCCACAGCGTCGCGGCCATGGACACAGGGATCCCGAGCGCGGGGTCATCGATCTGCAGTCGATGGGGGATCCCCGCATCGTGGAGGAATCCCGCCGCAAATTCGGCGTCATGCCGCCACGTGTACCGGGCGACGACCACCTCCTGCAGCTTCCGTTCGACGCGGCGGCCCAGGATCAGACCACCGTTCGAACGCTCTGAAAGAGCGCTGCTCCGTGTTCGAACTTCAAGGACGGGCTCCGGCTGCTCCGGCTGAGACTCTTCATGGCTGGTCGGGCTCGCCCGGCGGAGAGATCAGCGCGTATCGTCGCACCATCGGCCCCTCGACCGCGTCGACTACGACGCCCACCAGGTACTCATCGGAGATGTACCGAGGCGTCAGCGTGCCGGGCGTGTGCACGGATCCTCTGAGCGTGCCATCCGATGACAGGACCACCCAGTCCGTCCCCTCCGTCTCACCGAGATCCTGCAGGGCGACCCACAGGTCACCCGTTTCCGAATAGCGGGCGTCGGCGAACGCTGGGAGCTGTTCGGGAGCGAAGTCGACAAAGAGCCGACGAGCAGATTCGGGGATATCGTCCCCGAGGTCGGCCCGCAGTCGCGCTTCTTGCTCCTGCCGAATGTCGTGGCGGGTGGCCGGGTGCCGAACGCCGGTGACACGGATGCGGTCCACAACCCGGCCGCGTTCGTCGTGCACCGAGAAGTCGAATTCGGCACTGTGAGCAACCGTGGTGAGCACACCATCCGTCAGGAGGAACGCGCGGGGCGAGTACGGAGGGTTGGCCTGACGAACTCTGACTCTCCCATCCGGGATCGATTCCACGCTGCGGCCCCAGTACATGTCGGGCAGGACCGTGAGTGAGTCGACCCGTGACCCGTCTTGCGCGGCGGTCGTGATCACGACCGAATCCTGCTCGAGTCGTGGACCGTAGGCCTCCGCCGGCCCGGCCACCACCCAGGGCGACTGGACCACGTAGGAGCCGTCGGACCTCCGGAGCACGACGCCGGGCCGATCGATCCCGGTCGCGATCAGAGAGAGGGGTTCACCGCCCCCTCCGTCAAGATGCACCGGTGTGACGCTCCCCTGGCTCGGGTCGAATGCGTAGAGCGTATCCCGAGCGAGCCCGGCGAACGCCGGCGGGCTCTCGAAGTTGACGGTCTCGTCCCCCGCCCCGCCCAGGGTCCTCTCCCAGATTCCGGAGGCGCTGTACACTCGAACTTCCGCAGCATCCCGATCCGAAACGAGAATACGACCGTCGGGAGCGACCGTGATGTCCTCGATGCTCGAAAAGGCGGTGGCGCCTGTTCCCCCGTTTCCGCCGACCTGCAGGTCGTGCATTGCCAGCGTTCGCCAGGCAGGCAGCTCGACCCCGGAGAGG
Source organism: Gemmatimonadales bacterium (assembly GCA_038120095.1). Classification (GTDB taxonomy): domain Bacteria; phylum Gemmatimonadota; class Gemmatimonadetes; order Longimicrobiales; family Gaopeijiaceae; genus UBA2589. The sequence goes on from JAYOKZ010000008.1 coordinate 37,604, forward strand.
TCATGCTGCACGAGCCGAACGCCGGCACTGTCCGAGACCGTAGTGATGACCGGCTCCGGAGCGTCCACGCCACATCCGATGACCACAGCGGCAAGGGCCATGATCATGACTGTGTGCGTGCCCGGTGCTCCGGGCATGCTTACCGGCCCGGTCCGAGCAGAATCGCGTTGAGGAACAGGAGTTGTGTCGCTTCGCTGTAGGCGCGGTAGTTCGGGTCTTCGGCGAACGAAATGATTTGTCCGCTACCGTACCCTTCGACCATGAGAAATGCCTTGCTCGCCAGCTGCGGCCGCGCCTCCTCCCATACGATCCCACTGAGCACGAGGTCGTCGAGCGTCCCATAACGACCCACGTTCGTGCCGTCGTCGAGCGTCATCGGACTGAAGACTCTCGATCCTTCCACGAGAACTCCAATCTCTCCGTCCGTTCCGGACGACATCCAGTGACTCCGATCGAGCAGAACTCGGAGGATGGCGCCCGGAACCCCTTCGGGAGCTTCATCCTCAGGAACGATTTCGTCGAGGTATTCGATCGGCTGGTCGGGGGTCCCGTCCCTCGGAGCGTCCGTTCCCGCCGCCCTGCCGCCACGACGTTCCGTCGTGGACGAGAGCAGTCCGGCACGGGTCGCCCACGAGGTGGCATTTGCCAGGGTGATCAGTGTCCCGCCGTCGGACATCCAGTTTCGAAGCTGCTCGACCAGACCGGATCCAATCACCCCCGAGTAATTGCCGCTGGGCAGCACGATGACGTCATAATCGGAGAGGTTCGCCCGGCCCAGGCTCCGACCACGCACCGCCGTCACGGGCAGCCCGTACCGCTGTTCCAGGACGTATCGGGCCCACCCCGTCGAGTAACTCGACGCGGGCTGATCGTAGGCGAGCAGGATCCGGGGAGCTCTGAGCGCACGGACGCTGTTCGCTCCCAGCGAAGCTCCGGCACTCACATAGGAGTCGTCGATCGGCACGACTTCGGCTCCATGGCGACCTGCGATGTCCCCAAGTCGCGCCGGGAGGTCGGAGTCGTTCTCCGATACCCGGATGATGGCCGTTCCCGAACCGTAGTCCCGGCCGTCGAGCGTAAAGGCTTCACCGGAGGCCCGCACCCGGATCCCGGCATACATCGCTTCGGCCACGGCTGAAGCAGTCGCCGTTCCCCACGGCATGAGGTACCCCACGGTCGCCGCCGGCAGGGCGACGCCGGTGCCGGGCTCCGCATCCGGGTCGATCAGCGTACCGATGGCACCCGTTGCCCGGCTGGCTTCGACGACCTCCACGTCCCACAGCAGAGATTGGCTCCACGCCGTCAGATCGTAGATCTCGTCCCCTTCTCGTCGGGCGCGACGCTCGATCTGCCGCTGGATGAACGCCTCGTCCATGGGGACATGATGATCCAGAAGATTACGCGCCATCCGGCTTGCCGGTTGATCGAGCGGTACGATGTAGGTGCCGGATTCGGAAAGCTGCCGGCCCTGGACGGTCACCGGCCCGGTGACGTCGTAGACGTCGATCCCATTGGACGCCAGCATCCGTGCGAGCCGCCCGGCCATGGCTGGATCGTGGGCCGAGTGAAGGACGAGTTCGGCCGTGCCGTCACGTGCCAGCGCGACGCCCTGCCGTCGGTACTCGAAGTAGTCGCGCAAAATGCGTTCGCGGTTCGAGGCGGCCGTAGCTGCCGTCGTGATCGCTGCCGTGAAGTGGTGCAGGACACCGTCGCCGTACGTCATGACGTCGCCGTCTGCCTTCTTCAGGACCAGCGCCCGCGCCGATGCCTGCTCATATGTCATGCCGAGTGCTCCCTGATTCATCGGCCACATGTCCACGTAGCCCGGGTAGAACAGGTCGTACACGTCACGGTTGAAGTACGGGAAACCACGTTCATCGAACGCCGTGGCGTTGGCGCGCCCGAACACGTCCATCAGCGCGATCTGGCGCTCGCCATACCAGGGATTTTCGGGGGGCGCGGTGGGCGGAAAGAAGTAGGTCGAGTTGCCCCCCATTTCGTGGAGATCGGCTACGATGTTCGGTCTGAAATCCAGGAAGATGTCGACCTTCCCGCGGGTTTCCGGCTGGCTCTGGATGAACAGGTCGCGGTTGAGGTCGAAGAGGTAGTGGTTGCCTCGTCCCCCCGGCCATGGTTCGTCGTGCTCGGCGGAGTACGTGGCCTGGTTGGGCCACCGGGCGCGGGACATCGTCGTGTGCTGAACGAATCGTGCTCGTCCGTCAGGGTTCTCGGCCGGGTCGATGAGGACCAGAGACTCCCGCAGGATCATGTCGACCGTCGGGTCCCCGTCGGCCGCGAGCAGATGGTAGGCCTCGGCCATGGCGGCCCCGTTCGAGCTGATCTCGTTGCCGTGCACCCCGTGCATGAGCGCGGTCACCACCGGGAGCTGGGCAATCAGCTGCTCGATCTCTTCGTCGGAAAGGCCCTTTACGGCGGAAAAGCGCTGGAGGTCCGACTTGATCTCGTCGAGCCGTGCGATGCGTTCGGCGGAACCGATCACCAGGACATGCAGGGGGCGCCCCTCCCAGCTTTCGGCGTACTGAATCAGCCTGGTTCGGTCGGGCGCCGCGTCCGCCAGGGCGCGGAAGTAGGTCGCGATCTCGTCCGGGTGGGTGATTTCCTGACGGAAGTCGTGTCCGACCACGTCCTCGAGTGTGGGGATGCTGGCGTCGTAGCGGGTTCCGGGGGCCAGCTCCTGCGTTGGAGCGGGGACCTGGATCAGGGTGGCGAACAGGAGAGAACTGAGCATCAGAGTTCCTGGCGGTCGAGACGATCCACCCGCTGCCCAGCCGGTGGAGTGAAGGCGGCAATATAGCCGTGGGGCTGGAGTAGGGCAGGAAGCTGCGATACTCTCGGGACATGAATCGCTTGCTTGTCGCATCCGCCCTTCGCCCCGAATCGAAGCGTCTTGTCCGATTGTTCGTACCGATCCTCGGCGCGGCGCTGTGGGCCTGCGGTGGAACGGATTCTCAGCCCGAAGCCTCGGCGGACGGACGTCCGGATCCGCAAAGTGATCCGCAGATCGTCTTCTGGGCTCACCTCGAGTCGCTCTGCGGTCAGGCATTCGAGGGTCGCGTGTCGGAGAGCGTTCCGCCGGACTCCTCCTTCGAGGACGTGGACATTGTCATGCACGTCCGGTCGTGTGATTTCGCGGAGATCCGGATTCCCTTTCATGTCGGTGAGGATCGATCGCGCACATGGGTCATCACGCCGACCGCGGTGGGGCTCAGGCTGAAGCACGATCATCGGCATCCGGACGGTACCGAGGACGAGTTGACGCAGTACGGTGGCGATTCCAGGGGACAGGGGGACGCCAACGTGCAGGACTTTTTTGCGGATCCGTTCACGGCGGAACTTGTGCCCGAGGCGGCAACCAACATATGGACGATCGAGGTCCGGCCGGGTGAGTCGTTCGCCTATGCCCTCAGGCGCGAAGGTTCGGATCGCCGCTTCCGTGTCGAGTTCGACCTGTCCCGTCCGGTAGACATCCCGCCTCCTCCGTGGGGTAGCTGAGGCGAGTGTCGGGCCTGGGGTCATCACGCGGCTTCAGGAAAACCCGGTCGCCCGTGACGGCTCGGGGCATCGGGGCGCGATCCTTTTGAGCGAAGCCGAGGTATGAACAGACGTGACTACTTCGATATATTGGTCGTTCAGGATGTATTTCAGGGTCTGGAGGTCGTTGGTATGAGGATCGGACGCGATCTCGCGTTCGGTGCATGGGCGTTCGCGGCAGCCGCGCTGTTGTTCGGTGCGGTCACGCACCCGGCACAGGCGCAGACAATCGACGGGACCCTCATGGAGGTGCAGACAGGTCAGCCGATCTCCCTTGGCCTCGTCATCATGATGACCGAGGCGGGCGATTCGGTGACCTCCGGTGTGACCAACGGTCAGGGTCGTTTCTCCGTGACCGCACCCGAGGGTGGATCATTCGTGCTGGTGGCGTCCGCGTTCGGCTTCAAGGAAACCCGGGCGGGGGTCTTCGAGCTCGGTTCAGACGGGCAGATGGACGTGGAATTCCGGATCGCGTCCGCGCCGATGCCGATCGACGGGATTCTCGTGTCCCTTCAGCGCCCGGCGCTCGAGCACCAGCTGGTGAAGAACGGGTTCGTGCGACGGGTCACGCGTGGCCTGGGTCAGTTCATCACACCGGTCATGATCGAGGAGTCGCCGGCCATGTCTTCGGAGGACCTCTTTCGGGGCATTCCCGGTGTGGGCCTCGTGTACCCACAGGGTGGCATCAACTCGTTCCAGGGAGCGACCGTCCGTCTGGCGGGGACCGGCCAGTACTGTACGCCAACCATTTATCTCGACGGCACGAGGCTCTCGGTGGAAATGACCGCGTCGTTGCCGATCGAGGTCATTGCTCCCCTTGCAACGATCGACGCAGTCGAAATCTATCGGCGTCCAGCCGAGATACCGGTCGAATATGGCATGACCCAGTCCGGGTCGAGTCAGGGCGGAAACTGCGGTGTCATCGTGGTCTGGACGAAGACACGATAGAGCGCAGAGCGGTGATGGCGAGGTGGATGTGGGTCGCGGTTCTCCCCGTCACCTGGCTGGCTGGTTGTGCGCCTGATCCCGGGACGACCACGGACCCCGGTCTGGTAGAAGCAGATTCCCTCGTACGAGTGTGGATCGACAGCGGTCGCGTGCCCGGGGCGGTGCTTCTCGTCGCGCAGGACGGGGTCGTGCGTCATCGACAGGCCTATGGGCTCGCCTCTGCGGAAGATCGCATTCCCATGACGGAGTCCGTGACCTTCGACCTGGCGTCCGTGACGAAGGTCATGGCCACGACGTTCGCGCTCATGCTGCTGGTCGACCGGGGTCAGGTCGATATCGACGCGTCAGTCATGACGTATCTACCGGATTTCGTGGGCGACGGACGGGAGCGCGTCACGGTTCGCCATCTCCTGAGCCATCGGTCCGGACTGCCTCAATGGGTCCCTGCCTACTACCACGCGAGCGACCCGGAGGAAGCGTACGCGTACGTGCGCTCTCTGCCCCTCTCCTGGCCGGTCGGCGAAGAGCGCCACTACAGCGATCTCGGCTTCATGGTCCTCGGGCGAGTCGTCGAAGAGGTGAGTCAGCAAGGCCTCGATGAGTTCGTGCGGACTCAGATCTACGAACCGCTCGGGTTGAAGTCCACGGGATTCATCCCTGTCGCGGGTCCCAACGAGGGGTCGAACGAGGGGTCGGTCGCCCGGAGCGTTGGGGAGATCCTGTTCGCTCGAACATCGCGTGGAAACCCGTTCGAGTATCGGATGGTTCATGACCCGGACTTCGGGTACCGGATCGACGGAGATCCGGACGCATGGTCCGGGTGGCGGAGCGACTGGCTCGACGGGCAGGTCAATGACGGCAACGCCTTCCATGCGTTCCGCGGTGTTGCCGGTCACGCGGGCCTGTTCTCCACAGCCGATGACCTGAATGTCCTGCTTCAGGTGCTGCTTCAGCGCGGTCGCTATCGCGGGCAGGACGTGGTGTCCGAGCAGACGATCGCGCGCTTCCTGGAGACGACGGGCGACCGCCAGGCGCTGGGCTGGCAGCTGCCCTCCTATGGTCCGGAAGGCTCGTTTGGACACACGGGATTCACGGGGACCTTCGTACTCGGCGTTCCGGGCCAGTCCCTCGCGCTTGTTCTTCTCACGAATCGGCAGAACTTCGGCGTCAATGAGGAGACGCAGTACCCGGATGTAGGCCCCTTGCAGCGAGCGGTGACAGAAGCCGTGACGGGCATCGATTAAATCGGGCGTGCCCACGCCCATTCATGCACAGGCAAGTGATTACCATGTTCAGACAGCGACTTACGAACGTCCTCGGCGTGACCGCCGCGACCACCCTGATCGGCCTCCTGCTACCGGCTCAGCTGCTTGCCCAAAGCTCGGTTCAGATCAGCGCGCCTGTCGGCTTCACCGCGGACAACGCCGCTCGTCAGGCGTTCTGTGAAGCTCGCTTTTCCGAGCTCCCGTCAGGAGACGCGTTCCGCGAACACCTCCGAATCATCACATCGACGCCGCACCCAACGGGCTCTGCGGCTCAGGTCGAGGTGGGGCACTACCTCGGTCGGGTGATGAAAGCCGCGGGCATGACGGTTCGCGAGCATCCGTACGACGTCTATCTGCCGCAGCTCACCGACGATGTCGAGGCACACATCGTGACGCCGGTCGCGATGCAGCTGAACAATCGCGAGGCAGCACTGCCGGAGGATCGCTTTTCGGGTCACCCCGATCTGCTGAATGGCTGGAACGCGTTCTCGGGCAGTGGAGATGTGACCGGTGAGGTAGTCTATGCGAACTACGGGACGCGAGCGGACTACCGTGCTCTCGACTCCATGGGGATTTCGCTCGAGGGGAAGATCGTCGTCGCGCGTTACGGTGGAAATTTTCGCGGGTTCAAGGTCCTGTTCGCGGAAGAGCGTGGTGCGGCCGGCGTGATCATGTTCAATGACGCGCCGGCTGTCGAAGAGGACCCCTACCCCGAAGGTCCCATGCTGAATGGGGAGATCATTCAGCGTGGATCCGTCCTGACCCTCGACTGGACGGGCGATCCGCTGACTCCCTTCGTACCTGCGCTTCCGATCGATGGCCCGGTTCAGGTCGAGCGACTGGACCCGGATGAGGTGGGATTGCACACGATTCCGGTGCTCCCCCTGGGATACAACGCGGCATCCGAGATTCTGTCCCGGATGGGTGGAGAATCTGCTCCGGAAGAGTGGCAGGGTGGCCTCGACCTCCGGTATCGGCTGACGGGGGGTCCGGATCTCACAGTCCGTGTTCGAGTGAACCAGCCGAAGGCTCTGACGCGGGCGACGAACATCGTCGGAACGTTCGAGGGCAGTGAGTTCCCGGACGAATGGATCATTCTGGGAGCCCACTATGACCCCTGGGGCTTCGGCGCCGTCGACCCGAACGGTGGAACGGCGATGCTCCTCACACTTGCGGAGGCACTGGGGCAAATCGTTGAGGAAGGATGTCGGCCTCGGCGCTCCATCCTGATCGCGCACTGGGATGCCGAGGAGTATGGGGTGATCGGGTCGTCCGAGTGGGTGGAGGAATTCCTCGAACCACTGACCGATGGGGCGGTCGCGTACATCAATGCGGACGGCGCGGTGTCCGGGCCGAACTTTGGCTCCTCGTCTTCTCCATCGCTGAAGCAGCCCATCCTCGATGCGATTCGCGACACACCCTACCCGAACGAAGGTCGGAGTATCTACGACTGGTGGGCGGCACGTGCCGAGGGCGGCACACCTGTGATGGGGAATCTCGGAGGTGGATCCGACCACATAGCATTCTACACGCACGCCGGGATTCCATCGGCTGGTCTGAGCTCCGGTGGGCGCAGTGGCATCTACCACTCGAATTACGACAACTTCGCCTGGTTCGAGCGCTTCGGTGATCCGGAATGGATCTATGGACCGATGCTGGCGACGGCGGACGGTCTTCTCGCACTGCGCCTGGCGAATGCGGATCTGCTGCCGTACGACGTGGTTCGCTACGCGGTGGATACGCGGACCCACGTGAATACCCTCTTCGAGGTGGCAGATTATCGCAGAATCGAGGTGAATCTCGATCGTCTGGTGGCGTCGACCACTGACCTTGAGCGCGCTGCGACCGACCTCGAACGCGCTCGGGCCGATCGGGCGGCTGCCGGGGGCATCACGTCAGCTGCCGCCGCCGCGATGAACGCAGGATTCATCGGACTCGAAAAGGCCTGGCTCGACAACCGCGGTCTGCAGGACCGTCCATGGAGCCGCTCTCTGTACGTCTCACCGGATCCCTTCAGCGGGTACGCCTCATGGATGCTTCCCGGGCTCCGTTATGAGATCGAAACAGACGACCCGGGGGATGTACCTGACTGGGAGACCCGGTATGTCGATGCGATTGATCGGCTCACCGCTCGCATGGATGCGTTGACGGCGCTCATTCGGGCGGGCATGTAATGGCGAGGCCGCTCCTCGCCGCGGATGATCTCGAGGCGGCCGTTGCGGCCCTCGACGGTTGGACTGTCGAGGGCGGAAAGCTGCACAAGGAGTATCGGTTCACCGATTTCGTCGGCGCGTTCGGCTTCATGACCGCGGCAGCGCTCTGTGCCGAGCGGGCGAACCACCATCCGGAATGGTTCAATGTGTACAACCTCGTGCGCGTGGATCTCGCGACCCATGACGCCGGTGGGATCACGAGGGCGGATGTGGAATTGGCGCACGCGTTCGATTCGATCGCGGGAGGTTGAGGGCGGATCAGTGACCGGGAAAGGCGCAGAGTGCAAAGACCTCGCAGCCTCGTTGGCGTAGTCGATCCGCCCCACCGAGGTCCGGGAGATCGATCACGAAGCAGGCTTCAGGGACGTGCCCGCCCGCTCGTTCGATCAATTCCATCCCGGCGCTGGCGGTTCCGCCGGTGGCGATCAGGTCGTCGACCAGCAGCACGCGGGCGCCCGCTTGCACCGAGTCGGTGTGGACTTCCATTCGGTCAGTACCGTACTCGAGTTCGTAGTCGATTCCGATGACGTCGCCGGGGAGCTTCCCCGCCTTGCGCAGCGGTACGAAGCCCACACCGAGTTCGTATGCGACCGCCGAGCCGAAGATGAAGCCTCGAGCCTCGATTCCTGCGACGACGTCGATCGAATGATCGATGTACCGTTGAGCGAGCAGGTCCACCGCCATCCGCAGCCCACGCGGATTCTCCAGTAACCCGGTTACATCCCGGAACAGGATTCCCGGCTTTGGATAGTCGGGAATCGTGCGAATGAAGGAGGCGATCTCCGAGTTCATTCTGTCGTCTCACTCAGTTGGAGCCGATAGCGATGAGCTTCGAACGCTTCCGGGGTTCCATCGTCGATGCGTGTGGCTCCATCCGGTTCAAAGCCCAGGGATGCGTAGAAGGCACGGGCAGGTTCGTTGATCTCGAGGACCCACAGCACCAGCGCATCGAAGCCCAGAGATCGCGCTCTTTCCACGGCGACGTCGCACAGGATGGAACCGAGGCCACGGCGCCAGTGGTCCGGGGCGATGTAGAGGGTTGGCATCTCGGCAATCCGTGTGGATGGCAAGTCATCGTCGGTCGACCCGCGAACCGTCACAAACCCGAGGATCTCCTGTCCCTGCTGTGCGACGACGCAGTGAATGCCAGGATCGGCGAGCCAGCTCTCCCAACGCGCCACACGCTGGTCACGATCAGGCCCGGATGGTGGCCATTGGGCGACGTGCGAACGGTAGGCGGCTTCTCGTGACTGAGAATGCACGGACTCGATCGAAGCGGCGTCTTCGACGCCCGCGTCCCGAAGCCATTCGGCTGCCACGGTGGCGCCTCGGAGAGTCGGCTTCGGATTCATGGCGGAAACATGTGTTCCGACGGTCTTTCGGATCAAGCGAAAACCACGGGTGGTGGATCGACGCGCCCTGATCTGGGCGTCAGGCCCGCCAGAGTTCCCCGAAGAGTCGTGCCCAGTTCCCGCCGATGACCTTCTCGATACGGGCGTCGGAGTGCCCTCGCATCGAGAGCCCGTCGGCGATGAGCTCCATACGACGGTGCGAGTTCAGGTCCTCGACGGTGAACAGAATCTCGGGGTCTTCATTCGGTGCGGCGACCCCCCGCTGAATGCGACCGGCCACGAACTCGCGGTGCCGTGACCAGTACTCGTCGGAACCATCGATCGGTGTCGTGGACAGATCGCTCCCGATCCCGACGTGATCCTCGCCGCAGACCTGGATCGCATGTTCGATATGGTTCAGCACGTCCTCGCGCATGGGTACCCGACCCGGGGTCAGGAACGGCATCAGGTAGATACCGACGACGCCGCCCCCATCCGCCATCGCCCTGAGTTCCGCGTCGTCCTTCGAGCGGGGATGTCGGGCGATCGCGGTGCACCCGCTGTGCGTGATGGCGACGGGGCGTGACGAGGCAGCGATACCATCGGCGGTTGTCTGCTGCCCGCAGTGGCTCAAGTCGACCATCATGCCGACTTCGTTCATACGCTCCACGACCTGATGACCGAAGCGTGTCAGCCCCCCGTTCGCCGGCTCGAGGCAACCGTCTCCCACGAGGTTGCGAACGTTATAGGTAAGCTGAGTCACCTTCACACCGAGGTGGAGGAAGGTCTCCACATTCGACACGTCCTGCTCGAACGGCGTGGTGTCCTGAAATCCGAGCACGATACCCAGTCGACGGGATCTCTTGGCGTCGTGGAGGTCCGCCAGCGTTCGTACCTGATGAAAGGCCTCCGGGAACCGCTCGATTCGATCGAGCCAGCCGGCAATGCGCTGGACGGTCGAGCGAAAGTCACTTCCGCTGCATGTCAGATTCACTGCCGTGATCCCCGACTCCACCGCGAATCGAATCATGTCGGAGTCCAGCGGCGGGTTCAACGGGTAGTTGAAGTACCCGGGCGAAGCGAGAAAATCCACGACGATCGCGTCGTCGTAGGGGAGCCACGAAGGCCGGGTGGCGTTTCCGTCAGCCCGCTGCGTTGCCTGGCCCATGCCATGGGCGTGGAATGCCTCGAGTGAGCTGTGCGGATCAGTCAGGGACAGGGCCGCCGCGGCTCCGAGGAACGAGCGACGGGAAAGTGAGTCTGGCTTCATGTCGGGGCCGAGGGCACGGGTGTGAACGCTTCTGGAAGGTAGGTGGCCTCCGCCCCGATCAGCCACATGAAGGTCCTCGCTTGCATGGGGTTGGCGTTGCCTCGACGTTGGTGCGGCTGACCGGTCTGCCGATGAATGAAGTCCGGTTGCAATGGTGTCAGGTACGTCGCCCTCAAACGTCTCGCCCATGTCCCATCACTCAACACGACCCGATGGAGGACCGGCCCAGAGGATCGGTTTCTGGCTCGGGATCGCTGCGTTCGTGTTCCTGCTGATCGTGCCGGTCGATGCGACCAATGAGCCCGCAAGTAACCTGGCGGCGGTTGCGCTTCTGATGGCCATCTGGTGGGTGAGTGATGCGATCCCGTTGTTCGCGACTGCGATGCTGCCGCTCTTCCTCTATCCACTCCTTGGAATTCTGGGCGCGCGGGACACCGCCCCGATCTACTTCAACAGCACCATTGTTCTGTACATCGGCGGCTTCATGATTGCGCTGACGATGCAGAAGTGGAACCTGCACAAGCGCATCGCCCTCGGTATCATCCATGCGGTCGGCGGCGGCCCCGCTCGAATCGTCCTGGGCTTCATGATCGCGGCGGGATTTCTCTCGATGTGGATCTCGAATACCGCGACGGCCGTCATGATGGTTCCGATCGGCCTCGCGATCGTACTCAAGATCGAAGACTCGTTTGGTGTCGAGCGAAGCCATCCCTTCACCGTCTCACTCATGCTGGGCATCGCGTATGGTTGCTCCGTCGGTGGGTTGAGTACGCTCGTCGGGACTCCGCCCAATCTGTCGTTCGTGAGAATCTTCGAGATCCTCTTCCCGGAAGCCCCTTCGATCGCCTTTGGTCAGTGGCTGATCATGGCGTTTCCGATCGGTGTCGTGATGATCGGGCTGGTGTGGTTCTGCCTCACGAAAATCTTCTACAGGACACCTGAGGAGGTCACGGTTGATCATGACGTGATCGTGGAGGAGAAGCTCGCTCTTGGTCCGATCTCCTACGAGGAGCGTTGGGTCGCGGCCGTCTTTGCCACGACCGCCCTTCTCTGGGTGTTTCGTGCGGACTTGAACCTCGGATTCGTCTCGATTCCCGGCTGGTCGCGCCTGCTTGGAACCCCGGGGATGATCGACGACGGCGCGGTGGCGATCGGTATGGCGTCCCTGCTCTTTCTGATCCCGACGCGTGACAAGTCCGGAGGCGCGTCGCGCATCATGGGGCCGGATGTCGTACCTCAGTTACCGTGGGACATCGTCCTGCTCTTCGGTGGCGGATTCGCCCTGGCTGCGGGTCTCCAGCGCACCGGGCTCGCGCAGCTGGTCGGAGAGCAGTTCGAACTCATCGGATCGCTGCCCACATTCGCCATGATCGTCCTGGTCTGTCTCGGCATCACCTTCCTGACGGAGTTGACCAGCAACCTGGCGACGACCGAAATGATCCTGCCGATCCTCGCGGCCGTCGCCGTCGCCACGGAGACACATCCGCTGATCCTCATGATTCCCGCCACCCTTTCTGCGTCGTGCGCGTTCATGATGCCCGTTGCGACACCGCCGAACGCGATCGTCTTCGGCAGTGGTCGGCTCTCCGTCGGCGAGATGGCTCGTGTCGGAGTCTTTCTGAATCTGATCGGAGCGCTCGTGATCAGCGTGATCGTGTTCACGATCGGAACCGTCGTATTCGAGATCGATCCGTCGGTGGTGCCGGATTGGGCTCGCTCGATTGCAACCGGGGTGGAGGGGTAGTCGGGGCCATGAAGACGGCGATCCTCGCCGGAAGCCGCACCCCGTTCGCCCGTTCGAGTTCGGCATTTGCGGACCTTTCTGCGATCGAACTCGGCAAGATCGCCGTCAGGGATGCCCTCGCCCGCAGCGGACTTTCGGCAGACCGTGTGGACCATCTGGTGTACGGCACGGTCGTCCATGATGCTCAGGCGCCGAATCTTGCCCGTGAAGTAGGGTTGGCGGTTCTGCCACCGAGGGTTCCCGCCGTCACGGTGTCACGCGCGTGCACGTCGGCGAACCAGGCGATCACTGACTCTGCGCAGATGATCGAGGTCGGTCAGGCAGATGTCGTCATCGCCGGAGGTGCGGAGTCCCTTTCCCGGATCCCGATCACGGTAAGCGAGCGGCTCGCGAAAAGTCTGGTCAGGGCGGCAAAGGGCAGGTCTGTCGGCCAACGGCTTGCACCGTTCCGCGGAATCCGTCCCCGGGACCTTGTGCCTGTGACGCCTGCCATCGCTGAGCCGAGTACGGGCGAGTCGATGGGTGAGTCGGCCGAGCGGATGGCCAAGGAGAACGGCATCTCCCGCGAGGATCAGGACGCCTGGTCGCTCCGTTCGCATCAGCTGGCGGCGGCTGGAACGGCGGACGGGCGCCTGACAGCGGAGGTCGCGGCGGTCTATGTGCCACCCGGCTATGGAACGGTCGTCACGACTGACAACGGCATTCGAACGGATACGTCCGCTGAGCGGCTCGCAATGCTTCGGCCGGTGTTCGACCGCCGCTACGGTTCCGTTACGGCCGGTAACGCCTCACCCCTGACCGATGGAGCGTCTGCGGTCGTTCTGGTGAATGGGGAGAAGGCGATCGCGGAGGGTCTGGAGCCTCTCGGCTGGATCCGTAGCTGGGCATGGACGGCCATCGATCCGGCCGGGCAGCTCTTGCAGGGACCTGCCTACGCCGCCCCGATCGCCCTGGACCGAGCAGGTCTGACGATGGCCGACATCGGCTTGATGGAGATGCACGAAGCCTTTGCTGCGCAGGTCCTCTCGAATCTTCAGGCGCTATCGTCCCGCTCGTTTGCGGAAACGGAGCTTGGCCGAACGCAGCCCGTGGGTCATCCAGACCCCGACCGAATCAATGTGATGGGTGGCTCGATCGCCATTGGCCATCCGTTCGGTGCAACGGGAGGTCGGATTACGATGACGCTCCTCAACGAGATGGCCCGCCGCGACGTCGAGTTCGGGCTGGTCACCGTCTGCGCGGCAGGTGGCATGGGGTTCGCCATGGTCCTCGAACGACGCTGAAGCCGGCCGTCGGCGAGCGGCCTGGCTTCTCAGGCTTGTGACCTAATCCCGCAACTCTTGGTCCAGGGCTTCGCGGACTTCCCGGCGACGTTGTCCCTCGCGCGCTCGCCGGGCGTCGTCCGGGTCGGTCAGGTCGAGCTGCGGGACCGGACAGGGCCTATGGTCCGGGTCGATCGCCACGAACGTCAGCAGGCAGGTGTTGGTGTGCCGCTTTTCTCCACTCAGCAGATTTTCTGCCACGACACGCACGCCCACCTCCATGGATGTGCGCCCCACGAAGTTTACGCGTGCAGTGCACGTGACGAGCTCGCCTGTATAGATCGGCTCGACGAAATCCACCCGGTCGATGGACACGGTGACGCAAGGGCCTCCCGCGTGCCGCATGGCGGAAACGGCAGCTGCGCGGTCCACCATGGACAGAAGCTCGCCTCCGAAGACATGCCCGAGGTTGTTTACCTGGTGCGGCATCATGAGCTCCGAGACCACTGCGACGGACTCGGCCGGGACTCGCGGGATTTCGTGTCGATTAGTCATATGAACGTCTACCCCAGCGAGACACCTTGGCTCCTTTGGCGCGAGTCCAGGAGGCAAGGTCGGTCGTCAACGAGAATGCAACACGACGACGTGTCCCGTCTTCTTCGAAGTATTGCAATTGTGTCGATCGCTGCATGGCGACTGAAAAGGAGTGGATGCAGATGATGTGGACGAATTCGATTCGCCGAACGTGGGTGATTGTGATGTTCACTGCGTCGGCTTCCCTGGCCGCGGGGCCGTCGTCCGCAGCGGGTCAGGATCGAGTTGACCCTCGATCTGCGATCGATGCCCTGTTCGAAGGAATGCGACAGGCCGATGCGCGTCGGGTCCGATCCGTTCTTGCTCCCGATGCTCGATTTGCGCTGCTCGACGGGCGGGAGGGCGCAGGAAGCGTACGTGTACAGTCGGTCGATGCGTGGGTGGACGCGATCAGTACATCGGGTGGAGGCTGGGACGAGCAGACCTACGACGTCGAAGTGAAGGTCGACGGTGCGATGGCGTCGATCTGGGCTCCCTACACCTTTTACCTGAACGGCGCGATCTCGCACTGTGGTGTCAACTCGATCGAGCTCCTGCATGATGCCGAGGGCTGGAAGATCACTCAGATCTCTGACACGCGCACAAGAGAGGAATGCCCCGACCCCCTTGGAGCGACGGCCGGGTGGTGACAGGTCCTAGACGTCTTCGAGGAATTCGAAAATGAACCGCAGCGTCAGGGGATCCTCGAGCACATCAGTGTGCTCGCGATCAGGGATGAGTCGATAGTCCACGTCCGCAGCGTCGGCCAGTCGTTCAGAATGATCGCGCCCAACGCGCGCGTCGTGTTCCGGATGGATCAGAAGAAGTGGGATGTCCAGCTCGCGAATGCGCCGACTCGGTGTCAGCGGGCGGAACGTGCCTCCGAGGTGGCGCCACCAGAATGGTCGAAAAACGTTCACGATCAGGTGTCCCGGCAGCCCGTGATCCACGAGGTATTCGGCGGTGATCCGCACGATATCGGATGGTGCCGCCACGAGAACGAGACCATCGATCGGAGCTCCCTCTGCAGCGGCGAGGATGCCCGCTGAGCCACCCATGGAGTGCCCGACGACGACGAGTTGGCGGTCAGGGAAGCGGGTGGCGGCATATCGGGCGACGGCGATCAGGTCGTCCCGGAAGTCTCGAATCGAGACATAGCGTTCCGGAGCGTTCATGCCGTGCCCACGCGCATCGAAGAGAAGCACGTCCTGACCGCTTTCGGCCAGCGGTTTTGCGAGGGCGAGCACAGTCGAGTGGTTCGCGCTCCAGCCGTGAGCCACGAGGACGAGAGGCTCGAACGGCTGGGCCTCAGGGGGCTGAATCAACCAGCCTGCCAGCTCGCGGTCACCCGATGGGATACGAAGGTCTTCGTAGTCGAGGCCCAGCCCCGCTACGGTCGGTTCGACAGGACGGGGTTCTGGCTGGATGATCCGAGTCGAGAGATAGTCGAGGCCGAGGATCGTCAGTAGGGTCGTTCCAACCAGAATCCCGACGGCAAGACTCAAGCGTCGGCCACCTGCTCCAGAGCTCGCTTCACGAATACGGGTACCATCGCTCGCCGCCAATCCGGATCGACGATGATGTTTTCGAGAGGATGGCACTGGCGGTGGGCTCGCGCTGCCAACTCGTCGACGAGCTCGGTTTCGAGGGCCCGCCCCTGAGCGACCTCCTCCCACTTCGACAGGGCCCGCGGTCGGGAGCCGAGGCCCGTTACGACGCCGGACAATGACTGAACGACGCCCCCACCGTCCAGCTCGGCGGCGACGGCAACGGTGAGCAGGGGGAAATCAATCGATTTCCTCTGACGGAGCTTCACGTATGCTTGCCGCCGTTTTGCTGCGGCGAGCGGAATACGAATCTCCGTGAGGATCTCGTCTGGTTCCCTTCGCGTGTTCGCGATCCCGTCGGCGACGAAGAAATCCTCTACTGAAACCTCTCGGGTTCCGTTCGGACCCACGAGAACGACCCGTGCATCCAGGGTCATGAGCACGGGCGGCGTGTCCGCGGAGTGGGCCGCGACGCACTTTCTCCCCGTTCGGGTAACGTGACACACGTCACCGTCCTTCTTGAGGCAGAAACCCAGAGACTCGCGCCAGAAGTGAGTCTGGTTGTAGTAGGTACACCTCGTGTCGAGGCAGACGTTTCCTCCGATCGTCCCTGAGTTGCGCAGCTGAGGCCCGGCGATGTGGGCGGCTGCCTCAGCGAGGCCGGGAAAAAGTTCTCTCACCCGAGGGTTGCCGGCCACGGAGGCAAGGGTTTCAGCTGCTCCGAGTCGCAGCGTGTCTCCCGCGTCGGTCGAGACCTCGTCGATGCCGCGAAGCGTATCGATTCGCTTCAGAGCGATCAGGTGCTCGGGCTCGAACAGGCGATGCTTCATGTTCGGGATCAGGTCGGTCCCGCCTGAGACGAACATGGCATCCGTGCCGTACTTCACTTTCAGGGCCACGGCATCGGCTACGGAATTCGGCCGGTGATACTGGTAGGGAGGCAGGCGCAACATATCAGCGATTCCCGGACGACGGTTCCGGCAGTGTGACCGCGCCGGGTTCATGAGGACGTGCCACGATGATGCCGTCCTGGTCGTCGATCGCGCGGATGCGGTCTGCAAGCGCTCGTTCGCTGATTTCGACAGATTCGCCGGCCAGAGGGGCATGCAGCAGGCGCAACTCGCCGTCGACCCAGACGGCAAGCCCGGTGTGGGCTACATCGAGGCCGTTGATCGTGCTTGTGGCGGCAATGATGTCGCCGTTCTGAATGCGGTCGACGACGTCGGGGATCTGGCTCTGCGGCACGAAGTACCGCCCCTGCCGACTGAGACGCCGCTCGATGTTTTCGATATCCTCGAGGACCCTAGGATCTGAAAGCTGGCGGTATGCCTCGGGATTCCTGGACTTGAAATTGATCGCCTCGAGGTCCCGGGTACCGCCCAGCTCCTCGGAGATATCGGTCAGCAGACGCCTGCGGTCGTTGTCGTAGATCCACTCGCTGAAGTAGTGGAGACGGCTCTCATACCCGCTCAGGAATCCGTTCCGGTATCGGATCGCCTGGAGGATCTGCTCGTATTCGGTCTCGACCGACGCGCGATCGTCGAGGCGATCACCCGCTCCGGTCTTGACCAGCACCGACAGCGCGTGGACCGTCTCGACGAAGGTTACGCAATCGAACGTGCGAAAGTTGATGACGAGACGCTCAGGTCCGTCGACGTCAAGCGTTCCGGGCGCGTACGGCGCGCCGACGAAGCTTTTGCCGATGACCGTCATGAGCTCGCCCATCGGCAACGCATCCAGCCCCCCGTCCGCGGCGCCGGCGATGATGCTCGAGAAGATGTCCCAGTCGTAGTCGTTCCAGGAAATCACGCCTGTCGGGGCACCCGATGGATCAGCCGGCGGTGGGTGCGGCTCGAACGGCGACCAGCGTGTCCCGATCAGGAACAGGACGATCACGGCGATGGGGCCCAGAACGCCTCGATACTGAACCATCAGTCCGCCCGACTCGGGTGCAGGGACGCACCCACGTGACTCACGCCACCAGGAGCTGTGGGCTTTCGCAACGTTCCGGCCTCACGGGCATCCTGGATTGCACGCCACACGTTGGGTGGAGTGAACGGGAGGCGGTCCATGCGGACGCCGATCGCATCGTAGATCGCGTTCGCAATGGCGGGGATCGACGGATGCAGGGGTCCTTCCCCTGCTTCCTTCCCTCCGTATGGGCCCTCGGGGTCGATCGACTCGATAATGAGGGATTCGAGCTCCGGTGTGTCCAGACTCGTGGGGATCCTGTAGTCGAGTAATGACGGCGCGTTGTGCAGTCCGGCGCGCCCGTGATCCGCATCCTTGAAGATCTGCTCTTCCATGATGGCTTCCGCCGCACCCATGTAGGCGGAACCCTCCATCTGTCCTTCGACCAGCACCGGATTGAGCGCTCGCCCGCAGTCGTGTGCGATCCAGATTTTCTTGACGTCGACGAAGCCCGTATCGACGTCCACCTCGACCTCCGCAACATGGGAGGTGAACGAGTAGGCGGGGGATGCACCGATCGTTCCGCCCCGGTAACCCCCGTGCACATCCTTCGGCGTGTTGTACCAGCCTGTCGCTCCGAGCGTCCCGTGCTCCGCTTCGGCCAGATGGAAGGCTTCAATGATGGACATCTGGCGGGCCGTGTCGGGTGCCCACATTGCGAGGCCGCCTGCGAGGAGTACCTCGGATGGCTTTACGTCCCAGCTCTTCGCCACAGAGGCCTGCACCCGCTTCTTCAAACGTGTGGCGGCGTCGATGGCTGCATTTCCGAGCATGAAGGTCACCCGGCTCGAGTATGCTCCCAGGTCCACCGGCGTGAAATCGGTGTCTCCGCGAAGAACGCGAACCCACTCCAGCGGCACGCCCAGCTCCTCTGCGGCGATGTATGCCACGACCGAGTCGCATCCCTGTCCGATCTCGCTCGCTCCGCTGAAGACGGCGACGCGGCCGCTGCGATCGATTTGCATCTGCACGGCTGATTGGGGCATCTCGTTCGGGTAGATCGGATAGTTCGTACCCGAGATGTATGTGGAGCCCGCGATTCCAATCCCGCGCCCGAAGGGCATGGCTCTGAACTTGTCACTCCACCGACTCGCCGACTCCACCGACGCAAGACACTCCAGGAAGCCGTTCGACGTCACGCGGAGTTCGTTGACCGTTCGCGTGTGTTCCCCGATGAAGTTGCGACGTCGGAATTCGATGGGGTCCAGGGAGACCTGCTCAGCCAACTTGTCGATCTGCACCTCGAAGGCGAACCGCGGCTGCACCGAGCCGTGTCCTCGTTTCGGCCCGCACGCGGGCTTGTTGGTGTAGACGCGGGTCGAGTCGAATCGGTACGCCGGCATGTGATACGGCGCGCAGAGCAGCTGGCCCGAGTAGTACGTCGTCACCAGGCCGAAGGACGCGTACGCGCCTCCGTCGAGCAGAATTCGGGCGTCGACGGACGTGAGCTTGCCGTCGCGAGTGGCGCCCGTCCGATAGTGCATGTGAAACGGGTGGCGCCCCCGATGCGAGTAGAACACTTCCTCGCGGGTGTAGAGGATCTTGACCGGCCGGCCGGTCTGCATGGACAGTTTCGCCACGCAAAATTCGAGGTCGAACGGTTCGCTCTTCCCTCCGAACGCGCCGCCGACGAGCGGCTGCAGAACACGCACCTGAGCCTGGTCGAGCTCGAGCACCCGTGCGAGCTCCCGATGGAGATAGTGTGGGACCTGGGTGGCCGACCAAACGGTGAGCCTTCCGACTCCATCCCACTGCCCGATCGCACAATGGGGCTCGATCGGCGCATGCGTCGTGCCCTCGAAGAAGTAGTCCCCCTCCACGACGACATCGGCGGACTCCATTCCACCTTCGATGTCCCCGAACTCGAGCTTGACCATCTTGGTGACGTTCCCGTTCCACCCTTCCTTTCGCGCGTCATGAATGAACGGGGTCGACCCGTCCGCCTGGACGGATCCGTGCGGGTCGAGAAATGCGGGGAGTTCCTCGTATTCGACGTCGATGAGCCCGAGTGCCTCGATGGCGGTGTCCTCGTCCGTCGCGGCGACCGCAGCGACACCGTCACCGATGTAGCGCACCCGATCGACGCACAGCGGATACTCGTCGGGAGTCCATGGGATGATCCCGTACTGAATGGGCATATCCCGGCCCGTGATGACGGCGTGCACCCCATCGAGAGCTTCGGCTCGAGAGGTGTCGATCGACACGATGCGAGCATGAGGGTGAGGACTTCTGAGGATTTTTCCGTGCAACATGCCCGGAACCACCACGTCGTCCGTGTAGATCGCTCGGCCCGTGGACTTCGCCAGGCCCTCGACCTTGCGCATCGGTGACCCGATCAAGTGCTGCTCCGAGGGTGCGTCCGGGCGTTGTGGCCGGATCATGACCAACCCCTGACGGAGCTCCGAGACCGTTCCCGCGAGGTGTACAAACCGTGGTCGGACTTGAAGTTAGCGATTTGAGTCACGTGACTTCGCTTTCGCCGTGGTGGACGCGATGCGCGGCCGCCTCGACGGCGTCGTAGATCTTCGCGTAGCCGGTGCATCTGCAGAGGTTTCCGGCCAGAGCCTCCCGAATTTCCTCCCGAGTCGGCATGGCTGGACGGTCGAGCAGGGCCGCGGCGGAGCAGAGGATGCCGGGCGTGCAAAATCCGCACTGCGCCGCCCCGTTCAAGTCGAACTCGTCCTGGAGCGGGTGTGGTCCGGCGGGTCCCGCGAGCCCCTCCACGGTGACGATGGCGCCGCCCTCTGCTTCCCACACCGGCAGGATGCAGGAGAGCGTGGGTGAGCCATTGACGATGACGGTACAAGCGCCGCAATCCCCCTTGTCGCACCCCTGCTTGGTTCCGGTCAGAGAGAGGACGTAACGGAGAGTTTCGAGCAGCGTGAAGTGGGTCGGCACGCCGACCTCGTGGTCATCTCCATTCACGCGGAGTCGAACGATTTCACTGGATTTGCCCATGGACAAACAAGGTCGCTCGCGACGCGTGGGGTTGGCAACGTTGCCTTTGGGCGAAACGGGCGTTGGAGAGGGCTTCGACTTGGGATATGATTTCAGCAAGACTCGCCAGTCGGTATGGCGAGATGTTGAAACCGAAGCTGGAGATCGTATGCCATACCCCGAAATGATGGTTGCCCCGATGCGCGAAGATCTGGTTCGCGTGGGCTTTTCCGAGATGCGTACGGCTGAGGACGTTGACGCGGTGCTCGGCGAGGAGAAGCGAACGACACTGGTCGCCGTCAACTCGGTGTGCGGCTGTGCCGCCGCGATGATGCGTCCTGCCGTGTGGATGTCCCTGCAGGGCGAGCGGAAGCCGGAGGTGCTGACCACGGTCTTCGCCGGGCAGGACATGGACGCGACCGATCGCACCCGGGACTACATCACCGGGTACCCTCCGTCGTCTCCCTCGGTCGCGCTGTTCAAGAACGGTGAACTCGTCTATTTCATGGAGCGCCATCGGATCGAGGGGCGACGCCCGGAAGACATCGCTGACGACCTACGCTCAGCCTACGAGGAGCACTGCTGACCGGATTCGTCCGCAAGGTTGACTGTCAGGGGCGCGGCGAGTGTTCGTCGCGCCCCTTTGCGCTTTGGTGCAGGTCAGCCAGGGTGAGGGGGTGGAGGTCAGCGTCCGCGAATTCGAGCTCTCTGTCTTGCCGCGATCTCGACAAGGCGCCGTAATTCACGGATCGGTTCGTCGGAGTCGTCCACCTGGAGTCGCATCACGACGTCGTTGTTCAGCCACACTCCTCCGTCCTCCTGTACGATCAGAATCGCAGCGGACTGCATCCCTCGCGTGTCGCCCCCGGCCGCCTGACCGGCCTCGAGAGCCGCCAGGAGTCGGAGCGAAAGATGGCCCTCCGTTGCTTCGAAGGCCTCGACCATGTTGTCGACCACGGCAGGTCCTGCAAGGATATTGCCCTGCGCAGACACGTGGGTCCCGACACGATGCCCCGCCCACGAGCTGGCGCGCGGGCCCGTGTGCGTGGCGACGTTCCCCTGCGCGTCCATCACCGAAAATTGCCGACCTTCGATGGTCCACCGTTCGGGTCGGGGGTCGGGGTCCCGCGCCAGGACGGTCTCGACGATCTCTGCCGGTGCCATGCCGGCCCGAAGCAATTCGAGGCCCTGGGGGCCGTAGCTGACGTCGACGATGGCCTGTGTCGCGACGACTCCGACGTTTGCTTCGGCCCACAGCACCCCGTTCCCTACCGAGAATACCCGGGACTGAACGGCGCCGCCGACCTCTCCCGTCTCAGGATCGAAGCCGAGAATCGAGAAGGTTGCGACGGGCGGCCAAAGCTCATCGGCCTCACCCGGATCGATGGTAGCGGGTACATCCGTGTGTCCACCGCCCTCATGGGTCGCAAAGTAGAGCGAGCCAAGAAGGATCACCGTCACAAGGCTACCCGAGAGCCGCACAACGGTACGACTGCGCATTACCGGTACTCCTCACGCACAGGTGAAAAGACGTCGAGGATTCGACAATGGGAATGGGCCTCTCCACTATGGACAGCTCCACCCGGGATGACGAGAACCTCACCAGCGTGGAGTACGTAGGAGGTACCGTCCACGATCAGTTCGTACTTGCCCTCGAGCATGTTCACGATCTGCTCATGCGGATGCTGGTGCTCGGGCAATCGTGCACCCGCTTCGATCTCCCAGTAGACATGCGTCGTATGCTGGGAATGGATGAAGCGTCCCCGGTGCCCGGGGATCAATTCGCGTGGTGTGAGGGACGACAGTTCATGACGATCAGCCATCAGAGTTCTTCCGTAGAGTCGGGTGGTTGGAGAGAAGGATCTGCCTGCGGACGGGTCTGCAGAGCCTCGAGCACGACACGCTCGAGATCCGCCTTGGTGAAAGGCTTGGCGAGTGTACCCGCATATCCGTACTCAATCCGGCTGGCGAATACCGGATCGGATGCGTAGCCACTCATCACGACGACGGGCACGTCCATTCCTTCGTCCCTCAAGGCTCGCATCACCTCGACTCCGCCCCATCCATCCCGGATGACGAGGTCGGTCAGGATCAGATCGCAGGTGGTTGACCCCTCGGGTTGCTCTTGCAGCGCGTCGAGGAGCAGTTCACCGCGGGTGAAGAGCTGTGTCGTATGTCCCATGGAGGTCAGAAACAGCTCGACGACCTCGAGGATGCTGGGTTCATCCTCGAGGACGAAGATGTGGCCCCCGGGCCCCTGGGTTTCGACGGTCGTCTCACGCCTCGCCGGGGTCATCTGCGCGGGTGAATCGCTCGCGGGGAGGGCGAGTTCGAACACCGTTCCCGTACCGACCTCGGAGCGCACCGTCAGGGTGCCGCCGTGGCGCCGTGCGATCGAGTGCGCCGTAGTCAGTCCGATCCCGCTTCCCGAGCCCTTGGTGGAGTAGAAGGGATTGAAAATCTGGTCGAGCTGTCCCTGAGGAATACCGGGTCCGCTGTCCTCGATCGACACACGGATGCAGGGTTTGTTGTCTTCGGCGAAGACCGAGTTCCAGATACGCACGCCCAGGCGACCCCGATCTCCCATCGCTTGCTGCGCATTTTTCAGCAGGTTTTGCAGCAGACTGCTGATCTGCGTCTCGTCGAAGCGGGCCGTCAGAGGATTGGGCTCGATCTGCGACGCGACCACGAATCTGTCCGAGTCCACCATGACATCCACGGCCCGTTGGACGATGGGCGTGATGGAAGATGGGGCACCGAGAACTGGCTCTCCTCCTTTCGCGAGTGAGATGAGCTGCTTGGGAAGGGTTGCCGCCTCCTCGCATGCCAGAACCGCGCGTCGCAACGCCCGTTCGGTGTCATGCGCGCCACGTGCGTCGGCGAGCAGGTCGATGCTTCCTCGCACCACGGCCAGAAGATTGTTGAAGTCGTGCGCAATGCCCCCCGCAAGGATACCCAGTGACTCGAGTCGCTGGCTCCTCTCGACCTCCTCCATCAGCTCACGACGCGCGGTTTCGTCGCGGAGGACCAGCACATCGCCCAATTTTTCGCCCGACACGTTCAGAACTGGTGCTCGTGTCTGATGAACGCGGAGCTCGGTGCCGTCGCGGCGTCGCAGGCGACGGTCTTCGCGATCGTCTACGTGCAGGAAGGTATCGCTCCAGGTCGACGCGTCCGTCGTCGAGTCTTCCTGCCCGACGGGGATCAGGACATCGACGGGGGCCGTGCGGATGAGTTCATCCACGAACTGGCCCAGAGCCTCGGTCGCCACCCACCCGGTAATCTCTTCGGCTGCCTTGTTGAACAGAAGGATGCGTCCGTAAGGGTCGACCGCGATGACGCCCTCGCTCATGGACTGCAGGGTTGCCTGGGCTCTCTGTTTTTCGACCTCCAGAGCCCGCTCCATTCGCTCGCGCTCTTCGATTTCGTCTTCCAGCCGGACGATGGCGTTCGACAGGTCCCGGGTTCGCTCTGAAACCCGCTGCTCCAGGTGTTCGTTGGCCTGCCGAAGTTCCTGCTCTGCGACCTTCAGCCGCTCCTCCCGCTGAGCGGAGACGATCCGCGGTGCGGAAATGTTGGCCAGCCACTGAAGGGCTTCCCGGTCGTCCTCCGAGTAGGCGGCCACTTCGTCGGCCTCCGAGTCGAGCACCCCGATGACGCGATCCTCGAAGATGATCGGAACCGCGAGCTCGGACATACCCGGGAACTGATCCGGGATGTAGGTCGGGTCATTCCGAACGTCCCGGATCATCTCCGCGACCCCGAGCTTCGCGACCCTGCCGACAATGCCCTCGCCGATGGGGATGGTGATCGGTTCGAAGATCTCTCGACCCACGGGGTTCTTGACGCCGAACGCAGCCTTCTGAACCAGGACGCCGTCCTCGATCAGGTAGATCACGCAGTCGTCGAAGCACAGGAGTGTCCCGATACGCTCGGCGAGGCTCCACATCAGGTCCTCGAGCGACTGTTGCCGAAGGATCGCGCGAGCGAACGCGGGGAGGATCGACACGTCGCGATCTACCCGCAGTCCATCCGAGTCGAGTTTGTCGTGAGAGTCGTGCACCGGTGTCGTTCCGACCGTGAACTGGGGCCTGCCCATCGCAGAGCCCTGCCTCGCAGAGGTCTGTCTCAGGTTACTGCCGGTGAATACTTCCGGTCCACTGTTTCCGGGACGGATGCGCGCACGTCGACGGCTCGGCCCCCTGCGCAGTCGTGACTAACGGTCCTCCAGAACCGGTCGTGTGGCCGCGAACCGCTCCAGGATTCTGAGCGTCATCGAGACGCCGCGGCGCACGTTGAGTTCCGTGACTCGCTCATCGTTCCCGTGCACGCCACCGGCATCCTCGGCCGGAGTAGCCGTCGCCGTGTAGCCGTACGACGTGATATCCAGATCACGGAAGAAATGGCTGTCAGTGAACCCACCAACGACCTGGGGCACGAAACCGGCGTCGGGGAATTCCTCGAGCGTGACGTCGCGCACCGTGCGATACAGCTCGGTGTCCGTCGACGAGACCGCGGGCGTGAACCCCATCAGGACCTCCACCTCGATCTCCGGACCGAGGACCGAGCGTACCTCGGCAAGCCACACATCCGGATCCTGATCCGGGAGGAGTCGGCAGTCGATCTCGGCCGCAACTTCGGGCGATACCACGTTGATCTTGTTGCTGCCCTCGAATCGGGTGATCGAGCAGGTGTTCCGGGTCAGGGCGTGCAGGCCGGGATCGTAGATCTGGAATTCGCGCATGACGCCGGGGTCCCCTACGTGTGCGGCCATGTCGGCGAAGCGGCTCTTCCACGGCTCCGGATGCCGGTCTGCGATCCCGCTGAGATGGACGTCGACGGCCGGGATGACGCGCGCCTCGAATTGGTGCAGTCGGAAGCGCTCGAGAGCTGCGATCATCTCCGTCGAGGCGTAGCTGATGAGTGGTCGAGACCCGTGACCGGGTTCGCCGGTCGCAGTGAGTCGGAGCCAGTACGGGACCTTCTGCGTCACCTCGAGACCGAAATTGACCGTGCCGTCGACGTCGGACCCGCCGCCCCCCTCGTTGAGCAGGAAGCCGACGTTCTCGAAGAGTTCAGGCCGGTTCTCGACGAGCCAGCCGGCACCGAAGAAGCCGCCCGCCTCCTCGTCAGCCGTTGCCATGAAAATGACGTCCCGATTCAGAGGCGTCTCCGTGCGAGCGAGCGCAAGGAAGGCTGCCAGGTGGAGGATACCGCTTGTCTTCGTATCCAGCGCGCCCCGGCCGTAGAGGTATCCTCCCCGAAGGTCTCCCGAGAGCGGGTCCGTGGTCCAGAAGCGCTCGTCGGCCGGTACCACATCGATGTGATGCAGGAGCACGATCCCGGGCTCGTCCCCCCCCTCGATGCGCGCCCAGATGTTGCCGCGCCCCGGGGCCGATTCTGCCATTTCGTACTCGATCCCCTCGGCCTCGAAGATTCGAGCGAAGAACTCCGCTCCTGCCGTCTCGTTACCCGGTGGATTCACCGTGTTGATTCGGAGGTACTCCTGCAGCCACGAGACTGCCTCGTCCTGGAGTGCTCCCAGGTCCAGCTGCGCGTCGACTCGTGACGGGTGGGCGGCTGCGGTAAACACAGCGACGGTGAGCGGAGCGAGGAGAAGGCGGTGTAGATGTGTGGTCCGGGGCATACGCACGAGCAGTTCGTCAGGGGCGTCGCGGCCGAGGGGCGCCGTGGGGAACCCCACTTGGGCCCGGGGGCGGGGGGGGGGCGACCCGTTTGGGGGGGGGGGGGGGCGCCCCGGGGGGGGGGGGGGGGGCGGGGTTTTTTTTT
>JAYOKZ010000008.1:64016-81560 GCA_038120095.1 Gemmatimonadales bacterium
GCACGAGCAGTTCGTCAGGGGCGTCGCGGCCGATGGCCGCTTTGGAAAGCCAAAGTGCGCCCGGGCTCAAGGCGGGGCAATCCGATTTCCGCGCGTTCGGGCGCAGCCCGGGAGGGCTCTTGTTTCCGGACTACCGTTGAATGGCGCGAACCGCCCGTCCCGGTCGGGCCGTCGTGACTTCGCCTCGATCCACCACCACGACGCCGTTCACCAGGACGTACGGGATACCCGACGACGTGACGGTCGCGTCCACGTACGTCGATCGATCAAGAACGGTCTCCGGGTCGAAGACCGTGATATCGGCGTCCATTCCGACCTGAAGACGTCCCTTGCGGGCGAGCATCGGGGTTCGGCGTTCGAGTCGCCGCGCCGGCATGATCGTCATCTTCGCGACAGCCTCCTCGAGACTGAGCACTGCCTCGTCACGCACATAGCGGCCGAGGACCTTCGCGTAGCTCCCAGACGTGCGTGGGTGCCCTCGACCGTTCTCCATTCCGCCGTCGCTCGCGATCATCGTGATCGGGCTCGCCACGGCTGCGCGTGTCATCTCTTCCGTTCGTCCGTGAATGATCACCAGCCCTCCGGCGTCTCGAGCAACCTGAAACGACGCTCGGTCGAGCCGCTCACCCGTCGAAACCAGCTGGTGCATGGCGTAACGCTCGTCGTCCCATGACGCCCAGTCGTCGAAGAGCGCGGACGTGATCTCGGTCATGCCGGCGCCGTAGGGGTACGTCTCGGTCGTCACGTCCTGCCCTGAGGCTCGCGCCGTCTCGATCGTGGACAGGAACTCCCCGATGGCTGCCCCCGAGCTCGAGTTCACATGCACGATGTGCAGAGGGGCCCCTTCGAGTCGTGCGGCCGTCAGGGTCGAATCGAGTCCGGCGAGGCCCCCACGCATGTGGATGTGCGACGACGCGCCATATTCGGCCGCGACGCCGAAGAGTCTCTGGATCTCGGACATCTCGGCACCCGGTGTGTAGGCACTCCCGAACCCGACGGCCACGGCGCCCTGGTCCAGCCCGGCGCGCACGTTCCTCTCGATCTCCTCCAGTTGCTCGGCCGTCACGGATCCGAACCCGGCAATACCGGCGGGGACGAGGCCCGTGCCCGGGTCATCCATCACGGCCATACGTACCTGGACGTGCCCGATGCTCACACCGTAGTTCACCAACTGGCCACCATGTCGCTCGGCGTACCAGCCCTCTACGTCTCGCGTCCCGACCTCCAGTTCAAGCGCGGTCGTCACGCCGTCGCGTACCATCAGGCGGTACGACTCTTCGTTCTGGCCATGTTCATGGAGATCGACGAAACCGGGCGCGACAACGTGACCGGTCGCGTCGATCACTCGGTTACCTGCCAGTACATCACCGGAAATCGTGGCGATGACGCCATCCCGGACGCCCACGTGAGCCACGTCGAAGAATCCCGACTCCGGGTCGATGACTCGACCGTTTGCGATCACGACGTCGTAGGATTCGGCAGTCGAGCAAGCGGCCGCCATCCAGCCGATGATCAGCACGATCGGCAGTGGTTGCATCCTCATCTCAACCCTCCCTATGGGCTCGGGCTCACTGACGAGCGGTGAACGAGGACTCGAAGAGTGTCTTCACGTAAGGATCCAGCACCACATTCGTTGGGCGACGGTCGACGGGAACCACGAACTGATGGGTGCGCCCATCGATGGAAAGGGTCTCGACTGTCGCCGGCAGGTCGGCGCCATCGAAGTAAATCCCGATCTCGAGAGGCAGGTCGAAGGTCGGCCCGGTCGTCTGTGTCTGACCGATGTCGATGCGAACGGCCTGCGCACCCGGATCGTACGACCACGCGCCCTCGAGCCGCGGATTCCCTCCGCTGTAGAGCCATTGCTCGAAGAAGATCCCAAGGTCGAGGCCGGATACCTCCTCCATGACGGTTCGAAAGTCGGAGGTCGTTGCGTTGCCGTTCATGTAGCGCGCGTAATAGGCGCGTATCCCTGTCCAGAAGGCCTCGTCACCGAGGCGGTTTCGCAGCATGTGCAGAATCCACGACCCCTTCTGATACGTCGCGCCGCTGGTGACGCGTCTCATGTCCGAGAGGTCGTCGTGGACGATCCGATATCCTGGGTCAGCTTCGTACTGAGCGAACACGCGCTCTGCGGAACTCCTGAGACCTGCGACGAACTCGTCTCTGCCGTATGCGTGCTCGATGAACAGAAGCGTGAAGTACGTCGCAAACCCTTCACTGAGCCAGATGTCATCCCAGTCGGACTCGGTTACGGCGTTGCCGAACCATTGATGCGCGACCTCGTGGATGATGACGTTACGCCACCGCACGGAACGGTCTCCGGTGACGGAACTCTCGTGATACATGATCGCTGTCGCCGCCTCCATGCCCCCACCGGTGACGGGCGAAGTGATGTTGGCGAGGCGCTCGTACGCGAACGGACCCACGTAGGCGTCGTAGAAGGCCATCGCCGCCCTTGTCGGGACGGCGAAATCGTAGAAGCCGGCATCTCGGTCCTGTCTGTAGACCCATGTCTCGATCGGTCGGCCGTCGAAGCTGTCGACGTGCTGCACCGCGAACTCTGCGACACCGAGGACATAAAGCCACGTCGCGATCGGCACCGAGTTCTTCCAGTGTGTCAATCGTGTCCCGTCACCCTGGTCGGTCGTCTCCACCAGAACACCGTTCGAGACGACCTGATAGTGGGACGGCGCAGTGACGACCATCTCGCTCATCGACTTGTCGTATGGGTGGTCGATCGTCGGCAGCCAGTTCCTGGCTCGATTCGGCCAGTTGTCACTGAAGAATGTCCGATCCCCATACTTGTTCGGGCCGGGTACGAGGCCTGAGGCCGGTATGCCCGAGTACTCCACGATCACGTCGAGCCGTGTTCCGCGCTGTCCTTCCTCGGGCAGACGGATCGTCAGCACGTCCGCCTCGTGGACCCAGTCCAATTCGTTGCCGCTCGAGGTCACCCGGTGGACAGACATGCCTGCCCCCGTTTCGCCGATCCCGATCAGGTCGAGCGGGAGCTCAGACACCCCGTTGCTCGTGAATCGAAGTGATACGGTGGTCCGGCCGACGATCACGTCACTCGCATCGGATAGCCTTAACTCGAAGCGATAGTTTTCGATGTCGATGCCGGCGCGGCGGGGGTAGTCGTCGCGAGCCAGCGTCTCAGGAGTTCCAGAGCCTCCTCCGAGGAGGGCACCGAGGAGCAGAAGGTATCGCATGGGGTCCGGCCTCTTTTAGTCGTTGCTCGCCAACATGAAGCGCTGCGTATAAACCGAGCAAACCCGGTGCCTGCGGCTGCACGTCGGCCGATGAACGCCCGGTCCGGTGATGAACCTCAACATATTCTGGGCGAGAGGTGATAACATTGGGTAGAATAGGCGTTCGCGGCTGAGAGGCCCGCTACCTCGCGGTCGCACGGGACATGCGCATAAATCACCACCGGTGTAGATGACTGAGCAATCAGACGAAACGCACGCGATCAAGGCGAATGGAGTGGACACGGCCCCCGCGGATGCGGGTCCCGGTGCGGGCCGACGGAGCTTCCTGACCGGTGTGTCGGCCCTTGCGGTCGGTGCAGTGGCGTCCCTCGCGCCCATCGGGGCAGCAATCGCTGCCGTTTTCGATCCTTTGCGGAGGCGAGGCGGAGACGAAGGCCTCGTGCTGGTCACGCGGCTCTCCGCCGTTCCCGAAGATGGCACTCCGCGGAAGTTCACGGTGACGGCGGATCGCAAGGACGCGTGGGCAACGTATGCCGACACCCCTGTCGGTGCCGTTTACCTGCGTCGGGTGGGCTCGGATGTGCGCGCGCTGAACGTGGTGTGCCCACATGCCGGATGCTTTGTAGGCGTTGCCCCTGACGGGTCACGTTTTGCTTGCCCGTGCCACCGCAGCAGCTTCGATCTGGATGGGGCGGTCAACGACCCAGCGAGCCCAAGCCCCCGGGACATGGACGCTCTGGACGTGGAGGTTCGAAACGAGGACGAGGTGTGGGTCCGGTTTCAGAACTTTCTTCCGGGGCGCGAAGACAAGACTCCGGTCTGATGAAGGAAATGCTCGACTGGCTCGACGACCGCACCGGCTATCGGGCGCTTGTGAAAGGTGCCCTCTACGAGAGAATTCCGGGTGGCGCTCGCTGGCGGTACATCTGGGGAAGCACGCTCGTTTTCGCGATGGTCGTGCAGCTCATCACCGGCCTCGTGCTCTGGTCCGCGTACAGTGCCAACGCTCAGGGGGCGTGGGAGAGTGTCTGGTTCATTCAGCACCAGATGGCCGGGGGATGGCTCCTGCGCGGAATTCACCATTACATGGCCCAGGTTACGGTTGTGCTACTCGTGCTGCACCTCATGCAGGTGCTCATCGATGGTGCCTACCGTGCGCCGAGAGAGGTGAACTTCTGGTTCGGTCTTCTCCTTCTGCTGCTCGTGCTGGGCCTGTCCTTGACCGGGTATCTGCTTCCGTGGGACCAGAAGGGATACTGGGCGACCAAGGTTGCCACGAGCATCGCGTCCATGACACCGGTCGTGGGTCCGTCCGTCCAGCAAATCCTCGTCGGAGGTGCGGACTACGGGCATCATACCCTGACTCGATTCTTCGTGCTGCACGCAGGTGTGCTCCCGGCAGGGGTGGCGCTCTTGATCGTGGGTCACATTTACCTCTTCCGCCGTCATGGAGTCACGGTACCGAAGAACGCGGCATCGAAACCCGACGGGTGGTTCTGGCCGGAGCAGGTGCTCAAGGACAGCGTAGCCTCTCTGATCGTGATGGCGACTGTTCTCGGTCTCGTGTTGTGGAGCGGCGGAGCGGATCTGGGGGCGCCCGCCGATCCGACAGAGCCATACGCGGCTGCCCGTCCAGACTGGTACTTCCTTTTCCTATTCCAGTGGTTGAAGTACTTCCCCGCTGGCTGGGAGGTTGTCGGCGCTCAGATCATCCCCGGGCTGGTCCTTGCACTCGTAGCCGCCATGCCGGTGATCGGAGGCTGGAAATACGGTCACCGCTTCAACATCGGCGTGGGGGCGGCCCTTCTCGCCGGGGTCATGATGCTGACATGGCTGGCCCGAGCCGAGGATGCGGCGGATCCAGACTTTGCGCGAGCGAAGGCCGAGGCAGACGCCATGGCGGAACGCGCGGCCGAACTGGCGAGTGCACCTCCGGGAATCTCAGCCGCGGGTGGCCTTGCGATGCTTCGTGCGGATCCGCTCACGCGAGGTCCAAAGATCTTCGAAGCGAATTGTGCCCAGTGTCATCGGTTCGATGGGCATGACGGTCTGGGAGGCCAGCCTGGGGAGGCGCCTTCGGCGTCCGACCTCGCCGGCTTCGGGAGCCGTGAGTGGCTGGCCGGCCTTCTTGATCCAGACCGTGTCGCGACGGACGAGTACTTCGGTGCGACCGCGCACGTGCGAGGTCGAATGGTCCGGTTCGTTCAACGTGGGGTAGCCGGCTTCTCACCGGACGTTCGTGAAGATCTCGAGAAGGTCATCATGGCGGTCTCGGCCGAGGCCGCTCTCCCAGGCCAGTCCGCTCTGGACCAGGCTCAGCTGGCTGCGATCGAGGAGGGTCGGACTCTGATCGCCGATGAGTCCATCAACTGCGTGCGATGCCACACGTTCCGGGATATGACCGAGGGTGATGTCGGGCCGGTACTCACCGGATGGGGCTCGCGGGAGTGGATGCTCGGGATGCTACATGATCCGTCGGATGCCCGGTTCTACGGGGACGACAACGACCGGATGCCGTCGTTCGGCGTGGACCAGTCACTGACTCCGGAAGAGATGGGCCTGGTCGTAGACTGGCTCCGGGGCGACTGGGTGTCTCCGCCCACCCCGGAGCCGTAACGAGTCCCGACCGCCACTCTGATCGTGCGGCAGGACGCTGCACCGTCCAGGGGTACGCTCAGTTGTTGAGCGCGCCCTCGTTGACCCACGCCTTGATGACCTCGAGTTCCTCTGCCGGCACCGCATCGCCGCCGTCGGGCATGTCGCCCGAGGCGATCATGTCGACCAGGAGGCTTGCATCGGCATCACCGACTTCGATCACCGTCCCGTAATCCGATCCCGCCATCACGGCCTCATACGTATCCAGCTTGAGACCCAGCTCGGCACTCGCTTCGCTGTGACACTCCCAGCAGTGGCGTTCGAGGATCGGCATCACGTCGCTGCTGAAGCTCACCTCGATGTGAGCGTCCGGGGCGACGGTTGCGGCTCGACCCGCGTCGTCGACGTCGCTCTGGACGGCCAGGCCGATGCCCGCAAACACGGCGAGTGCGGCAATCAGGTCGGAGCGGAGGAGCATGGTGCCTATTCCTTCGGCGGTCGAAATCACGCCTCTGAAGTCATGTGAACTCCGAATTCTACTGACGAGGGCCGGGCGCGGTTCCCGTGGTCGTTGAGATTCGGAAGCCTGCAGGACCGAGGATATGAACGGTCCGAGGAGGCTTGGCAAGTGCTCGGCACCCGCCCCTTCGCAGATTTCGGATACATACGTCACATGACGGCACAGTCGTGCGGCTCGTGATGGACTGTGACCGTTCTGTCAGGTAGGCTCCTGCTTCACCCTGTCGTACCGCGGGACCCGAGCCCCTGAACCCCTCCTCTGCCATGCCCTGCCCTTCCCGTCGCGCCACAACGTCTTTGGCTGCCCTGACCTGTCTCTTCTCGCTGGGCTGCTCCGGGCCGTCGGCCGATACGACGGCCGGGGCCGGGACCACCACGGCATCAGAGAGCGAACAGCGTGTACCTCTCGCGGTCACTGCCGCCGGGGAAATGCCACCGGCCATCCTCGGGAACGGAGGTGAACTGCTCGGCTCTGACGTGCAGTACGTCGATGGTGATGCTTCGACGACCGGTTATCTCGCCGTGCCGGAGGGTGATGGCCCGTTTCCCGCACTCGTGATCATTCATGAGTGGAACGGCCTTGTCGACCGGGTTCGTGAGGTTGCGGACGATTTTGCGGCGGAGGGGTACGTGACGCTCGCCGCCGATCTCTATGCAGGTCGCACGGGATCAAATCCGCAGGAGAACATGGCGTTGGTACAGGAGACGATGGCCGACATGTCAGCGGTTGTCGCCAACCTCAACGAGGCGGTTTCCTTCCTGAAGGCTCGCTCGGACGTGACCGGCAGGGTCGGTGCGATGGGGTGGTGCTTCGGCGGTGGGATTGCGCTGTCGTTCGGCCTGGATGGTGATCAGCATGACGCCACGGCCATTTTTTATGGACGGCTCATCGACGATCCCGCTGTGCTCGAAGCCATGGACCACGAGGTTTACGGCACCTTTGCCCGCGAAGACTCGGGTCCATCTCCTGAGCAGGTCGAAGCATTCGAGGCCGCACTACGGACGGCAGGGATCGCGAACGATCTCCACATCTACGATGATGTGAACCACGGTTTCTGGCTTCGAATCGATGAGGATCCGGGGGCGCGCAGTGCAGCGGGTCTCGACGCCTGGCAGCGCCTCAAGGCCTACCTCGACCGTACGCTTCGCTGACCTCAGGAGCCCCGGAGCCTGCGCCGCTGCTCTCGTCGAAGTTGCCTCCTTCGGCGGCGAGCGTCTCGGGCTGACTCACCGGGGTGGCGAGCGCTTACGTCGACGCCGCCCATGCATGCGACACCGGTGACGCGCAACGTAGGCGCGGTGGGGTCGTAGTGTGCCGCTTCATCGGCCACGTGGTCGAAGGCGCCCAGGATCGCAAAGCCGTTGACCTCGACGTTCACGCCCGGGGGCACCACGAGGTCCACTCCTCCGCACAGGGTGAAGACCTTTACCTCGGTGATGCCCGGCCCCAGAACGGCCTCCCGGAAGTCGAGCTCGGCTCCGCCGAAAATCGCCACAGCGGTATTCCTTCGCGCAGCTCGCCACCGGCCCCGCCGGTGCCCTCCTCCGAGGATGGCGAGGATGATCCTGCTCTCCTCCACGCTCTCTGCAGAGGTGACGAAATAGCCCCGGCTCTGTACCTCGTGCACGGTGGCCCCTTCGGCTCGCTCCGGACTGACGGCCGTACCGCCCGGGAGGTCGAGTAGCAGGGCTTTGAGCTCGCCGGTGGTCTGTGCGGCATGCGCAGTCTCCACGCGACGCTCGAATTCCTCCATGTCCATCACGTCGTTTGCGAAGTGCTCCATCAACGCGTCGATGGCCACCTTGCGAGCCTGCATGAGCGGGGTTGATTCCTCGTCCATCCTGTCGGTCATCTCGGGTTGCTCTGTCAGTGATCAGTCCAGCGTCGGAACGGCACCTCTGCCGGGGCCCAAATCCGGCACGGACCGCTGGGTCGGGGCGCCGGGCCGCGTTCCGGTGGCGCAAGCGTCACCCTCAGGTCATCTTCCCGACGACTGTCCAAGCATAGAAGAGGAGCCTGGTCATGCGGTCACACAAGTCACGAATCCCCGTGTTGCTTGCTCTCGCGCTCGCCTTTGGCCTCGCCGGGTGCGCGTCGGCTGGTTCCAGCAGCCGCCCTGCCGGTTCTACATCGACACGGATCGTTCGTGCCGAGCTCGCCGAGCTTCCCGAGATGGATGCTCTGCAGGCAATCGAGCGACTACGTCCGAGATGGCTGCAGTCGCGAGCGGGCGATCCCGTCCAGCTGTACGTGGATGGCTCACGACGCGGGAATGTTCGTGATCTCCAGTCGATCCGCGTCAACGAGGTCGAACAGATGGAGTACATGAGTGCGAGTGATGCGACAACGCGCTACGGAACGGGTCACGCCGGGGGCGCCGTTCTGATCAGCAGTCGCCGCACGCGTTAGCCGGCACGATCACGTCGGAGCGCCGGGCCGTCGTTTTGGGGGCCTGGCGCTCGTGCGTAAACGCCATGGGGCCCGGTTCGGGGGTCGGCTTCAGCGGGTGAGGTCGCGGGCGAAGCGTTCAAGAACGTCCGTGCACGCATCGATTTGACGTATGTCGACCCATTCGTCGGCCGTGTGTGCCTGTTCGATGCTTCCGGGTCCGTAGCAGACTGCGGGAATGCCGGCCTCGTTGAGGAAGGCCGCATCAACCCATGCCGTCATACCCTCCACCACGGGCTCGACACTGCAAGCGGTCCCCGCCGTGAGCAGTCCCTGCACGAGGCGGTGATCGAGCGACACCTCGGTCCCGGGTCGTTCGAGGGTCATCTCGAGGGAAGCCTGGAGCATCGGCTCTCGTTCCCTCAAGCGACTCAGGAAGCTCTCGAATTCCGTCACGACGGCCTGTGGTGACTCGGCAGGCAGTGTCCTTCGCTCGAGCATGAGCTCGCAACGGTCCGGATAGACAGACTCCGCGCTACCCCCCTTGATCGTGCCGGCGTGAAACGAGCCGTGCTGAAGCAGGGGATGTTCAGGACGCCTGCGCAGTTCCTCCGCATACCCGTCGAGCTCTGCCAGATAGAGACCGGCGTGGCGAATTGCGTCGATCCCCACGTCGGGTCGCGAACCGTGAGCCGCGGCACCGGTGAAGACGGCTCGGAGCCAGACAAATCCCTTGTGAGCAGGCATGACACGGAGCTCCGTCGGCTCACAAACGATCGCGAGATCAGCGCCGGGGCCGCTGCCGTCCACCAGGTCCGCCATCCCTACGCTCGCGTACTCCTCGTCGGAGGTCAGGGCGACAATGAGGTTGGGTCGGGGGCCACCTCTGGAGAGTCGATAGGCAGCTGCGAGGAGGGACGCATTGCCCGCCTTCATGTCGCATGAACCACGTCCGTACATTCGGTGTCCATCGACGTGAGCACGAAACGGGTCCACCGTCATGCCGGCAACGCCGACGGTGTCGAGGTGGCCGTTCAGCAGGAGGGTTGGACCACTACCCTCGAGGCGGGCCACGACGTTGGGTCGGCCCGGGGCAGGCTGGGTGACGATTGTCTCGAACCCCCATGCGTCCAGCAACTCTGCGCACGCACCGGCTATTTCGGCCTCTCCGCCTCCATCCTGCTCCAGCATCGGGTTGACCGAGGGGATCGACACGAGCCAGGCCGTGAGTTCGATCGGGTCACCCTCGGAAACCGCTCGGGCGAAGCGAGATCGTGCTGTTGGGTCGGGCATTCGGTTCAGTAACGTGCGCTTGGGGCAGAGGAGCCGACGATCGTCCTCGTCAAAGTGGGCCTCGATACGACGCTGGGCCAAGTCCCCGGAAACTCCCGGGCAGGTCTGGCGGACAGAACGCAAAAGGCAGCGGAGGCCGAATCGCCACCGCTGCCTTTCACGTCAATGAGGTGCAGAGAAGCTACTCGAAATGCTCTGCGTTCTTGGCGACGAAACTGGTCCATTCGGCCGGCACATCCGTGTCCGGAAAGATGGCCTGGACCGGACACTCCGGCTCACACGCGCCGCAATCGATGCACTCGTCCGGGTGGATGTAGTACTGATCCTCACCCTCGTAGATGCAGTCGACGGGACAAACTTCTACGCAGCTCGCGTCCTTCGTGTCGATGCAGGGCTCAACGATGATGTACGTCATGGAAGCTGTGGGTACGGATGAGGTGTTCGAGCGAGAGGAAGCTGTAAAGTTGTGTCGGGTGTGGCAAGCATGGAACGGGGTGGACCGGGGTGTCGTTCGGCTGGGTCGTTCGGGGCCCGAGGGATCGCGACGTGCGTGGCGTGGGAGACACTCGGTAGCCTCGACCGCAGGCCGCTGTCGGGTGCGACGACGATCAGGGTGGATCGTCGGTGCGCCGCTCGAGGCGCCTGCCAAAAACTCTGACCCAGTGTTGATAGCGCCGATGGAGCGCTGGATTGATCCTCGCGGCGAACGGGATCCAGGCTGCAGATGTCTCGGCGTGGAGTCCGGTCCAGTCATCCACGAGGTCTTCCCGAAGATGAAGGTGTCGAAGCTGGTCGAGCTGTTCAGCGAGGGCGGCGAGCGCAAGCTCGGGTCCGAGGAGGAGAAGCCTCTCGAGGAGCTGTTCGTCGCCGGGCAGGGGGATGCTCTCGAGCCCTCGGGCGGGTCTCGACCCGAAGCGGCGTTCGATCTCGTCAGGCGCCACCCGTAGCCGGGTGTCGAGAGAGTCATGGAGAGCTGCCACGATCAGAGTGACGGGGTCCACCCCCGTGGCATCGTGAAGGAGAATGAGGACGCTTCGGGCCGGGTGCAGCCAGGCCGGGTGGTGATCGTCGGGCAGTTCGGCGATGCGAGGCTTCATCGCGAGGGAGAAGGCCTGCAGGATGGTGTCCCGGTCGTCCCGGCCGTGACCGGGGGCTTTCAAGGCGGCGCGCAGAGAACGCGCCATCTGCTCTGCTCGGCCGGTCAGAGCTGAGGCTTCTCCCACGTCACATCTCCGGCGCCGTGCCGCTCGTTTTCCAGACGTGCCAGCGTGAAGAGGAGGTCCGACAGGCGGTTCAGGTAGGTCAGAACCTCGGCATCGACGTCCTCCCTTCCTGCAAGGTGAACGGCCGCGCGCTCGGCACGACGGCAGATCGTTCGAGCCATGTGGAGCGCCGCGGCACCCGGGGTTCCTCCCGGCAGGATGAAGGCGCGCAACTCGGGAAGTTCAGCGTCCGCCAAGTCCATCCACGCCTCCATTTCTCCCACACGCTGAACCGGAAGAATGGGAACCTCTGGCCGCCGTCGCCGATCGTCGGGGGGAGGTGTCGCCAGCTCGGACCCGATGGTGAAGAGATCATGCTGGAGGAGACGCAGGCGCTCCCGGATCTCCGAGTCGACCACCTGAGTCACTGCCCATCCAATGGAGGCGTTCAACTCATCAACCGTTCCGTACGACATGACGCGTGCGTGGTCCTTGCCAACGCGCCCGCCACCGAACAAGGCGGTCTCTCCGGCGTCGCCGGTCTTCGTGTAGATCTTCAAATCAGCGGAGCTTTGTCAGCTTTCGAATGTTGTGAGCCTTTTCCAGGAGCGAGATCGTGCGGTCGGCCGAGTCTTCCGGTTCCGGCCGAAGCAGGTCTCGAATGTCCAGCAAGACCTCCAATTGGAGCTGGTCCCGCTGGTACTGCATATCCAGTGACTCCATGCGCTCCGCGTCCCCCGCAGCGTCCGCGGCACCGAAGGCCGTGCGGTAGACGTTCTCGAGGCTATGCAGGACCCGATCCCTGCTGCGCATGTGCCCCCCTGTTCAAATGGCGGCCAGAAGCCGCGCTCCTGGTCCAGCGTCATAGTATCCCCAGACAGTGGTCCGAAGTTCTGTCAGCTTCCCTTCGAAGTAGTGATCCGTGTCGGCGATCCGGACGAGCGTGATGTGGTTTCCGAACACCTCCAGGTAACGGGCCACCTCCGGGCCGGCCCCGAATTCGTCCTGTTCCCCCTGGACGACGAGGACCGGTTTCCCGCACCCTGCGAGGAAGCTGTAGTCGTAGCGATCGTCCAGCGCTACGGGGAGCCCGAGTCCGAGCATGGATACGACACGGTCGTCGCTGGCGCCGACGGAGAGCCCGACCATCGACCCGAATGAGAATCCACCAACGATGAGGGGAAGGTGGGGAAACGCCGCGGCCGTCCAGTCCAGTACGGCACGCAGGTCCTCCTGTTCTCCCACACCGTCGTCATGACTGCCGGTGCTGAGGCCCACTCCCCTGAAGTTGAAGCGCACCGTCACGAGCCCCGCATCCGCAAAGCCCTGCGCGGATCGGTAGACCGCCTTCGTATGCATTGTGCCACCGTGGAGTGGGTGCGGGTGACACAGGATCGCAGCCCCGCGTGCGGGGGCGTCCGGTTCCCTCGCGAGGGCTTCGAGGTGGCCGTGCGAGACCGGAATCTTGATTGCACCAGAGGTCACTGGAGATCTTCCGCGCGATTCGAAGTGTGGCGGAACTGACAGTCGGAAAGCCACTTACAGTGGTGGCAGGATGGCTTTCCCACGTTATGTTCTGTGATCGACTCGCGATGGTCAAGGCAAGGGAGGAGACGTCATGCACGCCTCGGAAGTGACGCCGGAGGTCGCTGCCAACGCGAATGAACTGTATTGGACCTCGACGCGCAGTGTGAACCAGATCGCCGAGGACCTCGACCTCTCGAAGGGAGCGCTCTACGGCGCGCTCGTTCCGTTGGGCAGCCATCGGGCTTGCCCGCGCTGTGGGGAAGAGGCAGGGTGGGCGAACCGAACGGCGAGGGATCGAGGCGAACTGGAGTGTGGGGCATGCGGATGGTCTGGAAGTATAAGTCAGACTGGGGTTTATGATTCTCGGGGGGTCGACGGTCTCGTTGAGGTTGAACGGGACGGGATCTCGGTTGTCGACGGCAGGGACATCGAATCGGCCGCTCGAACCTCCACCTCGTCCCCCCTCCGCTCGATCGCCGGCGGGGCGGTGATCGGTGCGGCGTTGGGGCTCGCGCTCGTCTTCTGGTCGCGGCGTCGCTGACGACCTGACATATGACTGAGGCCCGCCCCCGCGATCCCCGGACGCTGATTACGCCGGACGCATTCGAGGTATCCGAAGACCTCATCGGCATGCCGCTCGCGTCACCCGGTCGCAGGGCTGCCGCCTTGTTGATCGATGGGTTGGTGATCGGCGTCATCACAGCCGTGACTCAGAGCTTCGCTCTGATCCTCGGGGTCCTGGCAGCCGTGTTTTTCGTGCGGGCTGGATTCAGTCGTACAAAGGTTCGAAACGGTGTGTTCGGGCGAGCAATGCGTGCGTCGGTGGGGTGCCTGGGGCTCGGTATTGCCGTTGCGACGGCCGTTCTCTGGATCGCGTTGAGGCCAGCCGCGGGTCCCGGGGATCCGGAGTTGCCCCGTGAAACGGTCTCCAGGACGATGGAGTCGGCGGGGATGGTGTTCAGCGGCCTTCAGGCAGCGCAGCTCGCCGCCTCCCTGGGTGAGGCGACGTCGATGAAGGAGGCAGAGTCGCTGGCGAGAGAACTCGTGGGCCTGGCCCGAAGCCAGGGGTGGGACGAGGGACCTGTTCGCGCGGCCCTGTTGGCCCTTCCGCGGGAAGACAACGATTGGCGGCCACGCTGGGAATCGCGGGTCGACCAGATGCTCGCGGCGGGAGTCGTCGGCGACACAATGGTCGCCGACCTCGATCCTGCTGCGGTTGCACGGGACCGCGTGGCAGGCCTCACCGATCCGGAGGCGCTCACTGCCCTCGCGGGGCTTCTCGACGGGGATGGGGTCGATCGGGAGTTTCGGGGTGCCTTGCAGCGTCGGCTGAGTCCGGTCGTTGCCGTGGACACGCTGAACGTTCTCCAGATGCGATCTGACCAGCTTGCGCGGCGCCTCGAGGAGACGGAGGAGGCTCTGGTCTCGGCTCGGGAGGATCTCGAGGAGGTGTCAGGCGGGGGCGTGCTGGGATGGCTTCGACGTTGGCTGGACGATCTCGGGTTCGGTTTTGGCTGGGCGGCTCTCTACACCACCGTGACGCTCTCGAGGTGGAACGGACAGACTGTGGGCAAGCGTGTGCTGGGGATTCGCGTCGTGCGGTTGGACGGGGAGGCGATCACGTGGTGGACGGCCTTCGAGAGGGCAGGCGGATATGCGGCAGGGCTGGCAACGGGGCTGCTAGGCTTTGCTCAGGTCTGGTGGGACGCCAACCGTCAGGCCATCCATGACCGCATCGTCGGCACGGCCGTCATTCGGGAAGGGGCTGCCAGAATCACGGACTGGGAGTCCGTGCTTTGATGATCCGCGTGCATCGCGTTCCGTACGCGAGCCCAGACCGAGCCTGACCCCGGTGGAGATCAACGTCTCGCTGCCACTCGCCTTCGCGGCCGGCTTCGTCTCGTTCCTTTCCCCGTGCATCCTCCCGGTCGTTCCGAGCTATCTGGCGTTCGTCTCGGGGCTGACCCTGGGCGACCTGACGGATCGACCGATCCCTGCAGTGCGCCGGCGAGCTGCGATACACTCGCTCCTGTTCATGGTGGGCTTCTCCCTCGTGTTCATGACGATGGGTCTTGTCGCGACCTCGTTCGGAGCTGCTGTGGCGCGAGCGCTACCATGGGTGAATCGAGCCGGAGGCGTCGTGATGATCATCTTCGGACTTTTCATCATCGGCGTGCTCCGGATCCCTGCCCTGTATCGGGAGCTTCGTGCGCAACCGCGAACTCAGCCGGCGTCGGCGCTCGGCTCGCTGATCGTCGGTATCGCCTTCGGTGCCGGATGGACTCCGTGCATTGGCCCGATTCTCGGCTCCATACTTCTTTTCGCGAGCCTGGAGACCACGATGTTTCAGGGGACCGTTCTTCTCGGCGCGTACGCGCTCGGGCTCGGGATCCCCTTCGTCCTCGCTTCGGTTGCCTTCAATGGGTTCCTCGCCGCGAGCGCACGGGTGCGGTCGTGGATGGCACCCTTGCAGCGTATCGCGGGGACCGTGCTGATCGTGATCGGTTTACTTATGGTTACGGGTCGTTTCGCGAGTCTGACGGCATTTCTTGCCGGAATGGGTCAACTCATCAACCTGGACCTCTCATGAACGCAGGATTCCGAGCTCTTCTTCTCGTCATGCTGATGAGCAGTGCGGGATGCTCCTCTCAGGGCACCGAGACCGATGGTACGGAGGACCTGACGCGCAGCCTTCTGGCCCAGCCAGCCGGAGATGGGATGTCCACTCCTCTTGCGGTGGATCCGGCCATGGCATCCGAGGGCGCGCGCGTCTCCGTGGCCCAGGTCGGCTTCAATCGGGGGGACACGACCGCGCTTGTGAAGGTCGTGGAGATGTCCGACTACGGGTGCGGGTACTGTCGGAAGTTTCACGAGGAAAGCTTCGGCGCCCTTCGGGAAGAGTTCATCGAAACCGGGATGGTCGAATGGAAGTTCGTGCCGTACATCACGGGAATGTTCGAGAACTCGCTCGTTGTGACCGAGGCCGTAGAGTGCACCTATGCCCAGAGCACGGAGGCGTTTGAGGCGTTGAACGCGCGGGTCTGGTCCGAGCAGGGAGTCTGGAAGAGCTCCTCCGATCCCGAGTCGGTCGTGCAGCAGTGGGTCAGTGAACTCGGGATCGACATGGCGACGTTCAATGGGTGCCTCGAAGCCGATGAGCGCATTCCGCGGATTGCGTCGGCGACGACGCTGGCCGGTCAGGTCGGGGTGCGCGGCACACCGACGTTCGTCGTTCTGGGATGGCCCCCGCTTCAGGGAGCGCTTCCTCTCGACATGTTCCGCGATGTCCTGACGGCTGCCCACACACAGCTGGTGGAGCTCGCGGCGGCCGAGGGCGACTCTGGCGAGGGCTGACCACAGGGGTCGTCGAGAGGCTCATCCGGGTCGTCTGATCGGTCGCACGCGCTAGGGATTCTCATGGGCCGCATCCTCTTCATGCTCCTGTCACTCCTCACAGCCGTGGCCCTGCTCCGGTATGAGCCGCCCGAGGCGGAGCCGCCTGTTGTCATGATGGACCCCGCCATTTCCTGGCTGCCGGCTTCCCCGGGCGAGGGTACCCTGTTCCGGATTCGGGTGACTGCGTCGCCGCACACGCCGGTCATTGGCGTGCATGGCAACGCCGCCGGAGAAGAACTCCATTTTCGGTCGTCGGAAGCGGGTGTCTTCGAGAGCTTCGCAGCCGCACCGGTCGGAGCGGGTGAAGGCGTGGATGCCACCATGCGGGTGGTCTACGCCGCAGGTGGAGAAGAACGGTTCGCAGTCGTGATCCCTGTTACACCGGGATCGTATCGGCATGAACAGCTGCGGGTGGCGCCCCGGTTCGGCGCGCCGCCGGACGCGGAGGACGCGGCTCGCCTGGAGCGCGACCGTCTTCGTGCCCAGGAAGCGGCTGCACGGGCTCACCGCACTCCACCCCTGTGGGGTGAACAGTTCGTGATGCCACGAGAGTCACGGGTGACAAGTGGTTTCGGTGACGGACGGGTGTTCAACGGTCAGGTGTCCAGTCGTCACATGGGGCTCGATCTGCGGGGTGCCCGCGGTGACACGGTCGTCGCGGCGGCGGACGGGGAAGTACTTCTGGTGCAGCCGTTTCTACTGGCCGGCAACGTCGTGTATCTGAACCACGGCGCCGGAATCCTCAGTGCCTATTTCCACCTCAGTGAACAGCTCGTGTCAGAGGGCGATTTCGTTGCGGCTGGCGAGCCGGTGGGCCGTGTGGGTGCCACCGGGCGGGTCACCGGGCCTCACCTCCACTGGGTGGTGCGTTACGGCCGCACGAGTGTGGATCCACGCTCTCTCCTGGAGGTCATGGAGGAGGTCCGGGCG
Source organism: Gemmatimonadales bacterium (assembly GCA_038120095.1). Lineage (GTDB taxonomy): Bacteria > Gemmatimonadota > Gemmatimonadetes > Longimicrobiales > Gaopeijiaceae > UBA2589. The sequence continues at coordinate 81,083 of JAYOKZ010000008.1, forward strand.
GTGGAAGCCGGCGAAGGGAGTCGTGGTGGCTCCGAGGTCGACGACACCCGGATTCCATGAAACGGTTCGTCTTCTCACGTGGCCGCCGCGGCGGGTGGCGTGGTCGGGGATGCTCACGACGGGGAGTCTGCGCCCCGGCATCGGGTGTACTGTTTGCGGGGTGTACGGCTCTGCTGTTGCAGGCGTGCGAGAGCAACCAGTCCGCGGAGTGGCTCTCCGAATCGGTGCCGCAGCCGGAGGTTTTTGCGTCGGGTGTCATCTCGACTGCCATGCTTGAGCAGGGGATCACATTCAGCCCGGGCGGGCACGAGGCGTATTTCACCCGGCGGGGGCGGAGGAGTCCCCCTCAGATTCTGGCCACTCGCTTCGAGGGCGGTGTGTGGACGGAGCCATCGCCGGTCTCCTTTGCTGCGAGCTACGACGAGTCACCGAGCCTCTCGCGTGACGGCCAAACCCTTGTCTTCACCTCGCGTCGTCC
>JAYOKZ010000009.1:0-17459 GCA_038120095.1 Gemmatimonadales bacterium
CCCCAGTCCTTGGGTTGAGACGCGGATTCGGCGGAGGCCAAGAACGACATGCGCCTCATCCTCCGCGGCGGTAAGCCCATACTCCACGGATGCGGGCGGCAGGCTGAGATCCGCCCTCAGGAGCGTGTCGGAGAGGACCTCGATCGGTGTGTTCGTTATAATGACGCGGGTGGGGGCACGTTCCGACACGATCCCCGCGTGAGCGGCGGCTGCCAACGTCGCGAAGAGGGTCCAGAGTTGAGGTATCACGCGATGGGGCAGCCGTGGGTCGAACGCATGATTGGGAAACCCGGGTCGAAGCCAAGTCGCACCACGAACACGAAAAGAACGCGGGTGTAGGGAACCATCGCCCATCGAGCGTCGAGATTCACCGTCGACAGAGAGAGATCCGAAGTGCGCAAGGGAGTGCTTCCCCGGTATCTGATTCGCGCCCATCTGGGCCCGTTTCTCTTCGCCTTGTCCGCGATCACCGGTCTCCTGTTCATCAACGCCATTGCACAGCGCGTGGACTCCCTCGTCGGGAAAGGTCTCCCCTGGCGGGTCATCGTCGAGTTTCTGGTCCTCTCGCTACCCCATACGATCGCGCTTTCCCTCCCCATGTCGGTGCTGGTGGCGGTGCTTTACGCATTCAGCGACATGGCCTCGTCGAACGAGATCACCGCAATGTCCGCGGGCGGCGTGCGACCCGCGAGGATGATGTTCCCGGTCTTCGGGCTCGGGATCATCGCAACGCTGGTGATGCTCTTCTTCAACGACTCCATTCTTCCCGAGTCGAATCACGCGCTAAAGAACCTCCTGCTCGACATCGGTCGCAAGAGCCCCACCCTCGAGCTGCGTGAGCAGGTCGTGAACGAGTTACGGACGGGGGTCGGCGTAAATCGCTACTTCCTGACTGCCGATCGGATCGACCACGACACGAACGAACTCGAGAATGTCACGATCTACGATGCCAATGACCCCTCCCTCCAGAGGACCACGTACGCCGAGTCGGGGGAGATGGCCTTCAACGACGCCCGAACCGACCTCTACCTGACCCTGTACGATGGCGTCGTCCACGAGGTGCAGAGCGATGAGGTGGGTGGCTTCCGACGCATGTACTTCCAGCAGCAGGTCGTGCCACTGCGAGAGGTCGGGAACGAATTGGAGCGTCGCTTCGGAGGTGCCGAGCGCTCGGACCGGGAAATGGGCTTCGATCTGCTCACCACCAATCGTGCTGACCGGCAGGCACAACTCGACACTCTGCTCGATGAGAGCCGAAGCCAGACCCTGCAGGCGGTGCGGATCGCCCTCAATCATCCGACCGACGCCGATTCGATGATGACCCGTGATGCGGGAAGCCGGACGGCCATCGGGGCCAATCTGCGGGGTCGATACATCCAGCGCGACGCGATGACCCAGCAAGTCGTCTCCGGGGCGCGTGCTCGAGCTGCCCGAGGCGCGGCACTTCAGCAATCCGTGAATCGCTTCGAGGTAGAGATTCACAAAAAGCTCGCTATCGCGATCGCCTGCCTTGTCTTCGTCCTGATGGGGCCCCCGCTGGCGCTTCGGTTCCCCAGCGCGGGCGTCGGGTTCGTGGTGGTCGCCTCGGCCGTGATCTTCTTCATCTACTATGTCGGCCTGCTGGGCGGGGAAGCCCTCGCGGACCGGCGTGTCGCAAGCCCCGCGGTCACGATGTGGCTCGGTAACGTGGTCTTCTTCCTGCTGGGCGTCGTGCTCATCCGAAGAATGGGACATTCGTCGGGGACAAACAGGTCGGGGCTCGGCGACGCCATCGTCGGCTTCTTCGGAGGCTCCAGACTCGGGTCGGGAGCGGACTCCCCATGAGAATTCTCGACCGACTGGTACTGAAGAACTTCCTTCTGCTTTTCTGCCTGTTTCTTCTCTGCGCCCCCCCCCTGTTCGTTCTCGGGGATCTCGCGGAGAACCTTGACGAGTACATCGACCGCGGGCTCTCGCTCGGCGAAGTCGCCACGTCGTACATCTACCTCTACCCTCTCTTCATCCAGTGGTGCTTCCCCATTTCGGCCCTTCTGGGAACCGTCTTCACCGTCCATTGGATGACCATGCACCGCGAAATCGTGGGAGCGAAGGCAGGTGGGATTTCGTTCCACCGGCTCGTGGCACCACTCCTGCTGGCAGGGGTGATCCTGACAGGGGTCGCCCTCGCTCTCACTGAAATCGTGCCGCGTACCAACAAGATCTCCGCTCAGATCCTCCGTTCGGAAACACCCGGACGCTCCTGGCGGTCGGACTTCGTGTATCGGTCCGAGGATGGCCTGTCGTGGCAGGTCAGTCGCCTGACCGCCTCAGATGGCCGGATGACCGATATCGTCATCGAGCGCCCGCCCTCCGACCGCGCAAGCGGGCTTCACGTGATTGCGGAGGGAGCGCGCTTCGACGAGCAGGAAGGGTGGCTCCTCGCCCAGGGCTTCCTCCGAACCCTGAGCACTGACACGACGGAAATGACCCTGGAGTTCGACCGACTGGTGATGGCGGACCTTGTGGAGCGTCCGGAAGAACTCCTGGAAGTCCCTCCAGAACCGGATGAGATGACCTACGCCGAGATCAACCGCATGGCGGGGATCATCCAGCGCACGGGCGGCGATGCGAACGAGCTGCTCGTGAAGCGGGAGCAGAAAATTTCGATTCCTGTCACGACCCTGATCATCATCCTGTTCGGAGCTCCTCTGGCGACCAGCAGCAAGCGTGGAGGGGCAGCCTTCGGAATCGGGCTCTCCCTCGCGACCGTCCTCGTCTTCATGATGCTGCTTCGGGTCGCGGGCGCCCTCGGGGAGGCCGGAGCCGTATCTCCGCTCGCTGCAGCGTGGATCCCGAACGCCGTGTTCGCCGCGGCAGGGATCGTCTTCATGAGTCGTGTACGAACGTAGCGAGCAGACCCGGCTCGAGCGTACCACTGAGCACCGACACCACCGGGCCCCGTAACTGCACACCGTAGGATTCATCCACGGTCACCTGCATCCGACCACCCGGCATCTCTACGAGGATCGTGCCGGGGGCCAGATGCCCTGCGAGCACGAGCGCCACCGCGACGGCGCAGGAACTGGTCCCCGATGCCGACGTTCTCCCGACGCCACGCTCCCAGATGCAGGCCTCGGCCCGGCCGTCCACTGCCCGAGCCAACTGCACATTCGTCCCGTGTCGAATGGAGGGATGAGAGGAGAGGAATGTCCCGAGGGGCCTGAGCACGGCTTCCGAGCACGTCATCGCACTCGGCTCCGCGAGCACGACGAGATGCGGGTTGCCCACCGAGACCGGAACGACATGGAGGGGTTCACCCTGAGGCCCGGCCATTACGAAGGGTGGCTGCGCTCCGGCGAGCAGTTCGGGGGCCGCGTCAATCGCGGCCGCCCCGGTTAGGGCAGTGCCCATGTCGACCGAGATGTCGAAGGTGCCCGCCCTACTTCCATGCACTCGCATTCGCACGCGGCTCCCTGCGATGACCGCGTCGATGATCTCGATGCCCGGATGACGCTTCAGAAGATATGATGCCAGTACCCGCAGGCCGTTCCCGCTGCGCTCGAACTCCCCACCGTCCGGGTTGAACATCCGCAGGGACACGGAAATTCGACCACCGTGCACTCTGGGGCTGCCCGAATCCAACACCACGACCCCGTCGGCGCCCACTCCCCGATGCGGGTCGCAGACACGCTCTACGTTCTCCGGTGTCGCCGTCCACGAGGGAGCATCTCGGGCGAGGTCGTCTCCGCCTTCGAACACCAGGTAGTCATTCCCCAGCCCGTGCGCCTTGTAGAAACCGGACGAGACCCGCGGTCTGGGCGGCCAGCGCCCCCCCTCGAACGAACGTGGCACTCTGCACCTTGCTGGCACGGTCACGGCAGGACCCATGAAAAGTGCCTCCGGTGCAGCGAGAGCGCACCCCGGGCCTTTCTCTAGAGCGAGTTGCCCCATGACCGGCCCCTGCATCCGCGTAAGATCCGCCTCATCCCCTCCCCCCGATACCGTTGAACTGGTCGACGAACTGCGGTAGCGTTGACAGCGAGGATGCGGGTGATTTGAGGCAGATTGCGACCCGTCGGACGCGTGGGGTGCTGCGCGTCAGCAAAACAGCTAAAGAGCCGGGACCCCGTGGCGCATCGCGCTCGGTGTTCCGTTGGAGGAGTTTTCAACCGTGAACGATCTCAAGCCGCCCTCACTTCGGGACGAGCGCGTCGCCGCTCTGGATCGAGCCCTCGCTCAGAGAATCCTGGTACTCGACGGTGCCATGGGGACCATGATTCAGAGGCACGACTTCTCCGAAGCGGAATTTCGGGGAGATCGTTTCTCCACGAGTGCCGTGCCGCTCACGGGTGCGAACGATCTCCTCAGCCTGACACAGCCGGATGTGATCCGTTCCATCCACACGTCGTACCTTCTCGCCGGTGCCGATCTCGTCGAGACGAATACCTTCAGCGCGAACCGGATCTCGCTGGAGGACTACGACCTCGGTCACATCGCCGAGGAGTTGAACCACGCCGCCGCGCTTCTGGCACGCGAGGCCGCCACCATCGTCGAGTCGCAGGAACCGGGAAGAACGTGCTGGGTTGCCGGCGCGCTGGGTCCGACGAATCGAACAGCCTCGATCTCTCCGGACGTGGGCGATCCCGGCGCCCGAAACGTGACCTTCGATCAACTGGTCGAGGCCTATGCCGAGCAGACGCGCGGCCTCCTGCGTGGAGGCGTGGACGTTCTGCTCGTGGAAACGGCATTCGACACGTTGAATGCCAAGGCGGCGCTCTTCGCGATCTCGACGGTACTCGAGGAGATGGGACTGGACGTACCGGTGATGGTTTCGGGCACCATCACCGACCAGAGCGGACGGACTCTCTCGGGACAGACGCCCTCGGCCTTCTACAATTCGGTGGCACACGGGGCTCAACCCGGCCCCGACCGCCGACGCGGACTGCTGTCCGTCGGCTTGAATTGCGCGCTTGGAATCGACCAGCTCCGACCCTTCCTCGAAGAGCTATCGGACGCTTCATCGGTTCCCGTGAGTTGCTACCCGAACGCGGGCCTGCCCAACGAATTCGGCGAATACGACGATACGCCCGAGCATATGGCTTCCGTGACGCGAGAGTTCGCCGAAGCCGGTTTCCTGAACATTGTCGGGGGCTGCTGCGGGACCACGCCCGACCACATTCGTGCCATCGCCGACGCTGTGGCAGGCCTGGCACCCCGCGCGCTGCCGGACCTGCCCAGGCGCACCCGACTGTCCGGACTCGAGCCACTTTCCATCGGCCCCGACTCTCTCTTCGTCAACGTCGGCGAGCGCACCAACGTGACCGGCTCCCGTCGCTTTGCCCGACTGATCAGGGACAACGAGTACGAAACCGCCGTGGAGGTGGCGCTGCAGCAGGTTCAGGGAGGAGCACAGATCCTCGACGTCAACATGGACGAGGGGCTGCTCGATGCCGTTGCGGCGATGAGGCGATACCTCAACCTGCTCGCCTCGGAGCCGGAAATATCCCGGATTCCGTTTATGGTCGACTCGTCGGACTGGGCGGTCATCGAGGCAGGATTGAAGACGCTTCAGGGGAAGGGGGTCGTGAACTCCATCTCCATGAAGGACGGCGAAGACGCGTTTCGACAGCGTGCCCGCGAGGTCCGCCGGTACGGGGCTGCGGCCGTCGTGATGGCCTTCGACGAAGAGGGGCAGGCAGACACGCTGGAGCGACGTGTGCAGATCTGTGCCCGTGCCTACGGAATCCTCGTTCATGAAGAAGGATTTCCACCGGAGGACATCATCTTCGACCCGAATGTCTTCGCGGTGGCCACCGGGATCGAAGAACACGACCAGTATGCGCTCTGGTTCATCGATGCCGTTCGCAGGATCAAGGAGGCCTGCCCCTTCGCGCTGACGAGCGGTGGGGTCAGCAACGTGTCCTTCTCGTTCCGTGGCAGTCCCGAAGTCCGCGAGGCCATGCACGCCGCGTTCCTCTATCACGCGATCGAGGCGGGCCTCGACCTCGGCATTGTCAACGCGGGTGCGTTGCCCGTTTACGACGACATCCCGGGTGACCTGCTCGGGCCGGTGGAAGACGTTCTCCTGGCGCGGACGCCCGATGCTACGGAAGTACTCACCCGCATCGCCGGTGAGCGCACGGGCACGACCCAGCGGCGGGTGGAGGAAGATCTGTCATGGCGCGAAGGTTCGGTTCGCGACCGACTCGTGCACGCACTGGTTCACGGAATCGATGCGTGGGTTCAGGAAGATGCGGAGGCCGCCCGACTCGCGCTGCCTCGAGCGCTCGACGTGATCGAAGGGCCGCTGATGGATGGGATGAACGTGGTCGGAGACCGATTCGGCTCCGGGCGCATGTTCCTTCCACAGGTGGTGAAGAGCGCGCGCGTCATGAAAAAGGCCGTCGCGCACCTGGTCCCCTACCTGGAGGCGGAGCAGGCCGACGCCGGAGGCAAGGGCAAGGTCCTGCTGGCCACGGTGAAGGGAGATGTCCACGACATCGGGAAGAACATCGTGGGGGTCGTCCTCCAGTGTAATGGATACGAGGTGATCGATCTCGGCGTGATGGTTCCGGCGGAACGGATCCTCGCGGCCGCTCGGGAGCACGGGGTGGATGTGATCGGCCTCTCCGGTCTGATCACTCCCTCGCTGGACCAGATGGTGCACGTGGCTTCGGAGATGGAGCGCCTCGGGTTCGATGCCCCCCTGCTGATCGGGGGTGCGACCACGTCCCGCGCCCATACGGCCGTGAAGATCGAGGAGCGCTACTCGGGTCCTACCGTCCACGTTCTGGATGCGTCTCGGGCAGTCGGCGTCGTTTCCACCCTGCTCGACGAGGACCGCCGCCCCGGTTTCGTCCAGGAAACCCGGCAGGTATACGCCGAGCTCCGCGATCGACGTGCGGGGCGCGAGCAACGATCGGAGTTGCTTTCGATCGAGGAGGCTCGGAGACGTCGGTTCGACGGGCAGTGGCACGACCACATTCCTCCCCCTCCCCTCGCACCCGGCATTCACCTCATCGAGGGTGTCACGGTCTCAGACCTTCGCCCCTACATCGACTGGACACCCTTTCTGAAGACGTGGGAACTGCATGGGGTCTACCCGTCGATCCTCGACGACGAGATCGTCGGGACGCAGGCTCGCTCGCTCCTCACCGACGCATCGACCCTGCTCGACGAAATGGCGGCGACCGATGTCCTCGAACCCAGAGCGATCATCGGGATCTTCCCCGCGACGGCGGAGGGTGACGACGTGCACCTCTTCGCTCCACCGACGATGGATGGGCCCGCGGCGGCTCACACCGGTCACGCCCCGATCGCGACGATCCACACGCTGCGGCAGCAGTTCGGCAAGGACGGACGCCAGAACCTTGCCCTCGCCGACTTCGTCGCTCCGGCGGGATCGGGTGAAGACTGGGTCGGTGCGTTCGCCGTAACGGCGGGAAGCCAGGTAGAGGAACTGGCTGCTCGATTCGAGGCCGATCACGACGACTATCGCGCCATCATGGCCAAGGCGCTCGCCGACCGTATTGCCGAGGCCCTGGCCGAATACGCCCACGAGCGGGTTCGAACCACGTACTGGGGTTACGCGACGGAGGAAGCGCTCTCCAACGACGCCCTGATCGCCGAGGCCTACCAGGGGATCCGTCCTGCGCCCGGCTATCCCGCATGTCCTGACCATACGGAGAAGGGCACGATCTTCCGCCTGCTCGGCGTCGAAGACGCGATCGGGGTGACGCTCACCGAGAGCTTTGCCATGTCGCCCGGCGCCTCGGTCAGTGGATGGTACTTCTCGCACCCCGGTGCTCGCTATTTCGGTGTGGGCCGGCTGGGCCGCGATCAGGTGCACGACTACGCAGCCCGGAAGGGGTGGCCCGTCTCGGAAGCCGAGCAGTGGCTCGCACCGAACCTCGGATATGAGCCCGGTGGCGACCGATGAGATCCCTGATCACCGACGGTCGTGTGCATGTGTTCGACGGTGCCATGGGAACCCTCCTTTACAGCCGCGGGGTGTTCGTCAATGTGTGCTACGACGAGCTCAACCTCAGCCGACCGGAGCTCGTGCGGGGTATTCACGAGGAATATGTAGAGGCAGGGGCGGAGATTCTCGAGACGAACACGTTCGGCGCCAATCCGGTGAAGCTCTCCTCCTACGGCCTCGACGATCAGACCGAAGAAATCAACAGGCAGGCCGCTCGGCTCGCTGTCGATGCTGCCTCGCGTGCAGTGATCGCCGACAACGGAGGCGGCGGCGTACCCGCGGAACGCGTGGTCGCCGTCTCGGGCGCGATCGGCCCGCTGGGCATCCGGATCGAGCCGTGGGCCCCCACCTCGTCCAGCGAGGCCGAGGCCTACTTCGCGCGGCAGGTCGCAGGCCTCCTCGAGGGTGGAGTCGATGGATTCGTCCTCGAGACGTTCTCGGATCTCGGGGAACTCGAGTGCGCCGTTCGAGCCATCCGCTCGGCGTGTGACCTGCCGGTGATCGCTCAGATGACCGTCGGTCCTGATGGTAAGACCTCACTGGGGACCGAGCCCGCGGATCTCGCACGCGCACTGGAGGACTGCGGAGCGGACGTCATCGGTCTGAATTGCTCGGTCGGGCCGACGGTCACGCTGGACGCGATCGAGGATATGGCAGAGGTCACGGATCTACCGCTCAGTGCCCAGCCGAACGCGGGCCTGCCGCGTACGGTGCGAGACCGGAAAATCTACCTGGCCAGCCCGGAGTACATGGCGCAGTATGCGCGGCGGATGATCGACGTGGGGGTTCGCTTCGTGGGCGGCTGCTGCGGAACCACGCCGGACCACACGAAGAAGATGCGCGATGCCGTTGCGGCTCTTCAGCCGCGTTATGCGTCCGTCACCATCCGGGACCAGAACCGCGGCCCTGTACCCGTGATCGACCCCGTTGCTCTCGATCGCCGGTCCGCATGGGGTCGGAAACTGGCACGAGGCGAGATGGTTGCATCGGTTGAGCTCATCCCCCCGCACAGCTGGGACTCATCGGAGGTCACCAGCCCGGCTCGCGAACTCAAGGTATCCGGCGTGGACGCGGTCACCGTCGTCGAGAGCCCGCACTCCCGCAGTCGCATGGGTGCCCTTTCGGCAGCCCTGATCATCGAGCGTGACGTAGGCCTCGAGACGATCGTGCATTACACGTGTCGCGACCGGAACATGCTCGGCATGATTTCCGATCTTCTGGGGGCGGCGGCAGCCGGACTTCGGAACATCCTGATCGTCTCGGGGGACCCCCCGACCATGGGTCCATACCCCGATGCAACCGTCGTTTTCGACATCGACTCCATCGGACTGACCAACGTCGTGCAGGCGCTGAATCGCGGCACGGATCCCGGTGGCAACTCGATCGGCCGCCCCACGGAGTTCGTTCAGGGTGTGGCGTTGAATCAGGGGGCGGTGGATCAGGAGAGGGAACGTACCCGGTTCAGGTACAAGATCGATGCCGGAGCTGACTTCGTCGTCACTCAGCCGGTGTTCAACCCACCTGCACTCGAGGACTTCCTCGCCGCCACCGATCCGAACATCCCGGTCGTCGCCGGAATCTGGCCGTTCATCAGTCTGCGCAACGCGGAGTTCCTCGCGAACGAGATGCCCGGCGTGGACGTTCCGGCCGAGTTCGTCGACCGCATGAGGGTGGCGCACGCGTCGGGGCCGGATGCGGAGATGGAGGAAGGCGTAGCGATTGCGCTGGAGATGATCGAGGCGACTCGGTGTATGGTTGGCGGCTTCCACCTGGCCGCGCCCTATCGGAACGTCGATGTGGCCCTGAGGGTCCTGCGTGAGAGTGGCGTCCGCGCCACTGCCTGAAGGATAGGATCGCCTAGACTCGGTCCAGGATCCTTCTCAGCCTCCGGTCTGCATCTCGTTCACCGAGGTTGCTGACGTAAATCTTTTCCGCCCCGACCTGGCGCAACGCCCGGATGCTCCGCGCACAGATCTCCTCGGCGCTTGCACCCGCCTCGAACTCGGCTTGAATCTCCCTCGCCGGAACAGGGAAGAAGGACCCGAGCGTCGACATCGTTCGCGGGTTGGCGGAGCGGTAGAAGAACACGCCGAACACCACCGGCTTGCGCGATCCCGCTCGATCGGCTTCCTCGAGGAAGCCTTCGACGGCTTCGATCGAATGGTGTGACACCACCTGACTGAGGGCGTATTGCGCGTGCGCATCCGGCGCGGTGATGAAACGGACCTGCTCCCGAGGAGATCGATGCGGATTCACCCATCCGCCCAGCACGAGAGCCGGCAGGCGATGCGTCAGGATCTCCCTAAGATCCCGCCCGTGCGGCACACATCTCGGAGGCGGGACCGAGACATCACCACCCAGAACGGTCAGCGACTCGAAGCCATCGGAGAGCGCCCGAACCGCGAAGGTCTCGCAATATTCGAGCGTGTGCTTACAGGTCAGGATCGGGACAATGCGGGCAAGATCGACCGATTCACCGACATTTCCACCTACGTGCGCCAGGTTTTCCTCTTCGGCCGCTCCCACGGCGTTGTCCGTCAGGAACACGAAACGGCCCGCGCGCGTCATGCGCCCCAGCGTGTGGTGAAGGTCGATCCAGGCGGACATCCCGTCCTCGCCCGACAGATCCATGCGTGGCGGGCGAAGCTCGACCGTCACGAGAGGCCCCGGCGTTCGCAACGCCTCGACCAAAGCGCTCATTGGCCGACCATGTCCTCGATCTCGTCGATCGCCGTTGGCAAACCAGAGGTCAGGACGTGTGCTCCATCGTCGGTCACGACCACGTCGTCCTCGATCCGGATCCCGATCCCGGACCAGGTCTTCGCCCCGGTCTTGCAGAGCTGAGGGCGGAAGTACAGTCCCGGCTCGACGGTCAGCACCATGCCGACCTCGAGAGCCCGAGATCGGCCTTCGAGCTCGTAGTCTCCGGGATCATGTACATCGAGACCGAGCCAATGTGACGTCTGGTGAGGGAAAAAATCCCGATGGCGACCCTCCTCAATGAGCTCACTGACGTCGCCAGAAAGGATGCCGAGGTCGACGAGTCCCCCGGTAAGCACGCGACTGGACGCGTCGTGCACTTCGGCAATCGAAACCCCGGGCGCGATCGCCGAGATGGCTGCTCGGCGCGCCCGATCTACCAACTCGTACACCTCACGCTGCTCGGCACGAAATCGTCCGTTGGCCGGGTACGTCCGCGTCACATCTCCGTTGTACAACCCGCACTCTGCCCCGGCATCGACGAGTACGAGCCCCCCGGAGGGGATCGTTGCATTGTTCGCGACATAGTGCAGCACGCACGCATTGTCCCCTCCACCGACGATCGAGTCGAAGCCCGGTCGGGTCGCACCGCCCGCCCGGAACCCCCGCTCCAGCTCGGCCTCGACGACCCACTCGCCAACTCCCTCGGCGATTACCCGGGCAGCCGCCCGATGACCGGCCAGCGTGACATCGCATGCCGCTCTGATCAAATCGACTTCGTACGCGGATTTTCGCAGCCGCAGCTCATCGAGGATCTCGCCGGGATCCGTGACCCCACGCGGGCCCGTACCACGCCGCGGCCCCCTGGAGCGCGCATGGCGCAGCGCGTCAACCACGATGTGATCGATCTGACTCGCCGCACCCAGGCGCGCGTGTATTCGGTCCGCACTCTCCAGCATGCCAGGCAGCAGAGAGGCCAGCTTCTCGATCGGATGAACGTCGTCCGCCCCGGAGACCCGGCAGACATCGTCGGGGTCAAGACGGGGTCCGGACCATAGTTCCGCGTCGGGATCCCGCGGTGGGGAGAAGACATCCAGACGCTGTTCCGCCCCGCCACGGAGAACAGCGACGCACCCGGGTGACACGAGGGACGTCAAGTAGAAGAGTTCGCGGTCCGGAACGTACGGGCGCTCCGTGTCCCGAGACGCGAATTGAATGGCCGCTCCGGGCAACACCATGACCCCGTCCCCGAGTGCCTCGAACACCGCGAGACGGCGCGCTTCGAGTTCTCTGACCGGGGTCACCGTGGCGGAGGTCGGGCACATATCGGCAAGCTAGCGGTAGGCCCTTACGTTGTCTTCATGCACTCCTTCCACCTCACCGGTGCACCTTCCGTGACACGTCCGAAGCTCCTCGTCCTGCCGTCAGCCTTCCTCGCTCTGTTCACGGTCCTGGCTGCTCCTGTCGCGGCTCAGGATCCCGACTCAGCCGTCGTACTGGATCCGATCCTGGTACGCGTATTGCCCAGCGCGATCGGGACTCAGGCACCCTACCCTGTCTCTGTTCTCACCGGACCGGAGTTGACCAGGGCCACCGCGTCCGCGTTCATCGAAGAGGCGGTGCGTGCCGTGCCCGGTGTGCAGATTCACAACCGCTTCAACTTCGCAGTAGGTGAGCGGATCGCTGTCCGCGGCTTCGGACCTCGATCCCAATTCGGCGTGCGGGGCATCCGCGTTCTCGTGGATGGAATCCCTGCGACCCTTCCCGACGGTCAAGCGACACTGGACCACCTCGATCTGTCCGGCCTCGGCCGGGTGGAAGCGCTTCGCGGACCAAACGCTTCACTCTACGGGAACGCGGCGGGGGGCGTGCTACACTTCCGAACCACGGACCCTTCCGACGTGCCTGCTACCGTGTCCATGCGGTGGACAGGTGGCTCACTGGGTACATCGACAGGTTCGGCGGGCGGAGACGATGTCTCCCACGCCATGTGGACTCTCCAGGGGGTCGCCAGTGGAACGACTGGAAAGGCCGGCTATCGGATCGGCTTCTCCACCACCGATTTCGATGGATACCGTCGAGACCCGGAAGCCGACGATGGCACCGCGTATGGCGCGGCAAGCCGCACCGTAGTCAATGGCACTCTGACCTTCCCCCTTGCATCGGGCGTGCTCCGTGTGGTCACGAATGGGATGGACCTGGACGCCGAGAACCCCGGCTCCTTGCCCCAGGCCGTCCTCGATGAGGGGAACCGTGCGGCATGGGGTTTCAATGTGCGAAGCGGGGCCATCAAGGACGTTCGTCAGGGCCAGGTGGGGGCGTCGTGGACAGGTTCCATGGGGGCCCTCGATGGCGAGTTCGCCTTGTGGGGTGTCCGGCGTGAGCTCTTCAACCCAATCCCGGGGCGAGTGGTCGACCTCACGCGGAACGCTGGGGGGATCCGGACCCTGTTTCGGGGAGATGCCGTCTTGAATGACCGAACCACCTTCGGATGGGGCGTTGGCTTCGAGGTGGAACGTCAACGTGACGACCGGTTGAATTTCCAGAACAATGGCGGCGACCCGGGAGATCGGATCCTTGATCAGCTGGAGGACGTCGGCTCAGCTGGAGTGTTCGCACAGGGGCGACTCGACGCTGCCGACCGCATCTCCCTCCTTGCAGGACTCCGGTTCGACAACATCAGCTTCAGCGCCACGGACCAGTTCCTTGCCGCTGGTGACCCGGATGACTCCGGGGAGCGCTCGATGCGCGCAGTCAGCCCTTCTCTCGGAGCAGTGATGCGGGTGGGCGACAATTCGGAGATCTTTGCTTCGGTAGGTCGTTCGTTCGAGACTCCCACGACGACAGAGCTCGCCAACCGCCCGTCAGGAGCGGGAGGCTTCAACCCCGACCTCGACCCCCAGCGTGGGACCACCCTCGAAGGTGGGGCGCGCACGGTTCTCAGCAACTCGTTGGGTCTGGAGATCTCGCTCTTCCACACGAGAATCGCAGACGGGCTCGTACCGTTCGAGGTCGCAAGTGATCCCGGGCGCACCTACTTCCGAAACTCTGCGGAATCCCATCACGCCGGCTTCGAGTTGTCAGCCGACATGAGCCTCGGTGAAGTCGTGAGTGGCCGGATCGCGTACACGCAAGTGAGTGCGGAGTACGACGCCTTTGTTACCGACGCCAACGACAACTTTTCCGGGAATATGATCCCCGGACTGGCGCCTCGACGCCTCGACGCCGTGCTCAGCTGGGAACTCCCGGCCGCCTACGTCGAGCTACGCGGACTCTGGCAGGATGTGGTTCCCGTCAATGACGCCAACTCGGCTGAATCGCCGGCCTATTTCATCACGGACCTCAGGGTCGGATCCGAAGAGATCGACACAGGTCGCTTCCTGCTCGCGCCATTCGTCTCGATCCAGAACCTCACCGACGCGGATTACAACGCCTCCGTGGTTCCCAACGCCTTTGGGAGTCGATTCTTCGAGCCTGGCCCGAGCCGGACATTCCGGATCGGCGTAGGCGTGACGTGGGCGAACCGCTGACTGGGAGCGCGAGTCCTCAGGGTGTGGTGCACTGCCCCGCATTCGTGACGAGCGCAAGTGCGTTTACAACTGCCCGCTCGCCCGTGGCATCCGACGGTCGATTGACCGGCATGCCCTGAAGAACCAGGGAACTCGAACCCCCACCGTCGAGGTTGATCGCCTCGTCGGTACCGAGAGCCTCGAAGAGTTCGGCGAGCTCGGGCAGCGTCATTCCCGCCGAGTGCGGGGGTTGCCGCCCGTCGACGAGAACAAGCCACACGTGTCCAGAAGACGAATCATAGCCGATCGCTGAGCGCGGATGTCGCGCTGCTGCGAACGAGGGTCGTGAGGTGACTTCGAGGTCGCCCACACGGTGACCCGCATCGATCAGATCGGGAAAGCCCCCCACGGCTTCGGTCCGACCATCCCCGCCGTCAAGAGGAACAGCCCAGCCCAGCGCCAGGAACTCGCCCTCCGGACGGGCGACACCCAGCCACGGCTCTGCTCCCGACTTCCAGGCGAAGGTGGGCCTTCCCGCGACGGCCGACACTCTTCCCCGGACCACTTCAGCGCCCACGGTTTGCCCATCGGCCGTGAAGAAGTCGGCATTGATCGCCGCCAGAACAGGCTGGCCAGCATCCGCAGCCATGCTCGATACACGTTCGCGGCCACCGTCCCCATCTTCGCGCCCGCTGGCCTGAAGCACCCTGAAGCCGAGGTCACAGCGACTTCGGGCCGCAGCCTGCACGAGGTGGACCGCCCATGGTCCACGTGACGTCCAGAAATACCGGTACACGACGCCCGGGTGCAGTTCGACGGAGCGCACCGAGTCCGGCTGGAGCCAGTGCAGAAGGTCGTCCGGCGCTGCAAGCGTCAGAATGGTTGGACGATCCGGAGGAGCACATCCTCCCAGGAGCGCAACAAGAAAGGCGAAGCAGAGTGGGCTGCGTCCGTGGACCCGCCGAGTCGACCTTTCTATACTCCGGCGACGAGTCGAGCCACCGCGCGTGATCGTCCGACCCGAGAGGTCGATCATCCCAGGAGAACATCCACCGTGATCCGGACCCTCGCACTTCCCTTGCTGCTCTGCTCGGTCCTCTCCGGGCCACTCTCCGCGCAGCGCCCCGGCGCAGGCGACGGTGTGCGGCTCGGCTTTGCCCTGGGTGGGATCAGTGCGGTCGCCCTGACCGTCGAGTGGTTTCGTGACGCCCGGAGCGTGGACGTCAGCATCGGGACATGGTCCTTTAGGGACATCAGCATCTCGACGACCATCCGCCAATACATGGGCGCCGCCGATGTCCGAGGTGTCGTGGGCGCAGGACTCTGGCTGGCTTCCGCCCGCCCGGCTGTCGCAGGAGAGCGGACCGGGTTTGCCCTCGTAGCGCGGGTGCCGGTGGGCCTCGACTGGGCCGTTTCCGGACGTCACGCGACCGGCGTTGTCATCAACGTGAGCAGGGGCCTCTGGGTCAAACGATCGGACCCGGATGACACCTTGCCCCTGAACCGTCGGCTCGTTCCCCTCCCGGAAGTCTATTACCGGTTCTCTCGATAGGACGTACGGGATCACCATTCACCCCGCGGCTCGTCCCAACTCTCCGACCAGAAGCGCCTCTCCTCGTCATCGATACCGTCGAGATCGAGTGGATCATCTTCGTCGATGAAGATCTCCCCGTATTCGATGATGCGGTCGACCGCCGCGTCGTCTAGCACGGGGCGACGAGATCCCGCGAGATCGGCCCGACGTAGGTGAACTCGATACCCGGCCAGAAAGGCCAACAAGGCCAGAAGCACACCGAAGGCGGACCAGAACAGGGCGAGCATGATCGTCAGTCGATGGGCGTCATGCCGACATACTTCAGACCGCTTCCCGTGTTGAACAGGACGACCTCGTCGTCCGGCGAAATGAGGCCGCGATCCATCATCATCGGAACGGCCGCTGCCGTCGCCCCGCCCTCAGGCGCAGCGAAAATCCCGGTGTCGGCCCCGAGTTTCGCCACCCAATCCGCCATCAGGTGATCCGGCACGGCCGCGGCCCCGCCACCCGATTCTCTCAGTGCACGCAGAATCAGGAAGTCTCCGACTGCACCCGGTACGCGCAGCCCCGAGGCATACGTCTCCGCACCCTGCCACATCTCAGCGTGGGTCTCACCCTGTTCCCAGGCACGCACCATGGGCGCACAACCTGCTGCCTGCACCGTGAACATCTTGGGCCGCTCCGACCCGATCCACCCCAGGGCTTCCATTTCGTCGAAGGCCTTCCACATCCCGATCAATCCGGTCCCACCACCCGTCGGATAGACGATGGCATCGGGGAGTCGGCCCCCAAGCTGCTCCACCAATTCATAGCCCATCGTCTTCTTCCCCTCTACGCGATAGGGCTCCTTCAACGTAGAGAGGTCCCACCATCCATGTTCCTCGACGCCCTTCCTGACCACCTTGCCACAATCACTGATGAGGCCGTCGAGAAGCTGCACATGTGCTCCAAGCGCCTGCATCTCCTCCAGGATCGGGGCGGGTGTGTCCGTCGGGACGACGACATGCACCGGCAAACCGGCCGCCGCTCCGTACGCTGCGGCCGCACTACCGGCGTTGCCGGCGGACGGCAGGGCAAGCGCTTCCGCACCCAGCTCCAGTGCGCGAGAAACGGCGAGGCCGAGTCCCCGGGCCTTGAAACTTCCCGTGGGGTTCTGCCCCTCGTCCTTGATCCAGACGCGGGCGACACCGAGGCGATCGGCGGTCCGGGTCGATTCGATGAGCGGCGTCCAGCCCTCGCCGAGCGCGACCCGCTTGGCAGGATCTCGAACGGGAAGCACCTCCGCGTATCGCCACAGATCCGCACGACGGCACGCCACGTCGGACATCTGAAATCCGGAGCGGATGGCATCGAGATCGTAGCGAGCGAACAGAGGCTTTCCGGCGGCAGACAGGCCGATGAGCTGTTCGCTTTCGACCTCCTCTCCGGTTCCGGTGCATTCGAGGTGCGTGGCGCCGGGCATTGGCTTCAGGTCGGTCATGGTGTCTCTGGAGAGGGTACGTTCGGTTCCCGGGCTTCAAGCCCGTGCACCGGGGGATCGGTCATCAGACGGAGCGCGTGAACTCCGGCCGCGAAGATCACTAGAGCAAGCGGCATGAGCCAGAGGGGGGGAGGTCGATCGGGGTCGGAGAAAAGGTCTCCAAGGGCCGGAATGGAGGCGAGCACTACGATCGTCCCGTTGTTGAGGAGGTGCATCAAGGCGCCAATCCAGATCGAGCCGGTCCGCAGGACACTCCATGTGATCACCATCCCGAGG